>NZ_DBFWLQ010000028.1:0-36546 GCF_048465375.1 Emergencia sp. | reverse complement strand
GAGATGGGCGTCATGGAGGTGACACCGGAAGGCATCGTTGTCACTGAGCTGCACCCTGATTATACAAAAGAAGACATCCAGGCGGCTACAGGCTGCAAGCTGATCTTCAGCCCAGACCTCGCACCGATGGAAGAAGAATAGAGCCTTAATTACGCAGAAATCCCCGCATTCATGTACCGTGCGGGGATTTCACTTTATACAAACACGTACTGCACCAGCACCATATAGCAGGCAGTGCCTCCCAAAATGCTGAGCAAATTGTTCCTGCGCCACACGTGGAGCAATGCCACCACTGCTATAGCGATGAACTGGGGCGCAAAGCCGCTCAGTGCGTCAAAGGTCGTATTCTTCAAACAGTAGATGACCAAGATGGCGATGACGGATAAAGGCAGAAGGTCGCCCAGTCGTCGGACCATTTTAGAAGGTTCGCCTTTCCGTCCGAAAACGACAAATGGAAACAGTCTGGTAATGAAGGTAAACAAAGCCACCAATAAGACGATGACCAAAGTATGGGTTACTCCTGACATTCTTCATTCGCCTCCTTTTCACGCGGTTTTTTCTCATCTGCTTTTTCTGTCTTTACGGTCCAGCCAGAAAGCAATGCCACAGCCAGAATCAGAGACGGCAGAACAAAACTGCCAGGGCCGAAGATTACCAGACAGAGAACGCCGGAAATAAGACCGATATAGGTTGGAATATGGGAGTCGGCGGCAAGCCACTGTTCCGTAAAGATGACGACGAACAGCGCCGTCATGGCAAAGTCGATGCCAGTGGTGTCAAAGGGAATGATGTTGCCGATCAAATTGCCTGTGACGCTGCCGATAATCCAGTAGCACTGATTCATAGCAGACATGAGAACCATAGTCTTCTTCTCATTCAAACCAGACGGAAACGTGGTACCGCAGAACAGCGAGTAGGTCTCGTCGGTCAGCGAAAAAATCATATAGGGACGGGCTTTTCCCATGGTTTTAAATCGTTCGATAAATGAAATACCGTAAAACATGTGCCGGCTGTTCACAGACAAAGTCATCAAAATGACTGACAGCAGAGAAATGCCGCCGCCTAAAAAAGTCACCATGACGAACTGCATGGAGCCGGCGTAGACGAAGACGCTGGTCAAGAGCGCCCAGAACCAGCCGAAACCGGCTTGCTGCAGCAGGATGCCGAAGGCGATGCCCAGGGTGATATAACCCAGCAAAATAGGGATGGTTCGTTTAAATGCAAAATTCAGTTCTTTCATGCGTGATCTCCCTTACAAAAATATCTAACCTATACAATAAAGAAGATTTTGCAAAATGTCAATAAAAATGGGACAAAAAACAGGCGAGGCATACCTTTTTCGGTATGCCTCGTCTGCCTTAGAAATGACTTAATTGTGAATAAGTAATATGGCTATTTAATAGTTTGCTGCTATGCAGCCGGGTCTGCTGAGAACTTGTCAATTCTTGGCAGGTTTTCAGCTAAGAAGCAGGAAATATCATGGGAATCCAGATGCAGTCCGAAATAGTTGCTGTAAACTAACAGCAGTTCTTGGTACATTTCGACCTGTTCTTTCCGAGAGAGCCTTTTTGCAGTCTGCAAATCGTAAATCTGATTTAACCTTCTGGCTAAGATTCTGATTTCTTTTTCTGTCAAGGTCTTCATGATGCCACCTCCTCGCTTTTCATCTATATGAGTTTTACTATTTGTTTTTCTTTGCTTATATATAGAGCAAAAGTCGTGCCAACATGAAAAAGACGGAATTTCAACGTTTTTTGAGAAAAGTTGAAACGAAACCGCATCAAATTCTGCAGAAATGAATTGAAATCGAATCGAGACGATGATACAATGAATATGATAAATAAATGCAGCGGAATCAGTACATGGAGGATAGACCATGAGAGATACTTTTGGAGTACAAAGAGTCCTGCAGCCGCGGGGAGCCGTGCCTGTGACAGCCTGGAGAGTAGACAATAGCAGAAAAATTTCGCCTGACGAAGCGAGAATCAGAGTGGAGAGAATTCACATTGAACTGGATAGCTTTCAACAAATCTGCAGCCAGTGCGAATATGATGAATCGAAAGTGATTCAACGGATTTTGGACATCATCGATAAGCGGGGAAAATTGCACAATCCTTTCACCGACAGCGGTGGAATGCTGTACGGCCGCGTGGAAGAAATCGGCAGCCGTCTGGCGGAGGCATGCGACTATCAGGTGGGCGACGAATATCTCTGCCTGGTAACGCTGACTGCGTTACCTCTCTATATAGAATCTATCGAAAAGGTAGATTTTAACTATGGACAACTGATCGTCAAAGGCCATGCCATCGTCTTCGAGGACACCATGTATTTTGACAGCCACTTTGATGAAGACCTTCGCTATATATTGACTGCTTTGCAAGAAGGCGGCGCTTTTTACGGGATCTCACGCCGCGTAGAGCAGGATATGAGCATCGCGATCTTAGGGAAAGACCTTTTGACGGCCATGCTGTACAGCGGCGCTATTCGTGATAAGCTGGGGAGCCGCTGCCATTTGCTGATGGTGATGGACAACGAGGCTTACGGCTGCATTCCTGAGGAAGAGGTGAGGCAGGTGCTGATGGAATATGCCGATGAGGTGGCCTTTGTGGACGTCCGCAGTCCGGTGGACAGTTATATCGAAGTCGTCAAGACCATTGGGCAGATGGATTTGGCGATTAACTGCATCGACAAACTGGGCGCAGAGACTCTGAGCATCTTCATGTGCAAGAACAGAGGGACGGTTTATTTCACCGGACTTGCCAACGGATATATCAAAGGCATCCTTGTGGCGGAGAGCATCCGCAAAAAGATTCATGCGGTGGATTTGGACCAGTATTCGGCCGATGAGATTTCTTTTACCATTTCCATTCTGAAAAAGGTCAGAAGAGAACTGGATTTGGTGGACCAGCTATACAGCAAGTATTCCTTCAGACAAGATCACAGTGCGCGCATGGCAGGCGTCTTTTCGCAATTTGAAACCAGCCAGGTGGATGATTTCATCTACGCCAGTCATGTGACGAAAGCCATGCTGGAAGAAATCATCAATATCTCAAAGTACGACTGTAATGTCATCATTCAAGGTGAGACCGGCGTCGGCAAAGAAAAGGTCATGCAGCTGATTCACAAGAACAGTGCGCGCAATGACAAACCGTGTATCAAAGTAAACTGTGCGACCATACAGGAAAACCTGGCAGAATCGGAATTCTTCGGATATGAGGCGGGTGCCTTTACGGGTGCCCAGTCCAGTGGCAAAAAAGGATATTTTGAGCTTGCCAACAATGGCATCTTATTCTTGGATGAGATAGGCACGCTGTCCCTTTCCATGCAGTCTAAGCTGCTGCGTGTTCTGCAGGAAAATCAATTTTACAGAGTGGGCGGAACCAAACAGATCAACGTCAATGTGCGGGTGATCTGCGCTAACAACATTCCTTTGATGAAGCTGGTCGAAACAAACCGCTTTCGAGAGGACCTCTACTACCGGCTCAACATCTGCAAAATCAATGTGCCGCCGCTGCGAGATCGTAAAGAGGATATCTACGTACTGACAAAAGAGTTTTTGTCCAGATATAATAAAAAGTATGGCGTATTGAAAGAGATCGACGAGAACGGATACGCTGCCCTGCAGAGTTATGACTGGCCGGGTAACGTAAGAGAGTTGGAGAACACCGTCCATCGAATGGTCGTCAGCAGCATGGAAAACTTAATCACAGGCTTAGATATCGAATCCCTGCTCAACCAGAATATTTACGAGGACAATATTTTGGACGCCAAAGGAAAATTTCGTCGAGACGGAAAAATCGACTTTGAGCGGGTGATAGAAGAGCAGGAAAAGAAACTGATCTCTTATGCTCTGAAGAAGGAGGGAACCACGCGTAAGGCGGCGGACTCCTTGGGAATCACCCAGGCAAAGCTGATGCGGATCAAGAAAAAATATCAATTGTGAACCTTAGCTGGTCTTTTGCAGATGATCCTCTGTGACCAGTGACAGGCGGCGTCTCCAGGCCACATAGATGAAGAAGGCGGATACGATGGTCAGCAGAGTGAGACTGATCAGGAAACTGCCAGGGTTGGTCGACGGTGACCAGCTGCGCAGATAGAGCAGTCTGCTGCTGACCCAGGCTGTGGCGGCGATTAAAGCCATGGCAGGGTACATGCGATAGAAGTGGCTTTTGCCGAAAAGGGTATGGACGATGACGGGGAGCACCACGAAAAAACCGGAGGTGCACAGGTGCACAAGTAAACTCCCTGTTATGAAGAGACTTGTAAAATTCTGCGTATTGGCAGCACACCAGACTGAGATTTCAGCCAAAAATGTGAGAAAGATAGCGGCGCTGAAAGGACCTTTTCGATCACACCAGTTGCCAAAGATAATCGGTCCGATTAAAAAAGAAACTTTGTCCAGGTCTCTGCTGAGGAGCAGAGTCTGACTGCGAAGGCCTACGTAGCTGCCGTAGAGGGCAAAGGAATCTTCGAAGGCGCAGAAAATAGCCATGCAGACGACAAAAACCGCCAACATAGGAAGGGCTGGATTCTTTACGTGGAGGACCTCCTCTTTTGTTTCCTTTGATTGATGGGCAGCGAAATAAATACAGGCGGCGGCCCCCAGGGGCACGATCATTAAAATAGGAAGAATCTTTCCCCAATAGAGCAGAGAAATCATCAGACCTGTCACCAGACCCTTGCGATAAGTTTTGAGGCCGCCTATAAAGAACGGGATTGCGAGAGCCGCAATAAAAAATAAGTAATCGAACATAAAAATCTCCTTCTAACATATATCTCGTTTATATTGTCTATTTTTCCCGTTGAAATTATACGGAGTGTTTTTAAAATTTACGTGACCGAGGAGGTCTGCAGATGAACTACACATATATGGTCCGCTGTGCCGATGGAAGTCTTTACACTGGCTGGACCAATGACCTGGAAAAAAGAATAAAATGCCACAATGAAAAAAAAGGCGCTAAGTATACAAAACCGCGCCTTCCTGTGATACTGGTATACTTTGAAGAATTTGACACAAAGGAAGAGGCCATGCGGCGAGAAGCCGCCCTAAAGCGACTTTCGAAGAAAAGGAAGGAACTACTTGTGGCAGAGTTCGCCAAATTATGATAAAATTTAAGAAATGAGGAATAGAAGTGAGGATGAGAAGTTGAAAAAGATATGGACGAAGATTTTAATCTGCTGCATGGTCTTGATGGCAGTGGTGCCATCTGCTGTTATGGCTGATACAGGGATTACAGGCAAGCAGACGATTTCCATCGTGTTTTCCCACGACATGCACTCCCATCTTGAAAAATTTCCTAAGATCAGGACTGCGGTGAAAGAGAAGAAAAAGCAAGACAAAGCGACCTTTGTTTTGGATGCGGGTGATTTCTCTATGGGAACACCTTATCAGACGATTTTTACATCGCAGGCATCAGAGCTCCGAATGATGGGCGCCGCAGGATTTGACGTGACGACACTGGGCAATCACGAGTTCGATTATCGGTCAAAGGGTCTGGCGCAGATGCTGAACCAGGCAAAGAAATCGAAAGAGAAGCTCCCTGAGATGGTCATCGCGAATATCGACTGGAAGAAGACTCTGGCGGACTCTGATCTGAAAGAGGATGGAGAAAACCTAAAAGCAGCTTTAGAAAATTACGGATATCAGGATTACACTGTAGTAGAAAGAGGCGGCGCTAAGATTGCGGTCTTCGGTATCTTTGGAAAAGAATCTGCCAGCTATGCGCCGGAAAGCGGAACCTATTTTGAGGATCCTGTTGACACAGCAAAGCAGGTGGTAGATGATATCAAGGCCCACGAAAAGGTCGACATGATCGTCTGCGTCTCACACAGCGGAACAAACGAAAACGACCCTGACAAGTCTGAAGACGAAATTCTGGCGCGAGAAGTTGACGGCATCGATTTGATTATCAGCGGGCACAGTCACACAGAATTGCCTGAGCCAATCGTAGTGGGCGATACGGTCATCGCTTCAGCGGGACAATACAATGACAATTTAGGCAGCGTCACTTTTGAATACAAAGACGGAAAGTACCAGATGAACAAATATAAATTGCTTCCTTTAGATAAGAACGTAAAAGACGACAAAGCCATGCTCGCCCTAGAAGAAGAATTTAAGGATTTCGTCGATGAGGAATACTTCTCAAAGTTCGGCTACAGGTGGGACAGCGTTTTGACCCGCAACACGATAGACTTTACGGGAATTGACACCTTTGGTGCAGAGCAGGGAGAAGACACTCTGGGCAATCTCATCGCTGATTCCTACATCTATGGAGTCAAACAGGCAGAAGGACAGGATTATGAAACGGTCGATGTGGCTGTGGCCCCTGCGGGTGTCATCAGAGGATCCTTTGATAAAGGCCGGATTACGGCTGCCGATGCTTTTAACGCCTTGTCTCTGGGTACAGGAAAAGACGGCATTGCCGGCTACCCTTTGGTCAGCGTGTATTTGACCGGAGCAGAACTGAAGCTGGCGGCGGAAATTGACATCTCTGTATCTAATATCATGGAGCCTGCCAGGCTTTACTTCAGTGGATTACACTATGCCTATAATCCGCACAGGCTGATTTTGAATCGGGCTTATGACATTATGATTGCAGATAAAGACGGCAAGCTGACAGAACCTGAGGACGACAAGCTGTACCGGGTGGTAGCAGACCTGTATTCCGCTCAGATGTTGGGAACGGTCAATTCCATGTCCTACGGCCTGCTGTCGGTAACGCCTAAGGACAAAGACGGCAACGAAATTGAAAATTTTGAGGATCACATCATATATAATAAAAATGGAAGTGAACTGAAGGAGTGGTATGCGCTGGCATCCTATCTGGATGACTTCCAGGGCGACCAGGTGCCGGAGAAATACAGCCAGGCGGAAGGCCGCAAAGTGCTGGAGGACAGCTGGAGCCCGATCAATCTCCTCAAGAGTCCCAACAAATTCTTCTGGATCATCATCGCTGCTGTGGCACTGGTGCTGTCAGTGCTGGCGCTGATCATCATTCTGATCGTCAAACTTGTCAGAAGGATTCGCTACGGAAAAGGGACGATTCGTAAGAAAGACATGATGTTTTCAAGGCGGTAAGAAACCGTTTGATGCCAGAGGTTTGCTATGTAACAACAAAAGAGGCTATCCCGCAATGGGACAGCCTCTTTTTGATTGACATTTGCATACAATCCTAGAAATTGCAGCCGTTGTAACCGTTGAACTGACAGGAGATTCCTCTTCCTCTGCTCTGGTTAGAAGCCGAACTTCCGCCACAGCATCCGCAAGATGGTTCTTCGTGTCTGCAATCGTTGTCACAACCACATCCATCATCCTGGTCACGTTCATCACCGCAGCACTTGTTTGCTACAGCGACGGCGTTACCGTTTCCGTCTCCGCATGTTCTGCATTTTGCGATGTCGTCGCAAGGTACATTGACAGTTTCTGCAGATGTTCTGAACAGCGTCTGACGAGTTACCTGAACGTCTACTTCTGGTTCTACAACTAAGCAACCTGTCAACATCAAGTTACACTGTCCACAAGGGTCAGTAGTCAGACACGGATTTAACAGACTTCCTTCTGCATCAAATGAGAAGTTGATTACTGGAGCGATGCCTCCCGTAGTGCAAGGCAGACAGATGGAAGATGCAGCAAATGTGCTGGTACCAGGTATGTTGACATACACTTCATTCTTTGTGGTCATGCAGAGTTTAAATCTTCTGCTGCCGCCACATCCGAAGACAGTACCTGTTACGGCGATTGTAAGCTTTGCTTTCCAAGGACCTGCATTGCAGATTAGGAAGTATCCCTTTGTAGGTAATCCTCTCTCCATGCAAGTGCAATCGGAGATACGAGTCATTAGGTCGTTTGTTCCTGCCATGTATCTTTCATTGAAAAAGTCCAGTCCGTCAACTGGCATTCCGTCGACAGTTACATTGCAGGCATCCAGTTCCTGCGGGCATACCAGGTCAAAATCACTTATGATGACTTCTGTTGTTTCAATTGCAAAGTTTGAGTCTTCATCTATTTCAATGCCGCTGGTGCCGCATCCGCAGCCGCAGTTGCATCCGCATCCGCAATTATTGTTGCATCCGTTGTTGCAGTCGCAGTTATCGAAGAAAGTCAGCTGCTGGTTGAAATTGTCTGCATTAGCAGTAATTTCAGTCATCAGAGGACAGGATTTTGCCTGAAGATCCGAGAAAACCTTAGTCAGATAGACCATGGATTCGTTATTCATATTACATTACCTCACTTTATTTTAAATACAACATTCTGCCTGACAATCCACTGGAGTTCGCCTGACAGAATGTATGTAAAATAGCCTTCTGGCTATGTAATGCAGTGCATTCCTGCGAATTTTTTCCCATTTTGTTTTTCTAATCAAATTGGGTCAGGGGCTATATGAAGTGAGATACTATATACTATGCAGAAAACCAAATTTGGGTACAAAAAAATAAAGCGGCACAAGATATTGTGTCGCTTTATTTTTTTGCCTCGCCTGGGGTGGAGCGGTGCAAAAAAGTGGGGTAATTTTTCAAAAATGTGCAGAGAATTTCTTGAAAAGTGGTGAAGAGTGGTGTAGAATGGAGGAAAATACAATGCAAGAAGTGGAGGTAGCGTCATATGTTCATGGGCACATATTACAATTCAATAGATGCCAAGAACAGAATGATTGTGCCCTCCAAGCACAGAGATCAGCTTGGCGGTAAATGTGTAATCACAAAGGGGTTGGATAGATGCTTGTACATTTATTCATTGCCGGATTGGGAGAAACAGCTGGAAAAGATTGCCGTACTGCCAGAGTCTGATCCCAAAGTAAGGGGATACATCAGACACGTCTGCGCCAACGCGCTGGAATGCGACTTTGATAAGCAGGGACGAATCGTCATCCCGGCGGAACTGAAGGAGTACGCCGGCATTGATAAGGAACTGGTGACAATGGGCGCCATGAAGAAAATCGAAGTCTGGAGCAAGGAAGTTTGGGATGCACCGGACAACGATAACAAGATGGATGCAGACGAGTTTGCTGACACTTTGACGCAGTATCATTTTTAGGGGTATTTATGGAATTTAAACACACTTCCGTATTGCTGGAAGAATGCATAGAAAACTTGAAAATCAATCCCGACGGCATTTATGTAGATGGGACTTTGGGTGGGGGAGGTCATTCCTCGAAAATTTGCGAACACCTATCTGAGAGAGGGACATTGATTGGCATCGACCGCGACCAGGACGCTCTGGAAGCTGCTTCAGCAAGATTGGAACAATACGCATGCCGAAAGTTATTCGTGCAGAGCAATTATTCAGACATTAAATCTGTTCTTGAAGAGTTAGAAATTGACGGCGTGGATGGCGCCCTTCTCGATCTGGGCGTTTCTTCCTTTCAACTGGACAACGCAGAAAGAGGCTTCTCTTATATGCATGACGCGCCTCTAGACATGAGGATGAGCCAGGATGACGGTTTTACAGCTTATGAAATCGTCAACGGATATGACCAAAAAGAACTGACTGAAATCATATCCAAATATGGAGAAGAAAAATGGGCTTCACGAATCGCCTCTTTCATCGTCAAGAAGAGAGAGGACAAGCCTATAGAGAGCACTTTTGAACTGGTGGATACGATCAAAGCGGCCATACCGGCAGCAGCTAGAAGAGATGGTCCTCATCCAGCGAAACGAACGTTCCAGGCGATTAGAATCGAAGTCAATGACGAACTGGGACAGCTTGAGCGGGCCATGGAAGAATTCTGCGACGTGCTCCATCCGGAAGGAAGATTGTGTGTGATATCCTTCCATTCTTTAGAAGACAGAATTGTGAAAGATGTCATCAACAGACGAGTCAATCCTTGCACCTGCCCGAAGGAATTCCCCGTCTGCATATGTGGCAAAAAAGCGGATATCAGAAAGATATCAAAAAAACCGATTCTTCCATCAGAGGAAGAACTGGTGGAAAATCCTAGATCTCGCAGCGCAAAACTGCGGGTCTGCGAGAAAATATGAAAAATCATCAGGAAAAAGTTTTAGGAAAAAGAGTTTGTGTAGTTTGTGAGGTAGGATTAAATGAGAAATCAAGATAAGAAGCGCGTGCTGACTGCGACAGTCATCATCGGCTTCATCTGTATTATTATGGTGGTGCTGGCCGCTTATGCGGCAGAACTGCGAGTTGAAAACAACAGTCTGATCAATTCCAATGAAGCACTGCAAGGCGAAATTGATACGCTCAGTGTAAAAATTAAAAGTGCGAACAATATTGATCATATTGAAAAAATAGCGACGGGAAAGCTGGGAATGGTTTATCCTAGCGAAGGCGAATGTGTGTATGTGTCAGACGATGATGCGCCGAAGGGCAATTTTGCCATGGTAATCAAAGAACAGGCATATAACTGACAACGCAAACGTATAATAGTTCCGTAATAACAGATGTCGGATGTCCACGCCGTTATAGACGGTGGGCTCCGCTATAAATTTCATAGAAGAGGCAGCCAGACAACTAAATAAGAAAACCTTGTCTGGCTTTTCATTTTGGAGAAGAAAATAATGGCAAAAGTAAGTGGGAAAAACAAGAAGAGAATCATCATAACCTTTGGCATCGTGTGCCTTTTACTGGTACTTCTGGCTTTTCGGCTGGCGTGGATACAAGTCGTGAAAGCAGAAGAATACAGTGAAATCGCCATCGATCAGCAGACCAGCGATATTCCGCTGGAAGCAAAGAGGGGTTCTATCTACGACAAAAACGGAGAAGAACTGGCCACCAGTGCGGCGTGCTATACAGTATGGGCAAGGCCGTCACAGATAAAAGAGAACTATACTGATGAACAGATTACCAAGAAAAGCAATGAGCTGGCAGTGCTCCTGGACATGGATGCCAGCGAAGTCAAAGATAAACTGAAGAAACAACAGGCGTTGATTAAAATTGCCAAGTATCTGGATAAGGAGACTTCTGATAAAGTCAAGGATCTGGACATTACAGGCATCGAAATCGCCGAAAACACCAAGCGGTACTACCCGCTGGGAGATTCTGCCGCCCATCTATTGGGAAGTGTCAACGATGATAATGAAGGCAGAAGCGGCATCGAACAGGAATATAACGAGTACCTCAGCGGTGTGGCAGGCAGATGGATCAAGAATACTGACGTCAACGGAAACGCCCTTGCCTATGGAGAAGAACAGTATTATCAGGCGGAGGATGGACTCAACGTAGTGCTGACCTTAGATGAGGTACTGCAGCACTATGCAGAAAAAGCATTGGAAAACGGCATGAAGGAGACCAAAGCCAACCGGATCATGTGCTTGGTCATGGATCCAAAGACCGGAGATATTCTGGCCATGGCTACCAATCCGGCGTTCAATCCTAACGACGCAACAGAACCGCAGAGCAAATCAGAACAGGCGGCCTTTGAGAAGATGTCTGCCAAGGAACAGTCTGAGTATTTGAGCAAAATGTGGAGAAACCCCATCGTCAGTGATACATATGAACCAGGTTCTACCTTTAAACTGGTCACCACTTCTTCTGCTCTGGAAGAAGGAGTAACCACGCTGAACACCAGGTACTTCTGCAACGTGGGTTATACCGTCCCGGGAACAGGAGTTACCCTTCACTGCTGGAATACCAGGGGTCACGGCTCTGAAAACCTCATCGAGGCAGTAGGAAATTCCTGCAACCCGGTGCAGATTCAGCTGGCTTTGAAAATGGGGAAAGACAGATATTACGATTATCTGGAGATGTTCGGCATTACCCAGAAAACCAATGTAGATCTTCCGGCGGAAAGTTCTGCTCAGATACAGAACAAAGATGTCATCGGAAAAGTAGAGCTGGCCACCATGGCTTACGGCCAGGGTATTGCGGTGACACCGATTCAGCTGGTGACAGCAGTCTGCGCTATCGGCAACGATGGCGTACTGATGCAGCCGAGAATGGTGAAAGAATTGACGGATTCCGACGGCAACGTAGTGAAAAATTTTGATACGAAAGAAGTCAGAAAAGTCATTTCCTCCAAAACAGCCAGCGAAATGAGAAAAATTATGGAATACGTCGTATCTGAAGGCGGCGGCGGCAATGCTAAGATTGCAGGTTTTCGAATCGGCGGCAAAACCGGTACTGCAGATAAAGTAGTAGATGGAAAGTACGGCAGCGATACCTATTCTTCCTTCATCGGCATGGCGCCGATGGACGATCCGCAGATGGTAGTTCTGGTTGTGGTCGACAGCCCTACAGGCGTACAGTTCGGAAGTGCTACGGCAGCGCCGATTGCAAAAGAATTCTTAGAGAACGCTCTGCCATACCTCAACGTCACACCAAAGTATACAGATGAGGAATCCAAAGAACTAAAATCAGAATACGCCTATGTACCCGATGTAACTGGTAAGACCCTCAGTGATGCCATCGGCATCTTGGGAAGCTACGGATTAGAATATGAAATAGCGCCAAAGACCAAGAGCAAAAAAGACTTCACTGTCGTCGACCAGTATCCGAAGAAAGGTAAGAAGATAAAAAAAGGCGGAAAAGTATACCTGTATAGAGAATAGACAGAAATATAGAATCGAGAGGATTAAACTGAAACTTTATGAATTATTAAATGACGTGACTTACCAATGCCTGCAGGGGGATGAAACCCTGCAGGTCAGCAAGATAATCTTAGATTCCGAGAAAGCAAGTGAGGCCTCCGTGTTCGTCTGTATCAAAGGCGCATTGACAGACGGACACCTCTACGCCTCAGAAGCTGTTACCGGCGGGGCGGCAGCTATCGTATGCAGCGATGGCGTTGACGTTCCCCCGTCTGTCACAGTAATCAAAGTGGAGGACACGAAAAAAGCACTGGCGTCGATGGCCGCAGCTTTTTACGGCAAACCGGCCGAAGAGATGAAAATGATCGGGGTCACAGGAACAAAGGGGAAGACGACAACCACCTATATGATCAAGGCGATGCTGGAAGAAGCCGGCATGAAAACTGGATTGATCGGTACAATTCACATAGACACAGGGGCGCGCATTATAGAAAGTGAACATACGACACCGGAATCCTTAGAGATACAGCGCTATCTGTGGGAAATGAAGGAAGCTGGCTGTAAGGCCGCTGTCATTGAAGTTTCCTCTCAGGCCCTGATGCTCGGACGGGTAGAAGCAATTGAATTCGACTACGGCGTCTTTACCAATTTAGAAGAAGACCATATCGGACCAAGAGAACATAAGAGTTTTGCAGAATATGCTTACTGGAAATCCACCTTGTTTCAAAAATGTAAAATTGGCATCATAAATCATGATGATCCATGTAAGGATTTGATTCTAAAGGGACATACTTGTGATATTGAAACCTATGGATTCGGCGATGGAAGTGATTTGCAGGCAGGTAATTTTTACCATGTAAGGCTTCCGGGCAAATTAGGTGTGGAATTTCGAGTGAAAGGAAGCTATAATATAGATTTAGTTGCTTGTATTCCTGGAAAATTTACCTGCTATAACGCCATGGCGGCTATGGCGGTTTGCCGGCATTTTGATGTCACTGGTGAGGAAATCCAAATAGCATTGAAAAAAATATCGGTTCCAGGCAGACAGGAAATGTTTTCGGCAGGAAACGACAAAGTGATTATGGTAGACTATGCACATAATGGCACGGCCCTGCGCTGCCTGCTGACAGCACTGCGGGACTACAGACCAAAGAAATTGACCTGCGTATTTGGCTGCGGCGGTGAGAGGGACCGGAACAGAAGGTTCAAGATGGGAGAGGCTGCGGCAAAGCTGGCTGACTTTTCCGTCATAACCAGCGATAACCCGCGAAAGGAACCTCCTCTAGCCATTATTGACGACATCACGACAGAGATAGAGGCTGCTGGCGGCGCTTATGCGGTCATTGCGGACAGGAGAGAGGCCATTGCATATGCAGTTTCTCACTGCATACAGGGAGAAATCGTCGTCATAGCCGGAAAAGGCCATGAGACTTATCAGATTGTTGGAGATACAGTATTACATTTTGATGACAGGGAAGAAGTCCTGGCATCAATAGAAAAGGTGAAGAATGAACGAGATTACCATAGCAGAAATTGAAAAAGCTACTTGTGGAACGTTGATTGCAGGATGCAGAGACCATCGGATCAACAATGTCTGTACAGATTCACGAAAGGCGAGAGAGGGAGACCTTTTTATTCCTATTGTCGGAGAAGTACACGACGCACATAAATTCATCCCACAGGTAATAGAAAAAGGATGCGGGGCATTGCTCACAGCAGAGGAATCGGCAGCGTCCTGGGAAGGCTGCGATGTAGTTCTGGTGGAAGATACCACCAAAGCCATCCAGGCGTTAGCCAGTTACTATCTGGAAAAACTGAAACTGAAAAAAATTGCTGTGACTGGCAGTGTGGGCAAGACCAGCACCCGTGATATGGTCTACTATGTGCTCAGTGAAAAATACAGAACGGGGAAAACGGCAGGAAATTTTAATAATGATATCGGTGTTCCTTTGACGATTTTCAGCTTCGATGATTCTATGGAAGCGGCCGTTCTCGAAGTGGGTATGGATCATGCGGGAGAAATTCACAGACTGGTGGATATAATCAGGCCAGATATTGGCATAATAACAAATGTAGGAATTTCACATATTGAGAATCTGGGCAGCAGAGAAGGCATTCTGCAGGCGAAACTGGAAATCGCAGATTACTTTGACGCCGGCAATACCCTTGTCATCAACCAGTCTAACGACATGCTGGGGTCTGCCGCATTGCCGGATACTTATACCGTCCTGCGGGTCGGCCTTGAGGAAGAGGCTCAATTCTACGTGCACGATATCGAAGACTACGGCGAGGCGGGGATTTGTTACGATCTGACAGCGGACGGAAAGGATTACAAAATCAAACTGGGCATACCGGGCGCCCACAATGCGGTCAATTCGGCGTTGGCCTTGGCTGCAGCAGTCAAAGTGGGCGTTACTATAGAAGAGGGAATCGCCGGGCTTGCCAAAATTCAATTGACGGATAACAGGCTGACGATTAGAGAAATTCGGGGCATCAAAATTATCGACGATACTTACAACGCGGCGCCGGATTCTATGAAATCGGCGATCAATACCCTGGTGAATACCCGCGGGACTAGAAAAATCGCGATTTTAGGCGGTATGAACGAACTTGGACCAGACTCACCGATTTATCATCAGGAGGTGGGAAGGTACGCTGGAGAGAAGAAGATTGACTTACTGATTACAGTTGGAGAAAAGGCAAGAGATATTGCAAAAGGCGGCATGGAAACTTTGGAACGAGAGAAAGTCATGCATTTTGATACGAAAGAACAGTTATACGAGCAGCTAGACAACATGTTTGCAGAAGGGGATATCATTATCGTCAAGGCCTCCAGAAGTATGGAAATGGAACAAGTCGTAGAAAGAATAATGGAGAAATAGGAGTAGGAGTTATGCAGATTTTTCAACTAATTATTGTAGCACTTATGGGTCTGGCGGCATCGGCCATTTTCACCGGAGTGGAAATTCCCATTCTGAAGCACAAACAGTTTCAGCAGTTTATCAGAGAAGAGGGTCCGAAGTCTCACCTTTCAAAAGAGGGGACACCGACCATGGGCGGAATTGCCATCTGTGCTGCGCTTCTTTTGGTGACGATCGTGGGTGGAAATTTTACCACGGACTCTGTAGTCATGTTGGTGGTTACATTCCTCTTCGCATTGATTGGATTCTTTGATGATTATATCAAAGTGGCAAAAAAGCATAACTTGGGACTGACAGCTTGGCAGAAACTGGTGCTGCAGATCTTGTTTGCAGTGGGGCTGGCTGTCTATATGGCTAAATTCTCCGGTTACGGGACTGATGTCTGGATTCCGTTTATCAACAGATATATTGATTTCGGCTGGCTGTATATTCCATTCGTGGCATTTGTGGTCGTTTCTATGGCTAATGCAGTGAATCTGACCGATGGATTAGATGGTCTGTCTTCTGGTGTGACAGCTTTGGTAGCATTTTTCTTCGCTATCGTGGGCATGCAGTTCGGACACGACGCTGCTACGGTTTTTTGCTGTGCCCTTGCCGGTGCTTGTCTTGGTTTTCTGGTATTCAACAGATTTCCGGCAAAACTGTTCATGGGCGATACAGGGTCCATGGCACTGGGCGGCGCATTGGCAGCGGCGGCCATCATGATGAAGGCAGAACTGCTCCTTCCTGTTGCAGGACTGATATACGTGCTGGAGGCGCTGTCTGTTGTCATTCAGGTGCTGTACTTTAAAGCCACTGGGGGAAAACGCTTCTTCCGTATGGCGCCGCTGCATCATCACTTTGAGGTAGGCGGTATGAAAGAAAAGAACGTGGTTGTCATGTTTTGGTCCATCGCCCTCGTCTGCTGCGTATTAGCATATGTCATTATGTCGATTTAAAATTAGAAAATAAGTAGGGTGGAGATATGAAAGCAAATTTAAATAATATGAAGAACAAGAAAGTCCTGATCGTGGGCATGGGCAAATCGGGTATTGCCGCTGCACAGGCCATGATCAGACTGGAAGCGGAAGTATATATACAGGATTCAAAAAAAGAGGACACCGTTGATGCGCAGTTGATTTCTTTTTTGCGGGGACGAGGGGTGACTTGCTATTTTAATCAGATTCCGCCGGATATGGGGGTATTTGATCTGCTCATCGTCAGTCCGGGGGTGAGCCCTGAACTGCCTTTCATTTTGGAAGCAAAAGAAAAGGGCGCAGAAATCATCGGTGAACTGGAAATCGCCTATCGAATCGGCAGCGGAAATTACATCGCCATCACAGGCACCAACGGAAAAACGACGACGACGACACTGGTAGGAGAGATTTTTAAAAGCGCTAGAAGAAAGACTTATGTAGTGGGAAATATCGGCGTAGCCGTCATCTCCGCATCCATCGACGCCGGAGCGGACGACTGGCTGGTGACGGAGACCAGCAGCTTCCAATTGGAAACGACTAAATATTTCAAACCGGTGGTATCAGCCATTCTCAATCTGACGCCGGATCATCTCAACAGACATCACACCATGAAAGCCTATGGCGATGCCAAAGCGAAGGTTTTTGCCAATCAGAGTGCAGATGGCTACCTGGTCATCAACTATGACGATAAGGAGTGCTACAGGCTGGCAGCGGGCTGCAAGGCGAAGGTTGTTCCTTTCAGCAGGAAAAGTCAATTGGACTTCGGCGCATTTGTCAAAGATGACCGCATCGTCATCAAAGGGGAAGACGGTGAAATCACAGACATCTGCGGCAGAGAAGATTTAAAAATAATCGGTGACCACAATCTGGAGAATGCTTTGGCAGCAGCGGCGATCGCTTACTTTGCCGGCATCGACGGAGAGACCATCGGCAAAACCATCGCTGCCTTTGGCGGCGTAGAACATAGACTGGAATTTGCAGGTGAAATCGAAGGCGTCAGATATTATAATGACTCAAAGGGAACGAATATCGACGCGGCAGTGACGGCGCTGGCGGCCATTGAGAAGAACATCATTCTCATCGCCGGAGGAGATGCCAAAGGGCAGGATTTCGACGAGTTTATAGAACATTTTGGGGGGAGCGTAAAGAAGATGATTCTTCTTGGCAGAGATGCCCATCTCATCCAGGAAGCAGCGGACAGAAAGGGATTTGGCGATTATGTCTTCTGCAAGGATATGGATGATTGTGTGCGCAAGGCATATGAACTGGCTGAACCGGGAGACAACGTCCTTCTTTCTCCCGCTTGTGCCAGCTGGGATATGTATGATAATTTTGAACAAAGGGGAGAACACTTTAAAAATTGTGTTAGCAGGTTAGAGGAATAATGAATTTAAAACTAAAAGGCAGACAAAATTTAAGAGCGAGCGACTTTGTTATCGTCTTGCTGGTAACAGCGCTTGTCATATTTGGCGTAGTCATGGTGTTCAGCGCCAGCTACTACTACTCCATCAACAATACAGGATCGCCCTACGGGTATCTGAAGAAACAGGGACTCTTTGCAGTTGCAGGATTTGTGCTCATGGCTATCTGCACCCAGCTGGACTATCATCTTTACCGAAGATGGTCCATCATCATTCTGGCCGTAAGCTTCTTCTTGCTGGTGCTGCTGCTCTTTCCCGGGCTGCCTTTTGTAGAGACGATCAACAACGCCACCAGATGGATTCTCATCGGTCCGATGACTATCATGCCTGGTGAAATCGCCAAGATTGCAGTAATTATTTTTACAGCAGCTTTTTTGGCCAGCGAACCGAAGCTGATTCTTTCATTCCGAAAAGGAATTTTGCCGCTTCTGCTGCTCATGGGCGTTTTTGGCGGTTTGATCATCAAGCAGCCGAACCTATCTACAGCGATTACTGTTTGCGGCATTATCGCCGGCATCATGTTTTTAGCAGGGCTGCAGTGGAAATACGTAGTCGGAGCAGCCATTTTTGGCAGTGCAGGCGTCGGCGGCTTGATACTGATCGGCGACAAGATCGGCGCGGCCCACTGGAAAGACAGAATCACCAGTTTTCTGGACCCTTTTGCAGATCCGTTAGGCGAAGGATTCCAGGTGGTGCAGTCCCTTCTGGCTCTGGGAACAGGCGGACTTTTCGGTCTCGGCCTCGGAAAGAGTATACAGAAGAACCTGTATCTGCCAGAACCGCAGAATGACTTTATTCTGGCCATCATCGGCGAAGAACTGGGGCTCGTGGGAATTCTGGTTCTGTTTCTCGTCTATGCAGTGCTGATTTGGCGATGCTTCCACATCTGTCTCAACGCACCGGATCGATTCGGCATGCTCCTCTCTGGCGGCATTACGATTATGATCGGTCTGCAGCTCTTGATCAATGTAGCTGTCGTCACGTCATCTATGCCGGCGACAGGAATCACCCTTCCGTTTGTCAGCTATGGAGGAAATGCACTCTGGCTGTTCATGGGATCTGCAGGGATCATGTTAAATATTTCAAGGCAAAGTATTACGACGCAGACACAATAGATATTAGGGCTAACCGCCCGAGTGCCGCTCGCAATCGCTTGCGGGGCGTTAAAGTATAAGGAGTTCCCAACAATTTACTGGGAGACCTAACCACATTTGCATAGCAAATGTATGGTAGGTCCCCTGTCAGGATTGCAGTGCTTTAGCACGTGGCAATCTACGGCACGTAAATTGGGGCAACTCCATTAGGAGGAAAGGTATGAGAGTGATTGTAACTGGCGGAGGTTCTGGCGGTCATATTTACCCGGCCATCGCCATCGCCGATAAAATAAAAGAGAAGGAACCACAATCTGAGATTTTGTATATCGGCAACGATATCGGTCTGGAGAAGGATATCGTGCCAGCCACAGGTTATCCCATGAAGTTGGTGTCCGCAAAATGGCTGGATCGCAGGAACATCTTCAAAATCTTTGACACAGGATTTTCTACTATGAAGGGAGTTTGGCAGGCTCTGCGGATTATGAAGAAATTTAAACCTGATGTGGTTATCGGGACGGGCGGCTTCGTCTGTGTTCCGGTCATGTTCGCCGGCCACAGATATGGTGCGAAGTGTTATCTCCATGAGCAGAATGCTTTTCCGGGGGTGGCGAACAAATCGTTAGAAAAATTCGCCAGCAAGGTGTTCTTAGGTTTTCCAGAAGCCAGTCAATATTTCAGAGAACCTGAGAAGCACGTAAACGTGGGCAACCCGGTGAGAAAGCGATTCTACGATGTGGAAACTGCTGAAGCCAGGGCCAATCTTTCCATCGATAAGGACGATTTTGTAGTCTTTTCCTTCGGAGGCAGTCAAGGCGCAGAAATGATCAATCAAGTCGCCTTCGATTTGATGGACGCCATCAACGGGCACAAAGGAGTGACCTTTATCTTTGGCACAGGCAGTCAGTATTACGATGCCATTTTGGACAAGGCAAAGAAGCGGAATATCGAAATCCAGCCTAACATCAGAATCAAGTCGTACATAAACGATATGCAGAACTACTTAGGTGCTGCAGATCTGATTATCAGCAGGGCGGGTGCCCTGTCTGTAGCAGAGACGACTGTCTGTGGAAAAGCAGCTATCTTGATTCCTTCGCCAAATGTAACTGGCAACCATCAATATTTCAATGCTAAATCAGTTGCTGACAAAGGCGGGGCAATCCTCATCGAAGAGAAGGATCTGACCTCCGAACTGCTGATTGAGGAGGTCATGAGATTAAAGAACAATCCCGGGCTTTTGCGGAAAATGTGCAGAGCCAGCAGGGAAAGCGCACCGATTGATGCTACTGAACTGATATATTCGGAGATAAAAAAGGATGAGTGAACACAGAGACGACATAGAATTTAAGGAAATAGAGCGGCAAAAAAAGACCAGGAAAAAAAAGAACTATCTGGTGAGGATATTGGTATTTTTTGCCTGTCTGGCAGCTGTGGCGCTTTTCTTGTCTTCTAGTTTCTTCGACATTCAGAACATAGAGGTAGAGGGAAACAAGTATTATACCGACGGTGAGGTGATCAATCTGGCGGATGCGACCCTTGGGGTCAATTTGTTCTGGGAGGCAGGAGATTCACAGATCAAAGAGAATCTAGGGAAAAACCCTTATTTCTCGGATGTCAAGGTGAAGCGGAAACTGCCGTCCACATTGGTGATCGAACTGAAGGAGCGAGCGCAAATTGCCGCTATCGTTTACGGGGACAAGTATGTTGTAATTGATGAAGAAGGTACAGTTCTTCGTAAGAGCGAAGTGGACCCGAAAGTGACGCTGCTTACCGGTCTTACTATCAATAAACTCAATGTGGGCGAAACGGTAGGGGCAGAAGAGACATCTACTTTGGAAACCACTTTGAAGATGCTGGCCTCCATGAAGGAAGGGGATATTTATTTTAAGAAGATCGACGTGTCCAGAGTCGTGATCAAAGCTTATATCTACGACACTCTCATCGTCAAAGGGACACCAAAACAGATGATGAAGGCCATTGACAGCGGCAAATTACAGATTGTTGTCAATGATTTATTTAAGAAGGATATCACTAGAGGGACGATAAACCTCGGAGATCATAAGTATTTGTCGTTTTCACCAGGAATTTGATTAAAAAAATGATGCAAAGGGATAATTTTTGTGATAGAATAGATTATATTATGGGATGCAAGGAGGCTATTTATAATGCTGCAATTTGAGACAGGCCAAGATAATTCAGCAGTCATCAAAGTCATCGGCGTTGGCGGCGGCGGCTGTAACGCAGTCAACAGAATGATGGAGGCTGATTTAAAGGGAGTGCAGTTTATCGCGGTCAATACAGATAAACAAGCTCTGAATAGATGTAAGGCAGAGACGAAAGTTCAGATTGGTGAGAAACTGACAAGAGGACTAGGCGCAGGCGGCAATCCAGAAGTTGGACAGAGATCTGCTGAGGAAACGCTTGATGAGATAACAGATTTATTAGAAGGATCAGATATGGTCTTTATAACCGCAGGAATGGGAGGCGGTACAGGCACAGGTGCTGCACCGATTATTGCTAAGGCGTCCAAGGACCTTGGAATCCTTACAGTAGGTGTAGTGACGAAGCCGTTTTCGTTTGAAGGCAAGAAGAGAAAAGATCAGGCGGAGCTTGGTCTGAGCTTTTTAAAAAAATATGTAGATTCACTGGTAGTAGTACCAAACGACAAACTACTGCAGAATTGTGAGAAGAACACTTCGATGCTGGATGCCTTTACTATGGCTGATGACGTACTGCGGCAGGGTGTCCAGGGCATTTCCGACTTGATCTCCGATTTTGCGTTGATCAACGTGGACTTCGCCGATGTCAAGTCAGTCATGACGGACAGAGGCATCGCACATATGGGTACAGGCCATGGAAGTGGAGAGAACAGAGCGAAAGATGCAGTGAAATCTGCCATCGAAAGTCCGCTTCTCGAGACGACCATCGGAGGCGCAAAAGCGATCTTGCTTTACGTATCCGGCGGCTATGACCTGGGTATGTTAGAAGTGAACGAAATTGCAAGTTTGGTTGAAGAACAGGCGGATAGAGAAGCCATCCTGATTTTCGGTGCGGCTGTCAGCGAAAATATGAATGATGAAGTAGCAATTACCGTAATAGCAACAGGCTTTGAAGCAGGTTTAGCACCTGAGAACAGTTATGGCAATTTCGACAAAAAATCCCAAGAGGTTGTGACAGAAGATGGATTACGAGGCAGAAGTGTAACACTTGGAGAAATTTTTGACGAAACCAAGGACGAAAAGGATTCGGATTCCAGGTTTGGCATCCCATCATTTTTGAATAACAAATAGAGTTTAGCTTAGTTTAAAAGCCGGTAGAATTGCGACCGGCTTTTTCGTGGTTTCGGGGCAACGCCCCAAAACCACGAAAAAGAGAGGTGTGCAGAGGGGAGTATCCCCTCTACAGCCATCAGGAGTTTGTCACTTTACAGTTTTAACTTTTTGGAGCCGATTTAGCAGATTTGAGTATAATAAAATGTCTGATAATGGAAAATATTACCGAAAAGTACAGTCAAAAGGCTCTTTTAAGCGAGAAAAAGCTAATATCCCCATCTTTTTTATACTCAAAGGCAACGAGTAGGACGATTTTAGTTAAAAAACATTTGGCTTCGTCGATCTGACGGAGATCACCTGGAAAAATAGATAAAGATGTTGGAAGTTTTATGATTAAAGAAATCAATTCAAAAGACAACCGAATATTGAAAGAATGTCAGAGACTCTCTTTAAAGAAGTACAGAGACAAAGAAAGCCGCTACTTGATCGAAGGACATAATCTAGTCGAGGAGGCGATCAGTCAGGGTGCCCCCATCGACTATTTGCTTTTCGATGAGGAAAAGGCTTCTCGGATTTCTTTTGAGGGAGACATCTATCGCGTGAAGCACAGTCTCTTTGAACGCATTGCCCAGACGGAGACCAGTCAGGGTATCATCGCTGTAGTCCATAAAAGGATGTACGAATTTGAAGAGCTGGCAGAGAGATGCAAGGGAGACGGCAACGTGGTCGTCTTAGACCGGCTGCAGGATCCGGGCAACATCGGCACGATCATCAGAACGGCCGAAGGTGCTGGATATGCCGCTGTCTTTGCCCTCAAAGGCACTGCTGATATCTTCTCGCCGAAGACCATCAGGGCAGCGGCCGGATCAGTCTTTAGGATCCCTATTATTCATGTCGAGGATAATAGGGAATTAAAAGTGCTTGCAGGCGACTTGGAAAAAAAGCTGGTCGTCACAAGCCTTATGGGCGACAACAACTATTTTGACGCAGATCTTTCCAGAGGGATCGCTTTAGTCATCGGCAACGAGGGCAACGGTGTATCAGAGGAATTACTGGAAATGGCAGACGTTAAAATCAGGATTCCTATGGCAGGCCGCCTGGAATCCCTGAACGCTTCTGTAGCCGCAGGTATTTTGATGTACGAGGCGCAGAGGTATAGAAACGATCAATAAACAACATTTAAGTGAGGTTACAATAAAATGCAAGAGAAATTAAGCAAGATGCTGGAAGAAGCCAAAGAACAGTTAAACAAAGCGGCTTCACTGGCTGACACAGAAGAAATCAGAGTCAAAGTCCTCGGTAAGAAGGGACAGCTGACAGAAATCCTTCGCTCCATGGGAAAACTGCCGCCGGAAGAAAAGAAAGCGCTGGGAATGGCAGCAAATAAGGTTAAGGCGGAGTTTGAACAGCTGCTCGCCGAAAAGGCTGCTGAGGTAAAAGCGAAAGCAAAGGAAGCGAAATTCAAGGCAGAGAAAATCGACGTTACAGAGCCAGGGAAAGAAATCGCCTATGGTGTAAAACACCCGATTACACAGACGATTGACGAAGTTGTAGAAATTTTCAAATCTATGGGTTATGCGGTTTACGAAGGACCAGACGTAGACACAGTCTACAACACTTTTGATGCATTGAACTCTCCGGAAAACCATCCGGCCAGAGATATGACAGATACTTTTTACATTAACGAGGACATGGTACTGAGACCACATACCTCATCGGCGGAGATCAGAGCAGAACTGGAACTGCCTCTGCCATACAAGGTGCTGATTCCGGGCAGATGCTACAGAGTAGATACGCCGGATGCGACCCATTCTCCGACTTTCCACCAGATTGAGATGATGGTCATAGGCGAAGATATCACTATGGGAGATCTGAAGGGTTCTTTGGATCACATGGCAAAGAGACTTTTCGGACCGGAAACGAGAACCAAGTTCCGCCCGAGTCATTTCCCGTTCACTGAACCGAGCGCCGAAATGGACGTTTCCTGTTTCAAATGCGGCGGCAAAGGCTGTCCGGTCTGCAAGGGAAGCGGTTGGATTGAAATCCTTGGCTGCGGCATGACCCATCCGCACGTACATCAAGCAGGTGGTATCGATATCGAAAAATATACTGGTTTTGCAGTAGGTATGGGCGTAGAAAGAATCGCTATGCTGAAATACGGTATCGACGATATTCGTTTCCTCTACGAAAACGATATGAGATTCATCGAACAATTCAAATAGTCTAGATATATAGGAGAAAAATAAATGTTAGTATCATTACAATGGTTAAAAGATTACACAGACGTCAATGTGCCTATCGACGAATTCTGTGACCGTATGATTATGAGCGGCTCCGACATGGAGACCTGCGATGAAATCGGTACTGGTATCAGCGGCGTCGTAGTAGGCAGAATCGATAAAATAGAACAACATCCCGATGCAAATAAGCTGGTGGTATGCCAGATCAATGTAGGCGAAGAAGAACCTCTGCAGATTGTCACCGGGGCAACAAATATTTACGAAGGCGGTTATGTGCCTGTAGCTAAGCACAACAGCCATATTCCAGGACCGCTTCACGGACAGCCGAAGGTAGAAGGCGGCGTGGAGATTACCAAAGGCGAACTGCGCGGTGTTGTCTCTAACGGCATGCTCTGCGGACCGCAGGAACTGGGGTATGACGACAAGATCGCACCTTACGTTTCCAAAGACGGTATCTGGATGCTGCCAGGCAACTGGGATGAAGATCTGGGCAAAGACTTCACAGAGGCGCTGGGGCTCCACGATTATGTGGTGGACTTCTGCATCACGCCTAACCGCCCGGACTGTCTCTGCATGATGGGTATGGCAAAAGAAGCTGCCGCAGTATTTGAAGAAAAGATGACTTATCCTGATACAGAATGTGAAAAAACCGACGAAAATGCGTCAGACTATATCAGTGTAGAGGTCAAAAATGACAACTGCAAACGCTATACAGCCAGAATTATCAAAGACGTGAAGATTGAACAGTCTCCTTGGTGGCTGCAGAAACGATTGATGGCTGCAGGTATGAGACCGATCAACAATATGGTAGATATTACTAACTTTGTCATGATGGAATACGGTCAGCCGCTGCATGCTTTCGATATCAGGAGCATCGCTGGCAGCCACATCGTCGTAGATATGGCGGAAGACGGAGATAAGTTTGTCACTCTGGACGGCCAGGAAAGAGATGTTTACGCAGATACACTGATGATCAACGATGCCGAAAAACCGATCGGTATTGCAGGCATCATGGGTGGTTTGGATTCAGAAATCGTCGATGATACCAACACCGTCGTTGTGGAATCCGCATGCTTTGACAAGACCTGTGTTCACCGCTCTATTAAGAAATTAGGTCTGAAGACTGAAGCTGCCGCCAGATATGAAAGAGGGCTGGACCCGAACCTTTGCGAAGCCGCTGCAGACAGAGTCTGCAAACTGGTAGAGATGCTGGGCTGTGGCAAGGTCTTAAACGGCAGCGTTGACGTCTATCATAATCCAGAGACCGCCCCGACGATCAAATGCAGAGTGAGCAGAGTCAACAAGATTCTCGGTACTGAAATCGGCAGAGACGAGATGGTCGGCTATCTGGAAAGACTGGATATGAAAGTAGAAGCAGAAGACGATTGCCTGCTGGTAACACCGCCGACGGTGCGCCAGGACATGAAGGAAGAAATCGACTGTGTGGAAGAAATCGCCAGATTATATGGCTATGACAACCTGCCGATGACTTTACCTAGCGCGGATACCGTTGGAACCGTAAGCAAGAGCTGGGAACTGCGAGATATGACCAGAAGCCTGCTCTGCGGCATGGGTGCCAACGAAATCCAAACTTACTCCTTCTCAAACAACAAGATCTTGGACGGCATTGGAATCGAAGAAGACTCTTGGGAGAGAAATTTTGTTGATATCATCAACCCGATGGGCGAAGAAACCTCTGCGATGAGAACCATTCTGACGCCGGGAATGTTAGAAGTCCTGGGCAGAAACTATGCGAGAAATCAGGAGAGCGTAAGAGCATACGAAATCGGATTGACATACATGAAAAACCTGGTGGATGCGCAGGCATTGCCAGTGGAATCCTATAATTTGACCATAGGCCTCTATGGCAAAGAAGAAGATTTCTTCACACTGAAGGGCATGATTATAACTCTGCTCGAGAGACTTGGAATCGAAGATCTGGAATTTACAGCAGAGTCCGATTACAAGGTATATCATCCTGGCAGATGTGCAAGAATTCTTACAAAAGATAAAAACGGTGAAACCGTTGAACTGGGTATCATGGGTGAGGTACACCCTGATGTAGCAGAGAATTATGGAATTGGAATACGCAGTTATATTTGCGAACTGTTCTTCGATCTGATTGTCGAGTTATCCGACAAGGAAATTCAGTATCATCAGCCGCCGAAATACCCTTCCACATCCAGAGACGTGGCCATGATTGTTGGCGAAGAACTGCAGGTGGGAGATATGGAAAAGGCAATTAAAGAAGCGGGTACTGAAATTCTCAGAGGAGTCAAACTGTTCGACGTTTACAGAGGCGAACAAGTTGAAGATGGCAAAAAGAGTGTTGCCTTCAGCTTGACTTACAGACACGATGACAAGACTCTGACCGACGAAGAAGTTGATCAGATTCACAGCAAGGTTGTCGGTCTTCTGAAAGAAAAGTTCGGTGCAGTGATTAGAGATAACTAGGACGATACGACTTAATCCATCCGATCGAACTGTGCCCTATGGCTTGTTCTCTGGGGGATTAAAAGCATAAGGAGCTCCCGGCAATTTGCATCGCAAATTGGGGAAGCTCCGTTAGGAGAAATGGTATGGAGAGCAAAGTAACTGTAAAGATTTTTGGACAGGAATACACGATTGCTGGCGATAAGCCTGCGGAAGAGATTGAAAAAATAGCAGAATATGTGGACAACAAGATGCGACTGATCAGCAGAGTTGCCGGAGATTCCGGCCAGGGCAGTATCGCTATATTGTCTGCCATCAATGTTGCAGAGGAATATTTTGACGCTCTGAACCAGATTGAACAGCTGAAAATCTCTAAAACGCAGCTCGAAAATGATTCCAAGTACTACTTGAAGATGTGGGAAGATGCGAAACAGAACTTCATGCAGTATAAGGATAACATGTCCGAAATCAAAAATCAGAAAAAAGAAAATGATGAGAGATTCAAAGAACTGCAGGCGAAGTGCAGCGAATATGAAAATTCCTTTTTTGATCTACAGATGGAAAATATCCAGTTGAAAAGTGAGTTAGAAAAACTGAAAAACAATGGATAGAGGAAATCATAATGAACAAAAAAGCACTAGATGTGTTAGAGTATAAAAAAATTATTGAACTTCTGAAAGAAGAGGCAAGTTCGGAAATGTCAAAAAAAATCGTTTCCGAACTGATGCCCTACACTGACGTGCATGTAATTTCAGAAGAACTAAGGTCAACCACTGAAGCGGTTGACCTTATTGTGCGTAAAGGGGCACTGCCGATAGGCGGTATCTACGATATCGGCCAAAGCCTGGGATTTGCAAGGAAAGGCGGCACTTTGTCGATGAAGCAGCTGCTGCAGGTTCACTATAACTTGCGCATTGCAGAACGGATTGTCAGTTTTATGAAAAGCGACCTTCCACCACTGCCTCTGATCAACTCTATGACAGAATTGATCGTGACCATGCCGCGGCTGGCAGAAAACATCGACAGGTGCATCCTCTCAGAGGATGAGATGAGTGACAACGCTTCTTCGGAACTGCGCAGCATCAGGCGCAATATCGGCAGACAGAACGAAGCTATCAAAAACAAGTTGAATCACATCTTGAATTCATCTGATAACAGAACGTATCTGCAGGATTCCATCGTGACTATGAGAGACGGCAGATATGTCATCCCCGTCAAGCAGGAACACCGGGCTAGATTTCCGGGCATCGTCCACGATCAGTCTAAAGCTGGGGCGACGCTCTTCGTGGAACCCCAGGTGATCGTAAACCTGAACAACGAACTGAGAGAACTGGAGATGGCCGAAGAGGCGGAAATTGCCAGAATTCTGACGGAGTTGTCAGCCGGGGTAGCGGAGCATTTCCACGACATCAAAAATAACCAGGAAATTCTCATTCAGCTGGATGTTATCATGGCAAAGGGAAAATTTTCCTGTAAGATGAAAGGGGCGGCACCGCATATCAATGAGGAAGGCTTCCTCCATATCAAGGAAGGACGCCACCCTTTGATAGACGAAAAAAAAGCAGTGCCTATCAATGTGTCTATCGGCAGGGAATACCGCACCCTGGTGGTTACTGGCCCCAATACAGGCGGCAAGACGGTAACCCTCAAGACCATAGGACTTCTGGCTCTCATGGCGCAGAGCGGCCTGCACATTCCGGCATCGAGTCAGAGTCAGATTCCAATCTTTGACGATGTCTTTGCTGACATTGGAGACGAACAGAGCATCGAACAGAGCCTGTCAACCTTCTCCTCTCATATGAAAAACATCGTTAGAATTGTAGAGGAAGCTGACGGAAATTCCCTTGTGCTCCTCGATGAGTTAGGGGCAGGTACGGACCCGACGGAGGGCGCTGCTCTCGCCATCGCTATATTAGAAGCGCTGTATAAGAGGGGAGCCATGACGGCGGCTACCACCCACTACAATGAAATCAAGAAATACGCTTTGTCCACAGATGGGGTTGAAAACGCCTCTATGGAGTTTAACGTGGAGACTTTGAGCCCCACCTATCGTCTTTCCATCGGCATTCCCGGCAAATCCAACGCTTTTGAGATATCCAAGAAGCTGGGGCTGTCAGAGACTTTGATCGACAGAGCCGGGCAGCTCATCGAGCGGGGTGATATCGAGTTTGAGGATATCATCAGCGCCATCGAACAAGATAAAAAGAAGGCGGAAGAAGAGCGAGATGAAGCCATCACAATTAACCTGGCTATGAAGAAAAAGCAGGAAGAGGTTGATCGAAGACTGGCTGACCTTGCAAAGAAAAAAGAAAAAATCATCGCTGAAGCGAGAGAAGAGGCGCGGGAAATACTCAGAGATGCCAGAGAAACGGCCAGTGAGGTGCAGAAAGAACTGAAGGAACTGTCCAAATTGGAGAGTATGGGCGAACGGAATAAGCGCTTTGATAAGAGCAGACGGAAGCTGAAAGAAACAGAGGGCAAATACGCGGAAAGGCTGATCAGACAGGTCAACAACAACCCGGTGCAGGCTTCGGAAATCAAGGTAGGGGATCGGGTCAAGGTTCTCTCCCTCGATCAGAACGGGGAAATTCTCTCTCTGCCTGACGACAAAGGAAATCTGCTGGTCAAGGTAGGCATCATGAAGGCCAACCTGAGCCTGGACGACTTGATGCTGATCAATGACGGTACTGGCAAAAAGAAGACGCAGAAGTCTGCAAAATATGGTCAGCTTTATAAAGTGAAGGCACAAAACGTTTCTATTTCCATCAACGTACAGGGCGAAAGTCTGGACGATGCGGTGATGGATGTGGATAAATATCTGGACGATGCTTACGTAGCGGGTCTCAAGGAAGTCACTGTCATACACGGACGGGGAGAAGGTATTCTTAAATCCGGTATCAGAGACATGTGCAAGAGGCATAAGCACGTTGCATCATTTAGAAAAGGCAATTATAATGAAGGCGGTGACGGTGTCACCATCGTGAAGATGAAAACGGAGTAATCTATATGTATTTAATCAGCGGATGCCTCCTGGGACACAACTGCAAGTATAACGGAGGCAACAATTTTAATCAGGAAGTAGTCGACTTTTGCAAGTCACACCAATACTGCATCGTCTGTCCGGAAGGCGTCAGCGGACTGCCGACGCCTAGGCCGCCGGCTGAGTATGTGGGCGGACGGATCTTGGATAAGGAAGGCGTGGACGTGACTGAAGCCTTTGAGCGGGGGGCGGCTCTATCTTTAGAGCGGGCTTTTCGTGAGGCCGACAAACGGGGCGAAGATATAGAGGGAGCGATTCTCAAGGCAAACAGCCCGTCTTGCGGCAGCGGCCAGATTTATGACGGAACTTTTTCCGGCAGGCTGGTTCAGGGAGACGGTTGTCTTACGACAAAGCTCAAGGAGCGGGGAATCAAAGTAATTTCAGAGAAGGAGATAAACAATGGTAAATTTTAAAGATGAAATCGCAAAACTAATTGCGCAGAAGGTAGAAGGCCTCGAGCTTTCGGAGATTCAGGACATGATCGAAGTTCCACAGGATGCAAAGATGGGAGACTACGCGTTCCCATGTTTCAAACTGGCAAAGGTGCTTCGTAAGGCGCCGCCTCTTATCGCCAAGGGCATTGCAGAGTCAATCGCGGATGCGCCGCTGTTCGAAAAGGTGGAACAGGTCAACGCTTATGTTAACATGTTCATCTCTAAAGAGGAGTTTGTGAAGGACACTTTGACAGAAGTTCTGGCCAAGGGCGATGATTTCGGCAAAACGGATATCGGCGCTGGTAAAAAAGTGATCGTCGAGTATTCCTCCCCTAACATCGCAAAGCCGTTCCATATCGGACATATCAGAAGTACGGTCATCGGAAACTCCATCTATAAGATTTACGATGCGCTGGGGTATGACGTTGTGAGAATCAACCACCTGGGCGACTATGGCACCCAGTTCGGCAAGATGATCTGCGCTTACAGACATTGGGGGAACAAGGAAGACGTCATCAAGGAGCCGATTAAAACTCTGCTCAGCTATTATACCAAGTTCCATGTCGAAGTAGAAACACATCCGGAACTGGACGACGAAGCGAGAGAAATTTTTACGAGATTAGAGCACGGCGAAAAGGAAGAAGTGGAACTCTGGCAGTGGTTCAGAGACGAGTCTCTGAAAGAATTCACCAGAGTTTACGACATGCTGGGCATCTCCTTTGATTCCTACGCCGGCGAAAGCTTTTACTCCGACAAGATGCCTAGATTCGTACAAGAACTGAAGGACAAAGGGCTGCTGGAAGAGTCTCAGGGCGCGCAGATTGTCGACCTGGAGCCTTATGGCCTGGGCGCTGCACTAGTTACAAAATCAGACGGTTCCACACTCTATATCACAAGAGACATTGCGGCTGCCGTTTACAGAAAAGAAACTTACGATTTCTACAAGAACATCTACGTAGTCGCTTCCCAGCAGAACCTGCACTTCCAGCAGTGGATTCAGATTGTAGAGCTTTTGGGCTACGAATGGGCAAGAGACTGTGTGCACATCCCATTCGGTCTTGTCAGCCTGGAGGACGGCACCATGTCCACCAGAGAGGGCAGAGTGGTCTTCCTGGAAGACGTGCTCAATAAAGCAGTAGATAAGACGAGAGAAATCATCAAAGAGAAGAACGCCGATGCATCAGAAGAAGATGTAGACGATATTGCCAAAGCGGTGGGTATCGGTGCCGTTATCTTCCAGGAGTTGTCCAACAACCGAATCAAAGATTACGTCTTCAAGTGGGATAAGGTGCTCAACTTTGACGGAGAGACCGGCCCATATGTGCAGTATACCCATGCGAGGTGCGCTTCCGTACTGCGTAAGGCAGGCGAGACAATCGTAAAGAAAGCAGCTGCGCTTGACGGTGTGGACTGTAAATATCTGTGCAGTGAAAGTGCATACGAGTTAGCCAAATTATTATATAAGTTCCCGGCGGTTATCGTAGATGCCGGTGACAAATACGAACCATCCATTGTGACCAGACATATTGTAGACATGGCACAGGGTTTCAATAGATTCTACCACGATGAGCACATTTTGACAGATAATGAAGAGGAGAAGATCGCCAAAGTTGCCCTGGTTATCGCGGCAAAAGATGCCATCAAGAATGGTCTGGCATTGCTGGGCATGAAAGCACCGGAAAGAATGTAGCGCAGGCAGGGGAATTTCACCCCTTTCACGCAGGAAACAGCCGCCTTCATAGAAATGCGTTTTCGCCTTCTCAAGGCATCGCCGGAACTCGCCTGACGGCTCAGAGAACCGGCTCAGCCAGAGAACGCACGGAAAACGCATTTTACGGCTGCATCTGTTTTCTGCGAAATCATTGGCGAAAATCCCTGCCCTCGTCTGTTAGGGGAGTGGGGTATGCGTCACGGTGATGTTATGTTTTTGATGGATTTAGTGTAGTTTGACATAACTGACCGGACAGGAGAGCTTTGATTTTGAGGATTTCTAGGCAATCTGACTGGGAAATATGTAATATTATGGAAGATGGTTACTTTTGGGGCGGATTTCCAGCGGAAGTTAACGGATAAATTGAAGAAAAATAACTGGTGCTGCCATTTGAAACCATATCGGTGCTGTCAAACTGGTTTTATTATGTCAAATAATCAAAAAGGTACCAAAAAGCATAAAACTATCGTAGATGGCGGTTAGCGAGAGAATGAAAGGATATTCTGATTTATGAGATATGAAGGTGATATTTACAGGCCTCCCAGTGAGGCCTACAGCTTGTTGATTCAGGTGACCATCGGCTGCTCTCACAACAAATGCACTTTTTGCAGTATGTTCAAGGACAAAAAGTTCAGAGTGAGAGAAGTGAGTGAAGTTCTAGAGGATCTGGAAACAGCGAGGAAGACCTATCGCAGGGTGGAGAAAATCTTCTTGTGTGATGGTGACGCTCTCTGTCTTGCCAATCACAAGCTGATGGTGATATTAGACAAAATCAGGGAATTGTTTCCTGAGTGCAAACGAGTCGGCGTCTACGGATCGGCAAAAGACGTTCTGAGAAAGACGCCGGAGGAACTGGCGCAGCTGCGGAATGCAGGCATCGGCATGATTTACCTGGGTGCAGAGTCGGGCAGTCAGAAGGTGCTGGATGCTATCTGCAAAGGTGTCACACGTGAGCAGATGATCGAAGCGGTACACAAGATCGAAGCCTCTGGCATCAAAGCGTCCGTTACCTTTATTTCCGGCCTTGCAGGCAAGGCGGGATGGGAAGAACACGCTATCGAAACAGGAAAGATGATCAGTGAGATGAACGCCTCCTACGTGGGGCTGCTGACTTTGATGCTGGATCCCCGCGCACCGATTACGAAGCAGATTGACGCTGGCCAATTGACGCTGCTATCTGGCGAAGAAGTGGTTGCAGAGACCTATCTCATGCTTAAACATGCAAATCCGACAGAGACTTGCGTGTTCAGAAGCAATCACGCCTCGAACTATGTTTCTCTGCGTGGCAACCTGCCATCTGACAAACCGAGAATGATGGCGCAGCTGCAGCGAGCCATGGAAGATCGAGGCTTATTAAAGGACGAAAGATTCAGGATGTTATAATTATGAGGATTTTACTGACCACCTTAAATTCTAAATATGTGCACTCCAATTTGGCACTGAAATATCTCTACAGTGTGGCTGAAGGTTCAGACTTGGACATAGAGCTTTGGGAGTTCACCATCAATAACGACATGAACTACATCTATACAGAGATTGTCAGGGGAGGCTATGACTACGTCTGCTTCTCCTGCTATATCTGGAATATTGAGAAGATCAGAGCGCTGGCTGCTGACATCAAGAAAGCCTGCCCGCAGATGAAAATCCTGCTTGGCGGACCTGAGGTCAGCTACGAGACGACACTTTTCATGGAAGAGAACAGCTGGGCGGACTATATCATTCGTGGAGAAGGGGAGTACCCCTTCTTCCAATTTTGTAAAGAACTGGTGCTGAATGAAAACGACTTTTCCAAAGTCAGCAGCCTGACCTATCGAGAGAATGGAAGGATTTTGCAGACGAAAGACGGACCACTGCTGGATATGGATACCATTCCCTTTCCCTATGAGAGATTGCCCTTGGAGCCTGATAAGGTGGTATATTATGAGTCGTCGAGGGGCTGTCCGTACCGCTGCAGTTACTGTCTGTCGTCACTGGAGAAGACAATCAGGCCCTTGTCTCTTGAACGGGCACGACGGGACTTGGGTTATTTTCTGTATAAGAAGGTCAAACAGGTCAAGTTTATCGACAGGACCTTCAATTATGATCAGGACAGAGCCTATGAAATCTGGCGTTATCTGATAGAAAATGACAACGGAGTAACGAATTTTCATTTTGAAATCTGCGGAGAACTGCTTAACGACAGGCTTTTCGATCTCTTGTCAAAAGCGCGGCAGGGGTTATTTCAATTTGAAATCGGTATTCAAAGCGCCAATCCTGACGCTCTCGCAGCAGTAGACAGGAAAGAGAGCATTTTTCCGATTTTACATAATACAGAGAAATTACTGGCTTTGGGGAATATTCACATCCACGTAGATTTGATCGCCGGTCTCCCCTTTGAGGACTACAAGTCTTTTGCCAGATCTTTTAACAAAGTCTATGAACTAGGTGCGGATAATTTGCAGTTAGGCTTTCTGAAGCTGCTGAAAGGGACAAAGATTCGAGAGACAGCTTCAAAATACGGTTACGTTTATCGAGAAATCGCCCCTTATGAAGTGGTTTCAAATCAGAGTCTTTCTGCTGTGGAGTTGGTCAAGCTGAAGATGGTGGAGACGGTGCTGGATCTCTACGCCAATAAAGGCGGTTTTGAAATGGGATTAAAGTATCTGTTGAAATCTTTGGGCGGTGATCCTTTTTATTTTTACGAACAGCTGGCAGACTTTTTCTTCTCCAAAGGTTATCAGCACAGATCCCATAAGAAAGAAGATCTTTACCGGATCTTGTTAAAATTTGCGGAGAGCAAAGATTTGGGGGAAGGTGCGGAAATTTTTCTGACAGAAGATCTTTCGCGGACCATGAATTTTGATGCAGTGAAAAAATTCCACAAAAAAGGATGGGAGATATAATGGAAAACAAAGAAATACAAGACAGAATCGGCGAGTACCTGATACCTCACGTAGAGGAATTCGTCTTTGACGAGTTATCGGACAGCTATTTGGAAAAGGCAGGAATTGCGGACATTCTCACCGGCGTACCGGTGCCTATTCGCAAGACCTCCATGGCGAACCTTTCTACTTTGGTCATCGCTCAGAATATGGCCTTTATCATCGGTTGTGATGTGAATTTCAAATACAGAGATAACTACATCGCCTATATTCTCAGAACCTTTACCAGGGAGTTCGCAAAGCCTCTGATCAACGAGGGCGTGGAGGCGGCAGCCAAAAACGACTTTGACTACGCCTGCATCTGCTTCCGCGGAGCGCTTTTGATCGATCCCGATTCGGCTGACGCACTGTATTGCTATGGCCGGGCCTGCAAGGACTCCTACGAGGTCGGCGAAGGAGAGGAATATGTGGGCCGCTACAAAGCCGAGTCCCTGGAGGCCTTTGAAAAACTGACCATAAAAGAACCTGATTTCGACATGGGTTATTATTTCCTGGGATATGGGTATCTGAATCTGGGCCTGTACGTCAAAGCGAAGCTGACTTGGGAAAGTTTCATGAAGCTTTCTGAGCATCAGGAGCAAAAGGAAGAAGTGCGCGGCTGGCTGGACAAGCTGGAGGAGCCTGTCAAAATTGAAGAAGGCTATAATCACGTCCTCAGTGGACGCTACGAAGAAGGCCTGCGTATCTTGCAGGAATATATGGATGACGAACGATTCAACACCTGGTGGCCTCTGTGGTATTACTTGGGGGCGGCTAACAAAGCCTTAGCCGATCCTGCGGAGGCGGAACGCTGCTTTCTGCAGGTTTTGAAACTTACGCCTAGCAATGTGGAAGCGATGGAGGAGTTAAGGACTATTTATGAGGCGCAGGGCGACCAAGAAAAGGTCGACAAATTTTCGCAAAAAATAGAGATTGTCAAACATAATGCGGAAATGGATAAAGCTGAAAGAATGAACGGCTTGTCGTAAAAGCTGAGTTTGGAGTTTTAGCTGGCAGTGCTTGGCCATCTCCGGCTGCCGCGGTGATTTTCCAGCAGTAGATTTCTGCGAAAGTGCCATAAATTCGTTATTTGCTCTGCGTTGAATCTGCATTACTCTGCAGAATCTGGTCAAATCTGCCTAAATTTGCAAAAAACGATTGATTCTGGCATTTTGGGGAGAACAGCGTTGCGTTTGGGCTGAAGCACCTGAAGTGTCTGCTAAAAAATACATTTATTACATGTTGACATTTCATTTATTGTATTGTATAATTATTTCTGCCGTCAGAAGTGGCGGCATCAGTGTTCCGAGGTAGCTCAATGGTGGAGCAACCGGCTGTTAACCGGTAGGCTGTGGGTTCGAGCCCCACCCTCGGAGCCAATTTTTTTTCTGATGTTGGTGCGCCGGAATGGCGGAATTGGCAGACGCACAGGACTTAAAATCCTGCGATCCTTACCGATCGTACCGGTTCGACCCCGGTTTCCGGCACCATTATAATTTCATATGATATCGCGGGGTAGAGCAGTTGGTAGCTCGTCGGGCTCATAACCCGGAGGTCGCAGGTTCAAGTCCTGTCCCCGCAACCAAACGCAAGAAGAAGCCGTTCGTCAGAGCGGCTTTTTTCGTGCGTTGGATTTGTGAGATG
>NZ_DBFWLQ010000027.1:0-32406 GCF_048465375.1 Emergencia sp. | reverse complement strand
GAGATGGGCGTCATGGAGGTGACACCGGAAGGCATCGTTGTCACTGAGCTGCACCCTGATTATACAAAAGAAGACATCCAGGCGGCTACAGGCTGCAAGCTGATCTTCAGCCCAGACCTGAAACCGATGGAAGAAGAATAAACAAAGATTCTATAGGCTGCTCTCGAGAGCAGCCTTTTTAATATTTTACTCGTAATCTGCTCGGGTTTTAGGTATAATGTAAAAAGCGAAATTTATTTAAATCTATGAAAGAGGCATTATGGAAAAGAACAACAAGATACATCAGACAAAAGGTTATATCATGATTGCAATTGCGGGAATCCTCTGGGGAACCATTGGGCTTTTCGTCAGTCTGCTAAAGAACTTGGGCGCGGAATCAGAATTAATTGTGGTAATCCGTATTGGAACAGCGACGATTCTGTTGATTCCGCTGATGCTGGCCAGCGGAGGTCCGTCGTTGTTTAAGGCGGATAAACAGACCATTATCGCCTGTATCGCCATGGGGATTTTCAGTCAGGCCCTCTTCAATTACGCATACAGTGAATCTATTAACAATGTCGGTGTTGCGACTGGAGCCGTATTGCTGTATACGTCGCCGATTTTCGTTTCCGTCATGTCCAGAATTGTATTCAAAGAGCACGTGGGGAAAATCAAAGTTCTGGCGCTCTTTATCAACATCATCGGCTGCACGTTGACTGTAACAGGGGGGAATTTCACTTCAGTTAAGTTCTCTGTCTATGGCGTTGCCATGGGCGTGCTGGCAGGTTTTCTCTACGGGCTGATGACCATTATCAGTACGCCTGTTACGGAGAAAAATCATCCTCTGACCATTGTTTTCTATCAGTTCCTCTTTGGGACTATCACCATGGCGCTGATTACCCATCCTTTTGCAGGTGTTTCCCAGCTGATTTCCCTCAAATTCGTGCTGGCGGCAATCGGCTACGGTCTCATCCCGACAGTAGGTTCCTATTTTTTCTATATGCACGGCTTGTCGCACGGTCTAGAAACCTCGAAGGTTCCCGTAGTCGCCTCCATAGAGACTGTGGTTGCCGCTGTCATAGGCATTTTCGTATTCAGCGAATCCATGAGTCTCTTTAAGCTTTTGGGTATCGTTTTGGTGCTTTGCTCTATTGCCATCATGAACATGGTAAAGGCAAAGAAATAAATTTTTGAATTTTGTTAAAATTTCTTCTCGTAATTTTATCCATTTTTATGTATAATAGGGAAATAGCAAAAAAATTGATACATGAGAGAGGAAATATGAAACAGAAAACCAAGACCAGACCGGAACAGAGATTAGGATACTTTATGGTGCTGATTGCCGGATGCCTTTGGGGAACCAACGGATTCTTTGTCAGCATCCTCAACGACTTAGGCGTACAGTCTTCTACTGTAGCATTTCTAAGGCTGGCAGTTGCAGCAGTCATACTCGCAGTCATGATGCTGATCATGGAAGGGAAGAAGCTGTTCAAGATTGATAAATATGGACTGCTGGCCTGTCTTGCTTTAGGCGTTTTCAGCCAGGCATTATTCAATTATTCTTATAACGAAGCAATCGAACACGTCGGAGTGGCGCTGGCCTGTATATTGGCGTATACAGCTCCGATCTTTGTCTGCATCATGTCCAGACTCTTTTTTAAAGAAAAGATCGGTCCGGTGAAGATTTTAGCCCTTGTAGTGAACATTTTCGGCTGTGTACTGACAGTTACCGGCGGCAATTTTACGTCAATCAAGTTTTCCGTCTACGGTGCGGGCGCAGCAGTATTGGCGGGCTTTCTATTTGCTTTGATGACCATTATCAGCACGACCACGACTAGTTACCATCCGTTGACCATTCTCTTCTATAGCTTCGTATTTGGGGCAGTTACCCTCGGCGCTATTGCCAGACCGTGGAACGCTATCGCTCAGGCTGCAAGCCTGCCGCTGCTATTTGCAGTCCTCGGTTACTGTCTGATTGCTACAGTAGGTTCTTACTTTGTTTATCTGCGAGGCTTGGCGAAGAAACTGGAGACTTCAAAAGTGCCGGTCGTTACTTCGGTGGAAACCGTCGTCGCTACCTGTATAGGCGTTTTCGTGTTTCATGAAGCGCTGGGTTTTGTCAAGCTGATTGGCATTGCATTGGTTCTCGCTTCGATCGTCATTATGAATATGGTGAAGCCGAAGTAACAGGTTTGCGGTTGAAATTAAGAAAGCAGGTTAGATTATGACGGAATTGTCTTCTATGAAGAATATTGGGAAAGAGATTGAAAGGAAATTGAACATTATTGATATTTGTTCTGCAGAAGAGTTGATAAAAATCGGAAGTAAAGAGGCGTTTTTGCAGTTGAAAATGCAGTTTCCTAACATTTGTTTAGTTCATTTATATACACTTCAAGGGGCGATTGACGATATTGAATATAATCAACTGCCCGATGAAGTCAAACAAGATTTGAAGAGTTTCAGTGATGAATTGAAATAAGCAGAAAGAAGCGTCACCTGAGGTGCTTTTCAATCAAATCAATAAAGGTATCTACATATTCCGCCTTGGAGAAAATCGCCCGGGCGGAATTTTTATTGCCGCCGCCTTTGCCTCCGTAGATGTCGGCGTTCTCTTTGACCAGCTTGTTGCAGTCGTACTGATCGGAGAAGAGCAGCACGGTATTGGAAGGTTCGTGGACTAAAAAAGCGATGGTAGGAATCAAGCCTTTCAGCTCTTTGCCGATGTCAAGTATATCGTTAATTGACAATTTATCGTACTTTTTGACGAAAGCGGGGGTAATGGAGCTTTTGATGTCGCTGATTTCTCGTGCGATTACCGATTTTTTCAGATGATATAATTGATTGCGAATTTCTTTGTTTTTCTCCTGCTGCGCCTCGTACTTTGCGAGAAGGTCGCTGGAACCGGCGGAAAGTTTGTTTTCCAGGGTCGTGAGAACGTCAAAGTGTGCCTGGTATTGGCGAAATGCGCGCTGACCAGCTTCAAAATAGATGCGGAACATCCCTTTGTTGCTCTCGACTTTGTAGATTTTCAGCATGCCAACCTGGCCGGCAGTGCTGGGGTGGGTTCCGCAGCAGGCGACACAGTCAGCAGGGTTTGAGGCATCGCCGACGCAGACGATGGTGATATCCTCGTCAAAAGCCAAAGCCTTTCGAAGGGGTAAGTTTTCGGCATCTTCTCTTTTGTCAAAATGTCTCGTTATCACAGGAAGATTGCTCCAAATTGCCTGATTCGCATGAAATTCGACTTCTTTTGCCATTTCCCAGGAAATCTTGTCAAATTCGGGCTTTTCCTCTAAGCTGATGTCGATGGTCATGTATTCTTCGCCCATGTGGAAACCGCGGTTGACACCGCCAAACAACGCATAAAAGATTCCAGAGAGAATATGTTCTCCGCAGTGGCGCTGCATGTTATCGAAACGATGAGGCCAGTCGATGGTAATTGCAACTTCATCGCCTATTGACAATCCATGTGCTTTTTGGTCCGTTACATGGAAAATATCATCTGCCGTCTCATAGACGTCGATGATAGGGAGATTGGCAATGGTTCCGATATCGCAGCTCTGTCCACCTCCTGTAGGAAAGAAAATCGTCTGATCCAAGGTGATATGAAGATGTCCGTCTTTATCTGACAAACCGGTTATCTTAGCCGTGCACTCCTTCAAATAAACGTCTTCTTTAAATCGTCTGATTGTATTCATAATATAACTCCTTAATGGCCACACCCAATTTGTGACTCGTATCATGGTTCTCGCCCCAAGCTGCGAAGCAGCTTGTAGGGGAGACCTTATGTTTAACGCCCCGCGAGCGAAGAAAGCGGCAAGGCGTTAGTCGTATAATGGTTCTCGACAACAACAGTATAACATATATTATTGTGAATGAAAAAGAGTAAAGAAGGGGAAAGTGATTTGAAAATAAAGAAATTTGTCCTAGGCGTTTTAATCATTCTCTGCATTTGTGCCATGCCGGGATATAGACAGGCGCTTCAAATTGCAGCGAAATTATCAGTGCCGATGACTTTGGTCATCGATCCCGGCCACGGAGGACCTGACAGCGGAGCGGTCGCTTCTGACGGAACTGTGGAGAAAAACATCAATCTGGCCATTTCGAAGGCACTGAAAAAAGAGGCGGAGAAGTACGGGGTCAGAGTGGTCCTCACCAGAGACAGTGATGCAGGACTATATGGGGAAGACAATTCCAGCGGCAGATGGCTGAAGCTGGGTGATTTGAAAGAGCGGAAACGAATCATCGACGAGGCGGCTCCAGACTTGATGATCAGTATTCATCTCAACAGTTTTCAGCAGGATTCCAAGGTCAGAGGTGCGCAGGTATTCTATCCGAAGAATGGTACAGAAGAAGTCAGTGAAGAGAATAAGAGTATGGCGGAGAAAATTCAGAAGTCCCTTACTGCAGGAATCAACGACGGAACTGATCGCATCGTCCTGCCGAAGAGTGATATCTATTTGTTTAAGAACGTTGACAGTAATATGGTTCTTGTCGAGTGCGGATTCCTTTCCAACCCGGAGGATTTGGCAAACTTAAAATCAGAGGCATTTCAGCAAAAACTGGCAAAATGTATCATGGATGCTATCGCAGATCAATACTCCTTGAAAATTCAAAAAAGTCATACGAATAAAGTAATAGCGAGTCGAACAAACAACTCATAATTATCCACCTCAAAATTGTGGATAACTACCTATTGACAAAAGTAGAAGACACCGCTCGACATTGAAATTTCAAGAGGTACAGACGATAAAGTTTTCCACATAAGGATGTGCACAAAATTGTATACGATTTGAGTTTTCCATGTGGAAAAGTCGTCCAACGGCTCAAAATAAGGGGTTTATCCACTGTTGAAAACTGTTTGCCTAAATGCGAACATTGGTTAACGTAAAACCGGAGAATAATTTATTCTCCGGTTTTGATTGCGTCCACAAAGAGTTCAAAATCTTCAAATCCGCTCTGTATAAATTCGTACAGGACAGGCTCTTGGAATTCGTATTTTGCAGTCGGTATTAATTTCCTGCCAAAAGAGGAAGTGCCTAAGTCAATTTCTAATTGACGTATTTCGTCTAATGAATAAGAGGCCGAAATCAGCTGTCCCGAATCAGAAACGAAGTACATGCCGAGGACATCTTCATTGAGACGATACTCTTTTTTTGCCACATGCTTATTGTTCGGATGAAAAATCATATAGAGGATACCTGTATCGTGCTTTGTAATCATAGCTCCAGGCGTCAGCTTTGTAGATGTGGTCGTAAATGTCGAGGCATCGGCAAGCATTTTGTAGACCGATACAAATTCAGAGCGAGACAGCATCATTGCGGCCTCGGCTGAAGATACCCGAAAAGCCGAGATACGTTCATAGTGGCAGATATGCATCTGTTCAAGCTTTACGTGGGTTACGACAACGTAGTAGCTGTCGTCAAATTCTACGAGAGATTCACTGATATAAGAATCTGGTTCATCCCCCTTGTCTATGGTGTTTTTACAGAAGGTGCCAGCCCTAAAATCGGGAAATTGTTCTAACTCAAAGTCCTGGGTCGTCAGAAAAGCAGCTGCCCCGAAATCTTTCCCGAAACATCTCATCAAAAAGTAGTTGATCAGTTCATAAGGAGAATCGATGTGTACACACTGTTTACACATCAAAATGTACAACTCCGGTTCAGTCATGTGAATATCGTTTTCCAACAGGGATGCGTATTCTTCAAATCCTTCTGGCATCGGTATATTTTCCCTGCGATTGAGACGCACGTATTCCTGCAGAATATACTGTGCTTCTTTGAGCGTCAAATCGATTTTCTCTCCGCCCAGACCTCCGATCAGGGAGCTTTCAATTTCTGATACTCGCCCGTCGTCCGGCCCTAGTACGCTGTCATAAGTTTCAAAGCCGTATTCTTCTGCGTCAAAATAGAAGAACTGATGCAGATCAAAGAGAGCCTTGTTATCGGGCAGTTTAAAGTGGATGTACATACCCAGTACGCCCATTAATCTGGTGTTTGTTACGTATGCTGATACGAAAGTTTTTCTGCTTGTGTTAGCGCTGTCTAAAAGTCCGCCACGTATTACCTTAAATTTGTCTTTGTTCAAAATTACACCTCAATATAAGTATTACTACATAAGAGTATATCCTATTTTTACAAAATTACAATATGCCATTGACAAAGATTTTTATCAGAGTATAATTTAATAGATAATGATCCTTATCAAGAGCGGCTGAGGGAATAGGCCCGAAGATGCCCGGCAACCTAGGTGTCAGTTTTCTGACAGAAAAGGTGCTAAATCCTACAGAATTATCTTATTCTGAAAGATGAGGAATGATACCGATAATATCATGCCTTTTCTTTCACGACGAGAGAAAAGGCTTTTTTCTTGCTAGGGATATACAGACAAAAAGGGAGGAGAATTTCGATGAAAAAACTATTTACATCTGAGTCCGTAACGGAAGGACATCCAGACAAAATGTGCGACCAGATTTCGGACGCAATCCTGGATGCAATCATGGAGAAAGATCCATATGGCAGGGTAGCCTGCGAGACCACGACAACCACCGGTTATGCCATGGTAATGGGTGAAATCAGCACAAACTGTTACATAGACATACCGAAGATTGTCAGAGGCGTAATCAAGGATATCGGTTATGACAGAGCCAAGTACGGTTTTGATGGAAGCACTTGCGCGGTATTGACGGCCATAGATGAGCAGTCCGGCGATATCGCCATGGGCGTTGACAAAGCCCTTGAATATAAGGAAGGAACTTTGGACGACCAGATTGACACTATCGGCGCGGGAGATCAGGGAATCATGTTCGGTTATGCCTGTGATGAGACGGCAGAATACATGCCGATGCCGATTGCCTTGGCACATAAGCTGGCGCTTCAGCTCACAAAGGTAAGAAAAGAAGGAAATTTAGATTATCTGAGACCTGATGGAAAGACGCAGGTAACGGTAGAATACGATGGAAATCAAGTTAAGCGAGTAGACACCGTTCTCATTTCCACACAGCATGACCCAGAGGCGACCCAGGAGCAGATCAGGGCAGACATGATTGAATATGTCATCAAGCCAATTATTCCGGCAGAACTGCTCGATGACGAGACAAAGTATTTCGTAAACCCAACGGGCAGATTTGTAATCGGTGGACCTCATGGAGACTCTGGACTGACAGGCCGTAAGATTATTGTAGACACTTACGGCGGCTATGCCCGCCATGGCGGCGGCGCCTTCTCGGGAAAAGACCCAACAAAGGTCGACCGCTCCGCGACTTATGCTGCAAGGTATGCGGCCAAGAATGTGGTTGCGGCAGGTCTCGCCGCAAAGTGTGAGATTCAGCTGGCTTATGCCATCGGCGTAGCAAAACCGGTATCCGTCATGGTGGACACCTTCGGTACTGGGAAACTGTCTGATGAGAAAATCGCAGAAATTGTCAACAAGCATTTTGACCTGCGACCAGCAGCCATTATCAGAGATCTCGATCTCCGAAGACCGCTCTACAGACAGACAGCTGCCTACGGACACTTCGGCAGAACCGATGTGGATCTTCCATGGGAGCATCTGGACAAGGTAGATGCGCTGAAATCATATCTGAAATAAAAGTTTTTAAGAAAATGAAAAAGATTCTTTCTTTTTCATTTTCTTTTCATTTTTCTCCTTTATATTAAAGCCATAAAAGAAAACGCGAACAATATTCAAAGGAGGATATATAAATGAAAGCGATAAAAAACAGATTAGGAAAAGTTTTGATTGTGGCTACGATTGCCGTATCTCTGCTGGCAACATCTTTTGCTTTTGCAGATACAAAAGCTGCGCCGAAAGTGACAGAAGGAACCACCATGACGGCCAAGGCTTCATCGGTGATCTCCTGGAGTAAGGCGATGAGCATTTTCCGAAAAGAACTGCCGTCAAAGGCTTCTATAAAATACTTGCACCTGACGAGAGACGATGGAATGAGAGTTTATAAAGGAAAAGCCACCAAGGGCAGCTATGTGTATTCTATCGAAATCAAAGCATATACTGGTGAAGTTCGGGATTATGATTGGGATTATGAAGGATCCAGATATTCGGCTTCCAGAGTAGGTGCTGTGAGCAAGAGCACGATTATATCCAAAATTAAGAAAAAAGTGCCAGGGGCAATGGTTGTATATGTAAAACTGGACAGAGATGACGGTAGATATGTCTACGAAGCGGAAGCCTACAAGGGCGGATACGAGTATGACTTTGAATATTCAAAGAGAGGGACCTTGCTGGAATATGAAAGAGATAAGGTATAACGAACACAAAATCTAACGAACTGTTTTGAATTCTGGTGCAATTGAAATAGAAGGAGTGTCGTAAGAGAATTGACGACCCAAACAAAATGCTGCATGGCAGAAATGCCTGCAGCATTTTTATGTTCAGCTAAATCAGATATAATCTTGAAAATCACCTTTGATTATGGGAACATTTATAAAATTTCATTTCCCCGTTTTTATTATATGAAGCATTAAGTTCAGTAACTTTTCCCTCAGCCCACCTTTGAATTTCTGTTTCTTCAAGCCAGGGGATTTGCTCGTCGTCAGCCTCAAAGAGAGAAATCATATAATATTGACAATTAATTTTCAACTTTTTTATGTAATATTCTAGCTTAGAGAAGTCAGAGCGAATATGATTGGCGCCAGAAGTGTAATCACTTTTATATTTAATTTCGATTATACAAACGACTTCTTTTACAAAATCCTTTAAATATTTTGCATCGCAGGCCTCATCGATTTCAACTATGGCAATGTCAGCGCGCCGTCCAGATCCTTGGAGTGGCCCATCTGTAAACTCGGTATAAATTCGCAAGTGGTTTTTAGTCAATAAAGGATCAAGTCGATTGCGAAGGTGATGGTATAAGGCGTTTTTCAGTGTGTCTTCTTTCAATAAGTAGTAATGATCATACTCAAATCTGATTTCATGCATCCAAAGGTCTTTGATTGCATGGTCTATTTCTTTGACTACATTATTTTTCATAGTTGACCTCCGTTTATATGTTATCAGTTGTATTAAACTTTACTGTGTTCATTGTAACTTGATTTTGATATAGTTGCAATAGGCTCCACCTATCAATTGGACAGAACCTCCAACTGATTCTATTGTTTTTTGTGTGCAATCAACAAAAACGTTGCAAGACATGCCCCTGTGTAATATAATGGTTCTAAACGATTAAAACGGCGTTGCCGCGAAAATAAATAGTATTGCGAAATAAGGAGGAATTTTCTGCATGGGAATCAAAGTAGCGAAGTTTGGCGGCTCTTCAGTCGCTGACGGAATTCAGTTAACAAAGACAAAACAGATTATCGAATCTGATCCTGAGAGAAGGTACATAGTGGTATCGGCACCAGGGAAAAGATTCGACGGAGATAACAAGATAACGGACCTTCTGTATCTGTGTAAGACCCATATGGAACACAATCTGCCTTATGACCAGGTTTTTCAGGTAGTGACAGACCGATTTATGGCTGTAGAACTGAACCTGGGTGTTGAAGTAGACTTGCAAGAGCATTTTGATAAAATAAAAGAAAACTTGAAAAAGGGCTGTTCGGCTGACTATATTGCCAGTCGTGGAGAATACCTGAACGCTGTGCTGATTGCAGCATTCCTCGGTTATGATTTTGTCGATACAGAAGGTTTGATCAAGTTTGACAACAAGGGCAGACTGATGCTGGAAGAGACAGACAAAGCACTGCGAGAGGAACTTTCAAAACATGAACGAGCAGTTCTTCCAGGATTTTATGGCACAAATGAAGAAGATGGAAAGGTGAGAACTTTTTCACGCGGGGGCTCTGATATTACAGGCTCCTTAGTCGCCAGAGCAGTGGGAGCAGACGTTTATGAGAATTGGACAGATGTTTCGGGATTTTTGATGGCAGATCCACGGATTGTTAAAAATGCGAGACCGATTCACAAAATCTCTTATAAGGAACTGAGAGAGCTTTCCTACATGGGTGCGTCAGTTCTCCACGAGGATGCCATTTATCCGGCTAGAATTGCAAATATTCCAATCAATATCAGAAATACCAACCTTCCGGAGGATCCGGGAACGATTATTACGGCAGAGCACGACGAAACCAGCACCAATGTTGTTACAGGCATTGCAGGAAGCAAAGACTTCCTCGTTATCGCCATTTATAAGAACATGATGAGCTCTGAGAGAGGATTTGTGAGAAGAATTCTCGCCATCTTGGAAGATTTTGATGTCAACTTTGAGCATCTGCCAAGTGGAATCGACACGGTTTCCGTCGTCATTTCCAGGAAGAGTGTGGACGGCAGGATGGATGAACTGCTGGAAGCCTTTGAGAAGCAGCTCAGCCCTGACAATATGGAAGTATTTGAGGACATCGCCCTCATCGCTACGGTGGGATGCGGTATGAGCAGAAGAAGCGGCGTATCGGCAACCCTGTTTACCGCATTAGCTGATGCAGATGTCAACATCAGAATGATTGACCAGGGTTCCAGCGAGATGAATATCATCGTCGGCGTGGAGAATAAAGACTTCGAGAAAGCGATCAAAGCGATCTACCAGGCATTTGAATAAAATAAGTGTATATAAAGTGTAAAAAATGGATTCTGCCAATTGACGGCGGAATCCATTTTTGTTTGTAAAAGAGGGCGTATCATGTTAAAATAAAGAGAATTCAATGAAATGTGGTGTTGTTATGGATAGAAAGTTAAAAAAGAAAAAGCTGATCGGCCTAGGGGCAGTATTAGCTATTTTTTGCGTGCTTTTCGTATACTGTGTTCATCCTGTATATGGGGATGAGGAACCCGAACAGAAAGTCGTCCGTGTCGGCTGTGTTGATATCGAACAATTTCTTCTGATGGATAAGAGCGGAAACGTTCACGGATATGGAGAAGAGTACCTCTCAGCCATCAGCAAATATACAAACTGGAAATACGAGTATGTGCAGGGAAGCTGGAAAGAATGCCTGCAGTGGCTGAAAGAAGGCAAGATAGACTTGCTCTTTCCGGCAGAGTACACAGAAGAGAGGGCGGAATCCTTTCTGTACAGCGACACACAGTGCTGCATCGACTTTGTCGCACTGCTCACCAGGCAGGACAATCAGGACCTGTATTACGGTGACTTTGAAAATTACGACGGCATAAAAGTTGGAATGATCATCAACAATCACCTCAACAGTATATTTAAGGAGACTGCTGTAGAAAAGGGGTTTTCCTATAGACCTGTTTATTATGAGAGTATGGGCGCCATGCAGACTGCATTGAAGAACAAGGAAATCGATGCGATTGTCAACGGGAACTTATCTATCCAAGAAGGACAGAAGCTGCTTCTGCGCACCAAATCTGTCCCTGCCTATTTTATCACTGCCAAGAGCAGCACAGAACTGATGAGCGAATTGAACCACGCTCTGGAAAAATTAGATATCGAGAATCCGTACTTTGTCTCGAATTTGACGGAGAAATATTATGGGGATTTTTCCAAGCACGCAAAGGGATTAACGAGGGAAGAAGCAAACTTTGCGAAAAACAGCGAGCCAATCAAAGTCGCCGTTGCGCCAGATACTTATCCCTATCAATGGTACGATGAGGAAGAAAAGAAGTTTAAAGGTGTCGACCTGGATGTATTGAACAGCATATCAGAAAACACCGGCTTAAAATTTGAATATGTAGAGACAAAAGATCGGAAGGAGTCGTGGACTTATCTGGAAGAGGGAAAGGTCGACATGATCGCGGGAATTTACAGCGATAACGCCCTTGAACGCAAATATAGATTAACCTTATCCAAAAGCTATGCGGACAAAGTGAATACAGCGGTAACGCGAAAGGGAAATGTCGTTTTTCCTACAGACAAATTGAAGGTGGCCATTCCAGAGTCCTTTCGGGGGCTGAGAACTTATATAGAAAATAATTATCCGGAATGGGTGATGGTAACGGCAAAAGATGAGGAAGCTTGTCTGCGTCTAGTCAGAGGGGGAAAGGCTGACATCACTTTTATCAATTCCCTGAGAATTCATTCTGACGTCAACTACAGCACATCGAATGATGTAGACGTCGTATCTTCCATTACGATGAATGTGCCGATATATATGGGAATTTCTGATGGACAATCACCTCTTTTAATATCTCTTCTCGATAAGGGAATTTCCATGATGGACTCTAATGATGTAGACGATTATAAGATTTTCAACTCTATCAGACAGAATCAGTATTCGCTTACCGACTTGATCAGAGCCAATCCCTTTGCAGCGGTAACAGCCGCCATCGTTATGATGACGTTGCTTTTTGCGGCAGTCTTTCTGACCTATAAGAATCGACAGAAGGCCGCCTATGCGAAGATTTTGGAATCGAACAATTGCCAGCTCCAAGAAGCGAATAACGCCAAATCTGAGTTTCTTCAGCGAGTCAGCCACGATATGCGTACCCCGATGAATGGTATCATCGGATTGACCACTTTGAGTCTGGAAAAGAACCACGTGCAAGGAGAACTGCGAGAAAATTTGGAGCAGATTCACAATTCCAGCATGTATCTGCTCAACTTAATTAACGATACGCTGGATATGAGCCAGATTGAAGAAAAGAAAATGAATCTGCAGGAAGATATTCTGTCGCTTGGCACCGTTGTTGATACAGTGGCTAGCCAGATCGGAGTGATGGCAAAGTCGAAGAAGCTGGATTTTGTCTGCACTACAGAAATTGAGAATGAATTCCTCTACGGAGACAAGATTCGCATCGAACAGATTTTGATCAATCTGTTGTCCAACGCTGTGAAGTTCACACCGGCAGGCGGTAAAGTGGCACTGCATGTTCGAAGCAGAAATGATGATAAAGAACGGAGGCAAGTGGAGTTTCTGATCACTGATACGGGTATTGGTATCGGCGAAGAATTTCTGAGCAAGATTTATGATCCTTTTGAACAAGAATATGGCAATATCGTAGACAAGATAGGCGGCACCGGCCTGGGAATGTCCATTGTCAAGAATTTAGTCGACATGATGGGCGGTACGATCGATATCAAAAGTGAAAAGGGCCGGGGAACCAGAATTTCTGTGATGCTCTCTTTTCGAATTGCAGAACAGAAAGTTTCAGCGACAGAAGCGTCTTCTCATAGCCGGGAGGCTGATTTTGATCGGCTGAAAGATAAACGAATTCTGCTGTGTGAGGACCATAAGATTAATCGTCAGATTGCGTGTAAGATTTTAGAGAATGCTGGCTGCCGGGTTGATACCGCTGAAGATGGAAAACTTTGTCTCGAGAAGTTTGCAGGTTCAGAAGAATTCTTCTACGATTGCATCTTGATGGATATCAGAATGCCTGTTATGGATGGTCTGACCGCAGCCAGAGAAATCAGAAGACTCGACCGCAGCGATGCGAAGACGGTATCGATTGTCGCCATGACGGCTAACGCCTTTGACGAGGATGTGAAGAAGTCGCTGGACGCAGGGATGAACGCACATATCAGCAAGCCGATTGATAAAGAGGTGCTCTACAGCGCAATTTTGAAAGACTATAACAGCGGAGAATAAAGTTTTCTGCTGTAACGAAAAAGAGCTGCCGCAATAACGGGAAATGACCGTTATTGCGGCAGCTCTTCTGCGTGTGCAAACAGAAAAAAAGTACAATCACCCTATTGACATCGCTTTCTCATGGTGCTAAAATAAGTCAATATTGATAATAATTAACGTTGTTAATAATTAAATGCGATAAAAATTAACGAATTGTATGAATTGACAGATAATACTGTTTTGAAAGGAGTACGAGGTGAAAGAAGAACAAAGGGAATTTTTTGATATCATGAGTTCCTTTAGGAAATTAAACATATCCACAATGCTGCCGGATATCAATCACGGGGATTTTGGCATTCTCAAGATGATCGACTACTGTCATGAGCACTGTGAAGGCCAGGGGGTGAAGGTGTCTAATATTGTAAGATGCAAGAATGTACCTGCGCCGGCAGTTTCCAGAAGCCTTCGTGCCTTGGAGCAGAAGGGATATATTATCAGATCTGTTGATCGGAATGATCGCCGCAATACCTATGTGGAATTGACAGACGCAGGGTACACGGTGCTCCGGGAGACAGAAGCAATCATGAATGATTTTGCTGATGCGGTCTTTGGCCAGATGGGGGATGAGAATACAAAGAAACTCAACGCCTTTTTGAGAGAATTTCTCGAAACTGCCGAAAAGGAGGTCGCACTTCGCAAATATAAGGGCAAGAAGGGAGAGACTGAGAATGAAGAGAATTTTTAAGAATCTGATTCCCTATTGGAAAACTATAATTTTGATCGTACTGCTTTTGATGGTGCAGGCCTATTGCGACCTGTCGCTGCCACAGTATACTTCAGATATTATAGACGTAGGAATTCAGAACGGGGGCGTAGAGCATATCACGCCAGAGAAAATTACGTCAAAAGAGTTCAGGGAAGCGCAGATTTTCATGAACGACGATGAGAAAGACCTCTGGCAGAGTGCCTACACAAAAGATGGTGATCTCTATCACCTGAACGTAACTGACGAAAAGAAACTGGACGATTTGGACGACAAGCTGTTGACTTCCATCGTCCTGACCTATCAGCTGGGCCATATGAGCGAAGCTGATTTTAAAGATACAGTAAAAGAAACCATGGAGAAAAACCCGCAGACTGCACCGATGGCAGAGCAGATTGATGATATGTCCATCAGTGATATTGAGAAGCTGATGCACACGGACATTGACAGCTTCAAGGCAGAGGATGAAGAGGGCAACATGGCCGTTTATGTAGACATGAGACCTTTGATGGAAGACATGATTGCAAGCGGTCAAATGGATAACTCCATGGTGAAAGAGTCCAGAAAGTCCATGGAGGATATGATTTCATCCACAGGCGCGGAAACGCTTCATTCCATGGGCGTGGCATATGCAGTTTCCTGTAATGAAGCCGCAGGACTGGATGTAGACGATATGCAGATGAGCTATCTCTGGTCAGAAGGTCTGAAGATGTTCATGATGGCACTGCTGATGCTGGCAGCTGCGGTTTTCGTATCCTTCCTGGCAGCCAGAGTCGGCGCCGGCGTAGGACGGGACGTGAGAGGAAAGGTATTCCACAATGTAGTCGGCTTTTCCAATGCCGAGATGGATCAGTTCTCAACAGCGTCTCTGATTACGAGAAGTACCAATGACGTACAACAGATTCAGATGGTTACGGCTATGATGCTCAGGATTGTGCTCTATGCGCCGATTATCGGTCTTGGCGGTGTGTATAAAGTCGCACAGACTGGTGCTAATATGGAGTGGATTATCGCCCTGGCGGTTCTTGTCATCATCGGTTTTGTTGGAATTTTGGTTTCCATCACCATGCCGAAGTTCAAGGTCATGCAGAAGTTGGTGGATGCATTGAACCTGGTCTCCAGAGAAATTCTGACGGGACTTTCTGTCATCCGCGCTTTCGGCCGTGAGCAGACAGAGGAGCAGCGCTTTGATGTGGCTAACCAGAACCTGAAGAAAACCCAGCTGTTTACCAACCGTGTCATGACTTTCATGATGCCGGGCATGATGATGATTATGAACTGCCTGGTTATCTTGATTATGTGGGTATCGGCACATAGAATTGATACAGGAGATTTGCAGGTAGGCGCTATGACAGCGTTCATCACTTATTCCATGCAGATTGTCATGGCATTCCTGATGCTGACGATGATGTCCATCATGCTGCCGAGAGCAGGTGTGGCTGCTGACCGTATCGACGAGGTCATCAGAACTCATTCCTCTATCGAAGATGCGGCTGAGCCAAAGCAGATTATAGAGCCAAAAGGGGTTTTGGAATTTGATAACGTATGTTTTAAATATCCCAATGCGAAAGAAGACGTACTGCACAATATCAGCTTCAGAGCAGAACCGGGGAAGGTGACAGCCATCATCGGAAGTACAGGAGCTGGCAAGAGCACTTTGGTCAACCTGATACCTAGATTCTTTGATGTCACTTCGGGTCAGATTACTTTGGACGGGGAAGATATCAGAGGCGTCGCTATGAAAGATCTGCGCCAGACCATCGGTTTTGTTCCGCAAAAAGGGGTTTTGTTCTCCGGAACTATCGCAAGTAACCTGCGTTTCGGCAACAGAGATGCCACAGATGAGCAGGTTAGAACTGCGGCGGAGATCGCCCAGGCGGATGACTTCATTGAAGAAAAAGATGAGAAATACGACAGCTATATTTCTCAAGGCGGAAGCAATGTGTCCGGCGGACAGAAACAGAGGCTTGCCATAGCCAGGGCAATTGCAAAGGATCCAAAGGTCTTTGTATTTGATGACAGTTTCTCTGCACTGGATATGAAGACGGATGCAAAGCTGAGAAAGGCGCTGGAGTCGAAGGTGTCAGGCGCTACGGAAATTATCGTTGCGCAGCGAATCAGCACCATTCTCCATGCAGATCAGATCTTAGTGCTGGATGATGGAGAAATCGTCGGCAAGGGCACTCACGAGGAACTCCTGACAGAATGTGACGTATACAGGCAGATTGCAAAATCGCAGCTCTCTGCCAAAGAACTTGGGATTGAAGAGGAGGTGAGCTAGGATGAATGAAGAGAGAGAACACGAATTTAAGATGCCAAAGAGGCGTCCGCGAGGACCGATGGGAGGTCCCGGCAGGGGCATGATGCCCGGTGAAAAGGCAAAGGACTTTAAAGGCTCTTTTAAAAAGCTTCTGGCTTACATTGGCAAATATAAGTTTGCAATTTTGGTTGTTGTCATCTTCGCGGCAGCCTCCACGGTATTCAACGTTATGGGACCGAAGGTCATGGGCCATGCGACCACAGAACTGGCCGAAGGTCTGATGAGAAAGATCGGAGGGACCGGAGGTATCAACTTTGATAAGATCGCTCAGATTCTGCTGCTCACCCTGGGGTTGTATGTGACCAGTGCAGTATTCACCTTTGTCCAGGGCTGGATTATGACCGGCGTAACGCAGAAAATTTGTTATCGCATGCGTAGGGAGATTTCAGAGAAGATCAACCGCATGCCTATGAAATATTTTGAGAGCAGAACCTATGGTGAAGTGCTTTCGAGAATTACCAACGACGTTGATACCCTGGGTCAGGGGCTCAATCAAAGTGTAACACAGATCATCACTTCGACAGCTACCATCATCGGTGTCATCGTCATGATGCTGACGATATCGCCGCTGATGACCTTGATTGCGCTAGTCATTCTGCCGGTTTCTGCAGTTTTGATGTCCATTGTCGTGAAATTCTCCCAGAAACACTTCCGCTCTCAGCAAAAATACCTGGGTGTCATCAACGGCCAGGTAGAGGAGACCTACGCGGGACACCTGGTCATCAAAGCTTTTAATAAAGAAGAGGAAACCATCGAAACTTTCAATGAAACCAACAAGACGCTGTACAACTCCGCATGGAAATCTCAGTTCTTGTCGGGAATGATGCAGCCGATCATGATGTTTGTCGGAAACCTGGGATATGCCGGTGTGGCTATCTCTGGCGGTATTCTCGCTATCAAAGGAACGATCGGTATCGGTGATATTCAGGCGTTCATACAGTATGTCAAGAACTTTACACAGCCGATTCAGCAGATTGCACAGGTCATCAATCAAGTGCAGTCCATGACGGCGGCGTCGGAGCGAGTATTCGAATTCCTGGCAGAAGAGGAAGAGGATCAGACTGTTGAAAACGCTGTGAAGCTGGAGAACCCGCAGGGAGCAGTCAAATTCGATCATGTCCGCTTTGGTTATGATCCGGAGCAGGTCATCATCAAAGACTTCAGCGCAGATGTAAAACCGGGACAGAAAATCGCTATTGTGGGACCGACCGGTGCAGGCAAGACTACCATCGTAAAGCTTCTGATGCGTTTCTATGATGTACAGAAGGGTTCTATCACCCTGGACGGCCACGATATCAGGAACTTCAACCGGCAGGAATTGCGAGACTACTTTGGCATGGTACTGCAGGATACCTGGCTGTTTAAAGGGAGCATCATGGAGAACATCCGCTACGGCAGACTGGATGCGACAGACGAAGAGGTCATGAAGGCGGCGGATGCTGCTTATGCGGATCACTTTATCAGGACGCTGCCGGGCGGCTACGATATGGAACTGAACGAAGATGCGTCCAATGTATCCCAGGGTCAGAAACAGCTTCTGACCATCGCCAGAGCGATTTTGGCGGATAACCGGGTGCTGATTCTCGACGAAGCGACGTCGTCGGTTGATACTCGTACAGAGGAGAGAATTCAAAAGGCTATGGATAATTTGATGGAAGGCAGAACCAGCTTTATCATCGCCCATAGATTATCGACGATTCGAAATGCGGATTTGATTCTGGTCATGAAGGACGGAGATATCATCGAACAGGGTAATCACGAAGAACTTCTGGCGCAGAATGGCTTCTACGCAGATCTGTACAATTCACAGTTTGAAGAGGCCGAAGAAGCGGTGTAAGATTTAGTTTGTATAATAGATAAGATAGGAGCGACTTCCCATGGGGAGCCGCTCCTATTTTTGTGGAATGCATTACTTTAATCCCAGACTGGTCAGTTTGTAGTTCAAAGCTTGTTTGGTCATTCCTAGCTTTTCGGCTGCCTGGGTTTTAGTGGTACAGGAAGCCAAAGTTTTTTGCAAAAGTTCCCGTTCAAAGGCTTCTAAATGTTCCTGATAAGTGATTGGCTGACTGCCCTGCTTGATGAGATAAGGGGGAAGATCTTCTGGTGTGATCAGAGAACTTTCTGCAATTGCAAATGCGCCTTCGATCATGTTGCGAAGTTCTCGCACGTTGCCCGGCCAGTGATGGTTTATAAACAGAAGCTTAGCCTCTGAAGTCAGCCCTTGTATGGATTTGCTGTATTTCTGATTGTAATAGTCGATGTAGTATTGTGTCAAAAACTCCACGTCACCAGAGCGATCTTTCAGCAGAGGAAGATGGAAGGCGATGACGTTGAGACGATAAAACAAATCACTGCGAAGGTGCCCCTTTTCTATGGCCTGAAAAGGCTCTTCATTGATGGCAGCTATGATTCTGGTATCCACCTGTAGCTGATCGTGGCCACCCAAATGGCGTACCGCTTTTTCCTCAATTGCTTTAAGAAGTTTCGCTTGCAGAGGAGGCTCTAGAGAATTGATTTCATCGAGAAATAGAGTACCTTTGTCGGCCAACTCAAATAGACCTTTTCTCGTCACGGCGCCTGTGTAGCTGCCTTTTTCTGTGCCGAACAAAGTGCTCTCCAGCAGATTTGCCGGGACGGCAGAACAATTTAAAGAAATAAAGGGCATAGAAGCTCTGCTGCTGGAGTAATGAAGAGCCTGGGCGATTAATTCTTTACCCGTTCCCGTACTGCCCTCGATGAGCACGGAGGAATCCATATCACGAACTTTCATGATTTTCAATTTTATTTTTTTCATGGCAGGATCAACGGTGATAATATCGTCTACAGTATAGTTTTCGGCACCCTTACTTCGATTGCTGGAGAAGTCCTGCACATTGATATACTCCTTGTGATAGTCAGAACCTATGAATTTTAACGCGACAGCGGCACCGATAAGCTTTTTCTTGTGAAAGAGAGGATAGACACTACTATATCCTCTTACAATATCACCCTTATAGGTAACGCCATTTTCTTCAAATTGGATGACGGGGCATCCTGTTTTGAGGACGCTGTAAATCTCGCTGTTTTCCTCGTTTGAGGTAGGAAAGATTTCAAACAGGTGCTTGCCGATGATCTCGTCGGCAGTGAAGCTGTAAGTATCTGGATTAATAATTTCTGAGTATCTGCAGATGCAATCAGTGTCAAAGATGGCAAATTCATCAAAAAAATTCTGTGCTTTAAAAACGGAAGCTGCTAATTCTTCGTACATTCTATATTCCTCCTTACGGGGTAAAGAAATTTAATACTATTGTAAAGCACATTTTTATAAAAGTAAACGAAAAAAGTCCAGTTCACCTGAAAAGAGTGAAAATTCTGTTTGGCACGAGAATTGCTAATATATATTACAACGATATCGTAAATCTTAATTGTCAAAATAGAAAGGTTGTATTATGGAATGGAAAGATGTGCCGAGAAGGACATATTACGAAAAATATGAAAGAGTTGAAGTAGAAAATCATTTCGAATGGTTTGAAGTGTATAGGCTGCCGGGCAATGTCTATGCCATTGCGGAGCCACAGCATTTTCAGGAGGTCAACCTGTATCTGATTACGGGCAGTGAAAAAGCAGTGTTGTTGGATACAGGTATGGGAATCCACCCTGTAAAGCCTTTAATTGAAGAACTTTACAGCGGGGAGGTCATGGCAATTAACAGCCATTTTCATTTTGACCATATTGGCAACAATCACGCATTTGAGCCGGTTTATAACTACGCAGATGAGTATGTGCGTCATATAGCGGAGACAGGCCTTCGCAGGGCAGATGTTGGTAATCAACTGGATGCGGATATGTTCAAAAAAGGATATCCAAAAGGTTTTAACCCTGACACTTTCAAAGTACCGCCGTTTAGATATATCACTGTTGAGGATGGTCAGATATTTAACCTGGGAGATAGGCGTTTAAAAGTGATCCATACTCCAGGACACAGTCATGACAGCATCATGCTGTATGACGAGACCAACCAGATCCTGTTTACGGGAGACACCTTTTATATGGGAGCACTTTATGCTCATTTTAACTGTGACCAGTTTGGACACTCCGACATCAAAGAATACTATACGACCATGGACAAACTGAGCAAAGAAATTCCAAAAAATGTGAAGCTGTACTGTTCACATAACGAGTTTGTGGTTCCTTCTACAAAGCTGAAGGAGACTGCCGTAGTTTTGAAAACCATTTTAGATGCTGATGTCAAAGAATCTGGTGACGTGAATAAGGGTCATCAGTACCTGGAAAAGGAAAACGCACTGGAGGAGTGCATGGGCGATGGATTTTCTGTGGTATACACTGTGGAAAAGAACTGTTAACATGGAGAGGAGAAGAAGTATGAAAGAGAAGAAAAGGTTTCACGTACCAGAAGTACTTATATTATTGTTAGGAATTATATTTGTCTGTTCCATCTTATCCTACATCATTCCGGCAGGCACTTATGATATGATCCAACTGGAGAATGGAAAAGAAATCATCAACTCAACGACATACCATAAAATTGAGCAGACTCCAGTGACTTTGATGCAGTTTCTGACTGCAGTACCGAGGGGCATGCAGAGCAGCGCCGCGATTATATTTTTGATTTTTATCGTCGGTGGAAGTTTTAACGTATTGAATTCAACCGGCGCGGTGGAAGCAGGATTAGGGCGTCTGACAAAATTTGCAGCGAATAAAGAGCTGCTGCTGATCCCTATCATTATGGTTACATTTTCCTTGGGATCAGCATTTATAGGGATGGCGGAAGAACTATTACTCTTCGTGCCAATCATGGTGGGTCTTGCCAAAGCATTGAAGTTTGACTCCATCATAGGAATGGCTATGGTTATGTCGGCTTGCGGTGCGGGTTTTGCCGGTGCAGTGACAAATCCCTTCACAGTCTGCGTGGCGCAGGGCATCGCAGATGTTCCGTTGTTCTCTGGCTCTGCATACAGAATGGCGGTCTTTGTCATCATGGTAGGCATTACGGTGGTATGTACCATGAGATATGCGTGTAAAATCAAGAAAAATCCGCAGCTTTCACCGATGTATGAGCTGGATGCCAATGAAATGGAGGATGTCAACCTGGAAGAGCTTAGACATTTTGGCAGCAAAGAAAAGGTCATTCTTCTTGCTTTCTTTGTGTCGCTTGTCCTTTTGGTAGTTGGTGTTACGAAGTGGGAATGGTATCTGGAGGAAATCTCGGGATTGTTCCTGGGGATGGGAATGGCTGTTGCAGCCATTGACAGAATGGGCTTCAACAGATACGCGAAGGAGATGGGAAAAGGAATGGCTGATATCGCGGCAGGTGCATTAGTAGTTGGATTTGCCAGTGGTGTTATGATTGTGCTTCAAGACGGAAATATTATGCATACGATTTTATTTTACGTCTCCGGTGCGTTGCAGCATCTGCCGGCGACTGTCAGTGCTGTCTGCATGTTCTTGTTCCAAACTTGTCTCAACTTCCTGATTCCTTCGGGAAGTGGTCAGGCAGCTGTATCAATTCCAATTATGGCCCCTCTCGGCGATATGATCGGTGTCTCCAGACAGACGGCGGTGCTGGCGTACCAGATGGGTGACGGATTGTCCAACATGATTATCCCGACAGGAGGGATTTTGATGGCAGCCTTGTCCTTGGCAAAAATCCCATATGAAAAGTGGGCAAAGTGGATGCTTCCGATTTTTCTTCTCCAGGTGGCTGCAGGTGTAATCGTCATGATTGTTGCGCAGCTGATCAATTATGGCGCATAAAGAAAGGAAAGAGATGATGTGGTCAAAAGAAATTCACGATAAATTATTGACAGAAATTCTGCCGGCGCTTGAAAAAGAGTGTTATGAAATGAATGATGATATTGCAAGAAATCCAGAACTGGGTTCAGAAGAATACGAAACATCGAGAAAAATTGTGGAGTTGCTAAGAAGCCACGGCTTGCAAGTGGAGTATCCTTTTGCCGGAGTGGAAACGGCCTTTAAAGCAATCATTAATCCTGGTGGCAGCAAGAAAGCGGCATTCCTGGCGGAGTACGATGCTCTGCCAGAGATCGGTCACGGATGTGGTCACTGCGCCTCGGGTATGGCTAGCGTCATGGCGATTCTGGCTGTCAACGAGATCAAAGCTTCTATCGGAGATGTGCAGATAGATATCATCGGAACGCCTGATGAAGAATGGGGTGGAGGGAAAGTACAGCTGCAGCGTAAGGGTGCCTTTGACGATTACGATTTTGCTGCCATGGTGCATATGATGAACTCTAACCTGGCAAAGATGAACTTTTATGCGTTAGACGGTATGAAGTTTGTTTTTAAAGGTTCTCCGGCTCATGCGGCAGCATGCCCTGAAAAGGGGAGGAACGCACTCAATGCTGTCAGACTGCTCTTTGATAGTACGGATATGATGCGCCAACACGTCGTGAAAGAGGCCATTATTTCCGGGTATATTTCTGACGGCGGAACAGCCAGCAATATTGTCCCTGCTGATGCCAGTGCAAATTTCATAACGAGGGCGCCGAGAAGAAAACAGTTGGATGAGATTACGAAGTGGGTGAAGGATTGCGCCAAAGCTGCAGCCATGGCAACACGAACAGAGTTGGAAATCCTGTCTGACGGAGAGGATTATGATGACTACTTCGTAGGTCCGCTGAAAGAGCAGCTTTTGGCAGACTGTTTCCACAGCATTGGTCTAGATATAGCAGAGGGAGAAAAACCGGCAAATGGCTCATCTGACATCGGCAATGTGGCTAGCTCCTGTGTGGCTTTTCATCCGACCATGAGCATTGGACAGGACTTGGAAGTTCATACCTATGAATTCGCAGAAGCTATGACAGATCCGAAAACACATGAGGCCATCCGCAAGAGTGCTGAATATTTGCTGGAATTAACCTATAAGTTGTTTACAGATGATGATTTACTAGCTAGAATTAAGGCAGAACATTTTCAGTTGTAGAGCTACTGCAGTGAATGGAAAATCATAAAAATATCTAAACTCTAAATATTTTTGATGCCATGCGCATTGTTATAAGAAGATAGGAAGAAGGGGCTGTGAAATTGCATACTACATAACCAAATGGCTGGACAGGAAGAAATAGCAGCAGTCAGCCAAATAAAAAACACGGAGTAGCCGCTCCGTGTTTTTGGGTGATGTCATGCATTGAACTTTTGCTCCGCGTTGTTCAAGCTAACTTTACTTTAGTACGGTCATAAGGGGAAATCAATGGCTATTTTCCTGTTTTTGTTACTGTTTGATTTCCACCTTTACTGGCGAATCGGGCCTCCACTGACGGTTATAATAAGGTACAATCCAAGCTTCTTCTTCGGGATAATCTTCGAAGTAAATGTTGCCCAGGGAATCCCACAGGTTGATGTCGTATTTCTTCCCGTTGCTGTCACAGATATGACTGATCCAGTCCTCTGCTGGCACTGCGGTGTTGTCAAACTTGATCTTCCAGCGGTTTTCCTTCTGCTTGGTCGAGAGGATTTTTATTCCGTAGGGCAGTTTCTCCGACTTGCCAGTTCGTAGATTTACGTGATATCTGTAGTGCCCTTTATCGAGCCAGTGGGCGCCGGTGACGACGATGGTCAGCTTCTCTGCCTTATGGAAATAGGTGCTGTCGCAGTAATAGGAATTCATCTCCATGGACTCCGTACTGCCTGTAGCCTTAGTTCCATTGGAGGCAGGTTTGAACTCTTTGTTGTCATCCGCTAAAATGTAGAGATCTAAATCTGCCAGCCAGGCAGTATTGGACTGGTCGGTTTTGATGTCGATGCGCATATGCGTCGGATAGATTTCTATCTCGGTAAAGGTGACATTTTGACCGTCTAGCACAACCGTTTCGTTGACAGGAATCCTTTTGCCGGCGGCGATAAAGTCCGGATCAAAACTGAGTGGTAAGGAAAATGTTGCAATATAGGTATTTGGATTTTCGGTAATCTCAGGAAAATCCGGATCCTCTAAGGTGACTTCCTCGCCGGAATATTCGTCGTAAATCTGTAAGACCATCTCCATAGACTCTGGAACATCTTCATTCACAAAATCGACAGTCATACTCTGCAGCTCTCCATTTTCAGCGTCCCAGTCATTGAGCGAATAGGAGCAGGCGAGGAAGCCGCCATCAGCCTTTGTGATCTTTGGATCTATGGCCAGATGACTGTAGTTTTCTGAATCGACCCGAAAGAAGATATTGACCTGCTTCTGGTCGACAATCAGATAATCCACTGAAACAGTAATACCGTTTTTGCTCTCTTTTAAATTGATCGGCTGCACATACTCGTTGTCTACCGCATCGGTGAGGGAGTTGGAGAAGGTCACAGCTTTGGCCAGGTCTTTCAGAAAAGGAATCCTGGAGCAGGCATCTGCGATTGGAGCGCTGAGGTTGACTGCCAGCACGAAGGTCAGACATAGGATGGCAAAACTGGTCAGCGGCTTTACTATCCAGTTCCTCTTTTTTCGCTTTGCTGCAGCTCTCTGCACAGTATCGTCCAAGGCTGGGGCTGGCTGTTCTAATTCCCGCAGCAGCTTTACGTATTCTTCTCTGCGATTCATTCTGCTACCTCCTCTTCTAATTCCAATCTGAGCAGCGACAATGCGCGGCGCTGACGGCTGGCTGCCGTTCCCTGAGGGATCTTCAAAATCGATGCAGTCTCCACCAAGGTATAGCCTGAAAAATATCTTAAAATAATGACTTCCTTCAGTTCCTTCGGCAGTTTCGCGATGGCTTCTTTCAGCGGCAGACCATCAAAATCTTCCTCCGCGGTTTCAGGAAGCTCTTCAAAGCTGCTGCGGCGCTTTTGCCGCTTCAATTCCTTATAACATTCGTTGATCAAAATTCTGATCATCCAGGTGTCAAAGTATTCTGGCTGCCGCAGTTTCCTCAGTGAACAAAGCGCTTTGTATACGGACTCATCTACGGCGTCGACTGCCAGAGTTTCGTTACCGAGATACAAAAGAGCCGTTCGATATAGTTTGTACTTGATTTCTTCTATGTGAAGAGCAAATTCTTCCTTTGTCATATGCGCCTCCTTTTCGTCTACTTATCTATTAGATACCGGTGACGGCGGTTTTTATTTTTGATTTCTAAAATATTTTAACATAATTTCCATTCACTTTAGGCGCATTTTGATATATAATATTCATAAGGGGGAAGGTCAGAGAAAAAATAGAAAGGGTGTTTTTATGAAGAAGCTAGTTACAATAAGCAGAGAGTATGGCAGTGGCGGAAGAATCGTCGGACGCCTCATTGCCGAGAAACTGGGTGTTCCATTTTATGATAAAGAAATAATCGATATGGCCGTAGAGAAGAGCGGGCTGTCTAGAGAAATCGTAGAGACGGCGGAGCTGCGAGCAAAGAGCAGTTTCTCCTACAGTCTGTCTTCGGCTATGAATTTTGGTGAAGGCATGATGAGCGAACCGGTTTCGGTCAACGAGAAATTGTTTATTACCCAGTTTGATGTCATCAACCAGATTGGAGATACGGGAGAAGGGGTTATCGTCGGCAGATGTGCGGATTATATCCTCAAGGATATGCCGGGTGTCACCAATATTTTCATTTATGCAGAACTGGAGGACCGCATCAAACGCTGTATAGACACTTATGGCATTCCGGAGGAAAAGGCAAAAGAAACCGTATTGACCTATGACAAGGCGAGGGCAAATTATTACAACTATCACACTTGCCAAAAATGGGGTCATTTTTCAAATTATAACCTGGCGATTAACAGCAGCTACATATCAGAAGAACAGGCTGCAAATTTAATTGTAGAGTATATCAATACCAGGTCATATAAATAAAACGTTTTGCGATTACAAAGGAGGAAGTGGAAATGGGAAAATGTAAAGATAACAAATTACAGCCGAACAAGGCGGACAAAGGCAGAAACCAGGGGCCTTCAACTGCAGCAAAAGCGGCATTGGCCATTTTGGGTGTTGGCTTTGTTGCCGGAACGACCCTTGTCATCGGCATGGATAGAATTATGAAGAAAATCTTTGTCAACGAAGACTGGCCAGACGAAGAATGGTCAACTGACGATTGGGCAGAAGAAGATTTAGACTATTAAGAGTTAATAATGACAACGGCAGGTATTCCTGCCGTTTTGTCGTTTTTGCCTGATTGAGAGAAGCAGCGCCTCGTGCGATTGGACTCAATTGAACAAATTCCCCGAAATAAATTACCGATTTCACATTTTTGATTCGAATAGGTATTTTTTGTGCTAGATTAATACAAGAATGCCGTCGTTATCATCCTGAATTGAGAAAGTGGGGAAGAAGTAATGGATAAATTAAGAAAAAATATGAGTGCCAAAGTGAAGCGCCCATGGCGCATGCAGAAGGGAAAGGCGGCGCAGAAATTGCTGGTTATGACCCTTTCCTTGTGTATGATTGTCACCTTGATTCCTGCGGTGGGGTTTGCTGCAGAGAATGTAACCTCTGGCAACGTTCAGACTCCTGCAGGTTATACTACTGATGGCAATGGCCTCATGGCGTATAAAAATAGTTCAAACGCCATTGACGTAAAAGGTTTTTACAAGGACGATTGGATCCAGACGACATATAGCAGCCGCGGATATGAAGTTGAAAGTATACCAGAGGGCAATGTCACCGCAGAGGCGTCCTTTATCAACGACGGGCGTTATGTGAAACTTTCCTATACTGTAACAGCGAAGGACTCTGGGATTACAGATGGGAAACTGGCTGTACATGCAGATGTACAGATTGGCAATAATGATGGAGCTGCTGTGGAGGCCATACAGGATGCCGATGAAAAGGTCATCGGCCTGAAAATGGTGGATGATAATGCGAATGGAAGCAATTCGACATATAATGCCCAGTTCAATCTGTACTTTGCCAATGCAGGGGGCGTTACCCCGGTGGATACCTATTGGTTTGGCAACTATTCTGACAGAAGCGGGAACTGTTTTAATCAGCTAACTGAAGAGACTAAGAGCAGCAGCGGCACCTACAGCAAAACCGGCGATATTTTTACTAAACTCTCTGGAACAGACAGCGGCATGGCCTTTTCCTGGCAGAATATCAATCTAAACGCAGGAGAGAGCAAAACCTATTCTGTTATTTTGGGCGTAGGGGAAAAGTCAGACCCACCTGCGTGGGAGACAGACGATGGTGATGTTTCTCCGATCAGTCTGACCCTTGCGGCCGATCAACAAGACCTCAGCGTCAATGTGGCGGCAAAGATCACCCATGCTGACGGAGTGACAGCAAGCCTTTATTATGACGTCAGCGGCGGCGAGGCCGTCAAACTGGGGGATTTTATCCCTGGAAAAGAAAAGGATTCTATCAGCGAAGTGCTGGATCTTTCCAATCTTGCGGCTGGCAGTTACGACCTTCATTTCTGGGTTGTCAATTCCAGCGGGGCAGCGTCCTCGGCAGTGACAAAGACGATCACTATTAATGAGAAGGGGGAAATCTCCGGCGGACTAGATAGCGATGTTCCGCCTGCGGGTGAGACACCACAAGAAAAATTGGATAAATTATTTGGTCAAGGCAACGTGACCTTTGACGATGTGAATCATACAATTGTCGTCAATAAAGACATGGAGCTGGACGATACCGTTACGATAGACGAGACTTTGACAGGTGAGAAGGAGGTTGTCATTGATCTGAATACAAAGAACATCACTATGAAACCTGGCAGCGGTGCAGGAAAAGACACGATTGCTGTGAACGGCGGAATGAAAGTAACCATTACTGGCGGCGGCAGCATTAACGGCGGAAATGGCACAGGCAATGGCGCTGGCGGCAACGCGCTCAGTGGCAGCGGCAGCGTTGTTGTTGCAGATGGAGCAATCCTCGTCGGAGGAAATGGTGCAGGTAATAGCGCTGGCGGAAGCGGCGCGAACATGAGTGGAAACGGCAATATCAGCATCACCAATGGCGGAAAAATAGTCGGCGGCAGCGGAACAGCTGCCGGCAGCGACGGTGGGACTGGCGCAAAAGTAGAAAGCGGAACTATCAATGTAGAAACCGGTGGCATTATCATCGGGGGCAACGGCGGCAACGGAGACAAGACCTCTGCAGGCGGTAACGGCGGCGCTGGCATTTCTACAGACAGCGGCAGTACGACGGTCAATGGCACTGTTACCGGGGGCAACGGCGGAAATGGCACAGGTGATAAAAATGGCGGTAACGGTGGCGTCGGTGCAAATCAAAGCGGGACAATCGACGGCAATGGAACCATTATCGGTGGTAACGGAGGTAATATTGTAGACGGCGGAAGCGGAGAGCCAGGAGAAGGCGGCGCTGCAATCAGCGGCGGAGGCACTTTTGACAGCGGAACCAAATTATCCGGATTTGGCGGTATCAATGCCAAGGTTGAGAGTCAGCAAGGTGCACCCGAGGTAACGGTTCCAGAAGAAAATCTGATTGACGGCGCAGTAACCGAAAGCGAAAGAATGGATAGCACCATTACTAAAATAGACGTAACTCTATCGGTTGAAGAAAAATCGGATTCGGCTGATAAGAACCTGGTTGATTCGAAGCTTACTGCGAGCCAAAAAATCGGTATTTATTTGAATATCCAATTGAAAAAAACAATAACTAAAAATACGGATAGTCCGACAACGGAAACGGTGACTGATGCAGCAAAACCGATCGCCATAACGCTGACGATTCCGCAAACCATGCGGAATGGAAGCGATTACAAAGTTATCAGAGTACATGACAATGCCGCTGAAATCATTGCGTCGAAGCACGATTCATCGGCACATACGTTGACCTTTAATACAGATAAGTTTTCTACCTATGCAATTGCCTATGAACCAAAGGACACGCCGAGTGATGTGCCGCCGTACAGACCGGGAGTGAAAAATCCCGTAACCAGTGATGGGGAGAAGACGACGCTGCATCAGGACAGCACCATCAAAGACGGCGTAGAATCCGTTTTCATCAGTGACGGCGACGCAGATAGACTGATTGCTGCCATAGAAAAGAGTAAGAGTGATCATGTGGTGATTGACGCACAACCGAAGAGCACTGCGTCAAAGGCTGATACTGCGGAGATTTCTCTGCCAGTCAAAGTGGCAGACGCAATGATGGAGGCGGGCACAAGCGGGCTTACCTATCAGACCAGGGACTTTATCATTACTTTTGATAAGAAAGCCATTAGGACCATCAAAGAACAAGCAAAGGGTGAGACGATTCTTCTGACTGCAAAAAAGGATTTTGCAGGAACGTCGGGTGTAAAAGTTTCGAAAAAAAATGGCGAAGCTTTTATCGTAAAAATCAAAATGAACAGCGGCAAAGCAGCTATCAACTATTTTGATGGAGGACAGGTGGAAGTCAGCGTAAGGATGCAGACAGAAGCTGCTGCAGAGTACGTATATGACAGCGGCAAGATTGCAGCAATTGAGAGTGAAATAAAAGATGGCTGGCTGAGCTACAACACCGACCGTTTTGATAACCTCCCATACTGGGGAGCCAAAGCCAAGGCAGGCGTGCAGAAGATAAAGATAGTCAGTCTGAGAAACAAGGCGAAAAAGGGTTCCATCACTTTGACTTGGAAGAAGTCCCGCTCTGTATACAAAGTGGACGGCTACCAGGTATGGCGTTCGACCAAGAAGAACAGCGGATATAAACTGATGAAAACCACCAAGTCGCGGACTTACAAGAACACGAAAGCACTGAAAAAGGGCGTCCGTTATTATTACAAAGTCAGAGGCTGCAGGTGTATAGATGGAAAGAAAATCTATACCAAATGGTCAGCAAAGATAGATAGAACGGCAAAATAAGGGAAGACCAGAATATTAATCAATAAGAAAGCGGCGCGTCATAATGTTCACGTTATGACGCGCCGCTTTTGTATTTTTGACTACGACGAGAGGAAGCAAATTTCGGTTTGCAGTAAAGCAGCTTCAGATCAAGCAGAGTGCCCTTTTTCGGCTTCGGAATCGGGAATATAGCATAGAATGTCGCTGACATCACAGTGTAGAAACATACAGAGATCATTGATGGTCATAGTGCTGAGGGGCTCATCATGGCGCAGACGGTTGATGGTAGAACTGCTAACCCCGTGCTTATTAATCAGTGCATAGGTGCTGATGCTTTTTTTCTTAAGTGTTTCCCAAAATGGCTTATAAGTGATCATGCGGCCTCCAGTCTCTTCTTCCTTATAGAAAAGTATATTTTGGATTCGTCTCCTTGACTATAGTCGATAAAACGACTATAATGTAGAGAAGAGATGACTGAAAATTATGATAGGAAAGCAGTTTATTTACCCTTTAGCTAGTATCCTGTGATAAAGAAAAACAGCATCTTCCTTAGTTTATGTACTTCAATTTTGATGTACAAATTCTAAAAGTTTATAACAAATAAGAAAGGAATGAGGGGATGAAAACAAAAATGAAAAAAACCGCTGTTGTGTTGATGTCGTTGATCATGGTCATGTGTTACATGCCGATGATGGCATTTGCGGGAAGTACGCCAGATTGTGATGGCGGTGAGAATTGTAGCCATGCAGCTGCAATTACAGCGGAAGGCGTGACCACGCATTATGACACACTGGCAGAAGCTATTGCTGCCGTACCTGGTAGTGAAGCATCGCCAACGACTATTACTTTAATCAATGATGCAGAAGGCGGCGTGAAAATCGGTTCTAACGGCGCACAGAATATCATATTGGACTTAAATGAAAAGACGTATGATGTTAAACAAGGCGTTGGTTCTACGGGAACTGAAACCAATGGTATGCAGCTATTACATGGCAGCACTGTTGTCATAAAAAATGGAGAAGTTAAGAGTAGCGTGCCAATTAATTACATGTTGAAAAACTATGCAGATTTATCTGTTGAAAATGTTACTTTTGATAGGTCAAACGTGAAGTTAGTTCTCATTGAAAATACTGGAATAGTAACTGTAAACGAAGGTACTGAGTTTATTAACACAGGAAACCAGTATGACATATCCACAGGAAATTACCCAACTTATCCCGATGATAATATTGTAACTTCAATTAAAGGTGGAAAGATTGGAAAGGTAGCTATGGAGACAGAGGCATGGTTATCAAACGGTCAAGAAGATCAGGGAAGTCAAAAGGTGACTACCACAATCTCAGGAGGCGTAATTGATGAAGTAACCTTATGGGACAATCCTGCGGCAGACGACAATCTTGTATGGACTCTGAATATCACTGGCGGTGTTATTGGTGCAATGCCAGCAAAGACTGATATTCCAGAGACGGGAACGGTTTTAATCACTGGTGGTATATTCTCTTCAAATCCAACAGATTATGTTCCAACTGAGGGATTCGAAAAGTACCTAAAAGGAAATGAATACATTGTATTAACAGAAGGTACACCTGCTCCAGCACATTCTGCTAACATGAATACATGGACTAAGAATGCTGAGGGCATTTATGTTGAGTCATATGTTCCACCATATGTACCAACACCGACTCCGACTCCAACACCGGATGACAACGTAACCAGCAACCCTGGGGACAAGACAACGACTGCCGATGTTGAAACCTCAACAGGTACAGACGGCAAAGCGACTGCCACGGTGGACAAGACAACAGCTGACAAGATTGTTGACAAAGCCGTTGAGAACAAGTCTGAAGAAGTCATCATCGATGCGACAACAAAGGGAGATGCCAAGGCAGCAGAAGTAAAGCTTCCAGCTGAGACGGTCAAGGCCCTGGTAGAGAAGACCGATGCAGACGTGGTCATCAAGACAGACGCTGCGGAAGTGGTACTGGATCAGAAGGCGGCAGAAGCAGTGGCAGAAAAGGCCACCACAGGCACTGTATCCATCGTCGTTGAGAAAGTAAAAGAAGACGACAGCCAGGTACAGGTTGAGCTGAAGATCGTCACTGAGAATGGAAACGTCACCGACTTCAAGGGCGGCAATGCGAAAGTCACAG
>NZ_DBFWLQ010000026.1:0-52879 GCF_048465375.1 Emergencia sp. | reverse complement strand
GGCGAGGCACCTGCGTAACGAAAACAGTGAAATCCGGCAAATCTGCGTAACTGCGTGAGGGTCAGCCGCACATCGACGGTCAAAGCCTGCGCAAGCCACTGCCAGCAGAGGTCTTCTGATGCAGACTGCACCGCTGAAATCCCGCGCGTTTTCCGCGAATTCCAAGCAACGAACTATTGATAAAATACTGCAAAAATGGTAAAATATCTTATTAACGACTAATGATCAAAAGGAAAGAAGAATTAATCATGAATAATGTAAAATATGACGGTGTGTATTATCCGGTGAGGGACGTTTCAGATCTCAAGGATATGATTGCGAAAAGCGCAGAACTGTTTAAAGACCGCCCTGCTTATCTGCAGAAAGATAAACCGGGCGGAACTTTTCAGCCGCTTACCTATGGGGAGTTTAAGGAGAAGTTAGACGCTCTGGGAACCAGGCTCATGGATTTGGGACTGGCTGGAAAAAAGATTGCAGTGATTGGCGAAAGCTGTTACCAATGGCTTTTGACCTATTTTGCAACAGTATGCGGTGTCGGCGTTATTGTACCGCTAGACAAGAACCTTCCGCCAGAAGAACTGAAAAACTTAGTAAAGCGATCCGGTGCCAGTGCGCTGGTTTACACAAAACGCTCGGAAAAGAGCATCAAAGGACTCTTCGAGGAGCGTTTTGATTTAGAGTATTTTATTTCTATGGGGGAAGACGAGCATACAGACGAATATCTATCCATGGATAAGTTGATAGAAGAAGGCCAGAAACTTTTGAAGGAAGGCATCCGCGATTTTGTAGATGCAGAAATAGACCCTGAACAGATGGCGACTTTGATGTACACTTCTGGTACGACCGGTCTGTCTAAAGGTGTCATGCTGTCCCACAAAAACATCGTAGCCAACGTCTACAACATGTCGAAGCTGGTTCATATCCCAGAGGGCGGCATCGTTTTGTCCATACTGCCAATCCATCACGCGTACGAGTTTACCTGCAGCATTTGCACTACTTTCTATCAGGGGCAGACTGTGGCAATCTGCGAGGGCATCAAATATATTCAGAAGAATATGATTGAATCAAAGGCCAATATCGTGTTGGGCGTGCCTCTCGTATTTGAAAAAATGTACAAGGGCATGTGGAAGCAGGCGGAGAGCAGAGGCGAGGCCGAGAAGCTGAGAAAGGCGATCGATCTCTCTAGAAAACTGAAGCTGTATAATAATCAAAAACTGATGAAGAAGCTTTTCAAAGCGATTCATCAGAACTTTGGCAACAACATCACGCTCTTCATCGCTGGCGGTGCGGCCATAGACCCGAAGGTCATCGAGGATTTCGAGGCTATGGGTCTGCCGATGATGCAAGGCTATGGAATGAGCGAGAATGCGCCGATTATTGCAGTCAATCAGGACAGGTATAGCAAAGCGGCTTCCGTCGGAAAACCGATGCCGCAGACAGAAGTGAAAATTGTCAATCCTGACGAAGACGGAATTGGAGAAGTGGCCTGCAAGGGACCATCCGTGATGATGGGCTATTACGACAATCCAGAGGCCACAGCAGAAGTGCTCAGAGATGGCTGGCTCTATACCGGCGACTTGGGTTATTTTGACGAGGATGGATTTCTCTATCTGACAGGAAGGAAGAAGACCGTCATCGTGACCAAAGGCGGCAAGAATATCTTCCCAGAAGAAGTGGAAGCTGTTTTGATGGAAAACGAGCTGATTCAGGAAGTCGTCGTCTATGGTGTTGCAGATGAGAAGGTCGGCAACGTGATGGTTACTGCGGACATTTATCCCAACTATCCGCTTCTGCAGGAACAGCAGGGCGACATGAACAGCAGTGATGTTTATCATTTTTATAAGAAAATCGTGGACGAAGCCAACGAGACGATGCCCGCATATAAGAATGTAAAGCGAATCAATATCAGAGCGACGGAATTTGACAAGACAACCACCGGCAAAATCAAGCGCTACGGAAACAAGACCGAGAATAACGCCGGGAAAGAGGAGACAATGAATTATCAGGAAATAAAAACAATGGAAATGAAACGTGCTAAGGCGTTTGCTAAAGCATTAGAAGATAGTAAAGATCCTTATGTAAGATACAAAACCAGCAGACCGATAACGGATATCAAGCATATGTTTGAGACCAGCGTAGAAGCCTATGGAGATAACGTAGCTTTCATGCAGAAGTTTGAAAAAGATCAGCCATACAGGTCGATCACGTACAGACAGGCCCTGGCCGATGTCAACGGATTGGGCACTGCGCTGATCAACAGGGGACTGAAGAACAAACGAATCGGGATCATCGGGGAGACTTGCTACCAGTGGGAATCCAGCTATCTGGCAACCCTCAACGGAACCGGAATCGTCGTGCCTTTGGACAAAGAGCTGAGCGCTAAGGAACTGGAGCACCTGATTATCGAAGCAGAGGTATCTTGCGTCATCTTCGGCAAGAAGTTCGAAAAAATATTCAAAGAGATGAAGGACAGCGAAAACACGCCGCTGAAGCTTCTCGTAAATTTTGATACAAAGGAACATCAAGATGATATTCTTTCCTGGAGTGCCTTAGTAGAAGAAGGAAAGAACCAGGTAGCGCAGGGTGACAGACAATTTCTCGATGCAGAGATCATCGCAGATGATATGAGTGTTTTGCTGTTCACTTCCGGAACGACAGGCATGGCCAAGGCTGTCATGTTATCCCACAGAAATCTGGCGGAGGATTTGATGGCCGCACCGACCATCCTCAACGTGAATACTTGGGATATCTTCTTCTCAGTGCTGCCAGTGCATCACACCTATGAGTGCACTTGTGCATTTTTGATGCCGCTGTACAAAGGCGCTGCGATCGCATATTGCCAGGGACTTAAATATATCACCAAGAACTTGGAGGAAGTACAGCCTACTATGATTCTGGGTGTGCCGGTTCTGATCGAGACGCTTTATAAGAAGATCTGGAAAAATGTCAGGGCACAGGGCAAGGAGAAACTCCTTACCAGGCTTCTGGCCATGAATAGAAAGACCAAGAAAATTGGACTGGATATCAGCAAGCCGTTTACAAAAGAGATTCTGGCAGTGTTCGGCGGCAGAATGAGAGTCATCATCTCCGGCGGCGCAGCCATTGATCCTGCAATCCTGCAGTTCTTCAACGATATTGGCATCATTGCCGTGCAGGGTTATGGTTTGACAGAGTGCTCGCCGATGGCGGCTTTGAATCCAGATGTGCCGAAGGACATGCGAAATACTTCCGTAGGACATCTGCTGCCTGGCATGGAAGTAAAAGTCATCGATAAAGATGAAAACGGCATCGGCGAAATCTGCTTTAAAGGCGGCAACGTCATGATGGGTTATTACAAGAATCCAGAGGCGACAGCAGAGGTACTGAAGGACGGCTGGTTCTATACTGGTGATCTGGGTTATGTAGATAACGAAAACTTCATATATATTACAGGAAGAAAGAAAAATGTCATTATCACCAAGAACGGCAAGAACGTATTCCCAGAGGAGCTGGAATACCTTCTGGGCAAAATCCCATACATCGCAGAGAGCATGGTATGGGGAGCAGATGGGGAAGACGGTTCTAACGATACGTCCATTGTGGCTACTGTAACCTTAGATGCAGAAGAAGTTGTAGAAACCCTTGGTGAGGATTATACGGAGGAACAGGCGAGAGACTTGATCTGGGAAGAAGTAGATAAGATCAACGAAGACCTCGCATACTATAAAAAAATCAAGAAGGTAAAGATCAGAAAAGAGGACTTCGAGAAAACCACAGGAAAGAAGATTAAACGATTTGTAGATTCCAACAAGGAGGAAAGCAAGTGATGAAGAAGCAGGGTTATCCGAGAGTTGAAATTAATTTGGAATATCTGAAACACAATGTAGAGTACGTTGTGGGCAAGTGTGCAGAAAAGGGTATCCAGGTTGCTGGCGTCATCAAAGGTACCACAGGGATACCGCAGTGTGTCAAACAGTTTGCAGACGGCGGTGTCAAATACATTGCTTCATCCCGATTGGAGCAGTTGCAGGATGCGAAGGATTTTGGCATCGAGAAACCGCTGATGCTGATCAGAATACCGATGCTCAGTGAAATAGAAGATGTCATCAGACTGACTGATCTTTCGCTGAATAGTGAATTGGAGGTGTTAGAAGCCCTAAATGCCGAGGCCGGCAAGCAGGGAAAAAAACACAAGGTTATCTTGATGGCTGACCTTGGAGACCTGCGAGAGGGCTTTTGGGATAAAGAAGAGATGGCAGCTGTAGCAGTGAGGGTTGAAAAAGAGATGGATAACCTGGAACTTGCCGGTGTTGGAACCAATGTAGGCTGCTATGGCTCCATTCTGGCGACAGAAGAAAAGCTTGATGAACTAGTTGCTATTGCCGAAAAGATTGAAGAATGTATTGGCAGACGATTGGAATTCATCTCTGGCGGCGCGACATCCAGCTTTATGAGAGTGATCGATGGTGATATCCCAGAAAGGGTCAATTTCCTTCGAATTGGCGAAGGCATTCTCCTGGCGAGAGACCTGGAACTCTTCTACGGATATGATATGAGTGAAATGCACCAGGATGTTTATACCTTGAAGGCGGAAGTCATAGAGGTTAAAGATAAGCCGTCTCATCCAGTAGGGGAGATTGCGGTGGATGCCTTTGGCCATACGCCGGAATATGTGGACAGGGGAATTCGCCGAAGGGCACTTCTGGCCATCGGTAAAGTTGACTACGGCAGCATCGACGAGATTTTCCCGCAGGATGAAGGCGTGGAAATCCTCGGCGCATCCAGCGATCATACCATATTAGATATTGAAGATGCAAAGAGAGATTTCAAAGTTGGGGATATTGTATCCTTTGGAATCAATTACGCGTCAGTGGTATATGTTACCAACTGCCGCAATGTGCAGATAGTATATAACACTCTGCCCAACAAGCAGGAGGCGAGTTGTTAGGCAGAGCTTATGCTGAAAATCCCCGAATCTGCGATTCGGCTGGATTTTGTCGTACGTGTGAACATTGACAAATGCCCATTTGTAGAGTATAATACGCGGGACGAAGGGCATTACCTGAAAGGAGATTAAGATATGTCAGAAGAAATACTTCTAACCCAGGAGGGTTACGATAAGCTGGAAGCGGAGAGAGACGAACTCGTTTCCGTCAGACGAAAGGAAGTTTCCGAAAGATTAAAGGAAGCGATTTCCTATGGAGACCTTTCTGAGAATGCGGAGTATGATGCAGCGAAAAACGAGCAGGCGGAACTGGAAGAGAGAATTCATAAACTGGAAACCATGATGAGGAATGCGAAGATCATCAACGAAGACGAAGTCTCAGGCGACCAGGTAAACGTCGGTCTTAAAGTGAGAGTAAAAGATACAGGCAGCGGTGAAGAGCAGGAGTTCGTCATCGTCGGTTCCACAGAAGCAGATCCTTTTGCAGAGCCAGCAAAGATTTCCAACGAGTCACTGGTTGGACAGAATCTTTTAGGAAAACGAATCGGAGAAGTGGTCGAGATATTAGTTCCAGACGGAGCATTACAATATAGAATAGAAGAAATCAGCAAGTAAGACAAAGGTGGTAGAGATGAGTACACAAGATAATAACGTGAATGTGAACCCGGAAGTTGAAGAACTTACGGAAGAGAAGCTAAATGAACAGAGACAGATTAGAAGAGATAAACTGAAGAAGCTGCAGGAAGCTGGCAGAAATCCTTTCCTTCAGGAAACATGGGATGTGACGGCCCACAGCATGGATATCAAAGAGAACTTTGATGCTATGGAAGATCAGGAAGTCTCTTGTGCAGGCAGAATCATGGCATTCAGAAGAATGGGAAAGATGGCCTTTATTGACATTCAGGATAAGCAGGGCAGAATTCAGGGCGTTGTTAAGAAAGATGACATCGGCACAGAAGAATACGATTGGTTCAAGACTTATGATATCGGAGATATCGTCGGTGTTGAAGGAACTGTATTTAAAACAAAGGCTGGCGAAATTTCTATTCAGGTAAAGAGACTGGTTCTTTTATCAAAGTCATTACAGGTGCTGCCTAACAAATGGCATGGGCTGAAGGACCAGGATATGAGATACAGACAGAGATATACCGACTTGATCATGAATCAGGACGTAAAGGATATGTTTGTCAAAAGATCTGTGATTATACATGAAATCAAGAGAGTTTTGGAAGAGGACTATGGGTTCCTCGAAGTCGATACTCCGATTCTGACCACCATCGCAGGCGGTGCAAACGCAAGACCATTCAACACCCACCACAACACTCTGGACATCGATATGAAGCTGCGTATTTCCAATGAGCTCTATCTGAAGAGATTGATTGTCGGCGGGCTGGATAGGGTTTATGAGATGGGAAAGATGTTCAGAAACGAAGGCATGGACAGAAATCACAACCCGGAATTTACTTCCATGGAGTGCTATATGGCATATGGAAACATGGAAAGCGTCATGGATGTAACAGAGCAGGTGGTCTACAAGTCAGCCATGGCTGTCAACGGTTCCCCGATCATCAAATACCAGGGTAAGGAGTTTGACGTGACGCCGCCTTGGAGAAGGCTGAACATGGCGGATGCCGTAAAGGAAATCACCGGTGTTGACTTCAGCAAGATTGATACCGATGAGGAAGCGAGAGCAGCGGCCATCAAATACGGCATGGATCCAGAGGATGCCAACAAGTGGACTCGCGGAAAGATTATCGCTGAGATGTTTGAAGATTACTGCGAAGACGTTCCAGGCTACTTGGATGGTCCAGTATTTATCGTAGGACATCCGGTTGAAATTTCACCGCTCTCGAAGAGAGATCCGGAAGATCCGAGAATCACCAGAAGATTCGAGGCGTATATCAACGGATGGGAAATCGCTAATGCCTTTTCCGAGCTTAACGACCCGATTGACCAGTTCGAAAGATTCACTGAGCAGCAGGCACAGCTGGATTCTGGTGAGGACGATGAAGCACATCCGATGGATATGGACTTCGTCAATGCTCTGGAAGTTGGACTTCCGCCGACAGGTGGTCTGGGCGTAGGTATCGACAGAGTCATCATGCTCATCACCGATGCGCCATCAATCAGAGACATCATTCTTTTCCCAACCATGAAGCCGTTAGAAGGTGAGGGTCCAAAGAAAGCCGCACCGCAGGCTCCACTAAAGAGAGAAGAAATCGACTTCTCAAAGGTAAAAGTCGAACCTTTATTTGAAGAGGATGTTGATTTTGATACATTCAGCAAGTCTGACTTCAGAGCCGTGAAGATCAAAGACTGTGAAGCCGTGCCAAAGAGCAAGAAGCTTTTGAAGTTTGTCCTGGACGACGGAACTGATACAGACCGCATCATCTTAAGTGGAATCCACGAGTATTACGAACCGGAAGAACTGATTGGAAGGACGGCAATCGCAATCACCAATCTACCGCCTAGAAAGATGATGGGCATCGATTCCTGTGGCATGCTGATTTCCGCAGTCCATGAGGAAGACGGAGAAGAAGGTCTGAACCTTCTGATCGTAGACGACCGCATTCCAGCAGGCGCAAAGCTGTACTAAAAGAAAAAAGTTTAGGATCCATTCCGGATGATAGTCTGGAATGGATCTTGTTTTTTTATTATGTGGGAAATATCGCCCGAAGGACGTATTTCCTATGTTTCATCTTTTGGCGTAAAGTGCAGAAGGATAAGAAAGCAAATAAGGGTCAGCTAGAACGCCTCCCTAAGATTTAATTGAATTTTCACTATCGTTTGAATTCCTTGTGATTCTAAGATATAATGTAAACGGTTGTAACTAACAAAAACTGATGAATCGATGTTATCGAACAAAGATTACAAAATGAGGGGCAATTTAATATCTGTTAAGACTTTAAATTTAGATTACGATTTCCCCATGACTAGGAAACAATTAGATAAAATAGCGATTAAAGATTAAAAAGAAGTGAGGTAACCTTATGGAAAACAGGAATAAATTGGATAACAACAAAAGTAATGAGATATTAGAACTTATGAACAATCCACCATTATGTCCTGCTCTGGAGGAATCAAAAATAGGTGTTTCAAATTACACGCAGTTGCCGTTAGGCAGATTAGCAGCTTTGGGGACGGCTTTTCATCCCCTCGCAGCAGCGGTACAGACCGCAGTTTCAGGAGCGGGTGAAAGTGGTTTGTACTATGTCAATACTGGCGGAAAGACAATGTTTCAGATGAAAGGAACCTCGAGTTACATCGGATCTTTGCAAACACCTGACGGTCTGGTCGGCGGAGGACAGGCATTACACACACCCCTTGTTTGTGATCCAACAATGCTTTTTGTAGCGGCTGCGTTAGCAAACGTTGACAAGAAACTTGACGCTATAAAAGAGATGCAGCAAGAGATGATGGATTTTCTTGTGCAGAAAGAAAAAGCGGAGCTAAAAGGAAACCTTACATTTCTGTATGACGTTTTCAATAATTATAAGTACAACTGGAATAATGAAATGTATAAGAATAGCAATCATACGATGGTTCTTGAAATAAAAAAAGAAGCTGAAGCGAAGATTGCATTTTACCGTGAACAAATAATTGGAAAAGTTAATAAAAGACACTTTGTCCACAGCGATCAGTCAGTGAATAAGCAATTACTGCGGGTTCAGGATGTGTTCAAGGATTATCAGCTTGCCTTATACATACTTGCTTTTTCGTCATTTTTGGATGTAATATTATTAGAAAACTATGATGAAGAGTATTTGTTAGGTGTATCCGCAAAGTTGGAAGATTATTCTCTACAATATCGCGAACTCTACTCCCAGTGTTACGAAGAATTGGCCGGTTATTTATCTACATCAATTCAATCGTCAGTGACAAAAGGATTGTCTAAAACGACTACCGCTGTCGGCAAACTTGTTGAAAAGATACCAGTTGTTGGAGATACGCAGACAGACGAAACCTTAATCGCAGTAGGAGATAGACTTAATAATTTTAGCGATGAAAAAGTTCACAAGCAAATGAAAGTGCTCATCGAGAGGCAGAGTAATTCTGTAAGAACGTTTATAGAAAACATAAATACGATTAATGCGTTGCACAATAAACCGGTGCAGTTGCTGGTTGATCAAAATAATCTTTACTTTGCAACGATATCATAAAAATGATCAAGAGAGGCGGCGAATATGGAAAAAGCCCCATTTAAGGATATTTGAAAGAGTCTGAGCCTGACGAGGTCAGCAAAGGCTATGCTAGAGTACGGCAATTGGGCTTCAGACAGTAGACGGACTCCAACCATGTAAATGTTTGATAGATACCGCCATTCGGAACAGCTACTTCAAGGCATATATAAACACGCTGGAGAAATCAGAAACTTTAATATTACAAAAAAGTGGGTTTTAGATGGAGCATCCGTTATTTACGGAAATGCATCAGAACTTGATGCTACCCTTGAATATGAATTTTTGCAGATAATGCATGGTATTTCAGAAATGCCCTTGTCCGCGCAAATTATACAAACTTGGAGAATGGGGTCTATGAAACAAAGGAGTATCTTGAGACGTTTCTTAGAAATCTGCTTATGAACGAAAAAAGTGCACTTCATAATCGAGATCTCCATGTAAGTAGACTTTTGACTAATACAAAAGTGGACATTGGGGAAGAAAAAGTGGATATTCGACATCGAAAAGTGGACATTGAAAGTGTACTTGTCGAAAAAGGGAAAGGTTTTTCTGCTAAAACAAACATTCATATCTGTCGACTTTTTGAGAAGTTCGGCTATGATGAAGTCTTTGGCAGAAGTGCTGTTATGGAACTTCTTGAATTGAAAAGCTCAGGTGCTTCAAAATTGCTTTTTGACCTGGTACGGGCGGAGATTATCGAAGCGATATCCGCTCACGGAAAAGGCAGGTATCGATTCAAAGAAAATTGAGGATTTGTGCTGCTAGCGACGGGTAAATTACCCAATGTCGGGCAAAATACCTTTTGTAGCCAAATTCCCCACTTGAACAATTCTAACGGGCATGGTATGATAAATTTATTAATGATTTTTCGGAATCTTCGGGCTGGTGCAGACTGGCCAAAAAAGCTATTACGAAAGAAGGTAGAAAGAATGAAAGACATACAGCTTAGAGAGCTTCACAGAAACACTACACAGTACGCTGACAAAGAAATCGTGGTCAGAGGATGGGTCAGAACCAATAGAAGCTCTAATAAGTTTGGATTTATAGAGATCAATGACGGGACCTTTTTCAAATCTGTCCAGATCGTGTACGAAGCGGACAAAATAGACAATTTTGATCAGATTGCCAAAGCGCCGATTTCATCAGCTTTGATGGTTCGTGGAACAGTCACTCTGACGCCAGAGGCAAAGCAGCCTTTCGAAATCAAAGCTGCAGAAGTCGTCGTAGAAGCCGATTCAGCCGCCGATTATCCACTGCAGAAGAAAAGACATTCCATGGAGTTTATGAGAGAGATTGCGCACTTGAGACCGAGGAGCAATACCTTCTCCGCCGTCTTCAGAGTCAGATCCCTGGTGTCTTATGCCATTCATAAGTTCTTTCAGGACAACGACTTTGTCTATGTACACACACCAGTTGTAACTGGCAGTGACTGTGAAGGCGCTGGCGAAATGTTCAGAGTGACGACCTTGGATCTGGATAACCCGCCGAGAACAGAGGACGGCAAGATCGATTACAGCGAAGACTTCTTCGGCAAGGAGACGAGCCTGACTGTAAGCGGACAGTTGGAGGCAGAGACTTTTGCTCTGGCATTTAGAAACGTCTACACCTTTGGACCGACTTTCAGAGCAGAGAACTCCTATACGGGCAGACATGCATCTGAGTTTTGGATGATTGAACCAGAAATCGCTTTTGCTGACTTGGAAGACAACATGGAACTGGCTGAGGCGATGGTGAAATATATCATCAATTATGTGATGGAACATGCACCTGAAGAGATGGAGTTTTTCAATAAGTTCATCGACAAAGGTCTCCTTGACCGGCTGAACAACATTGTAAATTCAGAATTTGGCAGAGTTACTTACACGGAAGCTGTGGAACTGCTGCAAAAGTCCGGTAAGGAATTTCAGTATCCCGTTGAGTGGGGCATCGACTTGCAGACGGAACATGAGAGATATTTGACAGAAGAAATTTTCAAGAAGCCGCTCTTTGTAACGGATTATCCAAAAGAGATCAAAGCTTTCTATATGAGACTTAACGATGACAACAAGACAGTAGCAGCCTGCGACCTGCTGGTGCCAGGCGTTGGTGAGATCATCGGCGGAAGCCAAAGAGAAGAGAGACTGGATGTTCTGACACAGAGGATGGCGGAACTTGATCTCGATGAGAAGGATTACTGGTGGTATCTGGATCTTCGCAAATACGGTGGCGTGAAACATGCTGGATATGGCTTGGGTCTGGAGAGAATCATTCTCTACATCACCGGAATGGGTAATATCAGAGACGTACTGCCGTTCCCTAGAACACCAAAGACGGCGGAGTTCTAACAAGATTAAGCATTGCAGCGAAGCATTTTGTTTCGCTGTTTTTATTTATGCCGTTGGAAGAGGGGGCCTGTTAATCGCTTTTTAACCCCTATTGACACGAAAAAAGCAGATAACGCCTAAAAAATCTGCACACTGCAAAGGGAGTGCCTGTGCTACGCCTGCTGGAACCGTTGAATCTTCGTCGCGTCTCTGTTGAAGAATACTGCTATAGCAACTTAGAAGCCGGAATCTTTAGGCGTTTTTGATCTTCTTTCGTAAAATGACGGGTAAAACATATTGCGGGGCGGAATTTGATCATTTCTAAACCAAAAGTGCCGATCCCTGGTACTCAGCCGAAAATGGGAGCAAAAAAAGTTAGAGGAGTTAGTACAGTGATTATCTCATAGTGCTGGCTTCTCTTTTGTATATTGAAAGGAGAGGCAGGCCGTAATGCACCAGAAGTTAAAGTTTTATACGCTGAATAAAAGGTAATATCATTATCTTGCACAGTTTGACAAGCGGATTATGTCAATAGATGATTCAAAATCTCACAGACCTTTTGTGAGGGTGTTACTTTCAATTAATTGAGCTGATTATTATGCACCATTGACAAGTCCAAAGCTGAAACATAAAAAAATGAGATATCAAATCGTGACTTCTTCTGCTGTAAGACTTCTGCGATTTGACATGCAGCCATGCACAACAGTGAAAGAAAGACAATATAAGGAACTGCTTGTCAATCAATATCGATGGTGTCAGAGCAACAGTGAAAGTATCATTAAGAAGGCAACGCGACTTTATGATTAATGGAGAAATCCCCAGCAAAATTACTGAAGGAACGCTGTTGTGATTTTAAATTATTAGAAGAGAAATGCAAACTTTATATTGAAATGACAGTATGAACCAGATACTTGTTTTATTACCCGTGCAAAGAATTGTACGGGCTTTTTATTAAAGCTGCTATTGACAAATTAGGGCGACTGGGCTATACTCAATATAACAATTAGGGCGATTGGGCTAATATGGAGGCGCAGATATGTCTGAGAAAGAAATAATTCAGGAAAATCCACTGGGAACGCAGCCGATTAAGAGTATGATTTGGAAATTTGCTATCCCGGGAATAATCAGTTCTCTGGTAAATGCCGCCCACAATATTGTGGACCAGATTTTCATTGGATGGGGAATTGGTGATTTGGGAATTGCGGCAACCAATATCACCTTCCCATTGATGACTATGATTACGGCGCTTTCCGCACTGCTGGGCATGGGCGGAGCCGCTAAATTCAACCTTGCCTTGGGAGGCGGCAAAAGCAAAGAAGCGCAGAGAACCTTGGGGAACAGCTTGTTTTTAATGGTTATAACGGGTTTGGTCATTGGCATCGGGGCGATTATATTTTTGGAACCGATGCTGAAGGGATTTGGCGCGACGGATTTAATCATGCCTTATGCAAAAGACTACGCCCTCATCATCAGCATGGGTCTGCCCTTTGGCATCTTTGCCACAGGAGCCTCCTATTTTATCCGCGCTGACGGTAATCCCAACTTTTCCAGTGCAGTATTGTTATCAGGAGCTGTCTTCAATATGATCTTTGACCCGATATTTCTTTTTGTCTTTGATATGGGAATCCGGGGAGTAGCCTTGGCTACACTGCTGGGTCAGGTTTTATCCAGTGCCCTAGCCCTTTACTACCTGAAGTTCAGACTGAAGAGCGTCGTTTTGACAAAAGGGGATTTTCTGCCTCAGAGTGATATCATCAAGGCGCTCTGTGCCCTGGGTGCTGCGCCATGCTTTACCCATGTCGCGGCGACGGCGGTGCAGATTGTGCAGAGTAATACACTTAGATATTACGGCGCACTGTCCAGCTACGGGAGCGAGGTTCCCTTGGCGGCAGCAGGCGCAGTGAGCAAGGTGATGATCGTTCTTATGTCTTGTGTCATCGGAATATCCCTTGGCTGTCAGCCTCTTTATGGGTATAATTATGGGCGTAAGAATTACGGCAGGGTAAAAGAAACTTATAAGCTGGCGCTGCGCTATGGAACGACTGTGGCAGTGATTGCCTTTGTGTGCATTGAACTATTCCCCAAACAGATACTGACCATTTTTGGCCTGGATAATCCAGTCTTTTATGACTTCGCCATAAAGTATATGCGCATTTACTTATTTATGACTTTTGCCAACGCACTGCAGCCCATTACGTCCACCTTTTTTACTGCGATTGGCAAAGCTAACTTGGGCTTTTGGATGGCTTTGGTCAGACAGGTGATCCTGCTGATCCCATTGCTGCTCATTCTGCCTATGGTATGGGGGATTGACGGCGTATTTTGGGCAGGACCGTTGTCCGATGGGGTTGCAGTAATCATTGTCGTTATCTTTGCGACCAGAGAAATGCGCAAGCTAACGGAGCTTGAGAAACAACAGCCAAAGAGGAATTGATATGAAGAGAAATACCAGACTAGAAATTTTGCAGACCGCAAAAGCGTTATTCAATGAAAGAGGCTTTAATGATGTATCGACAAGAGATATTTCAAACGCCTTGGGAATCAGCAAAGGAAATTTATCATATTATTTTAAACGGAAAGAAGACATTGTAGAAGCAATTTTGCAGGAGTTCCCCGGAAACCCGCCAGATACGCCAAAGACCATGGCTGATTTGAATGACTTCCTCCTCGATATGCAGGATACAGTACAGGAAAACGCCTTTTATTTCTGGCATCATGCACAGCTTTCCCAGTTGTCTCCCAAAATCAAAGAATTGCAGAGAGAAATGTATCGGTGCAATGTACAGAAACTAAGAAATGCATTTAAGCGATTTCAAGAAGAAGGGTATTTTCTGTTGGAACAAGTAGAAGGGCAATATAATCGAACGATTGACGCATTATTGCTCTCAAGCATCTACTGGCTGCCTTTCTGCACGTTAAAGCAGGAAAAACCTGTAGAAAACGACTTCCAAAAGCAGGCTTGGTCCATTCTATTTCCACTGCTGACGGAGAAGGGGCGCAAACAGTTAGACGAAATCGTAGGCTTAAGGAAGCAGTGAGTGGAGAGATGAACTAAGCCTCTGATTTGTTATACTGTGAGTGGAAGAATCTTCGTTCAGGCTTGAAGGAGGGAAAGGGAGAAAGCTGTAGCTTTAGCAAAATACCTGTGGTAGAATAAACGCAAGTGAGACTGAAAGAAAACGGAGGTATCTGATGCTGGCGACTGTCATGCCCTTTGTCTGTATGGGAATCGGACTTCTGATTGGGTTCCAAAAGCTGCCGCAGGCGGTATACAAAGCAGTGGACTGGATTACGACTATTTCCCTTATAATATTGATGATTACTATCGGCGGCAACGTAGGAACCAATGACGAGGTAATCGCTGAAATCGGTACGGTGGGACTGAACTGCCTGACCACCTGCCTCTGCGCTATCGCGGGCAGCGTTTTGTTGTGCCTGCTCATCGAGAAGACCATTCTTCCTTTAGAAAAATATAGTCAAATGCAATTAGATGATGCGGAGGGAGATGCAAGACTTTCCGCCGATGCGGAAGTGAAAAAGAAAATAGATCCGATCTTGATTCTGATCCCTGTCAGCGTCTTGGCAGGCGCCTTTGGCTGCTATTTCTTCATGCCTAAGACAGAGGTTTTTCTTCTCGATTATGCCCTTTGGACGTCACTGGTGGTTCTTTATACCAGCGTCGGTATCGGAATGGGACAGAACAAGAGTGTATTTCGGTACATCAAAATGGTAGGTTTTAAGATCATCTATCTGGTGATAGGAGTCTGGGCAGGCAGCATGGCCGGCGGTGCCGTTGCAGCGCTCCTAACCGGCATGCCGCTGAAATACGCTGTGATTTCGGCAAGCGGCGTTGGCTACTACAGTATGACGGGGGCGACGATGCTGTCTAGTTTCGGGCCTGAAGCAGGCGTCTATGGGTTTATGATTAACGTGTTCCGGGATTTTTTCACAGTGCTGCTGCTGCCAATCTTGGGGCGGGTGAGCAAAAGTGCGCCGATTGCTTCTGGAGCCGCAGGGAATATGGATTCTATGCTGGTGCCTGTGACAAAAGTGGTCGGCAGAGAGTTAGGACTGGTGGCGTTGATTGTCGGTATCGTTCTGACCTTTGGTGTGCCAGTGATTTTACCCATATTGTGCAACGTCCTAGCATAGCCTATTTATATAGAAGGAGATATTTTGAATGAAAGTATTGCTGATCAATGGACAGAACCATAAAGGTTCTACGTATCACATCGGGAGGATTTTGGCGGAGAAGCTGACACAGCCAGAGGATATTGACGAGATATTTCTGCCTAGGGACATGCCGCATTTTTGCTGCGGCTGCACCAAGTGCTTTATGGAAAGCGAAAGCCTTTGTCCTCACTATGAGGTGACAAAGCCGCTGACGGCGCAGATGGATGAGGCGGACGTGCTGATTTTCACATCGCCGGTCTATGTTTACCATGTGACGGGTTCCATGAAGGCGTTTCTTGATCACTACGGTTATCGTTGGATGGTCCACAGACCGGAGGCAAAGATGTTTGGCAAGCAGGCGGTGGTCATCTCTACTGCGGCAGGTGGTGGCATGAAACCTACCTGCAAAGACATCGCCGACAGCTGTTTTTATTGGGGGATCGCCAAAACCTATCGTTATGGGCTGGCTGTTCACGCCATCAAGTGGAGCGAGGTGTCGGCAAAGAAACGGCAGCAGATTGAAAAGAAGACCGACCAATTGGCGGCAAAAATCAAAGGCAGAGCGGGGAGTGTAAGGCCGTCGATGAAGACGAAAGGCCTCTTCAAGGTCATGAGTATCATGCAGAAACGTGGCTTCAATCCTGCGGATAAGAATTATTGGGAGGAAAAGGGCTGGTCAACGAGAGGCCGGAAGCCTTGGAAGGATAAATAAAAGGAGAAGCCAATGGTATATTTGGATGGAGGCATTCCCTGGGGAAAGGTGAATTCTGCACAATCAAAGACGTTGATGCAGTTTTGCCTGCGCAGAAGTAGATATATTGTGTTGTCGCGAGGACATACGGAGAAGATAGAAGAATCAGTAGTGGAGAAGCTGAAATATGAGGCGATTGAAGAAGTCAAACAGCGGAGTGAGAGGCAGATTCGATACATCAAAACCTTGAGCCCTCAGCAGCTGGAGAAGGACGGTTTTCTGAGTTTGAACTGGGGCATCGACAATATCACGACCAATGCAAAACAGAAAATCAAGGAACTTCAGCAAATCCGTGCCAACTTTAAGAAGGAAGATACGCTGATGGAAGACCTCGCAGAATGGGGGCTCGTGAAAAGAGAGTATGCAACATCCTCCTTTACAACTTACTGTCCGAGAATGATATGGGATCTCTGCTATTTTGATAAAGAACAGGTGGATCTAAGGGCGCAGCGAAAAAACATCTTTGCCTATCCACTGTATATGGGAGAATATGAGTTTGAGGATCCGGCCTTTGCTGACTGGGAAGGTCATGTCTGGATGTGTATCTGCTCACATGAAGGAACCTTTTCGATGGAGTTGACGGAAGCGGATTATAAAGAATTTGAGAAAATGAATATCAGACATTTTAAATGATATAAGGAATGCGGGAGACAGCTTCAGCAACGATGGAAATCGTGGCAGCAGAACCCGCATATTTTATTATGTAAGAAATATCGATGAAGTCGATATTGACGGAATATCAAAGAACGTACCTTGCGAAAAGTCCCCAAATCCCGATTTGGCAGAGTTGACTGCTTGATTCTGCCATTTCCACGTTTTTTATTGCCATTTCTTAATAATTCTTAAGAGATCAATACCTATATTGACTATATAATGCTTTGGGAATAAACTGAAATTAATATAACTGACGGAATGAAACAAGGAGGACGAATTATGGGAGATTTTATAACTTTTTTGATGTATGCCTCGACGGTGTCAGGCTTTGTATTTCCTTTGGCACTGATCGGGTCAATCAAAAATGACAGCTTTGCTGGAACTGTCCTGGCAAGCATCACCATGGGAATCATCGTGATGACGTTGGTTCTGCTGCATTCATAGCGGGGAATGATGTATAATGGCGGATAGTAAGGATTTAATTAAACTATCAGACTTACGGTTTCTTTCAATTCTTAAATATTTTTCATATTTTCAATATTTATTGACGATTGGGAAATTTGGAGTTAAACTAATGATATAGCTAGAATATGTTTTATTAAAACGATCATATAGGATTAATTACAACTTGTTTACAATAAATAGACCCTAAAACGGTAACAGTCTGGAGATGTCTGAGAAGGGTGAAATGGGTAGTGGACTTTCCCAGGCGGATGTGTATGCACTACTGCTAAGAAAGAAGGGTTCGTATGAAAACGAAAAAGTACAGTGTGATGTCGATTGCCATGCTGGTGGCCAATGTTGCGGTGGTTATTGGCGGAATTTTCTTTTTCCCTAGTCTTTATGAGGATATTCCCAGGGGAACTGTTATCATGGGAATTGTCACCGTAATCAGTGTCGTTTTGCTGGTGGTTGGTCTGCGCAGAAAAGAATTTGGCGGCGCGGCAAGGAATCTGCTCATTTTGAGTTATATCGTTGCAGGGCTGGTCGTCTTTCGCTGGCTAATCACAATCCTCCTGTTCCCTCACGGAGGGATCATCAATGGGACATGGGGGTCTTTCTTTTGAGCAAGTGGTGATGGGAGTTTCTGATTGTTTTCTATAGAAAAAATGTAAAGTCATGGCATACCGGAGACGGTATGCCATGTTCTGCTTGCGGCGAAATTCTTAATAATTCTTAATTTTGGGTCTTCTCTATTGACGAATAAGAATTTTCAGAATAAACTAATGAAAATCAATCATGAGTGTTTCTTTCAGTTTATTATTGTATGTTCAGTCTTAGAGGGGTAGCATGCTATGGAAAAGAGAAGGATTATATTCAGAGCAGGAATTATAATTTTCATTATTGCGGGAATTGTCACTTGTGGCTTTTTGTCAGTGAAGAGCAACGGTTTATTTGCAGAGAGCAAGGACGGATTGTGGAAGGCATATGTCGTGAAAGACACGAGCAGTCCTGCTGGAGGATATCAAGGTTATCTGTTTTATTACGGAAATCACCAGGGGGACATTGGAGAAATCAAAATTGAATGTCTGGCTAATGCAGACGTGGAAAGGAGCCGCCTGAAGCCGGGAAGCCATGACTTAGGTCCGATTGAGAGTCTGCTGGTCGGTGATGTCAACCGTGAGGGATATGCTTTTAGAGAGACGAAGTTTGCAAAAATGAAGGGAAGTTCCTTAGGTATCGTCTGGAACGATAGCGGTGAAGAACGATATTCTAGTTTGACATTTTAGAGGAGGTGCGTAATGTTTGAACTGCTTGGACTGATTCTATCCATTATACCGATAGTGGCATCCGTCGTTGCCGCAATCTATGCCTACAAAGCCTATGAGCTTGTAAAGCTGGAACGGGATATCCGAATTGCCAGAGAAACAGCAGAAAAGAATGAAGGCAAGGAATCGTAAAGGAAACTGCTATAGCGTGAAAATAGGCGACATATTCCCTTTTGGTCTCTTTATTGACTGTAAAGAAATTGTGCCTCAACTATAATTTACGTGCAAAAACAGCCGAGCTATTGACCCGGTTGTTTTTTATGGGTACAATGAATAGGAATACAGCAGAAAATGAGGTTAAGTGGATGAATGTGAATATGACTGCCGAAGAATTTTGCCGCTTTGTCTGGCAAAAGTATCTTGTAGAGAGACGTTATGATATAATGGATGAGGTAATTGATGGACAGATCAGTGTGATTGGAACGGGAGCCCACGAAATGTGTCCCAACATAGAATCTTTTGTGGCATCAATCACTCGTGAGAGCCAGGAATGGAACGGCGCCTTTATTATAAAAGACCAATGGTATCAGACGACAGAACTGACCGAGCAGCTTTCATTAGTCATTGGTGAGCTGGCAGTGAAAGAAGATGGCAATGATGGCATCTTGTATGATGTTCGTTTTCGTTTTACCATGATCGTACGAAAGACAGAAAGTGGATTTAAGCTGATTCATGTGCATCAGTCAGTGCCTGATGCCAATCAAGCACACGATGAATTCTTTCCACATCGCATGATAGAAGAAAATAGCAGCCAGGTGATTTATAATTTGCGTCACGATACCATGACTGGCCTTTTAAACAGGCTCTACTTGAAAGAAATCGTCAATCGTGCCATGGAAGAGGACACTGACGGCATAATGCTGATGATGGACATTGATGACTTTAAAAGCCTGAACGATCGCTATGGGCATCCCTTCGGCGATAAGGTTTTAGTTCTGTTTGCACAAAGTTTGAAGGCCGCTTTTCCGCAAGCGATGATAGGACGAATTGGCGGTGACGAGTTTGTAGTCTATCTAACGGGGAAGCCGGACAGGTTAAAAGACAGAATTGACCGCTTCCTTTTGGATTGGCAGGAAAGCCAGGCGGTTTTGGCCCTGACGCATCTTATAACTGCCAGTATCGGCATCGCCGAAGTACCTAAAGACGGAAACAATTACGATGTTGTTTGGGAAAAGGCAGACCAGGCGCTTTATCAAGCGAAGGAAAACGGCAAGGCACAGACCGCGAGTGTTAAGTGAAGCCGCTGTTGGGGAGATATAGCCAGCGGTAGGAAAATACAGCCAAATATTCGAACTATTCAAAAAGCCATTGTGTGACAAGGGCTTTTTTGTTATAATGGTTTCAACAGTCTTGACGGCTTCGCCGCAAGGAAGAAACCATTGAATTACGGCGCGCGATTCTAATTTCAAAGGAATTGCCGCAGTATAATGGTTTCGACGACTTTGACGGTGTTGCCGGAGAGAACGTAATGATTGTCTAACCGCATTGCCGCAACGTGGGGACACAAGCGGCCGCGTAATTTAAAAGTAGGAGGTCTTATTAATGAAAGGCTACACAAGCGAAACTATTAGAAACGTTGCTTTACTTGGACATGGTGGATGTGGTAAAACTACATTCTTAGAATCAGCACTGATGGCTACTGGCGTTATCAAAAAGCTAGGCAAGGTAGAAGATGGAAATACAGTTTCCGACTATGACAAAATGGAGATTGAGAAAGGATATTCAATTAATACTTCCGTCGTTCCAATCGAATGGAAGGACAGCAAGATTAATTTTATAGATACACCGGGTTACTTCGACTTTGTTGGAGAAGTAAACGCCGCACTGAGAGCCGCAGAAGCTGCAGTCATTTTGGTAGATGCAGGATCAGGTATTCAGGTTGGAACAGAAGCTGCTTGGGATGCCTGCGAAAGATACAAGACACCAAGATTTATCGTCATCAACAAGAGAGACAAGGACGAATTTGACTTCTATAAGACTTTTGACGAATTGAAAGACAAGTTCGGTGAAACGCTGATTCCATTCAGCTGGCCGTTATCAGCCGAAATCGACGAAGAACTGAAAGAAGCCATCGCCATGGCTGATGACGAACTGATGGAAAAATACTTTAACGGAGATGACTTTTCAGACGAAGAAATCAAGAATGGATTAGTAAAGGGCATTTCCGAAGGCGTGATCGTTCCGGTTTGCTCCTCGGCATTCCAGTTGGGACAGGGCATCGAAGGTCTTTTGGATTTGCTGCTTACCTATGTACCGACTCCGCTTCAGCACGGTCCTTACGCTGGTTTCAACAACAATAATGAACCAGTTGAAAGACTTTCTGTTACTGACGCGCCGATGTCAGCTTTCGTATTCAAAACCATTGTCGACCCATTTGTTGGAAAGATATCCATCATGAAGGTCGTTACAGGCAAAATCAATTCCGGAACAGAAGTCCTCAACGAAAGAACCGGCAAGCCAGAAAAATTGGGCAAATTGTTCTTCCTCAGAGGTAAAGAACAGTTAGAATTGAATTATGCTGAGGCTGGCGATATCGTTGCCGTGGCGAAATTGCAGTATACATTGTCAGGTGACACTCTTTGCGACAAGAGTGACGAAATCAGATATCTGCCGTTGGACTTCCCATCACCGACTTATTTTATCGCTATCGAAGCGGCTGATAAAGGTGACGAAGAGAAGATGGGCAGCGGTCTGTCAAGACTGAGAGAAGAAGATCCTTCCTTTGTCGTTGAGAGAAATGCCGAGACGCACCAGACCCTTCTCGGTGGACAGGGCGATATCCAGCTGGGCATCATCATGGCAAAACTAAAAGATCGCTTTGGCGTAACCGTTAACGTGGTTCCGCAGAAGATTGCATATAGAGAAACCATCAAAGGCACATCCGACGTTCAGGGTAAACACAAGAAGCAGTCGGGAGGCGCGGGCCAGTACGGTGATGTACATATCAAATTCTCACCGTCTACACAGGAATTTGAGTTCGCAGAAGAACTGTTCGGCGGATCTATTCCAAAGAACTATGTTCCAGCTGTAGAAAAAGGACTGATTGAAAGCATGCAGAAAGGTCCTCTGGCAGGATGCAAAGTAGTAAATGTCAAAGCCGTATTGTATGATGGATCGTATCACGATGTCGACTCCAACGAAGTTTCCTTTAAGATCGCTGCATCGCTAGCATTTAAGAAGGGTATCGTGGAAGCAAAACCATGCTTGTTGGAACCGATCATGCATATGGATATCTATGTGCCTGACGACTACATGGGTGATGTCATGGGCGACATGAACAAGAGAAGAGGCAAGATCCTCGGTATGGAACCGCAGACGAACGGCGGACAGAAGCTGCTGGCAGAAGCACCACAGGCAGAACTTTTCGACTATGCCCTCGGACTTCGTTCCATGACTCAGGGCAGAGGCCGCTTCGAACTGAAATTTGACAGATACGAAGAAGTTCCGAAGATGATTGCGGACAAAATTATCGCGGAACACCAGGCAGAATAAATTTATCATTAAATAGGAAGGAGTTGCTGTATTGCACAGCAGCTCCTTTTTTTCGTGCAAACTGTTCATATTATGAAATCATTGTCAATTTATGAGAATTATTAGAAAAATATTGACCTTTAAAAAATCTTGGCATATAATAGCCAAAATTCATTATAAGAACATGCTGTTCATCATATGAACAACACTATAGAGACGGAGAGGAGGTAATTGATGAAGAAAGCAAAGCGACTATGTAAAGGTGATACGATCGGTATTGTATCGCCAGCCAGTCCTTCTGAAAATAAGAGTGAGGTGACCAGAGGCATTGAAACACTGGAGGAGATGGGTTATCAAGTCAAAGTCGGCCGTAACGTCAATAAGCGAAAGGGTTTTGTGGCCGCTACCGAGGAGGAACGGGCGGAAGACATCAATGCGATGTTTAAAGACGACACCGTCGATGCCATTTTTGTGACTCAAGGCGGATATGGCTCTGCACAGCTCTTTGACAAATTGGACTTTGAAACCATTGCCGGCAATCCAAAAATTTTTACAGGTTTCAGTGATATCACATCTCTGCATCTGGCGATGAACAAAATCGCCGGACTGGTCACTTTTCACGGACCAGGCATGGCAAGGTTCAACAGCGAAGATTTGACAGCATACACGGAGAAGCAGTTTTTCAAGGCGTTGGAAAGTGCGGAACCATTAGGAGAGATTCCCTTGGCCGATGAGAAAAAGTGGCTCAACCCCATCGGAAGGGGGACGTGCCAGGGGACGTTAATCGGCGGGAATCTGACACTGATCTGCGCAAGTCTGGGTACACCTTATGAGATTGAGACGAAGGGACGGATTCTGCTCATCGAAGATGTGGATACGGAACCTTGGACCTTCGACCACATGCTGTGCCATCTGAGAAACGCAGGCAAACTGCGGGATGCGGCAGGCATTATCGTAGGAGAATGTAAGAACTGTGTCCCATTCAAATATGAGCCGGGTTTTCTTGTAGACACCAGCCTGGAAGATGTTCTGGAGTATTATCTGAGCCCTCTGGGCATCCCTGTCTTATACGGACTGCCTTTGGGACACACCGACGACATTGCCACCATCCCTCTGGGCGTTATGGCGGAATTGGACAGCGAGCAAAAGACTTTCCGCATCCTCGAAAACGGAGTTATTGAATGAAAAAAGGAGAAGAACGATGAAAAGAATTTGTAAATTAGCATTGACGCTGGTTCTCGTACTGGCAATGGCAGCAGGCTTTTCTGGCTGTGGCGGAGGAGGCGGTGACTTTGATGCGTCCACCATGACGATTGGATCCAGCACCAGCGTGGATACCCTGAATCCCCTGTCTTCCTATGAACAGCAGTCATTCGAGATTATCGCCCTGGTGTATGATCCTCTCGTAAGATATGACAAAGAACTGAACCCATCGCCAGCCCTGGCCGATGATTGGAAAATCAGCAAGGATGAGAAGACCTGGACTTTCCATTTGAACAAGAACGCAAAATGGCATGACGGCGAGCCAGTCACCTCGGAAGATGTCAAATATACATATGAACTGATGCTGGATACGGGGCTGGGCTACATGTATTCCAGCTATCTGGAAGGCATTACGGATATCACTTGTCCCGATGAACGGACTGTGGTAATAAAGACAAAGCTGCCAAAGGCAAACATGCTGATGAACACCACACCGATTATGCCGAAGCACATCTGGGAAAAGGTGCAGAAAGAAGAATTGGAAACATGGGATAATGGAGAAATGATCGGAAGTGGTCCATATAAACTGGTATCCAATGAAAATGGCATTGTAAAGGTCAGCAAGAACGAAGAATATTATGGCACGAAACCGGCAGTAGAAAATTACGTATTTGTGGAATATAAAAATACGGACTCCCTGGCACAGGCTTTGAAGGTAGGGGAGATAGACGCTGCTGTCAACCTGTCGGCAACCCAGTATTCACAGCTTGAGGACGAAGAGAATGTGACCGTTATCTCTGGCGAAGTGCAGGGATTTATGCAGGTGGGTATCAACTGTTCAGAAGATCCTGCCTCAAAAGGGAATCCGCTGCTGAAAGATGCGGAAATCAGAAAAGCCATCGAATATGCTACGGATAAACAGAATATCATCGACATGGCTTACCAAGGACACGGAACCGAAGGGACGACCATGCTCAATGCCAGCGATCCCTACCACTATGCGCCAAAAGGCGAGGAACTGAGAAGCTACAACATCGAAAAAGCTAATAAGCTGTTGGATGATGCCGGTTACAAAGACAAAAACGGAGATGGTATCAGAGAAGATGCAGACGGCAACAAGCTATCCTTTGAATTTATCAATATCGGTGATAACAGTGCAGAGGTAAAGACTGGACAGCTGATCGCCTCCACCTGTAAAGAAGCAGGAATAGAAATCGATTTAAAGACCATGGACAGCGGTGCTCTGCAGGATGCCATTACGGCAGCAGATTACGACATGTTCATGTGGGGCTGGGGCGGTGATTATGACCCGACCGTCATGATGGGCATTTTGACCACTGCGCAGATCGGCAGTAATAATGAACCACAGTGGTCCAACGCAAAGTATGACCAGCTGTACGAGAAACAGCAGACAGAGATGGACAAAGAGAAGAGAATCGCCTTGGTTCAGGAGATGGAAAAAATCGCTTACGACGAAGCGCCTTACATCATCCTCTTATATGACAACAATATCCAAGGTTATAGAAGCGACCGCTGGACAGGCGTCGAGCAGATTCCAGAAAAGGGCACTTACTACTTTAATATGACTATCGAAAACTACATCAATGCAGCGCCTGTCAAGTGAGAAAGAGGCAATATATGAAAAACAGCAGCTTACTTCGAAAGATATTTTATGCTCTGATTACCATTATGGCGGTAATCATCTTTAACTATTTTCTTTTCAGAGTTCTGCCAGGCGACCCGATCTCGATGATCATGAGAAATCCAAAAGCGTCGGAGGCTTCTATTGAAGCCATCCGCGCTTCCTATGGACTGGATCTGCCCTGGTACAGCCAATTTGTGGTGTATCTGAAGGGATTGTTTACGGGAGATTTCGGAACGTCCTTTGTCTATAAAGCGCCTGTCATGGAAGTGATTGGAGCAAAGATTCTGCCTACCGTGGTGATGCTGGGATTGGCAGAAATCGTCGCTATCATCGTCGGCATTTTTCTGGGCATCATGGCTGCCTGGAAAAGAGGATCAAGGCTGGACGTGGGTACTCTGAGCTTTTCCCTGATTACGTATTCCATGCCGACCTTTTGGCTGGGCATGATCATGGTCGTCATCTTTGCAGTCAATCTGAGATGGCTGCCCATCAGCGGCATGACGACTGCCGGCATGGTCTATTCCTCGAGCATGGCGATGATCGCAGACATGGCAGCTCATTTGATTCTTCCGGTCATCACTATGAGCATCCTTTTGATCGGCGAATATGCGCTGACCATGCGCAACACTTTGATTGACGTCTTGTCGGAAGACTACATCACGACGGCAAGAGCAAAAGGGTTTCGGGAGAAATATGTTCTGAGAAAGCACGCCATGCCCAACGCCATGCTGCCCATGGTGACCATTATCGCCATCAACCTGGGATTGGTCATCGGTGGTGCAGTGCAGATAGAGACCATATTCTCCTGGCCGGGAATCGGAAACCTCATGTACGAGGCGCTTTCTGCCAGGGACTATCCGGTGCTGCAGGGAATCTTCCTTCTCGTTACCGTCTGTGTCGTCTTAGCAAACCTGATCACGGATTTGATCTATGACAGGATTGACCCAAGAGTAAGAAATTAGGAGGAAGACCATGGGTGAGAGCAACAATTTACAGAGCAATAAAAAATCAAAAGAAATCTGGCAGTCGGTCCGGCAGAACAGAATGGCTATGGTGGGCCTGGTCACACTGGCAGTCTTTATCCTGATTGCAATTTTCGGACCAATTCTCATGCCTTTTTCAACACAGGAATTTGGCGGCATGGGAGATGTCCTCAGACCGCCCAGCGGCGACCATCTGCTGGGTACCGATGATATGGGCAGAGATGTCCTGGCGAACCTGATGGCAGGTGCGAGGATTTCCCTTTTGATCGGAGCTGTCGCTACCATTATTTCAATGGCAATCGGTACCCTGGTCGGTATTTCTGCCGGCTATTTTGGCGGGACAGTGGATAACGTACTGATGCGTCTGACTGATTTCTTTCTCGTCATACCGTGGCTGCCGCTGATGATGGTGCTGGCAGCAATCCTGGGAACAAGTATTTGGAATATCATACTGGTCATCGGTCTGACCAGCTGGGCGGGAACAGCGAGAGTCGTGAGAGCGCAGACCCTCTCTGTCAAAGAACGGCAGTTTGTGGAACGTACTCTTTCCCTGGGCGCGGGAAACTGGCATATTATGTGGAAACACATTCTGCCCAACGTCTTCCCGCTGGTCTTTGCCAATACCGTCCTTATTGCGGCGACGGCCATCACCTCAGAGACCACTTTGAGCTTTTTGGGACTGGGTGACACGACCACGGCAAGCTGGGGCATGATGCTTCACTACGCTTTCGAGTGCGGAGCCACAGGGCTGGGCGCTTATTGGTACTATCTGCCCCCTGGAATCTGTGTCATCGCAGTCGTTCTGGCATTTACACTGCTGGGTTATGCCTTTGATGAAATCCTGAATCCAAAGCTGAAAGAGAGGTAAACGAGATGAAGCTATTAGAAGTGAAAAATTTAAAGACCTATTTTGATACCTCCAAAGGTCAGCTGAAAGCGGTCGATGACGTGAGTTTCGACTTAGACTACGGAGAAGCTTTGGGTCTGGTTGGAGAATCCGGCTGCGGCAAAACCACCAGTGCCCTGTCCATCTGCAGGCTTTTGCCAAAGGAAGGAAAGGTCTACGGCGGAGAGATTCTCCTTGAGGGCAGTGATATCGCGAAACTGTCCGATGACGAAATTAGACATCATCGTTGGAAGGACATTTCTGTCATTTTTCAAGGTGCGATGAATGCCCTCAATCCGGTCATGAACATCGGCGACCAAATCGCCGAAGCCGTCATGCTTCACGATGGGCTGTCAAAGGCGGATGCACTGAAGAGGGCGGGGGATCTCCTGGAGCTGGTGGAAATCTCCAGAGGCCGTGTTGCCAACTATCCTCATGAATTCAGCGGCGGCATGAAGCAGAGAGTCATGATCGCCATGGCTTTGGCTTGTAATCCCAAGGTAGTCATCGGAGATGAACCGACGACAGCCCTGGACGTCATGGTGCAGGCACAGATTCTGAATCTGCTGGAAAAGTTGAGAAAAGAGCTGAACATGGGACTGATCCTCATTACACACGACCTTTCCATTCTGGGGGAGACCTGTGACAAGATCGCCGTCATGTATGCGGGGAAAATTGTAGAAAGTGGAACGGTCGCTGATATTTTTGAAAACGCGAAGCACCCGTATACCAAGAAGCTGATCGGCTGTTTTCCTAACGTGGAAAAAGAGAAACGGATACCAGACGGAATCAAAGGCGCGCCGGCAAATATGCTGCATCCGCCTGCAGGCTGTGCTTTTCATCCGCGATGCGAGATGGCTTCAGACCGATGCAGGGCGGAGGTTCCACAGCAGAAAAAGTCAGGCACAAGTCACCAAGTGGCCTGCCATCTGGCGGAGGTGTAAAATGACGAAAGAAAATACATATATAGTAGAAGTAAAAGATCTTCAGGTATATTTTGATATCGACAAGAGAAAGTTTGCGAAGAAAGGTCGGAAAGTGGTCAGAGCCGTGGACGGCGTCAGTTTTGGTATCAGAGAAGGAGAGATTTTGTCTCTGGTAGGCGAGAGCGGCAGCGGGAAGACGACGACGGGCAAGGCAATCTTGAACCTGGCATCAGTCACGGGCGGAGAAGTCCTCTTTGAAGGCAGACCTTTAGACAAGAGCAAAACAGGGTTAAAAGCATTTCGCAAAGAGGCACAGATGGTGTTTCAAGACCCCTATCAATCGTTGAACCCGAGAAACAGAATCATCGATTTGGTAGCGGAGCCTTTGGATGTCAATCATCTGGCCGGTTCCCCCGAGGAACGCCTGGCAAAGGTAAAGCAAGCCTTGGAACAGGCCGGTTTATCTCCGGCAGAAGAATACCTTTACCGCTACCCTTACGAACTATCCGGCGGTCAGCGGCAGCGCGTGGTCATCGCCGGGGCAATCATTATGGAACCCAAGTTCGTCGTGGCCGATGAACCAATCTCTATGCTGGATGCATCCGTGCGTACAGGGATACTGAAGCTTTTGCTGGGACTGAGAGACGAGAGGGGACTTTCGTATCTTTTTATCACCCACGATCTTTCCCTAGCCTGGCTGATTTCTGATCGAATTGCCATCATGTATCTCGGCCAGATCATGGAAATCGGCAGTGCGGATCAGATTATCAAAGGCGGGGTGCATCCCTATACCAAGGCACTGACGGCCATCATGCCTATACCAGGTGTCAACAAGAATAGAAAGAGAGACGTACTGCAGGGGGAGACGCCCAATGCCAGCATTGAAATAACGGGGTGCAAGTTTGCCAGCAGGTGTCCGGCGGCTTCGCAGGAATGCTTTGAAACACAGCCGATTCTTGAAGAAATAGAAGCGGGACATTTTGCAGCCTGCCTGAAGTGCGGGAGGCAGAGCCTATGAGGAATAAGATTGACAGCTATATCAAAGCCAGCCGCAGCGAGATGATAGAGGACATCCTGGAACTGATCAGAATCAAAAGTATCAACGGACGCGTAAAGGAGAACACGGAGGCGCTGAACCTTTTTCTGCAGAAGGCAGAAACCATGGGGTTTAAGACCATGAAAACGTCTGCGGGTGATGTGGGCATTGTCGAGCTGGGCAGCGGTGACCAGACCTTGGGGATTTTGGTGCATATGGACGTGGTCGGTATCGGCGATACGGACAAGTGGACCTATCCGCCCTTTGAGGGGCGCGTCGCCAAGGGTTTTCTATGGGGCAGAGGGGTCGTGGACGACAAAGGCCCTGCTGTCATGTGTCTCTACGCGTTAAAGGCGATCAAAGAGCTGGACATTCCGTTGAACAAAAAAGTGTGGCTCATCGTCGGTACTTCTGAAGAGGCAGAATGGACTGACATCGCCAATTTTAAAAAAGAATTTCCCGTACCTGACTTTGGCTTTTCCCCTGACGGGGATTTCCCCATTTACAACAGTGAAAAAGGCTACTGTGATGTGCAGATGCGCTTCACGGAACCTTGCATCGATATTTTGGAGAAGCTGGATTCTGGAGACAGTCCCAACACCATTCCGTCCAGAGCGGAAGTGAAAATCAGAAATCAAGAGAACCTGATTTTTCACGGGATTTCCTGCCACAGTTCCGCTCCTGCTATTGGGGCTAACGCCATTTCCAAGATGGCGACAGCGCTGGAGTATCGGACGGAGTTTAACTTTATCCGTTTTCTCAACGATTTTCTGGCAAAGGATTATAACGGCGAAAAACTAGGTATGGACAAGAATGTGGATCCTGATCTGCCGCCGACCCAGCGCAGCATCATCGTGCCAACGATTTTGAAACGGGAAGGTGATAAGGTGCTGCTCAATGTCAACGTGCGCTCCTGTACCGGTGTCAGCAAAGAAGATGTCATCGCCGCTTTTATGCGGCAAAAGGAAAAGTACGTCTTTGAGATGGAACTGTATGACTTTTTAGAACCCATGTTTGTGGATGAGAAAGAGGAGTTCTTACAGGTGATGGCAGACGTATACAGTGATTACGGGTATGAGAGCAGTTTTCAGAGCGCCCTGGGTACGTCCTACGCAAAGTCCATGGAACATTTTGTCAGCTTTGGCCCCGTGTTTCAGACAGAACCCAGCTGTGCGCATATGGAAGATGAACGGATGAGTATCACGGCGATGATTACAGCAACGCAGATTTATACGACCTATATTGCCACGATGGCAAGTCCCATCGGCGGTATCCGTAAAAATGCGGAGAAGATGACCAGCTTGGAAAAGGCGTTGTTTTTGCTGAGTCTGTTTGCAGAGCCACCATACCGTTACGACGTACCTGGGCTGGTGGAACTGACTGGCATGAATCGGACTACAGTTTATCGAAACCTGTCCACCTTGGAGAGTGCAGGACTTTTACAAAAGAATCCGACAACAAAGGCCTATTCCTTAGGTCCATTGGCTGAAAAAATGGGAGAGAAAGCAAATGACATTAGAACGTGAAAAGATGATAGATGACTTGAAGGGGCTGATCGGCATCCCCAGTATCTCCTCTGACAAGGAGGCTGTAGAGGATGCTTTGGATTATGTGTTAGAATTGGGTGAACGGATGGGCATGCGATGTGAAAAAGTCGCAGGCGGGCAGGTCGGCACCATTGAAATCGGCCAGGGCGACGAGACCTTTGGCATCCTGACCCATGTGGATGTGGTAAATCCCGGCAGAGAGGAACTTTGGAAAAGTCCGCCTTTTACCTGCGAACTGCGTGAAGGAAACCTCTATGGCCGCGGCACCCTCGATGATAAGGGACCGACAGTGGCGGTCCTGCATGCCATGGGCGCTGCCATGGAAAACGGAAAGCCTTTCTACAAGAATGTCAGGCTGATTGTCGGTACCCAGGAAGAGACTGAATGGGTCGATATGGAGTGCTACACAAAGCACTATTCTCTGCCTGATTACGGATTTACGCCGGACGGAGATTTTCCTATTGGAAACGTTGAGAAGGGATGCATGGATATCACCTTGCGCTTTCCTACCGCTTTGGTGGATGAAGCATTTCTGCAGATTGTCGGACTTGATGCAGGTACAGCGTTCAATATCGTGCCTGACTGCTGCAGGGTATTACTCTCGGATGGGAGAGAGCTCGTGACACGGGGAAAAGCAGTGCATACCTGTGCGCCGGAGAAAGGGGAGAATGCCATTTTTCTAATGGGCAGGCAGCTGAAACAGTTTCCAATGGAAAGCAACAGCTTTTCTCGAGTATTAGACATGTTGACAGAAAATTTTTCCGACTACTATGGGGAAAAGTTAGGGCTGCCAGAGAAGGAAGAATATTTTGCAGGCGAATTTATACACCGGACGGTCTTTACTCCCGTACTGATCAGAACAGTGGGGACGTGTATCGAAGTGGGCATCAACGTCCGTTTTGCATATACGACCACTGAAGATGAGCTTTTGCGTGCTTTCGGACGTTTATGCGAAGAATATGGAGGGGAGATTGCCTGCGTCACTTCGCTGCCCGCTGTCTTGGTCAGCAGAAATACGCCATTTCTGAAGATATTATCTGCGGCTTATGAGGAGACGACGGGGCTTACCTCCGACTTTGTCCTCGGTTACGGTGGCTCTTACGCAAAAGCTATGCCGGGCATTGTCAGCTTTGGGCCAATCCTGCCAGGAATGAAGGACTGCTGCCATGAGGAAAATGAATACATTCCCCTGGCTGCCCTGGAGAAAAACTGTGAGATTTATTATAGAGCGATTGAGGGAATTGCCCAGTGCATGAAATCTTTTTGCAGATAGATCATAAGGGTGCCTGACGATCAGATATGCGTAACAGGACTGCAGGAATCGTTCAGTTACCCTCTATTGTCATCAAAAAGCGAAAAAACGCCTAAAAAAACTGAAGACTGCAAAGGGAGTATCTTAGCGGTAGAGGCTGTAACCGTTGAAATTTCGTTATGGGTTTAGCCGAAGCTGATGTTGCAGCCTCTTAGAGCCTGGGATTTTTAGGTGTTTTTGGTTGTTTTTGATCAAATGACGGGTAAATCATCTCTCTGCAGTGCTCTGGAGCAATTTCTACTGTAACTTATTTGAGACAATAAAGCGCATAATTAAGATGAATTTACCACGGCAAACGCATGGAACTGATTCAGTGAGTCTGCAGAGGCAATTTTTACTGTATAGCGTTATTTTTTTACAATTGAGTATAATTTATTGGAATAAAATGTAAGCTGGGCTATGATTGGAGCGGTTTTATACTGTTTTTAACCCGTTTTGACGACCATTCATGGAATTCACTAGTATGTTTTATACTCATTTTTGCAAAACGGTCCTCTATAGTAAAATTGCTGCTATAACTGAATCTACTTTGTTTACAATCTGTTTTTCATAGTTTTGCTGTGGAAAATTTGTTTGAAACCGTTGACAAAGGTGATAAAAGAGCATATACTAGAGTAACAAGTAAAAAGAGATATTCACAAGAGCAAACCCGTCGAAAGGCGGTGACGCAAAGCTACAGGGGCTAAGCCGCAAGGTATGCCAGCCAGTTGCCGTATTATGTATGATATGTATCGATATCTAATATATAAAACAACGGTCATTTAGTGAATTCTCTGAATGATTTTTTTTAATTTAAAAGAATATTAGCAAACCTGGGGAAACCCAGCGACGCAAAGCTATAGGGTCTAAAGCGATAAGCATGACAGCCAGTTGCCATTGAGATGATCAATGTAATGCATGAGAGTGTTCTTACTAATATCTGAACCTCCTTCGGAATGTGGCTGCTTTAGACGAAGCAGTTTTTTTATTTTAAATGATTCGGAGGATAGAAATGATGTTAAAGAGAACACTGAGAGTTTTAATAACAATGATATTAACTTTAGCCCTGACGACAGGGTTGGTATTGGCTATGACAGAAGATGCAAATGCTGCAACAGTATCCATGAAGACCATTCCGGCTACTTCAGCGAAGGCAGACAGCAGAGTTGTTAACGCATTTGTCGAGTTAGGCTTTACCGTTAAATATAACAAGAACTTAGGTTATGCCGGCGTATTCAGCGTAGCAGATCATGCTATCCATCTAAAGACGAGAAACAAGACGAATACACTTCACGAGATGGGTCACTTCGTTTCTAGACTGCAGAACGGCGCAGACGAGACGAGCGAGTTTGTGAAGATTTACAAATCCGAGAAGAAAAAGTACAATGGCACACAGAAGTCATACATAACGAAGAACAGCAAAGAATACTTTGCACAGTCCTTTGCAGAGTATACGCAAAATCCAAGCAAGCTGAAAAAGAGCAGACCTAAGACTTATAAGTATGTGAAAGCACAGGTTGACACGATTGAACAGCAGGACGTTGATAATATGTACAGTGCTTACGGATGGGCTTGGTAAATAATTTGAAAATTAGTAGACGGAGAAACCCTGTGGACAAATCCACAGGGTTTTGTTATTATGTAGGAAATATCGATGAAGTCGGTATGGACGGAATACCAATACTCAAGTTATCAATCGGGGAACAAGTATTTGTGAAAGGGGAAAATAGAGCAATTATGGCGAAGAAGAACAAGACCGTATTTGTCTGTCAAGAGTGCGGTTACGAGAGTCCAAAATGGATGGGGCAATGCATCTGTGGCGCATGGAATTCCATGGTGGAAGAAAAAGTAGTGGATACGCCAGAAAATGATACCAGGAGGCGTACCTCGGCAGAAGCAAAACCATCAAAATTAAAAGAAGTCGGCTCGGGCGATTACATCCGCATTGATACAGGGATTGGAGAACTGAACCGAGTCCTAGGTGGAGGACTCGTCCGCGGATCGCTGACTTTGATTTCTGGTGAACCGGGAATCGGAAAATCCACCATGATTATACAAGCCGCCGCTAATCTGGCCAAATCGCAGGGAACCGTCCTCTATGTATCTGGAGAGGAATCAGAAGAACAGATCAAAATGAGAGCGGATCGTGTCTGCCCTGACCTGAGCGAAGATTTATATATTTTGGCAGAAACTAATATTGAGAATATCACAGCAGTGTGTGAGAATCTAAAGCCTAAATTCCTGGTCATCGACTCTATCCAGACGATGTACACGCAGACCCTGGATTCTGTCCCTGGCAGCGTATCACAGGTCAGAGATATTGGCAACCAATTGATGAAGCTAGGCAAGACCAATGATATCCCCATTTTTATCGTAGCCCATGTGACGAAAAACGGAGAACTGGCAGGACCGAAAATTGTTGAGCATCTAGTAGACTGCGTGCTCAACTTTACAGGGGAGAGAGACCATGATTTGAGGATATTGAGAGCATATAAAAATAGGTTTGGCACGACCAGCGAGATTGGAGCCTTCCAGATGGAAGGAGGCGGTCTGATTGAAATCGAGAATCTGTCAGGGACTTTTCTCGAGAGCACAGAGACGCAGGCAGAAGGCTCTATTATTACAGCAGTTTACGAGGGAAGCAGGCCGGTTTTGTTTGAGATTCAGGCGCTGACGGCACCTGCTAATGTGGGATTTGCCAGAAGAACTTCTGTCGGCGTAGACTATCAGAGGTTGAACATGATTCTCGCTGTCCTAGAAAAGAAAGTCGGCATGACCATGATTAACCAAGACGTCTACGTCAACGTGGTAGGCGGCATGAAGCCGGACAGCACTTCTGTCGACCTGGGAGTAGCTTTGGCAGTCTATTCTTCAATCAGAGACGTGACCTGCCAAAAGAGGACGATTGCGATTGGGGAAGTCGGTCTGACGGGAGATCTCAGATCTGTACAAAATGCAGATAAGATCGTCGTGGAGGCCGGCAGAATGGGGTATGAACAGATCATCATGCCCAAAAAGAACGCGGATAAGCTGGATGGTAAAGTTAGAAAGGGGCAGTGCCAGATTGTCGGCGCGAAGAATATCTACGATGCAATCAACGCATTTAAAGGAGAATGAGATGATAAAAAAAGCGGAACCTGTATTGATACATGGCTCCGCTTTTTGCTATATCGGTTATTTCTTTAATTTTACAGTATCCATCTCGAACCAGAAAGTGCTGCCCTTTCCCAGTTTGCTGTTGACCCCATAATTTGCTCTGTGGAGGGTCAATATCTCTTTGACGATGGATAAGCCCAGGCCGCTGCCGTCCGTAGGTCTGACGTGATGGGTGCTGGATTTGTAATATCGCTCCCATACGTGATTGATTTCGTCAGGCGCGATGCCAGGACCGTGATCGATGATTTCGCAGCGGACTTTACGGCTGGATTTTTTGATATTGACGATGATTTCTTTATCTTCTCCACCGTATTTGACCGCATTATTGATCAAATTGGACAATACCTGTTTTATTTTCGTTTCATCTCCGTTGACAATTACGGAAGACGAACAGTTGAATTTAAAATGATAACCTTCTTGCTCCGCTAAAATCTCGAAAGATGCCAGGATGGTTTCAGCAGTCTTCTTGAGATCAAAGTTGGAACGTTCAAGTTCAATGCTTCTAGACTGCATCTTGGACATATTGAGCATGTCGTTGACCAGCGTATTCAAGCGGTCCGCTTCATCAATGATGACTCCCAGATGAGCTTCTCGCTTTGGCGGGTTATTCCCCGAAAGGTCGCGAATCATCTCGGCATAAGATTTGATCATGGTTAATGGCGTCCTCAGATCATGGGAGACGTTGGCAATCAGATCTTTTTGATACATATCTGTCTTCTCCAGCTCCCGTGAGGCGTTAGTCAGGGTGTCGGCCAGTTCCGTAATCTCAGAATAGTGACCACCCTTGAATTTGACACCGTAATGGCCTTTTCCCATTTCGGCTGCCGAATTGGTGATTTCTTTGATCGGTTTTGATATTCTGCTGGCCAGATATAGCGCCAAGGTCAAAGCTAACAGTGCAGCGATGATCGTAATATACACCAACTGGGAACGCAGTATCGCTATCGTAGACTTGACCGGATAAAGCGGCGATACGATATAGAGGATATAGCTTCTGGCCTTATTCTCATCTTCGTTAAAACTGTCAGTAGCTTTGCTCAGGTAACGTGCATAAGAAAAAATCCGCGTGCCGCTTCCTTCCTTTTTGGAAAGAATCGAAGCCTTTCCAAGTGGACTGAGCTCAAGAAGCGTCCGAAGTTCCTGAATCTGCGTACTGTATCGATATAACTGTATGTGCTCGCCGTAAGTCGACGGTATGGAAATTTGTCCCAACCCATTTTCTACACGAATATAGAGATCGTTTTCATTAGAAAGCGACAAAGCATCAATCTTCTGCATCAGTGTTGTCAGATCTTGGTTTTCATCATTGTAATACTGTACCAGCTCATCTGCTAGATTGGTGGTTTCACGGATTTTCATGTCTTGATAGAAGTTGTTAAGAAAGAAAATCTGCAGGAACCAGATCAGGCCGATGAGTACGATGGCAAAGCCGATGAAATAAACCCATAATTTAAATCGAATGCTTCTAAAATCGAATTTACTCTTCAAATTCAAATTTATACCCTACCCCTCTGAGTGTGACGATATAGTCACGATATGGTCCTAAATTGTTTCTAAGATTTTTGATATGTGTATCAATTGTTCTGTCGTCCCCAAAGAAGTCGTATCCCCAGATATCTGATAGCAGCTTGTCTCTTGATAGAGCGATGTTTTTGTTCTCTATCAAATAGAAAAGCAGCTCGTATTCTTTTGGTGTCAGCTCCACCCGTTCTCCATCTACAGTAACGGTCCTGGCAGCTACATTGATTTCCAGACCGTTGAACTTCACCACGTCGGCCTTGCTCTGTGCAGAAGAGTTTCTGCGGGCGAGAACTACGTTGATTCTTGCCATCAGCTCCTTGGGGCTGAAGGGCTTGACGATATAGTCGTCGATGCCCAGCTCAAAACCGAAGAGCTTATCATATTCTTCGCCCCTGGCGGATAGCATGATAATAGGTACATCCTGAATTTTTTTAATCTCTTTACATGCTGAAAATCCGTCCAGCTTTGGCATCATGATATCTAAAATGACCAGGTCGTACTCATTCAGCTTACAGAGTCCTACGGCGCTCATTCCATCAGCCGCTTCTGTGACCTCATAGCCATTAAATTCTGCATATTCCCTTATTACTTCACGAATTTTGGGTTCATCATCAACTACCAAAAGTTTATACATGGTAATCCTCCTTCGTTATTTGCTTGTAGTATAGTCATCTTTATACTACAATCTATCTGTGTAGGTTTCATGAAATTTATATATATAATTCTAACATAATTTATTTTATATTAAAAGAAAAAAGAAACGTTTCTAGTTGACAGAAAAAATTGTCTGTGATAAGATATTGTATTTTCTGAAGGCTTGACATTATCTTATGAATTGCTCTATACTGTATCTATATAGATAAAAGCGGGGTTCAATCATATGTTTACAATTGGTGACAAAATACTATACCCCATGCACGGCGCAGGAGTGATTCAGGAGATCGAAAACAGAGATATCTTGGGTGAAACGAGGCAATACTATATTATGAAATTGCCATTTGACGATATGAGCGTCATGATTCCCGTCGATAACAGCGTGGATATTGGAATCAGACCGGTGATATCTGCCAGTGAGGTGGATGCGGTCTTCATTGTTTTGCGGTCGGAGACGTCGCAGATGTCAGGCAATTGGAATAAACGGCAGAGAGAAAACCTGGAGAAGCTGAAGAGCGGCAATATTATGGAAGTAGCGGAGGTGGTCAGAAATCTGATCCGCGCAGGCCGCATAAAGAGACTGTCTACAGGAGAGAAAAAGATGCTGACCAACGCCAAGCAGATTTTGGAAAGTGAATTGATTCTCGCTGCTGGAATAGACCCACAGAAGATAGACCATTTAGTAGAGGATGCAGTTTGATTTTTCCCCTCAAAAGATGGAATGCTATCTATATCTATGACCAAAAAGGAGGAAAGGAGGAGAGACTATGCTAAAGAAAATGCTCAGAATTGTTGTGACTATTTTAGGTGCAATCCTAGGATACGGTGTATTTCAACTGATCGGTTACTGGCTCACCAAAAGTGGCGTTGATATCAATGCGACCTTTACCGAAGCGCAGCTGATAGGCATCGGTATCGTTTTCGCAATTATCTTCGGAATTATATTTTTCAGATTGACACCGGCGATCAGCAGACAGAGTGCAAAAGTTGCTGATAATATAGAAGACGATCTCAGGGGCGTTTCAGCTAATGATTTGTTCGTCGGCGTCATCGGCCTGATTACAGGCCTTTTGATTGCACTGCTGATTACGCAGATCTATGTCAGCATCAGCAACAGATATCTCTATACTGTGATTACCATCATCACTTATCTCGTACTGGGGTATCTTGGGGTCGTCATTGCCACCAAAAAAGGCAAAGAGATGATCAGCATGATTGTGGCAAACAAGAAACAGAACGTACCACAAGAACCGATTTTTTCCCGAACAAAGAAAAAAGCGGAAGGCGTGCCCAAGATCTTTGATACCAGTGTCATCATCGATGGCAGAATTGCCGAAATTATGAAGACGGGCTTCTTAGAAGGCCCTATTGTCATCCCCGAATTTGTTCTGGTGGAATTGCGTCATATTGCGGACTCTTCAGACTCCCTCAAGAGAACGAGGGGCAGAAGGGGCCTTGACATCCTGAACAAAATTCAAAGTGATTACGGCATCGAGATTTATAATACAGATAACGAAAAATCACTGAGAGAAATTCCGGAAGTTGACGTCAAGCTTCTGAAATTAGCACAGCTGATGAACGGCAAAGTTGTTACCAACGATTTTAACCTCAATAAGGTTGCAGCGATTAACGGCGTCAGCGTCCTCAATATTAATGAACTGGCCAACACCCTGAAACCGGTGGTGCTGCCAGGAGAGCAGATGACTGTCAGTCTGGTAAAACAGGGAAAAGACAACAGCCAAGCTATCGCCTATCTGGATGACGGAACCATGATCGTCGTGGAAGACGGAAGGAAGATGATCGGCAAGACCACCAACATCAACGTTACCAGTGTGCTGCAGACATCGGCAGGAAGGATGATCTTCGGAAGACTGAAGAATAACTAAGATATGCTTCATGATAAAAGAGTATATGTAATTATTGGAGCTGCAGGGTCCGGCAAACGGATGGCAGCTCCATTGCCGAAACAATTTCTAAAAATCGGCGATAAGACAATTCTAGAGACTACAGTAGAAAAATTTGCGAGTCTATCTATCATAGATCAGATTGTTATCGTGACAGCAGAGGAATACCAAACGTTCTGCTGCCAATTTTTTCATGAACAGATTGCAGCGGGCAGATTTCATGTTATCTGCGGAGGACAGGAGCGACAGGACTCCATCTACCGGGCGGTGGGTTATCTGGAGTCCATAGGGGCAGAGCACGATTCGCTGGTGTTAATCCACGATGGTGTGCGGCCTTATGTCAGCGGCGATTTGATTAAAGAAGTGACGGAACGTGCGGCTGCAGAGGGTGCGGCCATTGCAGCGATACCGCCAAAGGACACCATCAGACATATGGATGAAGGGACTTTGGACAGAAGCCGTCTTTGGTGTGTGCAGACGCCCCAGGGATTCAGATTTTCTATACTGAAAGAAGCTTACGAACAAGCCTTTCATGATGGATTTTATGGCACTGATGATGCAGGCTTGGTTGAGCGCATCGGCAGAGCAATCAGCATTGTAGCAGGTGAAAACACCAACATTAAAATTACAACGCCGGAGGATTTGACCGTGGAACAGCGAATTGGAACGGGTTTTGACGTTCACAGATTGACTGAAAATCGAAAACTGATATTAGGCGGGGTGGAGATTCCTTTTGAGAAAGGCCTTCTGGGTCATTCAGACGCGGACGTATTGCTCCACGCTTTGATGGATGCCATGCTAGGTGCAGCGGCCCTCGGTGATATCGGAAAGCTGTTTCCGGACAGCGACGACAGCTATAAGGATATATCCAGCTTGAAGCTGCTTGAAAAGACGGGACAAGCGGTGGCTGCGGCGGGATATTCCCTGGGAAATGCTGACGTCACGCTCATCTGTCAGCGACCCAGGCTCGCTGGCTATATCGATGAGATGCGCGGCAATATTGCACAGGTTTTGAACGTATCCGTAGATAAAGTCAGCATTAAAGCGACGACTACAGAGAAGCTGGGGTTTACCGGCAGAGGCGAAGGGATAGCGGCAGAGGCAGTCTGTCTGCTAACACGATGATTCGTTATACGACACCATAAGGAGTTCCCCTCAATTTGTGCTACAAATCGGGACACTCCGTTAGAGAGGAAAAAAGATAAATGAGACTAACAAAGATGCATATTAAAACCCTTAGGGAGGTTCCAAATGAAGCGGAAATCCCAAGTCACATCCTGTTACTTAGAACGGGAATGATCAGAAAACTGGTATCTGGCGTATATGGTTTCATGCCGTTAGGCTGGAGATCCGTAAGAAAAATTGAAGAGATTGTCAGACAGGAGATGGACGCTACTGGCGCCCAGGAAATTCATATGTCTGCCGTTCAGCCGGCAGAACTGTGGGAAGAGTCAGGCAGATGGTATGCCTATGGTCCTGAACTTTGGAGATTGAAGGACAGAAATGGCAGAGATTTTTGTCTGGGGCCGACTCACGAAGAGATTTTTACTGATATTGTCAGAAATGACATTTCGTCATATAGGCAGCTGCCGATGAATCTATATCAGATTCAGACAAAATACAGAGATGAAGCCAGACCGAGATTCGGACTCATGAGAAGCAGAGAGTTTATCATGAAAGACGCCTATTCTTTTGACAAGGACAACGCAGGTCTCGACCAAAGCTATCAGGAGATGTACGAGGCGTATGACCGGATTTTTAAGAGATGCGGTCTTGTATGCAGACCAGTAGAAGCTGATTCGGGCGCTATCGGCGGCAGCAATTCTCACGAATTTACAGCCATTTCCGAAGTCGGTGAGAGTGAGATTGCCTACTGTGAAAAGTGCTCCATGGCGGCTACAACTGAAAGAGCAGAATGTGTCGATGCGCCGCCGCAGGCAGACGTATGCGAACTTGCAATGGAGGAGGTTCTCACGCCTGGAACGAAGACCATAGAAGATGTCGCGAATTTCTTAAATCTGGATAAAAAACAGACCATCAAAGCACTGCTCTTTGTCATTTATGACGAAGAGGGCAATGAAAACGGATACGTAGCCGCTTTTGTAAGGGGCGACAGAGAGCTGAACATGACCAAGTTGATCAATGCCCTGGATATTCCAGAACATGCCATCGAATTTGCTGATGAGGAGAAGATGGCTGCTGCTACAGGATGCGTAGGAGGCTTTACTGGACCGTGCGGCCTTCATGACTGCACTATTGTAGTGGACAGCGAACTGACGGGACTGAAGAATCTGTGCGCAGGCGCATGTAAAGAAGACCACCATCTGATTAACGTCAATTACGGAAGAGATTATAAAGCAGATATTATCACGGACTTAAAGGTACTGCAGGAGGGAGACCCATGCCCGGTCTGCGGTGCACCTGTCAAACACGCCAGGGGCATCGAAGTGGGACAGGTCTTCAAATTGGGAACAAAGTATTCCGAATCCATGGGAGCGATGTATGTCGATGAGAACCAGAAAGAGCAGCCTATCGTCATGGGATGTTACGGTATCGGTGTGACAAGAACCCTGGCGGCAGTCGTAGAGCAGCATCACGACGATAACGGAATCATCTGGCCGATGTCAGTGGCACCTTATCATGTGATTATCACCTTGGTGAAACCGGACGATGAGGCACAGGCTGCTGCTGCGGAAAAGATTTACAAGGCGCTTGCCGATGCCAGAGTGGAAGTTCTTCTCGATGACAGAAAAGAGAGACCTGGCGTCAAGTTCAAAGACGCTGACCTTCTGGGCATTCCTGTGAGAATTACAGTTGGAAAGCTGGCAGGAGAAGGCAAGGTAGAATATAAGCTGAGAAGAGATGCGGATAAAGAAGAAATCACCATTGAAGAGGCAATTTCCAGAGCCATTGAGATTGTCAATCGTGAGAAATAGTCCATTTACAGGAGGAAAACGTGGATTTTATAACTGTAATGGAATGGATTGGAACTGTCGCCTTTGCTGTGTCAGGGGCGGTGGTTGCCATCGAAAGGGAGCTTGACTACTATGGTATTTGTTTTCTGGCAATCATTACCGCTATCGGAGGAGGCATTATCAGGGATGTTCTGATCAATCAAAGCCTGCCGGCATCTCTGGCTAATCCTATGTATGCTATCGTCAGTTTACTGACGGCAGCGGCGGTCATCTTCTTTTATAAAAAGATTGACAAAATATCTCATCTGGTATCAGTGGCTGACGGCTTTGGTCTGGCGGCATTTACTGCCATCGGATCGCAGGTTGCTGTCCGCAGCGGCCATGGAGATATTTATGTCATCATCGCATTGGCGGTGCTGACAGGAACCTTTGGCGGCGTTCTGAGAGACGTCTTTGTACAAGAAATTCCCCGCTGCTTTAGACGAGAAGTCTATGCAGTAGCGTCGATTGTAGGAGCAATTGCCTTTGCTGTAACATATAAATATATTGGCACTGGTTTGGCTATGTACGTCTGCTTTGGCGTTACTCTGGTCATAAGACTGGTAGCAATATTTAAAAATTTGCATTTAGGAAAAGTGAAGCTGGATTAGAATGAGTAAATTAGAAAAAGTAAAAAACAATCTGTATTTACAGCTGTTTTGGACCTTCTTTAAGTTAGGACTGTTTACAATCGGAGGAGGGATGGCTATGATCCCTCTGATACAAGATATCGTCGTGGATAAAAAGAAGTGGATGACTGAGGAAGAAGCTGTGGACTGCATTGCAGTCAGCCAGGGTTTACCTGGCGTCATTGCCATCAATATGGCGACCTACATCGGCCAGACAAAGAAAGGCATATTGGGAGCCATCGTCGCTACTGTCGGTGTCATCCTGCCCAGCTTTATCATCATTATTTTGGTCATCAAAGTTCTCGCCGGTATCGGCGAGAACCGATATGTAAACGGCGCTTTGGCAGGCATCAAGGCTGCGGCGACAGGACTGATCGCCTACTCTGCATATAAAGTTGGCAGGCAGGTACTAAAAGGACCCTTTCAATGGATACTTGCCTTGCTGTCTTTCGCCGCGATTGCGGTATTCAGTGTCAATGCCGTATGGGCCATTGTCGCAGGAATTTTTGCAGGTTTGATCTATACTGCAGTCAAAGAAAAGAAGAAGGGAAACGGGGGTGAATCGCAGTGATTTACCTGAAACTATTTCTCGTGTTTGCCAAGATCGGAGTTTTCGGATTCGGAGGGGGCATGGCAATGCTTCCGATGATCTATCAGGGGGCGCAGTCCTTTGGACTGATGTCTGCCGATGAGTTCTCCAATCTTGTTGCCATATCCCAGGTGACACCGGGGCCGATGGCTGTCAATGCGGCAACTTATGTAGGATTTAACTGCGCGAGTTATGCCGGTGCCTTTGCTGCCACCCTCGGCGTTGCGATGCCCTCCTTTATCTTAGTTACCTTAGCGTGCTACTTTATCGGCAAGTTCAAGGAGAGTAGGGCTATTGAAGGAGCATTTGCCGGCATCAGACCGGTGACGGTAGGTCTCATCGGTGCGGCGGTCATCTTCATGGGACAGAGTGCTTTTGAAACGATCAGCCTGGTACCGTGTTTGATCACTTTGGGAACCGTCATCCTTGTAGGAAAATTTAAAGTAAGTCCGATTGCAATTGTCATTGCTGCGGGCGTGATAGGAGCAATGTTATGTGGGTAGGTGGCGTAAGAGTCGTATTGCAGAACGAAGAAGGTAAAATTTTGATGGTGAAGCAGCATCACGAAGATCGCGATATCTGGATGGTGCCTGGCGGCGGTATTGAAGAAGGAGAAAACTCCATCGAGGCTGCGGTGAGAGAAGCGAAAGAAGAAACCGGTCTGGATGTGGAAATTCATGGAGTTGCATGGCATATCGAAGAAGTATCCCCAGAGCGGGGACAGCGGTTTGTCAACTATATGATTGGAAAAATTGTGGGCGGAGAGCTTGCCTTGGGCAGCGATCCGGAGCTTGACGCAGATAAACAGGTATTACGAGAGGTCAAATTCATGTCCAGAGAAGAGATTGGACAGCTCCCACATGTATATCCGAAGTTTTTTAATGATGAAATCTGGGGTATACTTGAAGAGGAACACAATGGAATGACCTACTATAAATTGAGATACAAAGGAGAAGAGTAAAATGAAAAAAGTAATTATTGAAATGGAAAACGGCGGCGTTATGAAGGGTGAACTCTATGAGGACATCGCGCCGATCACAGTAGAGAATTTTGAAAAATTGGCGAAAGACGGTTTTTATGACGGATTGACTTTTCACAGAGTGATTCCGGGATTCATGATCCAGGGAGGATGCCCAAAGGGTAATGGCACAGGCGGTCCGGGATACACGATCAAAGGAGAGTTCAACTCCAATGGCGTGAAGAATGATCTGAAACATACCACTGGTGTTTTATCTATGGCAAGAACGATGGTTCCTGATTCAGCTGGCTCTCAGTTCTTCGTCATGGTAGCGGACGCTCCGCATCTTGATGGAGAATATGCTGCGTTTGGTAAAATTACAGAGGGCGTAGACGTGGCTCTGGACATTGCCAATGTACCAAGAGGAAGAATGGATGACCCCATTAAACCGGTCGTCATTAAAACTGTTACAGTCGAATAATTTGTTTGCGTAAAGCGGGAAATTTTGGGTATAAATACAAAATTAATTCTTAATATGAAAGGATGAATCAAAATGGCATTCTTTAGGGACGTTCATGAAGATATTCAGACAGTACTCAAAAAAGACCCGGCAGCGAGAAACAGTATAGAGGTTTTGCTGTGTTATCCGGGCGTTTGGGCGTTGATTTTTCATAAGCCGGCTCATTCCCTGTATAAACACAAATTGAAACTATTGGCGAGAATCATTTCACAGTTTGCCAGGTGGCTGACAGGCGTAGAAATTCATCCGGGAGCTACGATTGGGCGCAGATGTTTTATCGACCACGGCATGGCAGTCGTTATCGGTGAAACTACTGAAATTGGCGATGATGTGACGCTATATCAGGGTGTCACTTTAGGCGGCACAGGAAAAGATACAGGAAAGCGTCATCCCACCATTGGCAACAGAGTCATCGTCAGTTCTGGTGCCAGGGTTCTGGGGCCTTTCAAGGTGGGCGACGATGTGAAAATCGGCGCAGGTTCCATCGTGCTCAATGAGATTCCTCCGGGATGTACCGTTGTGGGGATTCCGGGCAAAATCGTCAAGAGATATGGGGAAAGCACAGAAGATCTCAACCAGGTCAATCTGCCGGACCCTGTAGCTACAGAGTTAGAATGCCTGCGCAGAAGAATTGTAATGCTGGAGAATAAGCTCAACCAGATCAATAAGCAAAATCAGAAAGGGAATGAAGATGAAAATATATAACACACTGACTAGAAAAAAGGAAGAGTTCGTACCGATTAAAAAAGGGGAAGTTTCTATCTATGTCTGTGGCCCTACCGTATATAATTTCTTTCATATAGGTAACGCGAGACCCTTTGTCGTATTTGACACTTTGAGAAAGTATATGGAATACAGAGGCAATCGGGTAAAATTTGTGCAGAATTTTACTGATGTTGACGACAAGATTATCAATAAGGCGAAGGAAGAGGGGATCACTGCTCCCGAAGTATCGGAAAAGTATATTGAGGAATATTACAAAGATGCTGCGGCACTTAACGTGAGGAAAGCTGACGTGCATCCGAAGGTATCAGAACACATTCAGGATATCGTTCGATTTGTTGAGACTTTGGTGGAAAAAGGGTATGCCTATGAAGCCGATGGTGATGTTTATTTTTCCACGAGAAAGTTTCCGGAATACGGCAAACTTTCTAAGCAGAACATCGACGACTTAGAGTCGGGTGCAAGAATCGCCGTGGGCGAGGTAAAGCAGGATCCGCTGGATTTTGCCCTCTGGAAAGCGAGAAAGACCGACGACGAAATCGCCTGGGAATCACCATGGGGAATGGGGAGACCGGGTTGGCATATTGAATGCTCGGCGATGTCGAAAAAACACTTAGGCGAAACGATTGACATCCACGCCGGCGGCCAGGATTTGCAATTCCCGCATCATGAAAATGAAATTGCGCAGTCAGAATGCTGCAACGGCGCGCCTTTTGCTCACTACTGGATGCACAACGGCTATATTACGATTGATAATGAGAAAATGTCAAAATCCAAGGGCAACTTCTTTACTGTAAGAGATATTCTCAAAGAATACGACGGAGAAGTCATTCGTTTTTTCCTGCTGTCAGGGCATTATAGAAATCCGATCAATTTCAGCGACGCTTTGATGGAGCAGGCCAAGAACGGTCTTGGCAGAATGGAGAACTGCAAAGAGAACCTGATTTACCTGACGAAAGCAGGAGCTGAGGGACCGATGACTTCTGCGGAAGAAGAGCAGCTGGCTGCGTATGATAAATATCGGCAGGAATTTATCAAAGTGATGGACGACGATCTCAATACCGCTGACGCTATCAGCGCTGTATTTGAGTTGGTAACGGTGGCGAATACTGCAGTGAAAGACGGTGCTACGAAGGAATTTGCGCAGAAGTCTCTGGAGACTCTGATGGAATTTGCCGACGTTTTGGGCCTGCTGCAGGGCAAAGCTGATGAGGCGATCGATCCGGAGATTCAGAAGCTGGTTGACGAGAGACAAGAAGCGAGGAAGGCGAAGAATTTTGCCAGAGCTGACGAAATCAGAGATTTATTGAAAGAAAAGGGGATTACCCTGAAGGATACACCACAGGGTGTACAGATAATAAAAGAATAGTATGAAACAATTGAATCCAAGAGAAATAAATACAACGGCATTGGCTTTTTTAGGCGATGCCGTTTATGAAATATATGCGAGAAAATATGTAATGGACAGCGGGCAGAAAAATGCGGACAGGCTGCACAAGGAAGCCATCAAGTACGTGTGTGCTGACGGACAGGCAAAGGCGGTCAAATCCTTACTGAAGGACTTTTTGTCAGAAGAAGAAGTCAGCTTGGTAAAACGGGCCAGGAATCGGAAAACGGCGTCAAAGGCGAGAAGTGCAGACGCTGTAACCTACAAACTAGCTACGGCCTTCGAAGCATTGATGGGCTTTCTCTATCTGGACGGTCAGACACAGCGCCTGGAAGAAGTGGCGCTGGAGGCGTTGAAAAGAATTGAGGAGTGATAGTGATGAGTAAAGCGGATGGATTATTTGTAAATATGTGCCGTGAGATTTTGAATCACGGTTTTTCTACCGAGGGGCAGGAGGTCAGAGCGCGATGGGAAGACGGATCGCCTGCTTACACGATAAAAACCTTTGGCGTGGTCAATCGGTATGACTTACAGGATGAGTTTCCGGCCTTGACCCTGCGGCCGACAGCCATTAAATCGGCGGTGGATGAGATGCTCTGGATTTGGCAGAAGAAATCCAACAATATCAACGATTTGAAGAGCCATATATGGGACGAATGGGCTGACGAAGACGGTTCCATTGGCAAGGCTTATGGCTATCAGCTAGGTGTCAAATACAGGTTCAAGCAGGGTGAAATGGACCAAGTGGATAATGTTATCTGGCAGCTTAAAAATACGCCGCAGTCGAGACGTATCATGACCAACATCTACAACTTTGCAGATTTGATGGAAATGGGTCTGGAACCCTGCGCTTACAGCATGACCTTTAACGTGACGGGGAACAAGCTCAATGCGATTTTGAATCAGCGTTCTCAGGATATTCTTGCCGCTAATAACTGGAATGTGGTGCAATATTCTGTTTTGGTGTACATGTTGGCCCAGGTGTGCGGCTTTGAACCGGGGGAATTGGTTCACATCATCGCTGACGCCCATATCTATGATAAACATATTCCGATTATCGAAGAACTGATCCAGCGGCCGCAGTATCCGGCACCAAAGTTCAGCCTCAACCCGGATGTGAAGGACTTCTACGACTTTACTACCGATGACTTGATCATCGAGGATTATCAGAAAAACCCTCAGGTCAAGAATATACCAATCGCGGTATAATGGGCTCGCCACAGTTTCTGAAAGAAACTGATGGGAGGCCTTATGCTTTAACGCCCCGCAAGCGGAGCGCGCGGCAAGGCGTTAGTCGTATAATGGGGCTGGGAGACCTAGCCCGATTTTGTCACGAAAATCGTTGGCAGGTCCCCTGTCAGGAGTGCAGGAGCTATGCTCCGTGGCACGCTACGGCCGCCACAGTTTCTGCAAGAAACGGCAAAAGTTTAACTTTGAAAGGAACAGATAAATGAAACTCATACTTGCAACAGATGAAAACTGGGCCATTGGGAAGGACGGAGGTCTGCTCTGCCACATCCCTGGCGATTTAAAGTATTTTAAAGAGCGAACCCGCGGAAAGACAGTGGTGATGGGGCGGCCTACGCTGGAAAGCCTGCCTGGCGGCAAACCTTTGCCCCATCGGGACAACATTGTTCTGACCACGCGGGAAGACTACGCTCCCGAAGGCGTTTTGATTGTCCATTCTGCAGATGAGCTTGACGACGTGCTGACAAAATATGACAGCGAAGATGTTTTTATTATCGGAGGCGGCAAGGTCTACAGGGAGTTCCTTCCCAAATGTGATACTTGCTACATTACGAAAATTTATCAGAAATTTGAGGCCGATACTTGGTTTGTGAATTTAGACGAGATGGACGAGTTTGAAATCGTCTGGCAAAGTGAGATGCAGGAAGAGAAGGGTATCCGCTATCAGTTTTTTGAATATAGGAGAAAATAAGCCATGGCAGAAAAGAAAAAAAATAAGAGAAATTGGGAAGAAATCAACGGACGGAAGGGCAAGCGTTATGTTCCGAGGGCGGAAGGAAAAGGGCAGAGACCTGCAAGGCCTGTGAAAGCCGTAAAAGCTGATGCCTACGAGGTGTATGAAGAACAGACCTCCGAAAATGTCATTATCGGCAGGAATCCAGTGATTGAGGCATTGAAAAACGACAGAGAAATAGAAAAAATTTTAATAGGAAAAGGCGCTGAAGGTTCCATCGCTAAAATCATCGGCATGGCCAAAGACAAGCAGATTCCTATTTATCAGAGCGATAAGATCACTTTAGACAGAATTGCAGCAGGAGGCTCCCATCAAGGTGTCATCGCCTATGCATCTGCTTATAGTTACGCTGAGATAGAGGACATCTATGCCCTGGCAGAAAAGAGGGGAGAAGACCCATTTATCATTATTTTAGACAATCTGGAGGACCCTCATAACCTGGGGGCTATCATGAGAACGGCTGAATGCGCAGGAGCGCACGGTGTCATCATACCAAAACGCCGCGCTTGCGGCTTGACTGAAGCGGCGGTCAAAGCTTCTGCAGGAGCCGTAGAATATGTGCCATGCGTGAAAGTTGCCAACATCGGGCAGACCATTGACCGGCTGAAAGAAAACGGTATCTGGATTGCGGCCTGTGATATGGGCGGTGTAAATTATTACAATCAGGACTTGACAGGGAAAATCGCTCTGGTCATCGGCAGTGAAGGCACCGGCATCAGCCAGTTGGTTAGAAAAAAGTGCGATTATATCGTTTCCATGCCTATGGTTGGAAAGATTACATCATTGAACGCATCCAATGCGGCAGCGATTTTGATGTATGAGGTAAGAAAACAGAGAGATGGAAAATAAGGAACTAAATCTGCTGTCGGATGAGTCCATCGTAAAGATGGCCCAGGAAGGCAGCAGCACAGCTTATGAATATCTGATTAACAAATATAAAGAACTGGCCAAGGTTAAATCGAAAACTTATTTTATCGCCGGAGCAGATAACGAAGATGTCATTCAAGAAGGAATGATCGGCATTTTCAAAGCAATTCGTGATTTCGATGAGAATGGAGACGCTTCTTTTCGTACCTTTGCAGAGTTGTGTGTCAACCGGCAGATCATCACAGCGATTAAGCATGCCAATCGGCAAAAGCATCAAATTCTGAACGAATCTGTCTCGCTCAGCGCAGGAGAAGATACGGACGGTGATGAAGCGCAGTCGCTCTCTGAAAAATTAGCTGCAACAAGCCCGGAGACGGACCCGGTCAGCATGATGTTGATGAAAGAAGTCGTCGACTATCTCAAAGCCAATGAGCAGGATATATTCAGCCCTTTTGAAAACAAAGTTTGGAATGAGATGCTGAAGGGAAAGAACTATAGAGAAATCGCGTTTAAACTGCGCAGGCCGACTAAAACAGTGGATAACGCCATGCAGAGAATTAAGAAAAAAATACAGAGCTACCTTGAGATTTCGTGACTTTGGTTGGGTCAATTGCTGCAGCAATGGCTGGATACAGATGGCTCCGGTTGTGATACAATGTTCATACCTGCTGACTGGCAGGTGGTAAGCGGACAGAGTTTCGTGCATATGGCAAATTGTCATATGGGAGAGGTGTATATATGAAAGACATTGTAACAAAGAGATTGATCATTACAGAGGCGGGAGAAGAACATCTCGATACTATTATCGCCCTGGAATCCCATCCCGAAAATCGGGATTATCTGTGGATTGGCACTTATGAGGAACATGCAGCGGAAATTGATGACCCGAATCACTTGCTTTTGATTTTTAAGAAGAAAAAAGATGGTGTGATTGTTGGGTATGCTTTGATTAGGTTGGATTTTAAATCAAATGTCTTTGAACTTCGGCGAATCGCAATTTCGGAAAAAGCGGCTGGGTTCGGCAGAGAAGCCATGGCGGCTTTACTGAGATTTTCCTTTGAAGAGATGGAGACGAATCGATTCTGGTTGGACGTATATCCTGACAATTTGGTTGGTATTAAACTTTATGAGAGCCTGGGTATGCATCGGGATGGGGTGTTGCGGCAGAACTATAAAGCCGAAAGAGGTTATCTCGATCAGATTATTTACTCCATGTTACGCAGCGAATATGAGGCGTTTTTTTGATAAATACGGCATGAGCCGTATTTTTTCATAAAAATATCACAAAATATCTACGGATTGATGACTTCAAATTGTTGACAATCCGTGAAAAATATAGTACGATTACTTAAGATGTGACAGGCTGTTGTAGCTCAGTTGGTAGAGCACTTCCTTGGTAAGGAAGAGGTTCGGCAGTTCGAGTCTGCTCAACAGCTCCAAAAAATTTAATTTGTTATTTATTTAAAGGAGAAACGTAAAAATGGCAAAGCAAAAATTCGAGAGAAACAAACCGCATATCAATATCGGAACAATCGGTCACGTAGACCACGGAAAGACCACTCTGACAGCAGCGATCACAACGACACTGTACCAGAGATATGAACTGGGAGAGAAGGTGGCCTTCGACCAGATCGACAAGGCGCCAGAAGAAAAAGAAAGAGGAATCACGATCTCAACAGCACACGTTGAGTATGAGACACCGAACAGACACTATGCCCACGTAGACTGCCCGGGCCATGCCGACTATGTAAAGAACATGATCACAGGAGCAGCACAGATGGACGGAGCGATCCTGGTAGTGGCAGCAACAGACGGACCGATGCCGCAGACAAGGGAGCACATCCTGCTGTCAAGACAGGTAGGCGTGCCATACATCGTGGTATTCCTGAACAAGTGCGACATGGTGGATGACGAGGAACTGCTGGACCTGGTAGAGATGGAAGTAAGGGAGCTGCTTTCCGAGTATGAATTCCCTGGAGACGACACACCGATCATCAGAGGATCCGCGCTGAAGGCACTGGAAGATCCTGCAGGAGAATGGGGAGACAAGATCGTGGAGCTGTTCGAGGAGATCGACGCATACATCCCTGAACCTGAGAGAGCAAACGACAAGCCATTCCTGATGCCGGTAGAGGACGTATTCTCCATCACAGGAAGAGGAACCGTAGCGACAGGAAGAGTCGAGAGAGGCGTGCTGAAGGTAGGAGAGGAAGTAGAGATCATCGGACTTTCAGAAGAGAAGAGAAGCGTAGTCGTAACAGGACTGGAGATGTTCAGAAAGCTGTTAGACGAAGCAGAGACAGGAGACAACATCGGAGCACTGCTGAGAGGCGTGCAGAGGGATGAGATCGAAAGAGGACAGGTACTGGCAAAACCAGGAACCATCCATCCGCATACGAAGTTCAAGGGACAGGTATACGTGCTGAAGAAGGAAGAAGGCGGAAGACATACGCCGTTCTTCAACGGATACAGACCGCAGTTCTACTTCAGAACGACAGACGTAACAGGGGACCTGCAGTTACCGGAAGGCACAGAGATGTGCATGCCTGGAGACAACGTAGTGATGGAGATCGCGCTGATCACACCGATCGCTATCGAGGAAGGGCTGAGATTCGCCATCAGAGAAGGCGGAAGGACAGTCGGATCCGGCGTAGTAACTGAGATCATCGAATAGAATACTTGCTAAATCAGCCCGTGGCGTTGTTGCTGCGGGCTTTTCGTTTCCTTGAAGCCCTAGCCCGATTTGCGGGCGCAAATCGATGGCAGGCCTCATGCGAGAAACTCCCAAATCTTTGATTTGGTGAATTTTACCGCCACGTACCCCGTGTACGCTCCGGGACTCAAAGCCCTTGCGCCTATCCACGGACTGATTTCTCTGCGTATTTCCGGTAATTGAAGGTAATTGAATAACAATAGGAAACCCGCGGACAACCGCGGGTTTTGTTGTGGGCGGAACCAGGGGGGGTGCAGCAGGCAGGGCTGCCCTAGGAGTACAGCGATATGGTTTTACCCGTCATTTTATAAAAAAGGGCCGAAAGCACCTAAAAAATGCCGCCGGCTGCAAAGGGGGTGGCCTGCGTCAATGGCTCTAACTGTTGAAACTCCGTCATGGCTTCCCTCCAGCCACCCCTGTCAGCCTCCAGATTATCGGAATTTTTAGGTGCTTTTGCATTTTTTTGTGTCAATAGGGGTTAAAAGTGCGCTGCCAGGGGCGCTTGGCAGGGGAGCAGGACGTAACGGTGTGTGAGCAGTTACGCAATAGGGCTTCCGCACGGGGAGCCTGCTTAACGGAA
>NZ_DBFWLQ010000025.1:0-21352 GCF_048465375.1 Emergencia sp. | reverse complement strand
AAAATGTCCCGTACATTTTTTCCGGCGTGATCAACTGCGGACTGCCATAACCCGAAAACCCGCCTTGTCAGTCCGCAAAGGCAAAGATAAGAGAAAAATGTCCCGCACATTTTTTCTGGCGTGATCAACTGTGGACTGTTTTGCCCCGAAAACCCGTCTTGTCAGTCCGCAAAGGCAAAGGCGAGAGAAAAATGTTCCGTACATTTTTTCTGGCGTGATCAACTGCGGACTGCCGTAACCCGAAAACTCACCTTGTCAGTCCGCAAAGGCATATATACTATGTCGTCTTCAGCAAAGTAGAGACACATAGTGCAGAAGAAATCGAGCATTGTTCAGAAAATTTTTAAAGTATACATACCAGTCTATTGACTTATAGAGTCAATTTGCTATAATTAGTATCGTATAATGTTAACAATTTAACAAGGCAGGGTATGAAGGTGTTTCAAAGGCTAGCGTCATAGCAGAGAATATCGTTCTATATTCGTAAGATCGGTAAGATCTAGAGGGAATGCTAAATAGAAGAATGCTCATCGCAATGACTGCCTGCAAAAGCAGAATCGTATCTGAAAAATTTGGGAATGTGTACTGTGCGGGCACCAGACGGATATCCCAAACAATGCGCTTAAAAGCTTAAATTTCAATGTATACATAGAAATTGCATTGACTTTTATGCACGATTTGTTATAATTATAACTAATCGCCGTTAACAATTTAACCAATAAGAAAGGAAACCACTATTATGGGTATTTATGATGAGTACAAGGCCAAGCTGCGTACAGCAGAGGAAGCTGTCAAGCTTGTAAAAGATGGAGATTGGGTAGACTACAGCCAGACTTGTTCCTTCCCGGCAGCACTGGATGCAGCCTTAGCTGCTAGAAAGGACGAGTTGAGAGACGTCAAGGTGAGACATGCAATTTCCATGAAGCCTGTTCAGGTCGTAGAGCAGGATCCCGAAGGAGAAGCATTTACATATAATTTATGGCATTTTTCAGGATTGGATCGTAAATATGCGGGGAAAGGTAATACCTACTATGAACCGATGCTGTTCAGAAACTGCGGCTCTTATTATACCAGAGGCTTTGCCAAGGTAAACGTGGCGATGATTACAGTGACACCGATGGACCGGCAGGGTAACTTCAACTACGGATTGACTAATTGCTGCATGCAGGAAATGCTGGACAATGCAGACCACATCATTTTGGAAGTCAACGAGAATATGCCGGTAATCTTCGGAACGCAGTCCGACCATATTCATATTTCGCAGGTAGATTATGTGGTGGAGAATCATTGCCCGATTGGCATTGCACCAACTGCACCAGCCAGCGATATCGATAAGAAAATCTCGGAATATATTTTCCCATATCTACAAGACGGCATTACCTTGCAGCTGGGAATCGGCGGTATGCCGAATGCCCTGGGAACTCTGATTGCGGATTCCGACCTCAAGGATCTGGGTATGCACACTGAGTTGATGTCAGATGGCTATCTGAAACTGTATCAATCAGGAAAGATGACTGATAAGAAAAAAGAGCTGAATACAGGAAAAGGTATCTTCTCTATCTGTAATGGTTCTACAGAGTTGTATGAGTTTTTGGATCACAATCAGGATATTTTATCAGCACCGATGCACTATGTCAATGATCCTTGCACCATCAGACAGTTCAAGAAATTCGTTTCTATCAACAGCTGCATTTCCATGGACCTTTATGGACAGGTATGCTCAGAAACAGCTGGAACCCGCCACATCAGCGGCACAGGCGGACAGCTTGACTTTGTTACAGGCGCGTACATGTCCGAGCAGGGCAAGGCGTTCCTGGCGATGCCTTCTGTACATAAGAACAAGGATGGCAGCATGACGTCTAACATCATTGGCAAATTTACCAATGGCGACGTTATTACGACGCCGAGAACACAGGCTCCGTACATGGTAACAGAATATGGTGTAGCGTGCCTGTCAGGGCTGACATGCTGGGAGAGAGCAGAAGCCATCATAAATATCGCGCATCCAGATTTCCGCGATGATTTGATCAAAGCTGCGGAAGAACAGAATATTTGGCGCAAGAGCAACAAGAGATGACATTACGTTTACATACAGAAAGCTGTCCAGCAATGGGCAGCTTTTTCAATTCACCTTATTGTTCTTCTGCCCATTTGCAAATCAAGACACGGATCACTCCGGCCACTGGCACTGCCAGTACCATCCATAGAAGGCCTCCGAAGTAACCGGCAATGGAGACGGCAGTTAAGACGAAGAGGGGATGCAGACCGGTGGACTTGCCGATGATACGTGGATAGATGAAGTTGCATTCCACCTGTTGGACGGCAAAGAGTGCAATGGCCGCTAGTATGGCTTTGGAAATGCCTCCGTCGGCCATGCCTGCCAATACCGCCGGTATGATTCCAATAATGGGGCCGAAATAGGGAATTACGTTAGCAATGCCAGCAAAACAGCCGATAAAGACGGCGAAGTCTATACCGATGGATGCCAGAGCGAGGGAAGATAAGAATGCGACAATGACAGAATCGACAAAGACACCCCGCAGGAATGCTGAGATTACATCGTTAATCTCAAAGAGGATTTCTCTGACCATCCCATGTACCTTTTGCCCCAGAAGGAGGTGCATGGTTTTATTCATCAGACGCAAGAAGAAGTCTTTGTCTTTGAGAAGATAGATTCCGGCAATCATACCAATAAGGAATTTTACCGCACCACCGCCAAAACTTTGGAGTAAATGGCTGATGTTGGGGCCTTTGATGGAAAACCCGAAAAGCTCATTGAGGACGCCTTTGTACTGGTTATAATAGGACTGCAGAGAGGAAATGGCTTCCTGCAGTGATCCTGTAGCCATCTTGCCGGCGATGATATCAGCAAAACCCCATATTAAAAATGTAATCGCTGCAATCACTGCCAGATAGGAGAGAATGACGCAGAGAAATCTCTTGCCGGAAAATTTTCTTTCCAGGTAATCGACAAAAGGGTCTAAAATATATGCAATTGTGATGCCGATACAAAGTGGTATCAGTGCATGACGCAATAAAAAAATGGCCAGCAGCAGAACGAAGATCATTAGAATTTTTAACATAGTTGCCAGAACCTCCTGGAAATAGTATGATGTAAATAGTGAAAAATTATTGAAAGAATAGGAACGAATTTTATGAAAAAATGTGAACTGTTGGTTCCGGCAGGAGGAGAAAAGCAATTTATCGCGGCAGTTGAAAATGGTGCCGATGCGATTTATGTAGGCGGCAGATCGTTTAATGCCCGCATCAACGCAGGAAACTTTGACAATAACGAATTGACGAGGGCCGTAGACTTTGCCCACAAAAGAGGGGTGAGGGTCTATGTGACCATGAATACGCTCATTGCTGACGAGGAAATGGATGAGGCGCTCCAATATGTCTTGTTTCTCTATGAGATCGGCGTGGATGCTTTGATTGTACAGGATGCAGGCCTGGGTGCCGTTGTCAGAGAGAACCTGCCCGACTTTCCGCTGCACCTGTCAACACAGGCCAGTGTCTATGACCTTCGGGGCGCAAAGATGGCGGGGCATTTGGGTTATGAAAGAGTCGTTCTGGCTAGAGAGTTGTCCTTGAACGAAATTGAAGAGATTTGTCAGAACACAGAAATAGAAATCGAGGTCTTTGTTCACGGTGCACTGTGCATCTGCTATTCAGGGCAGTGCCAGATGAGTCGTCATTTCGGCGGCAGAAGCGGAAACAGAGGACAGTGTGCCCAGCCTTGCAGGCTGCCATATAAATCCTTCGATGAGGACGGCAGATTGATGAAAACTTTTCAATATCCGCTCAGCCCCAAAGATCTCTGCTTACTTGATCATATCGGCGAACTGGTTGAGGCCGGCGCAGCCTCTCTGAAAATTGAAGGGCGCATGAAATCGCCGGAGTATGTGGCCATTGTCACTTCCATCTACAGAAAGTATTTGGATCAGTATTATGAGAAGGGCAGTGATACCGTCACGGCCGAAGATCGGGAAGCGCTGGAACAGATTTTCAATCGAGGAGGTTTTACAGAAGGCTACTTCTACGAAAATCCAGGCAGGGAGCTGATGGCAGGAGAGATTCCAAAACATCGCGGTATAAAGATTGGCAAAGTAGTGAAGATGGTGCAGGGAAGCAGTTTGATTGATGTCAAATTATATCATAAATTGTCGATAGGCGATGGCGTTGAAATACAAGGAAAAAACGTGACAGGCAATGTGGTTACCTATTATAAAGAGCTAAAAAGCGGTCTCACCCGCATCGGAGATCTGAAAGGTCATGTAGAGCACGGGGACCCTCTATACAAAATTTCCTCCAAAGAGCAGCTTTCGTCGGCCAGAAGGACCTTTGAAAACAAAACCTTTGAAGAAGGAAAATATCTGCGCAGAACGCCGGTGGATATGGCTTTTTTCTGTGACGATGAGGGTTTCGCCCGGCTGACCCTGCACAGCGCCTTGTGTGATGAAGAAATCACGGTGAAGGAAGGTCCTTTTGAAAAGGACTGTGAGCATATTGTGGAGACAGGCCGAGTCGAGAAGGCGCTGCGGAAAACCGGCAACACACCCTTTGTGGTCGGAAAACTTCAGGTTCAAGATGGTATCGACAGGAAAATGCAAATATCGTCAATAAACGATATGAGGAGGAGGGCCTTGGAACAGTTGGAACAGGCCTTAGTGCTGCGGCGCTGCGGAGGGAATTTTCCGGGATATTTGATGAGTGAAGAAGGTCACGACAATACCCTCGAATTTTACTTTTATGACTGGGATTCCTTTTCTAACTATGTGATGCCTGACGATCTCAAGGCTCTGGATGTGGACAAGGTAGCTGTGATTCCTTTGGTCGAGTATGAGCGCCATTACACAGAAATTCCCCAAGCGAAGATGGTACTTCCATATATCACGAATATCACCAAGGGCAAAGAAGATCAGTTTATCGAGGAACATTTTGATGCTATCTGTGAGCATTATAAAGACAGGGGAATTTATATCGGAAACCTGGGCTGGCTGCAGGCGTTTCTGGAAGCGAAAGTGCCGGTTTATGGAGATTACGGCCTGAACGTGTGCAATGCTTTTTCACGAGGGCTTTATCGTTCTCTGAAGCTGAGACATTGCATTGACAGCCTGGAGACACTCGATGATGGGCTGGGGGCGTTTCCTCTGATGATTTCTGAATACGAGCCGCAAGGTTTGCGACTGATTGACCGAAAAAAAGAACGGATCAAAATTGTGAGACGAGATTTCAGCAGTCAGGTCATTTTGACCCTAGAAGAGAAAAGTGTTGATGTAGAACAGATAAAAAGAATGATTTCCGAAGGAAAACGAATAATAAGGATATATTGTTAGATACGTATCGAACGATAATTGAGAAATATGGAAAAAACATAAAAATTTCGGGCGATGGTGTTGACGAAAGACTGCTCTTTACGGTAGTATAAAATAGAAATAACGGTTACCGTCGGTAAGTAAATACGATCCGCTGTCGTAACCGTAATTTTTTGGCAGAATACATTAATACGTTAATCGGATAAAGTGTTGAAAGAGGAAAAGGAGAACAGAAGTAAATGGAGAGAGCATGGGAAGGTTTTAAAAAAGGAGTATGGGTTGATACGGTCAATGTGGATGATTTTATCAATTTAAATTACACACCTTATGATGGGGACGAAAGTTTCCTGCAGGGTCCGACAGCGAGGACGACAGAATGTAACGAAAGAGTCAAGGAACTGCTGGTAGAAGAAAGAAAAGCTGGCGGAACATTGAAGGTTGATTCCAGCAAAATCATGAGAATCAACTCCTTTGATCCGGGATACATTATCGAAGGGAAAGACTTGATCGTGGGACTACAGACCGATGAACCGCTAAAGAGAGGCATCTGTCCTTTTGGCGGCATCAAAATGGTAAGAGAAGAACTGGCTGAATACGGACAGAAACTGCCAGAAGAGATTGACCACATGTTCAACTACATTACGACTCATAATGACGGCGTATTCAAGGCTTACTCTCCAGAAATGAGGCAAGTACGCCACTTAGGTTATATCACAGGCCTTCCTGATGCTTATGGCAGGGGAAGAATCATTGGCGATTATCGCAGATGCGCCCTTTACGGCATTGACCGTCTCATTCAGCAGAAGCAACAGGATCACGACGAAATTTCTTCCCGTCCGATCATGAGTGAAGATAACATCAGACTGGCCGAAGAAGTTTCTAATCAAATCGTTGCGCTGAAAGAAATAAAGAAAATGGCGCAGCGGTACGGATACGACATCTCTGGACCGGCGACCGATGTCAGAGAGGCGATTCAGTGGACTTATTTCGCATACCTGGCCGGTATCAAAGAGGAGAACGGCGCCGCCATGTCAATCGGCAGAATCTCTACGTTCCTCGACATTTATGCAGAACGCGACCTGGCAGCCGGAAGATATACGGAAGAACAGATCCAGGAATTTATCGACGATTTTATTTTGAAATTAAGAGTTGCCAGACATCTTAGAACCAGTGAATATAACGAACTCTTTGGCGGCGATCCGATGTGGATTACAGAAGGCCTGGCAGGGATGGGTTCAGACGGCAGACATCGAGTTACAAAAAATACTTACAGAGTTTTAAATACTCTTTACAACCTGGGATCTGCACCGGAACCGAACTTGACGGTTCTCTGGGCAAAGGGCCTGCCGGCATCTTTTAAGAAATTCTGTGCCCAGGTGTCCATCGATACAGACTCCATCCAGTACGAGAATGACGATAAGATGAGACCACATTATGGGGATGACTATTCTATTGCCTGCTGTGTATCAGCCATTCAAATGGGACAGCAGATGCAGTTCTTTGGCGCAAGATGTAATTTGGCAAAATGTTTACTCCTCGCCATCAATGGAGGTATCGATGAGAGAAGCGGTGAACATGTGGGCCCGCAGATGGAATCCATGGGTGACGGCCCTCTGGAGTACGAAGAGGTGTGGAGAAGGTACAACATCTATCTTGAGTGGCTGCTGAGCATCTACGCCAGAATCATGAATATCATCAATTTCATGCACGACAAATACGACTATGAGAAGTCGCAGATGGCATTTCTTGACTCGGAAGTGAAGAGACTGATGGCTTTTGGCGTTGCAGGTCTTTCTGTAGCGGCAGATTCACTGTCAGCGATTAAGCACGCCAAGGTTATGCCGATTAGAGACGAGAATGGTATTATTGTCGACTTCAAAACGGAAGGTGAATTCCCGAAATACGGCAATGACGATGACAGAGTAGATAACATCGCCGTGGCTATCACGGAAAAAGCTATCACGGAACTGAGAAAACAGCCAGCTTATCGTAATGCGGTGACGACGCTTTCTGTATTGACCATTACATCGAATGTAATGTACGGCAAAAAGACTGGCAATACCCCTGATGGAAGAAGGGCAGGCATGCCATTTGCTCCCGGTGCTAATCCGATGCACGGCAGAGACGACACAGGTGCGGTCGCTTCTCTGAACTCTGTAGCAAAATTGGATTGGAATACTTGTCAGGATGGTATCTCCAACACCTTCAGCATTACACCTGATTCTCTGGGCAAGGACATGGAGAGCAGAAAAGAGACCCTGGTCAAGCTGCTGGCAGGATATTTTGGGCAGGGGGCACACCACCTCAATGTCAATGTCCTCAACCGAGAGCTTTTGCTTGACGCCTACGATAATCCGGACAAATATCCGAGCCTGACCATCAGAGTATCCGGTTATGCTGTTCGTTTTAACGCTCTGTCAAGAGCGCATCAGAAGGAAGTCATCGAGAGAACCTTCCACGAAGCCCTATAGGAGCGTTAGAGAAATGAACAAAGGCAGACTGCACTCGATAGAAACCTTTGGCGCGGTGGATGGACCTGGTATTCGTACCGTATTTTTCCTCCAGGGCTGTCCGGCCAGATGTGCATATTGTCACAACCCGGACACGTGGGACCCTTGCAGAGGCAGAGAAGTCGATCTTGATGAGATTGTCAGCCGCGCAAAACGAGGCAAACCATATTATGGCGAGGACGGCGGAGTGACATTCTCCGGCGGCGAACCGCTGCTGCAAGGCAAATTTCTCTTTGAAGCGATCAAAAGTTTGCATGCAGAAGGCATTGGCAGCGCTATTGATACCAGCGGAACCTATTTTGATGAAGATTCTGAGTCTGCAATCGCAGAGGCGGATTTGGTTCTTCTCGATATCAAGCATACTGATGGGACAGTTTTCAAAGAACTCACCGGGCGCGGACAAGAATCGCTGTTCAGGCTGATCGAAGTGGTCAATCGTTTGGAAAAACCGATTTGGATCAGACAAGTCATCGTGCCGGGGCTGAATGATACGCAAGAGTATATTGTGGCGCTGAATGATTTTCTGACGAACATTGAGACTATCAGAAAAGTAGAGTTGCTCGGATATCATAACATGGCTGAGAGTAAGTATGAAAAGCTGGGGATCGAGTATAAACTCAAGGGGCTCGCGCCGATGAGCAGTGAAAAGCTGGAGGCACTGAGCGAGTTGATTATCCGGATTTGAATCCATTCGATGTGTTTATAACTTGAGATAATATAAACTGAATTATATAAGAGTAGAATTTCATTAGAATGGAATCCTGCTCTTTTTTATGTAAAAAAGACTCTTACCATGGAAAAGAAACAGGTGGTTTAGTTTAATGAATATATAAAAGGTACATTAGTAAATTAGGTTGATTTAAAGCAGAATGCTAAAATATTTAGAAAAATATTATAATTCTGACAAATAAGCAACTAAAAAATTATGATAATAGTATAATTAGTAAACAATACTAAAATATATATTTTATCACCTTTGTAATAAAAGGAGTACATAATGAAAGAATCAAGATATAATATCAGCGTGGAACATAACGGTAAGTACCTGATGTTCAACAGCCGGACGATAGCCACTGCAGTCTTGGACAGACCGGCGTTAGACATATTGGATGCAGTTCGTCAAGGAATCGAGATAGAAAAGACTGATTTAGTGAAGGAAATGAAAAGAGTTGGATTTTTAGTAGATGATGATGCTGATGAACTACAGCAACTTGAGATGAATTATAACTTGGGTAAATACGAAAAAGACGGGTTAGGATTGGTTATAGCACCAACCATGGCTTGTAACTTTGTATGTCCGTATTGTTTTGAAGGAACACAGAAGGGCATCATGTCAGAAGAACTTCAAAATAAAATCATTTCTATAGTATCAGACTTTGCAGAGAACGGTCAAAATATCAACATAACTTGGTTTGGGGGAGAACCCCTTTTAGCCAAGGAAACCATCTACAGCATGTCAGAGCAGTTAATTGAAATCTGCCAGAGGGAGAAGGTAGATTATGAGGCAGGGATGATTACAAATGGATATCTTTTGGACGAAGAAACTGTTCTAAAGTTAAAAGAATATAAGTTGTCCTCCATGCAAATTACCCTGGATGGGCTTTCGGAGACACATAACAAGAAGCGGAAATTAAAAAATAACAGCGAAGTGCCGACCTTTGATCGTATTTTAGAGAATATACTTCTCGTAAAAAAACTCAAAATTGATGTAGCAATACGAATCAATATGGACAAGGACACACAAAGGGAACTAGAGCAGCTTCTGGAACTAATGACTGAAAATGGTTTGGGTGAAGACCTCTATCTAGGTCACTTGCAAGCAAATACTGATAGCAGTAAAGAATTTGCCGAGAATTGCCTGAATACGGAAGAATTCGCTTGTGTGTGTGCAGACTTTGAAAACCTGCTGTTTTCTAAAAATCTGCAGACCGATTATCCAGCACCAACGCGCATAGGTTGTGGTGCAGATTATCTTTATTCGTATGTCATTGATGCAGACGGAGAGATGTATAAATGTTGGAATGATATTGGTATCAAGGCGAACAGTATTGGGAATATATGTGCGCTGGAAGAGTTCAGCCAATTAATGCAAAATCCTAACAAGAATTATACCGAGTATTTGACGTGGTCTCCCTTTAAATTTGAAAAATGTAGAGAATGCTCGATCTTGCCAATTTGCATGGGAGGATGTCAATATAATGGACGACAAGCAGGAGAGCCAATCTGTGAGAACTGGAAATACGAGTTAGAGAAATATATTAAATTAAAATGTGATGCATTTAATTAACGATAATACAGAACGTATTATAAACATTTGAAGAAAGGAGGGGAATGTGATGAAGGTGATCGTAGAACCAGCTGAAACTAGCGTAAAAATGGCTATCTGTATAACGGTTGCAACTCCAGGATGCAGTCACAAATGCAAAGTTTACTAGAATGATAACGTGAAGGCAGGGCAGTGTATGAATCCGGTTTTTTGCTCATACGCTGCCTCCTGCTTCAAGAGGAGAATAGGGAGTGTTACATAATGAAATTACGTGGTAGTGGGACTTTTCTACAAGCGCTAAAGAGGTCCCATCAAATCTCTAAAGAGCACGATGAAACCATGAGTTGGTATTTGATTTTACTAATTGTCTATGCGGGAGTTACACTTTTGCTGCCGCTAGTTACCGTATATGTGATAGATGCTTTAGTGGAAACAAAAAATTTCCTTCAGTTTCTCTTATTGGCTTTTTTATTTCTTTCAATTAATATATCCAAAGCGATTCTACGTGCAATCATCAATATCTATACATCTAAAAGAGAGTTTCAATATGGGAAGAAATTAGAAAAAATCTCTATGGATTATTTCTTTGAAAAAAATGGTGAATTTTATATTAAGAATAAGACCGGCGATATGATGGAAGTAATCATGGAAGATAATATGGAGGTAGCCTCTTTCACATATCAAGTATACAGAACGATAGCGGATCTTACAACTTCATTGGCTATTCTCGCAATGCTGATGTATCTACAGTGGGATCTGGTATTGATCTTACTGCTATTTCTTCCTTTTATTCTCTTGGTTCAAAACAATTTGGAATGGAAGTTGGATGATTATTATACCAAGTTGCGGGAAGGAATGGCGCGAGAAAATTCATTGACAGAAGAATTTGTTTCAAATGCGGCGTTGATTGCCTCTCACGGTATCAAAAAAAAGTGCAGAAGAAAATATGAACATATGTTAAACGATTTGGCCTTGACTTATAAAAAGATTGTAACCCTCTCCCATGTCAGTTATGGTGTGCTAGAAGGATTCATTATTCTGTCTATTGCTGCAGCGATGGCTTACGAGGGATATAAAATTTTTCAAGGGATGTCAACTATCGGTATATTGGTGGCCTTTATACAGTACTCAGATTTTTTAATTGAACCCGGCAGAGTTGTTGCTGAGCTGCGTGTCCAGGGCAATAAACTCATGCCGTCTTTGCGGAGGATTGATAAGATTTACCATACTGCTGAAACCTGTGGAGGAAAGGAAACACCCGTATTTAAAAATTTTGATATAGCATTTCAGAATATGGGTTTTTGTTATCCGACAGGTAAAAAAATCTTTGAGCATGTACAGATAAAAATGGAATCGGGCAAGACGCATGTCGTTGTTGGTGCCAGCGGACAAGGAAAAACGACAATGATTCATCTAATTACAGGTCTCTGGGATACGACGGAAGGAATGCTGTCTATTGGCGGACATGCTGTTAATGATATCAATTTGGATTATTTGCGTGAACATATTGCCCTGGTTTCCCAGGACAACTTGTTTTTTAATGAGACAATTAGGGACAATCTGGTCGAGGAGCAGGATCAACATACGGATGAAGAACTTTTTTGTGCGTTGAAAAAAGCCGGCATGCTGGAGGAAGTCATGGACATGTCTGGGGGATTGGATACAGAGCTAGGGGATAGAGGGTATACGCTTTCTGGTGGACAACGGCAACGGCTGGCTATTGCCAGGGCATTGCTGAAGGATGCACCAATTATTATCTTTGATGAACCGACTTCAGCCCTGGACGAAGGGACGGAGCGCATCATCTTCGACACCATCAAAGCGCTAAGGAACAAAACTGTTCTCGTCATCACCCATAGAAAAAGCTTCATGGACATTGGTGACTATATGTATCAAATTATTGACCAGGATATCCGGCCCGTGTAATTTTAAGGAGGAAAAGATGAGATATAGAATGCAAAATGATGAGTCATGGGATCCGAACCTATTTTTATCAAAAGAGTTTATAATCCATGGGAAAGTGTTCTATTTACCGGTGAGGGACGATTATATGATGCTTTCTTCAGGTGTTAATCATCTTCCCGTACCAACAATATGGAAGGAGACTATGCAGAAGGAAATTGAAGAAGATTTCTTGTTTCAACAATATACCTCTTTGGATGGATTTCAAACGGTGAAATATGCAGCTATTCTCTACGAGCGGTTCCTGTACTCAAGAGGAAATATATTCCTCAAAGCGGACATTGAAGCCTGTATGACGATTGGAGCGAGTCAAGCCGCCGATTTAGCTCTTGCATACCTCCATGACATTGGTAAGAAGAAGATTTTATTAGTCGGGATGACGTATCCTCTTTATATGACTCTTGCTAGTGAATATGGTTATCAGCTTCAAGAGAGCCGGTCTGCTTTATCAAACAAAGATATGCCTACAGTGATTGAACTGAAAAAGGATATTGGAACGTTCGAACCTGATGTCCTCGTATTTTCCTATCCATGCAATCCATCTGGTGAAAAATACACGGATGAAGAACTCGATGAGATTATGCAAACATTGCATCAAAAAGGAATTTACTGCATCTTTGATTGCGTTTGTAATATCATCATGTCTGGAAAAGAGGTGACTGTGCCAGAGCCGTTTATTTTAAAAAACAGAATGCTGGAAAAGAGCATTATTGTTACATCTTTTTCTAAAACTGAAAGTGTCCCTGGATTCAGAATCGGTTATATTGCTGGTTGCTACGATCTGATGCAGTTTGTTAGATTAAAGCAAGTAAGTATCATGAATCCGCCCAATATGCCAACAATTGCTGTCTGGCTTACATTGCTTTTTCGCTGTTTGTATTTGAGTGAGCAATATGGGCAGACGGAAAAAGAAAGAAAAAGACTCATTTGTTGCTTTAAGCGAATATTTTTTTCTACTACAGTGTTATGTTCCCAGGTCATTAGAAACTATGTATCGGAATTAATAGATCAACGTCTATTGGATGAATATGAGAAATACAAAGAAGAAATGCTTGCTCAGGAAAAAATTTTTGTTTCTAATAAGGAGTATGTGGAAACAAGATTACTCTTTTTTTTGGATGGTTCCACGCGGATGGACGGAGGTTTTAACTATTTAGTTAAATTGAAGCCTTGTCATAACATTACCGAATTGGATTTTTGTGAAGATCTAATTCAGAAAACTGGGATTGCAGTATTCACGGAATCGGGCTTTGCGCTGAAAAAGGCAAAGGAAAATGATTATTGGGTGCGGATTTCCCTAGCTGCACCTATTGAATTGTTCCGCAAGACAATTGACAGGCTGTATCTCTATTTATCAGAATTAGAAAGTTAATAACAATTTAAAAATGGTGATGCAGATTTCTGCCTCACCATTTTGTAGTTTTTTCTATTCATTTATCGATTAAGCATCCATACTTTGCAAAGCATCCGTATTATCTTTTTGTCTTCGTTCCAGAATTTTTTCATATTCTTCATCGCTCATCTTCTCCATTGAGATTCCTGTAAATCCGTAGAAAATGGATACGAGAGGATTTATCCAGCATAGGATGGCATAAGGACCATAACCGCCTGCACCCCACTGAGAGACACCGAGGAAGGTGCTCATGGTAGCGCCGCAGGTGTTCCATGGCACCAGGTTTGATGTGAGCGTTCCGGAGTCCTCCAGGCATCGGGATAGATTCTTTGGAGCCAGTTTTCTATCTTCATAAGCCTCTCTGAACATACGTCCTGGCAATACCAGAGAGAGGTATTGGTCGCCGGCGATGATATTCATAAAGATACAGCTGAATACTGTTACGGTTACCAGAATGCCCGTATTTTTTGCTAATTTCAGCAGTGCGCCAGCCAGGGTTCCCAGCATGCCAGAAGCGTCCATGATGCCACCGAAACACATCGCACAGATAATCAGATTAATCGTCCACATCATGGAATTCATGCCGCCTTTCTCATTGATTAAAGCACCGATATTGTATTCTCCTATAACGGCAGATCTAAAACCCTCGCTAGATGCAGCGGTCGCAAAATCTCCGTTGTCCATCCTTAGTACTGAGACAGGATCCATATTCAGGGTATCGGCAGCGGCTTGAAATACGTGACTGAAATGATCAACACTATATCCGTAATGAAGGATTTCCGGCCAGTCAGATAGCGGAATACCCTGAAATATTGAACCGACAATGCAGCCGAGGACAATACCGCCCATGAGGCCCGGCAGTGCGGGCAGCTTTAATGCTACAATCAGAATGACCATCAGAGGAGGAACCAGCAGTGCAGGATTGATTTTAAAGTTGGCCAGTAACGCTGTTTGCATATCATCTACGATTGCCATATCTGCCTTGCCTGATGCCTGCAATCCTAGAATCATAAAAATAACAAGAGAAATCAGCAATGATGGCGTTACGGTCCAAAGCATGTGTTCGATGTGATCAAAGAGGGCAACCCCTGTCATAGCAGGTGCTAGATTTGTCGTATCAGAGAGAGGTGACATCTTGTCCCCAAAATAAGCGCCGGATACAATTGCTCCAGCTGTCATAGGGATAGAGATGCCCAGTCCTGTACCAACCCCGATTAAGGCGATACCTATCGTGCCGGCTGTCGTCCAGGAAGAGCCGGTGGATAGGGAGATGATGCCACAGAGAATACAGCTGGCCATCAGAAAGATGGACGGCTTCAGAATCATCAAGCCGTAATAAATCATAGCCGGTACAACGCCGGCTGATATCCAGGCGCCAATTAGGGACCCTACCGTAAGCAAGATTAGCATTGCCTGCATGGAGCGGTTAATAGAAGAGAGGATGCCAGCTTCCAGAAATGACCACTTATAACCATTTGCTACGGCTACAAGTGAGGCAAAGCTACAAGAGACAATCAGAGCGATATGGACTTCCCCGTAATCACAACTGAACGCATTGCCGAAAACCTTTCCTAGTATTCCGAGACAATATAGCAAGACAATAATAGTGAATAAGATTGTCACTACACATTGCCACATTGGGATTTTTTTACCCATAAATAAGTCCTCCTTGAAAATGATGTCAAATAAACCCCTGTTGTCCCAATCGCGTCAGTATCCCCATACATTGATATACATGTTATATCATATATCGGAAATTTCTGCAATAAAACATTCTACGAGTTGTATTTCATTAAATAGAAGGGGTGTTAGCGGAGTGTTTTTTGAGAAACTTTAGATAAAAATTAAAAAAAGTTTAATTTAAAAATTTTGAACATTTAGATAAAAGCGATTGTTGCGTAAAGAAAAATATGATATAATTATCTTATGGAGAAGGAATCTAGAGGAGGCTATGATAGGGGTTTGATATGAAAGAATCAAAGTATAACATTTATGTAGAATACAAAGATCAGTATCTTGTGTTTAATAGTAGGACAATTGCAACGGCAGCGTTAGATAAAGAGGCCATTGACATACTGGAGGCTGTAAGACGGGGCGAAAGCATAGAGCAATCTGATCTAGCGAAGCAAATGAAACGAGTAGGATTTTTAGTAGATGATGAGGCCGATGAACTCCAGCAACTAGAAATGAAGTATAACTGGGGTAAATATCAACCGTCAGGATTAGGTCTGGTCATCGCACCTACAATGGCATGTAATTTTGTTTGTCCGTATTGTTTTGAAGGTATGCAAACCGGCATTCTGTCTGAGGAACTTCAAGAAAAAATACTCTCTATGGTATCTGTTTTTGCAAAAGACGGACAGAATGTTGATATCACCTGGTTTGGAGGAGAGCCGCTGCTAGCGAAAGATATAATTTACTGTATGTCAGAGCGAATGATGGAAATCTGTCAGAAAGAACAGGTTTGTTATGAAGCTGGCATTGTTACAAATGGGTATCTCTTGGATGAGGAAACTATTTTAAAACTTAAAAAATATAAAGTGACCTCAATGCAAATAACTTTGGACGGTCTTCACGATACGCATAATAAAAAAAGGCGTCTAAAGAACGGCAGTGGGGAACCTACATTTACAAAGATTATTGAAAATGCAGTTCGTGCGAAAGAACATGAATTTGAGATGGCAATACGTGTTAACGTTGATAAGGAAACGGAAAAAGAATTGGAGCCTCTATTGGATTTTGCAATAGAAAAAGGACTAAGCGAAAATCTTTATTTAGGTCATGTAATAGCCAATACAGATAGCAGTAAGTCTTTCTGTGACAATTGTTTAAGTACTGAAGAGTTTGCACGAACTGCGGTAAAATTTGAAAAGTTGTTATTTAAAGCGAATTTGCCAACGGATTATCCTGTTCCTACTCGCACGAAATGCGGAGCCGATTATCTATACTCTTATGTGATTGATGCAGATGGAGACGTTTACAAATGCTGGAATGATATCGGCATTAAGAAAAACAGTATTGGTAGTCTTAAAAACGCGGAAAGTATTGATGTGTTCATGGAGAACCCGAATTTCAATTATACCAAATACATGACATGGTCACCATTTAATTATGACAAGTGCAGACAGTGTAAATTGCTGCCGTTTTGTATGGGTGGTTGCCCGTATAATGGCATAGGTATCGGAGAACCGATTTGCGAAAACTGGAAATATGAATTAGAGGAATACATAAAGCTGAAATGTGATGCTGTTGACTAGTTAAAGCCCAAGTGCATTATATAAGATTTTTTAAGAAAGGAGGAAGAGACTATGAAGATGATCGTTGAACCGATTTTAGTCGATTGCAAGCAAAAATGTCCGCATTACGACCCGCCTACTTGCAGGCATAAATGTGCAGTATACTAAAACGGAGTAGTAAAAGAAGAGCAGTGTATGCATCCTAGCAGGTTCATACACTGCCTCTTACTTTTAATTATGAAAGAGAGTCATTTGGTATGAAGTTACGAGGCAGTGGAACTTTTACACAGGCGTTAAAGCGAACGCGGCAACTTGCGAAGAAACACGATGCACCAATGAAGGGGTATATGCTGCTGCTTTTTATTTATGCAGGAGCTACTATTTTATTGCCGTTAATAACCGTAAACGTGATTGATGCGTTAGTGCAGGCTGATGATTTCAGACAGTTCTTATTACTTGCGCTGCTGTTTTTTTTCGCAAATATAACAAAAGCTATTTTTCGAGCTGTGATTAATATATATACGACGAGAAGGGAATTTCAGTATGGGAAAGACCTGGAATGGATTTTAATGGATTGCTTCTTCAAAAAAAAGGGAGAGTTTTACATTAAAAATACCACAGGAGACATGATGGAAGTCATTATGGAAGATACCCTTCAGGTAGCGGTGTTTACATATCAGGTTTACAGGACGATAGCTGATTTGGTCAATTCAATAGCAATTCTTGCAGTTTTGGCCTATCTGCAATGGGATTTGGTACTGATACTGCTAGCTTGTTTTCCCTTTATCTTAATTATTCAGAATAATTTGGAGTGGAAGCTCGATGATTGGTACGACAAATTCAGGGCAGAAATGGCACGAGAAAATTCTTTATCGGAAGAATTTATTTCAAATGCAGCTTTGATTGCTGCCCATGGTATTAAGGAAAAGTGCAGACGAAAATACCGCCAAATGCTGATGCAGTTGTCTATGATGTATAAAAAGATTGTAACTTATTCTAATCTTAGTTTTGGGTCATTAGAATGCTTTATCATTTTATCAATTTCTATTGCAATTATATATGAAGGATATAAGATTTTTATGGGAACAGCAACCATCGGCGTTTTAGTTGCATTTATACAATATTCGGATTTTTTAATTGACCCTGGCAGGCTCGTTGCTGCCTTGCGGGTGCAGGGAAACAAACTGATGCCGTCACTCAAGAGATTTGATAAGATTTATTTTGATTCTCAGACGGACAAGGGCGGCGACAAACCGGATTTCAAGAAGTTTGATATTGAATTTAATGACGTTGGTTTTTGCTACCCTACAGGCAAAAGGGTTTTCAAAAATGCTCAAGTCAAAATGGAATCTAACAAAACTCATGTCATCGTGGGCGCCAGTGGTCAAGGCAAAACTACGATGATTCATCTAATTACAGGTCTTTGGGATGCGACCGAAGGTTCACTGAGCATTGGAGGATATCCTGTTGAAACGATAAATTTGGATTATCTGCGAAAACATATTTCTCTCGTTTCACAAGATGATTTGTTTTTTAACGAATCGATTAGAGACAACTTGATGGAAGAGGAAAATCAATATACAGAGGAAGAATTATATACTGCGCTACGAAAGGCGGGAATGCTGGATGAAGTCTTGGAGATGCCTCATAAACTGGATACAGAGTTGGGAGATAGAGGATATTCGCTTTCGGGAGGGCAGAGACAGAGACTGGCGATCACAAGAGCATTGCTAAAAGATGCACCGGTTATTATCTTTGACGAACCGACATCCGCATTGGATGAAGGCACAGAGCGTGTGATTCTTAATACCATTAAAGAGCTGAGTGGTAAAACAATTCTCGTTATTACACATCGGAAAAGTCTGATGGATATCGGGGACTGTATATATGAAATAAATAATCAAAATATTAGACCAATATCGATGTAGGAGTGAAAATGGAAATTTGGAAAGAGAATGAAGGAGGCTGGGATCCTAATAATTTTTTTGATCGTCAGTTTGGGATTCATAGAGAAATATTTTACCTGCCACAAAAGAATAATTACACAGATTTGTCCTCTGGCGTAAATTACCTTCCCATACCGACTATTTGGAAAGAAACTATGCAGAAAGAACTAGAAGAAGATTTTCTGTATCAGCAGTACACCGCTACGACTGGTTTTCAAGCAGTAAAATATGCGGTAAAACTATACGAAAGATTTTTGTATTCAGGAGGGGACATCTTTCTGCAGGCTGATCTTGATGTAAGCATGACAATAGGAGCAAGTCAAGCCATGGATATTGCACTAGATTATCTGCGATCTCTTGGAAAAAGGGAAATGCTTTTAGTTGGCTTAACTTATCCTTTGTACAAAATGTTAGGCGACCAGTATGGATATCAGATCAAGGAAACCCGTTCGGCTTTACCAAACCGGGATATGCCAACGGCAGGAGAATTGATCACCGCAATTGAGACCAAAAAACCCGAGGTCATTGTTTTTAGTTATCCTTGCAATCCATCAGGGGAAACGTATACCGATGAAGAATTAGACTGGATTATGGGTATACTGCACGAAAAAGGGATCCACTGCATATTCGATTGCGTATGTAATATGATTGTTTCGAAAAATGAAGCGGTGTTTCCAGAGGCACATATTATGAAACATCGAATGCTGGAAAAGTGTATCATTGTAAATTCTCTTTCTAAGACGGAGAGTGTACCAGGTTTTAGGATTGGCTATATTGCCGGTGATTATAATTTGATGAACTTTGTCAGAACAAAGCAAGCGATGCTGATGAATCCGCCGAATATACCTGCCATTGCAATATGGATTACGATGCTATTTAGGTGTCTGTATTTAAGTGAACAATATGGTCAGACCGAAAAGGAACGAGAACGGATTATAAAATGCTTTAAGAAAATGTTTATGGCTACAACAGAGTTGTGCTCACAAAACGTGCGCGATTACGTAAAAGAATTAGTGGAAAGACGTATTTGGGACGAATATGAGATGTTTAAATCAGAGGCGCTTGCTAAAGAAAAGACTTTTACATCGAACAAAACATATTTAAGTGAGAAACTTTCCTTCTTTATAATTGGAGAGACACGGATGGATACAGGATTTAATTATTTGATCAAGTTAAATACTTGTAAATGTGTGGGAGAGTTGGAGCTATGCAAAGAACTTCTTCATAAAGCCGGCATTGCTGTTTTTACTGAGTCTGGATTTGCACTAAAACCAGCCAAGGAAGACGATTATTGGATAAGAATTTCTTTAGCATTACCAGAGAAAGAATTTGAAGCTGCTGTAGATAGGATGTATGAGGTGTTGGATGAGATAGGGGGAGAAAGGACGAACATATAGGGGAGCGATGTCAAATGGTGGGATAGAGGCAACAAAACAGAGTGCACAAATGTGCACTCTGTCTTTTATAGATTTTATTCTATTTCTAACGATAAAATAAATGTTATGCTTCCAAAGCTTTCAGAGCTTCTTCTTTTTCTCTCTCTCTCTCTTCCAAAATCTTCGCATATTCTTCTTCCGTCATCTTGGTCATGGTGATTCCAGTAAAGCCAAAGACGATAGATACGACCGGATTAATCCAGTTCAAGACTGCATATGGTATGTATCCGCTGCCTACGCCGAGGAACTTTCTCATAGTCGCGCCACAAGTATTCCAAGGGAAGAAGTTGGATGTAATAGTTCCGGAGTCTTCCAGACATCTGGACAGGTTCTTTGGAGCCAGTCTCATGTCTTCAAATGCTTCCTTGAACATTCTGCCAGGCAGTACCAGTGCTAAGTACTGGTCGCAGCAGATAGCGTTTACGAAGATACAGCTGAATTCTGTTGCCAGAACCAGACCGCCTCTGCCTTTTGCTATCTTCAGCAACAGGTTTGCGAAGGTGCCCATGATACCGGTGCAGTCTACGATGCCGCCGAAGCACATTGCACAGAGGATGATGGAGATGGTCCAGAACATATCCTGCATACCGCCGTTGCCAAGCAGGCTGCTCAGTTCTTGGATTACTGGGGATGCATCCTCAGGAACCTTACCCATGGTGATGCCGTTGTTCATGATGTTGAAGATGTTGTTGATTAGTGTGTCGCCATTGCCGTCGTTCAAAACAGGTTCAATATAGTCCTTGTTCCAGAACATGAACGGTACGCCGATGAATACGCCGCCTAAAAGTGCAGGCAGTGCCGGGAATTTCAAGATAACTGCTACGATAACGAATATTGGTGGCAGCAGAGCCACAACGCTGATTTTTGATGCGCTTTCGATGAATGCCGTGATATCATTGAGCGTCGTCAGGTCCACCTCGTTGGATGAGGAATGCATGAAGCCCATGACGGTGTATGCAACCAAAGCGATAATTAGTGATGCACCGGTGGTATAGACCATGTGCTTGATGTGATCAAACAAAGTAGATCCTGCCATGGCAGGTGCCAGGTTGGTGGTATCGGATAACGGTGACATCTTGTCTCCGAAGTATGCGCCGGATACGACAGCTCCCGCTGTCATGACGTTAGGGAATCCCAAAGCAGTTCCGACGCCAATCAAGGCAACACCCATGGATCCTGCCGTGGACCAGGAAGAACCTGTCGCCAGGGATACGATGGAGCACAGGATACAAGCTGTAACCAGGAATACCTTCGGGCTGATGACCTTGATGCCGAAATACATCAT
>NZ_DBFWLQ010000024.1:0-737851 GCF_048465375.1 Emergencia sp. | reverse complement strand
AGCTACAAGAACACCAAGGCTCTGAAGAAGGGAACCAGATATTACTACAAGGTTCGTGGTGTCAGGACCATCGACGGAGACAAGGTATTCACCAAGTGGTCAACCAAAGCGATCAGAACCGCTAAATAACTACATAAAATACTACGCACAAAATCGAGGGTGTCATATAGCAGATTGAATAGGTCTAGCTGTATGGCATCCTTTTATGTTAAATAATCCAAGAAGTAATATAAATAAATGTTAGAAGTTGACAAAATACCGGGGAGAAGGATATAATTTAAAAGAAAATAAAATACTTGGTAAAACTGTCGAAAGGCAGTGACACAAAGCTACAGGGCCTGTTCCAATGGGATGGCAGCCAGCTGCACTTGATATAAAAGAACATTGTATAAAGCAGACCCTGTAGAAGGCGTTTGCTTTTATTTAATTTAGGAGGAAAAATGAAAAAAATTTCTGTATTGTTGTTGTGCATTATTCTACTGACTGCATTTATTCCTGGAGCAGCATTTGCATCAGAAGAAGGGAACGAGGTAAATACCTGGGATGGAACTTCTGTTGATACTAGTTGGTATAATTCAATGGCTTCGTCATTTGAAATTTCCACAGCAGCACAACTCGCAGGCCTTGCGAAACTGGTTAATGAAGGGGATATGTTTTGGAACAAAACAGTGACACTAAAGTCTGATATCGATTTAGATAATAATCCATGGACACCAATAGGTACAAAGAGCAAAGAGTTTTGTGGAACTTTTGAGGGAAATGGAAAGACAGTCAGTAATCTTCAGATATTAGAAGAAGGAAAACAGTATATTGGATTGTTCGGTTGCACTGGCAGAGGGGATAACCCGTCATATATAAAGAATCTTACAGTAAAGAATGTTCACTTGGTTGGGGATTCTTATGTAGGTGGTATGGGTGGCAATCTGTATCAAGGTGCAATAACTAATTGTCATGTCGCTGGAAAGATAAGGATTGAATCTAAAGGAAGCAAGGGCAGTTATATTGGCGGAATGTCCGGCCAAAGTTATGCGAACTATAAAGACTGTACTGTTATTGCAGAAGAAGGAAGCTTGATTAAAGGCCTGGGAAATTGGGCAGGCGGTATTTGTGGTCATATGGGGGAAGGCAATAAGTCTATAAGAATAGACCATTGCAAAGTGGCTAATTTGACAATAGATAACCCTATTAGTGGAGGTCTGGGCGGAGTATTACACTACGGAACCATATTTCAAAATTCCGAAGTGGAAAATGTTACGTTAAAGGGTAAATATGTTGGATCAATTGCAGGATATGCATATAACAGTCCATATCCTAGTTACATCAAAAACTGTGCGGTAAACAAGGTCGAGCTCACCGGCAGAGGAACATATACTGGAGCTTTTGTTGGCCTCAGCAAAACTGCTATTATAGATTCAGACACCTATTTTTCTAACTTGAAGGGCTTATTAACTTGTGATAATGGGACTGCGGAAGTTGTCAGAAAGTCTGGTGATGACGAACGACATTATCTATACGGAAGTCTGCAAACTGCGGTAGACAGTGCAAATAATGGTGAGACAATTATTTTACAGCAGAACGAGACGGGCGCAGTGACCATTGCAGAAGACAAAAATATATATATTAATTTGAACAATCACAATTTAAGTAACGCTGATAAACCAGAGGGAGCCACAATTACAAACAATGGCAATTTGACGCTGATGGGTAATGGCGAAGTGAGCGCAGAAAATGACCAAGAAACTATAGTCAATACGGGGAAACTTACAATTATGGGTGGTACTTATAAGGAAGATGTGACAGAATATCTTGCACCGTCTTATGTGCAGGAGTCTGATGGAACCGTTTGTTATCAGGAACCAATTTATGTGCCCATTATTCCTTCTGTACCAGACAATGTAATCAATCATCCTGTAGACAAGACCACAACTGCTGACATTGAAACTTCAACAGGTGCAGACGGCAAGGCGACTGCCACAGTAGACAAGACTACGGCGGATAAGATCGTGGATAAGGCAGTTGCAAACGAGTCCAAAGAAATCGTCATCGATGCAACCACGACAAAGGCTGATGCCAAGACTGCAGAAGTCAAGCTTCCTGCAGAGACAATCAAGGCGATTGTTGAAAAAACTGCCGCAGACGTAGTCGTCAAGACCGATGCTGCAGAGGTTGTATTAGACCAGAAGGCAGCAGAAGCAGTAGCAGAAAAAGCCACGACGGGCACTGTATCCATCGTCGTTGAGAAAGTAAAAGAAGACGACAGCCAGGTACAGGTGGAGCTGAAGATCATCACTGAGAGTGGAAACATCACCGATTTCAAGGGCGGCAATGCGAAAGTCACAATAGCGCTTCCGGCAGCCCTAAAGGACAAGGAGGTCGTATGCGTCTACATCGACGAGGACGACAACTATGTCAAGATGGAAGGCAAGAAGAACGCCGACGGAACCTACACCTTCACAACGGGACACTTCTCAACCTATGCAGTCATGACTGCAGAAGAGGCCGACAAGGTGATTGCAGAGCAGGAGAAGGCAAAGAATGACCAGATTAAGGCAGGCGTGAAGGCTACGACCATCAAGGCATCTTCAACTGCAAAGAAGGGTTCCATCACCATCAAGTGGAAGAAGAGCTACGGCTTCAAGGTTGACTGCTTCCAGGTATTCCGCTCAACAAAGAAGAACAGCGGATATGGAACCAAGGCTTTCTATACCACCAAGAGTGGAACCCAGAAGAGCTACAAGAACACCAAGGCTCTGAAGAAGGGGACCAGATACTACTACAAGGTGAGAGGTCTCAGGACCATCGACGGCGTAAAAGTCTACACCAAGTGGTCGAGCAAGGCGATTAGAACTGCCAAATAACTACTTGAAAATGTTCACCATCTATTATCATGCGATTGCTGATTGTGATATATACGGGATAGGGGTATGCACCAGATGTCTTTTACAATAAAGTTAGGCTTTTTGATGCTTTTCTGGAGGTCTCGCGTAACGCTGCAGCGGTGTCAGATGCCATATCCTGCTTTACGCCTTGAGATAAGACATGATTCCCTGCAGAATCCATGAATATGCAGCTTTCGGTTACTTTTGTGGACTGTGAACGGCTTTTGCGGCGGAGAAATTGATATAATAAGTGACCGAGAGCAGATATACCCCTTTGTTGAAGCCTTCTGACAGCAATCCGGTTACGCGAGAGTGTGCAGATGTGACCAAAAAGCGTAAAGCTATTGTAACAAGATGTCATTCCAGAACAGTTTTCTTTTCGCGCTGATGGAAGAGAATACCGCCGGGAGGTCCTCTTTAAGATGATAAATCCCTGAGTAGTATCGAAATGCAACGCTTCGCTCCTGCGGGAGCGGGACTCCCTACGCCGTCCGTTTCATCAAGCGACGCGCCCCATTTCGGGGCGCTATTTTGTTAGTCTTTAAAGAAATGGCATTAGAGTGAGTTTGCTGTAGCACGCCATCTATACGAATTCATATTTTTGTGATAAAATAATCGGTAGTGTAAATAATATATTGGTCAGAGGTGTAATATGATTCAAGACTTAGGAGATAAAAAATTGTACAACGAATTCGAAGAAATAGAAGCAGAAGAATGTGACAACGTCTTTTGCTTTGATGGAGATAAAATTCTGGTATCAAAGTCCGCAGACGGAACTTTGATTGTGCCGAAAGCCGTCGATTTTGCAGGCCACAAGATGCAATACCTCTTTCGCATCAACGAGGAGCGCTATTTTTTGACATTGGAAAAGGCAGAACCGCAGGCAGGCTATGAATGGGAGTCCACGAGAAATCTGCGCAAGTTTCAGTGGAAGGAATTGGCTTTTGCGGCTGCAACCGCATATCATCTCTATCAGTGGTATCGTGATAATCAGTTCTGCGGCAGGTGCGGGAAGAAGCTGGAACACGACCACGCAGAAAGAATGATGAGATGCAAAGCTTGCGGCAATATGATCTTTCCGAAAATCGCACCAGCAGTCATCGTAGGTGTAATCAATGGGAACAAAATTCTGCTTACAAAATACAATGGCAGGGTATATAAAAAATATGCATTAATTGCAGGTTTTACTGAAATCGGCGAAACAGCTGAGGAAACTGTCGCCAGAGAAGTGATGGAAGAGGTAGGCCTGAAAGTAAAGAATATCAGATATTACAAAAGTCAGCCCTGGGGAACAGACAGCAACCTATTGTTAGGTTTTTTCTGTGACTTAGATGGAGATGATACGATCACTATGGATGAGAAAGAACTGTCTACAGCAGAATGGTTTGAGCGGGAAGAGATGCCTGTAGATGATGATGGATTCAGCCTCACCAGGGAAATGATGAGTGTTTTTAAAAGAGGAGTGATAAAATGATGTACGACATGGTAATCATCGGAGCGGGTCCAGCGGGACTTTCCGCAGCAATTTACGGTCAGCGTGCCGGAAAAAAGACGCTTTTGATCGACGCAAAAGGTTTTGGCGGACAGATTATCAATACGCCAGAGGTCGAAAATTATCCGGGAATCAAAAAGGTTTCTGGCTTGGAGCTTGCGACCAATCTCTACGAACAGGCTACAGAGCTGGGTGCGGAGATCGTATACGAGAAAGCAGTCGGCATTGAAGATACCGGCGCATCGAAAAAAGTGAAGACGGAAAGCGCTGTGTATGAGACAAAGTCTGTCATCATCGCTACTGGCGCCAAAAACAGACCGATGGGTCTTGAAAATGAAGAAAAATACACTGGTGCCGGCGTCTCTTACTGTGCAACCTGTGACGGCGCTTTCTTCAGAGGCCGCGACGTGGCGGTCATCGGAGGCGGTAACACAGCCTTAGAAGATGCAGAGGTTTTGTCAGGCATTGCTGACAAAGTCTATCTGATTCACAGGAGAGATCAGTTCAGGGGCGAGGAAGCCAACGTCAAAAGACTTCGCGAAAAGGACAATGTAGAATTTGTATTAAACAGTGTGCCGGTGGAACTGGTTGGAGATACGATGATCAGCGGCCTGAAGGTCAAGAATGTGAAGACAGAAGAAGTCATCACCCTTCTCGTCCAGGGTGTCTTTGTCGCCATCGGCCAGATGCCGGACAACAAAGATTTTGCTGACGTGGCAGGACTGGACGACAAAGGTTATGTTGCAGCAGGGGAGGACTGCCTGACGAATACGCCGGGGGTTTTCACTGCGGGAGACTGCAGAACGAAAAAGGTGAGACAGCTTGCAACTGCAGCTGCAGACGGTGCGGTGGCAGCACTTGCCGCTGTGGAATATATCAACAACCTTGCATGAGTATAGATGGAGACGAAAATGGAACTTTCGAGGACAGATCAGATTCTCTGTGATTTGATCAAAATGGATACCGTCAGCGGAGTCAATTCTGAGCGACCGTGCATCGCGTACATTCAGAACTTGTTTGACGAAGCAGGCATTGAGAATCGTGTCATCTCATTAGACGACGATAGGCCCAATCTCTATGCCTGCATCCCGACAGGGAAGGGCGTTGTAGAGAAAAAGCCGCCGATTATGTTTTATGGTCATGTGGACGTGGTGCCTGTGACGGATCAGGACTGGTCCTGCGATCCCTTTTGCGCTGAAGTCAGGGATGGCTATATCTGGGGCAGAGGAGCCATCGACATGAAAGGTGAGGTCGCTATGTTCATCGGTCTGGCGCTTGCAATTAAAGAATCAGGCTTGCAGCTGCCCTTTGACGTCAAATTTCTTTTTGTCAGTGATGAAGAGGGGACAGGAAAATTCGGTGCCTCCTATTTAACAGATCAACATCCTGAACTATTTGAGGGGGTGAAGTGGGCCTTCGGTGAAATCGGAGGTTTTACTTTTCATGTAGCCGGAAAAAAGATTTATCCAGTCATGGTAGCCGAGAAACAGTTTTCACACATCAAAGTAACGGCAAAGGGAGAAGGCGGTCATGGATCTCTATCCCATCACGATACAGCTATGGAAAAGGCTGCCCGTGCCATCCTTAAACTGTCTACAGAAAAACTGCCAGTGCGGATTACGCCGGCGGCGACTTTGATGATCGAAGGTTTTGCCGATATTATGGGTGGCATTCAAGGTAAAATTCTCAGACGGCTGTTGAAACCGTCAAAGACGGACAAAACGCTGAGGCTTCTGGGAGCGGCGGGGGAGCTCTTTGATCCTCTCTTACATAATAACGCCAATGTGACCATTGTCAGTGGCGGCAGTGCTATCAATGTCATCCCGTCTGCCGTTTCCTTTGAATGCGATTTACGTTTGGTTCCTGGCTGTACTATGGAAGAAGGAATTGCTGACGTGCAGAGCTTGATCGGGACCGACTACGAAATCGAAATGGTAGAGTATAACCCAGGCTCCAGCAACATTGACATGAGTTTATATGAGGTGATTTCTCGAACCTTAGTCGAGAGAGAGCCGGAGGCAAACCCTGTTCCATTTGTACTCAGCGGGGTGACTGACGGCAGATTTCTCGCAAAACTTGGAATTCAGACTTACGGCTTTACGCCCATGAAGCTGCCAGAGGATTATAACTTTACGGCATTGGCTCATGCAGCTGATGAACGGATTCCGGTAGGGGCAACTACCTTTGGCACAGAGGTTTTGACAGAGCTGGTAAAAAATTTAAGTTGAAATGAATGTAGACGATATGAAAATAATGATGGTAAAGAATAAAGACAAAGGATTTACGTTGGCGGAATTACTTGTCGTTGTAGCAATCATCGCGATTCTGGTGGCGGTGTCTATTGTAATCTTCACAGGCAAGCAGAAAGAGGCAAGAGCGACGGTGTGTGAAGCCAACAGGACATCGCTGAAGCATCATCTGGCGGCAGACTATATGTCGGGCGAACTCGATCATCTCGATCAAGGGGGTTTGGACGAATACATAAAAATGGACGAAGCAGTCTGTCCATCGAAAGGAACCTATTCGATTACAGGAAGCTTTGAGAATGGATTTCAAATCAAGTGCGGATTTCATGACGGCGATGGCAGCGGCGGTAGTGGTGATGAATCAAAATCTGCGGTTACAAATTTGATAGAAGCGGTGGAAGCGCTTATGGGCGAAACTGGTGATAAAAGTAATGACGATATCATAAAAAGTTTCTTTGGAAAAGCAGGCGAGAAGTATCAAAAATTTGTGAAAGACATAAATATGGCTGACATCCTCAAAAACGTAGATTTAAAAGCATTAGCGAAGCAAATCACGAAGATGAACGGGAATGGTGACGTTGAAAGCATGGAAAAATCACTAGAAGCATATAAGAACAAATCGTATAAGGTTGTACCATACTATGCTGCTAACGGGAAAAAGGTGGTTCCATACTATGTAAACCAGTCCAGTTATGATAAATTGAAAAATGGGAAGACACATGAACAGAGCAGCGTATGCTATGTTGACGGTCATTGGTATTTTAATAAAGAGACCAATTATAATGGGACTGCGGTCTCATCGGCTTACGTGATGACAAGTGTTGATAAGGCTTATAAAGATGCTAAAGAGAAGAATATTAAAATTGAAAATGCTATGAAAGATAATGGATGGATCAAGGTAAAATAATTCTGAGATGGTGGATTTTGAAATTTGAATAGAATACTTTTACTTTAAAACGGCGTAAAGCATGCAAAAATTAATGCTTTACGCCGTTTCTTTGTGAATGCGGCAGTTCCTTATCCATTTTTTATTCCATCAAGCTATTTTCAAGCTGCTTTCACCAGTTGCCACCTTCCGCATCGACGTCGCTTTCTTGCGAAACGCCCTTGTTGGGAGCCAGCCTGCTCACAATCACACCGACAATAAGAGCGATAAAAAATGCGCCGAACTTCACATCGACAGCGGCGAGGAAAGCCAGCCTGCTCCACACTAGCGTCAGGCCTGCGCCTGCGATAAGTGCAGCGATCATGCCGACACCGGAAGCCTTTTTATCCAGCATGGTCATCAGGACGACTGGTCCCAGGGAGGAGCCCATACCCGACCAGGCAAAACTGACCATGTTCATGACCAAGTCTCCAGAATTCAGGGCGAACAGGAAGGTGGCGACGCCGACTAGTGCCAGTAGTGCTTTGGAGAAGAAGAGGGCTGTTCTTTCACCCATTTGCACTTTAAAGACTCTTTGGACGATGTCCACGGAGATAGCCCCGGTTACTGCCAATAGTTGGTCGGCGCAGGTGGACATGATGGCAGCGATGACGCCGCAGAGGACCAAAACCGAGAGTCCGCCTGGAAGCAGATCATTTACCATGGTTGGAAATAAGGTTTCAGGGTCTTCAAAGGTGCCTGCTCCATAGAGACAGAGCCCTGTGATGCCGATGGAAAATACACCGCCGTACCAAAGAAAGCCCGTTACTAGACCAGCCACTCGTCCGGACTTAATGTCCTCGTTCTTTTTGATGGCCATAACCTTTCTGGTCACGGTATCCATGCCAAAATTGCCCCAGATATAAGAGGACTGATTGAAGACCAGCAAAAAGGCGCTGCCTGTAGTGAGGCCGCCGAAGAGGGCCATGTAATCAGGCCCCGACGCAGAGAGCCCTGCTGACAGGCCGCCATTTTGAAATACCTGTATCCAGGCGATGATGGGCAGAACAATCAGGGCAAAACACATGATGACAGCCTGAATCAGATCGTTGTAGATGATGGAACCTAGACCGCCCAGCGCTGCATAGGCAGTGATGATGACAGCGACCACGATCATGGTTGGGACGACGTCATAGCCGAAGAGACTGTTCACCGTTTTGCCTGCACCTACCAGATTTGAAGCTGCGTAGATGATGTAAAATACAGCGATGATCAAAGCGCAGAGCAGGCGGATGATTTTTTCATGAGAACCCCATCTGGCAGCGATGAAAGACGTCAGTGTCAGCTGCGGATTCTTGTCATTTTCTTTTTTAAACGCTTTGGCGAACCAAAACCAGTAGATGATCAGAGACAGATACAGGCCGAAAAACAGCCACAGTCCCGAAATCCCCATGGTGTAGACGGCGCCGGTGCCGCCCAGCATCATCCAGGAAGAGCTGGTGGTTGCCCGCTCCGAAATTGCAATCGCCCAGCCTGGGATTCGATCTCTGGTTACATAGAAATCGTGATTGTTTTTGTTCCTTTTATTAAAATATACGCCGATACAGGCGAGCACCACGATGTAGGCCGCCACGATGAGTAAGATGCCTTTATTCATTGATTTATCTCCTTTCTGGCAGTGTCAGGTTCTCTTGACAGACCGCACTAATCTCTCCAATAGATATCGTCGCTGTGTTTTGTAAAACGATCAATTCCGTCATCGGTTACGAGAAAGGTATCTTCGAAATTATAAGAGTTGTTGAAACTGCTGTAGTATGGAATTTCCAGATTCATGACCATCCCAGGCGTAAGACAGCTGGTGTCACTTCGGCTGATGGTAGGATACTCCTCCCACCACACGTAGCAGCCTACAGAGTGGCCGAAATGCCCGCGGTGATACTCTGGAATGACCGTTCTGACACTGTCTTCCGCTGCTTTAAAGATGTCGCAGATACGTATGCCCGGACCGATCATTTCAAAGACCTTTTCAAAAGTATCGTGGAGGATGTGCCAGATTTTCAGTCGTTCATCGCTGACTTTCTGACCGACAAAATAAGTGCGGGAGATGTCAGAAGAGTAGGCGTTGGCGTTGATACCGCCGTCCAGGCGCACCGTGTCTCCTTCTTTTAGTTTGTAACAGGTATGAGGCAGATAGATAGGCGAGAACTGTTCGCCGACTACATTACACTGTCTCGTTGAACAAAAGCCTTTGCCTTCATTAACAAGTCCTTGATTCATAAGCAGCAAAATATCCTGTTCGTCCATGCCAATTTCCGTATGCTTGGCTACATAACTCATGACCCGCTGAGAGGCCTGGGCGTTTTTACGCAGCACCTCGATTTCCCAGGCTGTTTTGTATTTTGCCGCTTCTTTCAGCAGCTGGGTGCAGTCCTGGGGAACGCCGCCGCCAAACTGCTTCTGCAAAAACAGCATCCTGTCGTAAGGGAACATAGGCCTTTCGATGCCGATTTTCTTTGCTGTTCCCACCGTTTCTCTGATATATGCGGCGGCCATGTTGAACGCTTTGTCTGTATTAGGCTGTGCGTCCTTTGTACGTCCGCCAGCGTCGAAGTCAGCGATATAGACAAAGATAGGATATCCCAGAATGTCAATATCCGGGCTGTCAATCTTGGCAGCATTGCCCTCGAACTCCGACATGATGACAGCTGCCTTGCCCGTCTTTGGCACGATGCCGATGACGTTGCCGACGGGGATGTTCAAATACATAAAAGCACTAGTCACGCCCGTGGCGTAGCGAATAGATTCAGGCCTTGTGAGCAGCAAAACGTCAAAGCCTTCCTGATCCATCAAAGTCTGCAGTTTTTTTTGGATTTCTTGTTGATTCCTTTCCATATTCTTACCTCCGTTCCGAATGATGAAGCTTGTCAATGACAATATCGCAAGGATGATGCCAAGAAAAGAAGGGTTAGAATTTCAACGCAGATGCTCTGGGGATCGAACTTTACAATAAAAAAGTGCAAACGAAAGTTTGCACTTCTGTAAATCAAAGTTTGCATATTCCTATAAATCATATTTCTTGATTTTTTTATAGAGCATGGTGCGAGAGATGCCTAAGGCGGCAGCTGCAGCCGTTTTGGTATCGTGCTCCAAGAGAGCTTGCTGGACCAACTCCTTTTCTATCAGCGCCAGGCTGCCTAATTTCATGTTTTTTTCTTCGCTGCCGCTGCTTTTCAGAGTAAAATATTGACTGAAGTGACTCCATTTCATCGGTTCTCCGTAGGACATGTTAATTGCCCATTCTATGACGTTCTGCAGTTCTCGCACATTCCCCGGCCAGCTATACTCTAAATTCATCAGTCTGTTTTTGATTTTCACTGGAATGTCGTGGACTGGAATGCCGATTTCACCGTCTAATTTTTTTGTAATGTCATCGATGAGCAGAGGGATGTCTTCTCGCCGTTCTCTCAAGGGCGGAACATGAATGGGCACTACGTTTAAACGATAATAAAGGTCAGGTCGAAACAGATGGTTTTTGACTAGTTCGTCAAGAGGGATATTTGTCGCTGCGATAAATCTGACATCGACGTCGATGCTTTTGCTGCCTCCGATTCTCTCGAATTCACGCTCCTGCATGACTCTGAGCAGCTTGGGCTGCAGATCATATGACAGTTGATTGATTTCATCGAGAAAGATACTGCCTTTGTCGGCTTGCTCGAACTTGCCGATTTTCCCTTTTTGACTAGCTCCGGTGAAAGCCCCGCCTTCATAACCGAAGAACTCGGACTCCATTAAATCCTTCGGGATATTGGCACAATTCACTTTGATAAAACTTTTGCCTTTCCGTGAACTGAGAGCATGAATGGAATGGGCAACCAATTCTTTTCCACTGCCCGTTTCGCCGGTGATGAGAACGGTAGAGTTGGACTTTGATGCACGATTGATTTCCTTGCGCATGCGCATGATTGCAGGGGAAACACCGACGATGTTTTCAATGTTGTATTTTGCACCGCGCAGTTTGGTGACCTCCTGTTTGTAAAAGTTCAGCTCCCTGATCAGCCTGTCCACGTCGCCTTCGTTGTCGCCGGTGATGATGGCGATAATAGCGCCTGCAATGATTTTTCCCTGTTGGTCGTGTATAGGATTGTAGATAGAGAAAGCACGTTTTTCTTTGCCATCGCAAGTGGTGATGGTAGAGTAACCGGAAATCGTTCGATTCTCTCTCAGTGCCTGGTTGATCTTCGTGTCTTTGATTAAATCGTGAACAAATCGACCATAAATATTATCGTGCTCAAAATCTACACCCATGGTCTGCGTCCAGGCCCTGTTGGCATATAGATATCGGCCTTTGGCATCTGTGATGACAAAACAGCACATGTCATTAAATACGTCTAAAATCATTTTTGTATCTATATTTCTATTTCCCATGAAATCACCTGCCTTTCTTGTAAGTATAGCATAGCGACAGAAATAAACAAACAGGAGCTATTACATTCTTTGTAACAACTCCTGTTCATTCTTCGTCGTCTTCTTCAATTACTCTTGGATAAGGCCTCGGATCATCGGTGAGGCGATAGATATAGTCGATGCTGGTTTCGTATAGTTTGGAAAGGGCAATGGCCTGTTCCATAGTCGGGTAGCGGATGCCGTTTTCCATCTTCGAATAATCGGACTGGTCGATACCTGTTTTCGTTTCAACTCTCAGTTGAGTGAGGCCCTTTTTGTTACGAAGTTCTTTCAATCTGTTGTCTTCCACAAAATCACTCCTTTTATCTTTATTATGTCAAATTGACCTACAAAAAATAGGGGGATTTGCCATAATGATCCGTTTGACGAGGGTTTGAATGATGGATATGGCTGAAATGCTTGATTTTAGGTATATTTATGGCAGATTTTCTTCTGTAAAGTGGGTATGTTAAACATATGCTTTTAATTTGCCTGGGTTCTTGCAAGGGTCCGGATAGTTCTGACAGAGATAAAATAGATAGAAAATAAATGATATGAGAGAGTGCTTATTGTTGGAGACAGGCAATCCTGCCTGTTTTGATAGAGGAATCTGTCTGAAGGAGAGTAAAAAACAGGCTCTTAAGGCAGGTGACCATAGATGGGAAGAAAACAAAACTTTCTGATTGGAAAAAACCTTTCACCCGATATGGGTTTTATGGTATAATGGTTCCAGAATTAAAACGGTTTTGTCGCAAGGTAAGAACCAATATATAAATAAAGGAGAATAGAATGGAACCCAAGTATAAACGCGTTCTTCTAAAAATAAGCGGGGAAGCTTTGGCAGGTGAGGGTAAATTTGGCATCAATGAAGAGATGACAAAGACTGTCGCCAGGCAAGTGAAAGAAATCCACGATCTGGGAGTAGAAGTTGCCATCGTAGTCGGCGGCGGAAACTTTTGGCGAGGCAGGACAAGCAAAGACATGGACAGGGCGACAGCAGATTACATGGGCATGCTGGCAACAGTGATGAACTCGCTGGCTCTGCAGGATGCGCTTTTGGCGGAGGGCATCAAAGCAAAAGTGCAGACCGCCATCGAAATGAGAGAAATTGCAGAACCTTATGCAAGAAGAAAGGCGATCAGCCAGCTTGAGCATAAAGATGTGGTCATCTTTGGCGCGGGAACTGGCAACCCGTTCTTTTCAACCGATACAGCTGCAGCTCTGAGAGCTGTGGAGATAGATGCAGATGTCATTCTGCTGGCGAAGAAGGTCGATGCCGTCTATTCTGATGATCCAGAAACAAACCCTGATGCGGTCAAGTTTGACGAACTGACCCATATGGAAGTATTGGAGAAGGATTTGAAGGTGATGGATTTAACCGCAGCCACATTATGTAAAGACAATCACATAGCCATTCATGTTTTTGGCATTTCCGAGGAAGGAAATGTGCTAAAAGCTGTATATGGTGAGAAAATTGGTACGATAATTAAGTAGGAGGAAAAAACATGAGTCATTCACACAAAAGCTTAGAGGAGAGAATTGCGAAGAGTCTTTCCGTACTAAAAGAGGACTTGAACACAGTCAGAGCAGGAAGAGCAAATCCGGCATTATTAGACAAGGTCATGGTAGACTATTATGGAAGCCCGACACCGCTTAAGAACCTTTCTAATATTTCCGTACCTGATCCTAGAACATTGATGATTGCACCGTTCGATCCAAAATCGATTGGCGATATCGAAAAAGCAATCAATGTTGCTGATATCGGAATTACACCGTCTAACGATGGAAAGTGCATCAGATTAGGCATTCCGCAGCTGACGGAAGAGAGAAGAAAAGAACTGACGAAGACCACAAAAAAGATGGGCGAAGAAGCAAAGGTTGCTGTTAGAAATCTCAGAAGAGATGCAAACGATGCCCTGAAGAAACAGGAAAAAGACGGCGAACTGACAGAAGACGATCTGAAGAAAGAATTAGACAAAGTGCAGAAGACTGTCGAGAAAGCAGTTAAGGATATCGATGATATCGTCACAGCAAAAGAGAAAGAAATCCTAGAGGTATAATTTCTCCTTGTATCATGATAAGCAATTGAACAAACTACAATCAAGGGGCTGTCTCAGTATTTGGGATAGCCCCCAAGTTATGAGGGATATATGATAGATAAGAACAGAATTCCAACCCACGTAGCCATTATCATGGATGGCAACGGCAGATGGGCGGCGAAGAGAGGCCTGCCAAAAATGGCTGGACACAACGCAGGCATGCTGGCAATGAAAGAAATCGTCAAAGCATCCGATATACTTGGAGTGAAATATTTGACCGTATATGCTTTTTCCACAGAAAACTGGAAGAGATCCCAGGAGGAAGTGGGAGGCATATTTAAACTTGTCGTCAAATATGTTGACAGTGAACTAGCTGAACTCCATCAGAACAACGTAAAAGTAAAAATACTTGGAGACTACAAGGTGGTTCCCAAGGTTGCGGTAGATAGACTTGAAAAATCACTGGAGACTACGCAAAACAATACAGGGCTCCAGTTTAATATAGCGCTCAACTACGGAAGCAGAGCGGAAATTGTCAGAGCTGTCAACAACATCAAAAAAGATGTAGAAAATGGCAGCCTTACCACAGATATTGAAATCACAGAGGAAATTATCAGCAGATACTTGTATACAGGCGATGAAAACGGCAACATCCCTGATCCAGATTTAATAATCAGAACCAGCGGGGAAGAGCGCCTTTCTAATTTTATGTTATGGCAGAGCGCTTACAGCGAATTCGAATTTACAGATGTTCTCTGGCCGGATTTTACGCCACAGGAATATGAAAAACTGATAGAACAATATCAAAATAGAGATCGCAGATTTGGAGGAAGGAAGTAGAGTATATGAAAACGAGGATTATTTCAGGATTGTGCATGGTCCCACTTCTAGCACTAGTTTATCTGGGCGGTTATTGGCTGACAGCGATGTGCATTTTTGTCGGAATGGTCGGTATCAGAGAATTTTTCAATGGATTCAGGGCTATGAATATCCATCCTTCAGAACCTATCGCATATGGGAGCATGGTTGTCCTCTATTTGATCAATGGATTTTGGCCGCAGCAACACGAGTTCATTTTGGCGTGGCTGGCTGCCAGCATCATGGCCAGTTCCATCTATATCTTTAAAATCAATGAGAGGAAATTAGAAGACGGCATGGCGACCATGCTGGGCATCATCTATGTAGTATTTTTCTCATACCACGTAGTTCTGGTCGACCAAACTCAGGAATACTCCATTCTGATTTGGCTGGTACTCTTGTCGGCCTTCTGTACAGATATTTTTGCATATTTCACTGGCTTTTTCTTGGGAAAACACAAGCTTTGTCCAAACCTGAGCCCGAAGAAAACCATTGAAGGGGCAGTGGGCGGCACCTTGGGCAGTTTGATCTGCTGTGGACTGTTCGGATATTTTGTCATTCCGAGAATCTGGGTGCACTGTGTCATCATCGGTTTGATCGGCGCGATACTCTCCCAGTGCGGAGATTTGACTGCCTCGGCATATAAGAGGAAGATGGGTATCAAAGATTACGGCAATTTGATACCAGGACACGGCGGCATCATGGATCGCTTCGACAGCGTCCTCTTTACCGCCCCAGTGGTATATTACTATATCGTCATCATCCTTTGGTAATATCATTTAGATGACGATTCAACAGTTCCGACTTTGCGACAACGTCGTAAGATCGGAAGGAACTGTTATATCACGATTATACTGCTATAGAAATTAGGAGATCATAGATTTATGAAAAAAGTAGCGATTCTCGGCAGCACCGGCTCCATTGGTACCCAGGCTCTTGATGTGATCAGAGCCAACCGGGAACAATTTGAGGTGACGTCGCTGACTTGCGGGAAAAATATCGATCGTTTATCAGAACAGATTGAGGAATTTTCACCGAAACTGGTAGTGACGGCAGAGGCAGAAGACGCATCAAATCTGGCTGAGAAGCATTCAGACGTAGAAATCATGTATGGCGAGGAAGGCCTGGCGGCAGCGGCAGAAGATGAGAGCGAGATTCTTCTCAATTCTTTGATGGGCATGCGGGGACTGGTGCCGACTTATAGAGCAATCTGCAGCGGCAAAGATATCGCTTTGGCTAACAAAGAAACCCTGGTTGCAGGCGGAGAACTGATTATGGATGCCGTCCGCAGGGCGGGTGTAAAACTGCTACCTGTAGACAGTGAACACAGTGCGATATTCCAGTGCCTACAGGGGAATCAGGGTAAGAAAATCAAACGAATTCTGCTCACAGCCTCCGGCGGTCCTTTTAAAGGATACAACAAAAGGCAGTTGGAAGAAGTGACCTTAGAACAGGCCCTCAAACACCCGAAGTGGAGTATGGGTAAAAAGATTACTATAGATTCAGCCACCATGATGAACAAAGGCCTCGAAGTGATTGAAGCTAGATGGCTTTTTGATGTCGCGCTTTCGGATATTCAGATTCTGGTACATCCCCAGTCTATCGTCCATTCGGCGGTGGAGTTTGAGGACACCTCTGTGATTGCGCAGATGGGTCTGCCTGATATGAGGATTCCAATCAGCGTCGCCTTAGGTTATCCGGAAAGAATCCCCTACGGAGGCAAAGGTCTGGATTTCTTTAAAGAAGGAGCGAACTTGACCTTTGAGAAACCTGACACGGAGGTTTTTGGCTGCATCAAATTGGCTTATGAGGCATCGGAAGCGGGGGGCAGTTATCCAGTAGTCATGAATGCGGCCAACGAGGTTTTGGTAGAACAATTTTTACAGGGGAAGATACGTTTTGTCGACATCGAAAAAAACATAGAAAAAATACTAGAACTTCACACACCTTCATATAATCTAGGGTTAAATGATATTATCGAAATCGATCAGAAAATACGTAAAGAGGTTATGGGATGACAATTGTTTATGCAGTTATTTTATTTGTATTGTTAATATTTCCACACGAACTGGGACATTTTATCGTGGCCAAAGCAGTGGGTGTCAAGGTAAATGAGTTTGCTTTCGGTATGGGACCGGCAATTTTCAAGCGGCAGAGAGGGGAAACCTTGTACGCTGTCAGACTGGTTCCAATCGGAGGTTATTGTGCGATGGAAGCAGAGAACGAAGCTTCAGACGATGACCGGGCTTTTTCTAACAAACCTTGGTGGGCGAAGATCTCTGTCCTTCTTGCAGGGGCAACGATGAATGTTCTCATCGCAATTTTAGTGCTGTCCATCATCATGGGTTACGTCGGCAGTGCGACCACGTCCATTGAGAAAGTACAGGAGGCCAGCCCGGCTTACGAAGCAGGCCTGCAAACAGGAGATAAGATTCTCGCAGTTGGCGACAGATCAATCACCTCCTGGCAGGATCTGACAACAGCAATCGGAAAATCGGAGAAACCACTGGCGATCAAAGTGGAGAGAAATGGAGAAGAGCTGACCTTCACCGCGAAGCCACAAAAAGGTGAGGACGGCAGATACGTGGTAGGTATCACGCCAGAAATAAGCCATAATGTCTTCACGGCTATGCAGAACGGGTCAAAGGCGACCTGGAACATGACAGTCATGATGTTTGATATGCTGAAACAGCTGATAACTGGAGACGTTCCGAGCAGCGAAATCGCAGGTCCGATCGGCATGGTGACCATGGTCAATGAGACCACCAACTATGGTATCACATATTTTGGCTATCTGATTGCACTGATGAGTTTGAATTTGGCTATCCTCAATCTTTTGCCGATACCAGCGCTGGACGGCGGGCGGATTCTCTTTGTGTTCATCAGAATGATTACAGGGAAAATGATCAGCGATGACTTAGAAGGTAAAATTCACGCCGCAGGTATGGTTCTGCTATTGGGGCTGATGGTCTTCGCAACGTGGAATGATATAACGAGGTTATTTACATGAGAAAGCAAGTGAAATGCGGCAATGTTTTGATTGGAGGCGGTGCGCCTATTTCTATTCAGTCCATGACCAATGTGGATTCCAAGGACGAGGCGGCACTACTCACTCAAATTGATCAGCTGGCAAAAGCGGGCTGCGACATCGTCAGAATTGCCATTCCAGATATGGAAAGTGCCTGGACTCTGCAGAAAATTCGCCCAAAGGTAGAAATTCCCCTTGTGGCAGACATCCATTTTGATTATCGCCTGGCGATTGCTGCCATTGAAGCAGGAGCAGACAAGATCAGAATCAACCCCGGCAATATCGGCAGCAGGGAGAGAGTCAAAGCCGTTGTCGACGCTGCCAGAGAGCGAAATATACCGATTAGAATCGGCGTGAATTCCGGCTCTTTGGAAAAAGATATTCTCGACAAATACGGAGGCGTCACTGCCGAAGGACTGGCAGAGAGCGCATTGCGCAGCGTCCAGATCATTGAAGATATGGGATATGACCATCTGGTGGTTTCTTTGAAATCATCAGATGTTTTGATGAATTACAGAGCCCATAAACTGGTGGCCGAAAAAACAGATCATCCGATACACATCGGAATCACAGAGGCAGGAACTTTAAAGCGGGGAAAAGTGAAGTCTGCAGTCGGTATCGGAGCATTGCTTTTAGAAGGAATCGGCGATACCATGCGAGTGTCTTTGACAGCAGACCCGGTGGAAGAGGTTTCTTATGCTAAGGAGCTTTTAGAGGCGGTTGGTCTGCGGGAGCCGCAGGTAAATCTGGTTTCCTGTCCTACCTGCGGAAGGACCAAGGTAGACCTGCAGGGGCTTGCCGAAGAAGTAGAGCGCCGCTTATCAGAAACAGATATTGCGCGCGGTCTCAGAGTGGCAGTCATGGGCTGCGTCGTCAACGGACCGGGAGAAGCCAAAGAAGCGGATTTTGGCGTAGCGGGGGGAGACGGTAAAGGTGTCATCTTCGCTAAGGGAAAAATCCTAAAGACTGTAGAAGAAAAAGACATTGTAGACGAATTGATGAATGCGATAGAGGGAAAATGAAAGAGTTAATAGACAAACATATAAATTGGCAGACAATCGGCAATCACGAAGTTAGTGAATACCGGTATGATATCACTGAAGCCGTGATTTCAAAAGAGACGGGCGTGTTGACTATACGCTTGCGGCTCAATTTTATCATGCCTTTCATCGACATGGAAAAGCTGCGGGGCATCATCCTTCACTCCATAGAACATCTCAAAGATGTAAAATTCGAGTACATATACGACGAAATGGTCTTAAATGAGGAGGAAATCGTCAGGCTTTTCATTCCTCATATGATTGAAATTATCAATGGCAGATATGCGGCTATCACAAAGACCATACAGACAAGCAAATTCACTTTTGACGGAGATCATCTGAATATTTACGCTCTGGGTAAGCTTTCCACAGAGCAGCTGAATGAGAAAGTCGCGCACCTTTTTCAGCGCCTCTTAAAAGATAATTTTAATATCGGCGTCCAGGTCTCCTTTCACAACGATGAAGAGGTTTATTCCAGGGCAGCGGAGAGCTGGAAAGCTTCTGAGGCATCTGATATCAAAGAATCTCTGGCACAAGCGACAAAAGCGGCAGCAGAAGTACGCAAGATGCAGCCGGACAAGCCAGCGAAGCCTGCCTTTGATGGCGGCGGCCAGGGTGGCGGATTTGGCGGCGGTCAGCAGAAGGGCGGCTGGAAGCGGAGAGAAAAAGAGACTCCGGCAGAAGGCAACCGCATCATGGGGAAAGACATCATGGGACAGTCCGTATCCCTTTCCAGCCTGTCGGCTGATTCTGGGGTTGTCATCGTCGAAGGCATCTTGTTCAAAAAAGACTCCAGGCCGATCAAAAACGAAAAGAAGCTGGTGACCCTTTTGATTACCGACAAGAAGACATCCGTGTGTCTGAAAGCCTTTTGCTCCAATAACAAATGGGATGAAATTGACTCTCTATTGAAAAATGGAGATTACATAAAAGTTCGCGGTGAGACGGAATGGGACAGATATGACAACTGCCTGGTGGTCATGCTGAAGGACATCAACAAGAGCAAGATTAAGAAGAGAGAAGATACCTACGAGGGTGGCAAAAGGGTAGAACTCCACGCCCATACCAAGATGAGCGCCATGGACGGACTCAACGAGGTGGAGAATCTGGTAAAGACAGCAGCCTTTTGGGGACAGCCAGCGGTGGCAATTACAGACCACGGCGTGGTACAGAGCTTTCCAGATGCTGCAAAGACGGCGAAAAAGCTGGCGGGCAACAAGGATAACCCGATCAACATCAAAATCATCTACGGCATGGAAGGATATGTCTTTGACGATAGTGACTGCCGCAGCGCCGACGGGACAATTGAGTTTAAGAAAAAGCCAACGAACCACATCATCTTGTTGGCACGGACGCAGGAGGGGCTGAAGAACATCTACAAGCTGGTATCCTATTCCCACCTCAACTATTTTTATAAGAGACCGCGGCTGCCAAAATCACTGATCGCGGAACATAGAGAAGGACTGATTATCGGCTCCGCCTGTGAAGCGGGCGAAGTGTATCGGGCCATTGCAGGCGGAAAGAGCACGGAAGAAATTGAAGAAATTGCTTCTTTCTACGACTATCTGGAAATTCAGCCTTTGATCAACAATCAATTTATGATTGAGAACGGCATGGTTTCGGGCAAAGAGGAGTTAAAAGAACACAATAAGCAGATCGTAGCTCTGGCAGAGAAGCTGGGAAAACCTGTGGTAGCAACCACCGACGCCCATTACGACGAGCCGGAATCAGCTATTTACCGGAATATTCTGATGGCAGGTATGGGTTTTAAAGATGCAGAAAACGGACAGGGGTTATATATGCGGACCACTGACGAGATGATGGAGGAATTCAGTTATCTTGGAGAAGAGACGGCGCGTAAAGTCGTCATTGAAAATACCAATATGATCGCTGATATGATTGATGAAGGAATTCTGCCAGTGCCAAAGGGTAAGTTTCCGCCTAAGATACAAGGTGCGGAAGAGACCCTGCGGACGACATGCATGGAAAAGGCGCACAGCATTTATGGCGACCCTCTGCCGCCTGAAATCGGCGCCAGATTGGAAAAGGAACTCAGTTCAATTATCGATAACGGCTATGCGGTCATGTATGTTTCGGCACAGATGCTGGTGCATAAATCCATGGAAGACGGTTATCTGGTAGGTTCCCGTGGTTCCGTAGGATCCTCTTTTGCAGCGACCATGGCAGGCATTACCGAGGTAAACCCGCTGGAACCCCATTATATCTGTCCGAAGTGCAAACATCTGGAATGGGGCGATATGCAGCTTTACGACTGTGGAATAGACATGCCCGAAAAGGAATGCCCCGATTGCGGAACAATGATGCATCGGGACGGCTATACCATTCCTTTCGCTACGTTCTTAGGCTTTAACGGCGACAAAGAACCCGACATCGACCTGAACTTTGCAGGCGAATACCAGGCCACGGCACACAAATATGTAGGCGAGATTTTTGGTGAGAAAAATGTATTCAAGGCTGGCACGGTAGGCACTGTAGCGGATAAGACCGCCTACGGTTATGTCATGAAGTTTGCCGATGAATTTAACAGGCCGATTAATAAGTTTGAGGCGGACAGACTGACCCAGGGCTGTACGGGTGTGAAAAGGACGACGGGACAGCATCCGGGGGGCATCATCATCGTGCCGGACGACCATGAAATTTATGAGTTTTGTCCAATACAGCACCCGGCCAACGATGTGAAAAGCGATATCATCACCACCCACTTCGACTACCACAAGATTGATGAAAACCTGCTCAAGCTTGATATTCTGGGGCACAATATTCCGTCCATGATCAGGCAGCTGCAGGATATGACGGGCATCGACCCGATGAAAGCTGACCTGACCGACAGGAAAGTATTGAGCATTTTTAATGGTATTGAGGCTCTGGATATCAAAGATCAGGATTACAAATTCACCCATGGCTCTTATGCCATCCCAGAATTTGGCACGGGCTTTGTAAGACAGATGCTGGACGATACCAAACCAGATAAATTTGCTGATCTGGTTCGTATTTCCGGATTCTCCCACGGTACAGACGTGTGGCTGAACAACGCCCAGGACTATATCCGCTCGGGAGTCGCCACCATGAGAGAAGTTATCTCCACGCGAGATGACATCATGAACTACTTGATCTTAAAAGGAATAGAGAATAAGACCTCTTTTCAGATCATGGAGGACGTGCGTAAGAACAGACCGCTGAAGGAAGAGCAGCTGGCCGTCATGAAGGAACACGGAGTTCCAGACTGGTACATCGACTCCTGCATCAAAATTCAGTACATGTTCCCCCGTGCCCATGCGGTGGCTTATGTGATGATGTCCTTCCGTATGGCTTGGTACAAGGTATACTACCCGGTGGAGTTTTACGCTACGTATTTCAGCAGTACGGTAGCGAACTTTGATGCAGAAACCATACTCAAAGGGCCACAGGCCTGCTTGGACCGGATAGAAATGATAGGTGCCATGGGAAACAATGCCACAGCTAAAGAGCAGGGTGATATATTGATCCTGGAAGTTGCTTACGAGATGTATTCCAGAGGGTATGAGTTTGCGCCAGCGCGTCTGGGTAAATCCCAGGCTGTCAAGTTCTGGTCTGATGAGGGGAAAGTTCTGCTGCCGTTTGTCGCTTTGGACGGCGTAGGTGATACGGCGGCAAAAGCTTTTGCTGATGCTTATGATGAAAAGCCTTTTGGTACCATTGAAGAAGCGATAGGGCGTGCTAAATTGAACAAAACCGCCGTAGAAGCACTGCGGGCACATGGCGTCTTTGAAGGATTGCCGGAAACTGACCAGTTATCGTTGTTTTAGTTGATATAGATTTGGAGGAATGTACAGTGATTATCGGAATATTGTTCTTAGCGCTGGGGATTATTTTTACAGTGACTGGATATATGATCAAGGTGAAAAAACGCTATGATATGGTTCAAAATCTTGTGGATAGAAAGCGAAAAGAGATGGACGAAGAGGCTTATGCCAACCGGATTGGCAGACGAGAAATGCTGGCCGGTATCGCCTGTATCCTAGCGGGCATCTTTATCCTGATTGGAGAATTGGGAATGATCAAATAGAAAGCTGACACAGAAAGACGACAAAAACTCTGCAGAAATGCGGAGTTTTTTTTACGCAGGAAAGGGCGATGCCACGCAGAGAATCAATTTCTGTGATGTATTGTGAAAGACAACGGTTTTACCCGCCATTTTGCTAAAAATACTCAAAAACACCTAAAAAATTTGCATGCAGCCGCAAAGTCAGCAAAATCCGTAACGAAGTTTCAACGGTTACAGCCATCGAAGCAGAGATACTCCCTTTGCAGCCGGGAAAATTTTAGGCGTTATTAGCATTTTTTGATTGAATAGGGGATAACGTGCAAGCACATTTATTGAATCAGCAACTTTATCCATGCTTAAAACGTATGCTTACATATTTCATATAGGTATTTTACATTTGATAAAAACCAACCTATAATGCCATTAGGAGATAGATCAAATGAAGTGATTTTGTCGAGCAAGAAAGGAAATGAAAAAATGGAAAAGGAAATGTTAAAGGGAAAAGTTGCAATCATCACAGGCGCCAGCTATGGAATGGGGCAGACTATGGCGGAGTTATTTGCCGAGGAAGGCGCATCAGTGGTTCTGACTGCCCGCGGGAGTGAGCAACTGGATAATGTGGTAAATGGCATTCGAGATAAAGGCGGGAAAGCCGTCGGCGTCACTGCAGATGTGTGCTCATCAGAAGATACGGAAAAGGTCTTTGCAAAGGCACTGGACAAATTTGGTGATGTGGATATTCTCATCAACAACGCCGGAATCGGGGAACAGAAGATGATTGACGATACAGATGACGACTGGATGATGCAGGTGATGAACACCAACTTAGGCGGTCCGATGCGTTATATCAGAGAGGCTCTGAAGATTTTTATGCCAAAGAATGACGGTGTCATCATCAATATTTCTTCCGTCAATGGAACGCGCCCGTTCTGCGGTGCGACCTATACTTCGACAAAAGGGGCACTGAACACTTTGACAAAAAATGTGGCGATGCGGTTGATCGAAACCAACATTCGCTGTAATGCCGTGGCTCCCGGCGCTACGGTGACACCTGCTCATCTGGCTAATCGAAAAGGCGAACAGCCTGGGGGCGCGAAGATGCTTGCGCACAGCGGTCACTTCGTTTACTTTCCTGGGCCGGAATGCGATCCTCTCGATCAGGCATATGCCTGTCTGTATCTGGCCAGCAAAATGGGTCGCCATGTGAAAGGGCAGGTGCTGCAGGTCTGCAACGGCGCGTTTCTGTAAAAAAATTGATGCCTCTTGCTGCTGCTTCATCATTGAGCCAGTCTGACTTAATCTAATAACTTAAATGGAGCTTGAAAAATACTATATTTGGCAGCCCTCCTCTAGGCATACCAGCAGAAATTTCTTTACTGGCACATTACAAAAGTGTACAATATAAATAACAGAGGAGAACGATAATATGGCGAAAATTTTGATTGCAGAAGACGACAGACAATTGAACGAGGGCATCAAGCTGAGCTTGCGTGAAGAAGGGCGGGAATTTCTGCAGAGTTATACCCTGGCAGAAGCGAGGGATGCCATGGAAAATGAGAACCCTGATCTGGTAATCCTGGATATCAACTTTCCTGATGGCAGCGGCCTTTCTCTCCTTCGAGAAGCAAAAGCCGCCGGACGACGAGTCAAAATTATCTTGCTGACAGCCAATAACATGGAATCAGATATCGTCACAGGCTTGGAATCAGGTGCTGACGATTATATCACGAAGCCTTTCAGTCTTATGGTGCTCAGGGCCAGAGTCGGCGTTCAATTGCGGAAAGAAGAAAAACACGCGATTGCAGAAGGCAATTTTTTCTTTGACTTTGATAGGATGATTTTCCAGGTCTGCGGCGAGCCTGTAGAACTGAGCAAGACAGAGCAGAAGCTTTTGCGCATTTTGGTGGAGAACAAGGGGAAAACCGTGACGCGTGAACTGTTGATCGACTGCGTGTGGGACGGCGATAGTGAATATGTGGACGGACATGCCCTGACTGTCACCATCAAAAGGCTTCGGGACAAATTGGGAGAAGATGCGGCAGACCCACAGCATATCAAAACCGTCTACGGCATCGGCTACAGCTTTCAATGAAGAGTGGAGGAAAGTGTATCGTGAAAAAAGAGATTTACCCTAAGATTTTATATATAATATGTGTCCTCTTGATCGCGGGATTTGCCCTGACTTTATGGGCAAAATATAAGACTTATCAGATGTTTGCCCTGCCATTTTATTACCATGTGATATTCTACAGTATCGTATTTTTAGTACCCTGCCTCATCTTACTCCTGATTGCCAGGGTATTGAAGAGGAAGCTGAAATGAGCCTGTTCTATATTCTCGGTGGGATAATGATCGCAGCGCTTTTAGCTTGTGTTTTATATCAAAGGCACAGCCAGAAACTGCTTCTGCGGCGAATGGGGAAGATGCTGGAGGATGCGGGAAACGGACATTTTCAGCCGGAGCTGATTGACGAGAGTATGCTTTCCTCTATAGAGAATTCAATGAAACGATTCCTCACTGACAGCATCCTCAGTGAAGAAAACCTGCAGGAGCAGAATGGGAGGATTCAGACTTTGATATCTGACATCTCCCATCAGACTGTCACACCCCTTTCGAACATCATGATCTACAGCGAATTGTTGGAAGAAGAGATGGCGGGAAACCCACAGGAAGAAAAAGTAAGGGCCATCCGCAAACAGGCTGAGAAGCTGGATTTTCTCCTTCAGTCTCTGGTCAAAACGTCAAGATTGGAGACAGGCATCATCAAAACCCAGGCTGCAGAATGCGATTTGTGCGGATTGATGGAATCTGTCTGTGAGCAGGGCAGGCAGAAGGCCGAGGATAAGGGCATTGATCTGATCTTTGTGCGGGGAGAGCCACAGCAGGTTGCCTTCTGTGATCCCAAGTGGACCAGGGAAGCCTGTTTCAATATTTTGGATAACGCAATCAAATATACGGCAGAAGGCGGCAGGATAGAAGTTTCTATCACCGCATACCAGTTATTTGCCAGAATTGATATCAAAGACAACGGCAGCGGTATGGAGGAAGAGGAGATTCCGAAAATATTTGGCCGCTTTTATCGCGGCAGCCAGGCGGCAGAAAAAGATGGCGTGGGGCTGGGATTATATCTGACTCGCCAGATCATTGAATCTGAAGGCGGATACATCAAAGTAACTTCCAAGCCGGGCTTGGGTTCTTGCTTTTCCGTCTTTGTGCCAGAACTGAAAGGAAATATATCAAAAGTGTAATAATTGAGAAACTAGCCTGATACTTTTGTTCGATATAGTCTGTATTGTAGAAAAGCAATACAGATTATTTTTGTTATATGACGGGGAGGACAGAAGAACATGCTGCAAGAGAAGAATCAGGGCTTTCTTACAGGAAGCACATTAAAATGGATCGCCATTACGGCGATGTTTATCAACCACTTCGGGGATATTGTACTGGAAGGGGTCATTATGAACGCCCCCTATTCCGCTTTTACCGATGCGCAGTTTCAAATCATCATTAATTGTTACGAAACTTTTCACGCAATCGGGCGTATTTCCATGCCGATTTTCTGCTTTCTGATCGTGGAAGGTTTTGTCTATACTAGAGATGTGAAGCATTATTTGACAAGACTCTTTTTATTTGCGATAATTTCGGAGGTGCCTTATGATCTGGCATCCGGAACCTCAGCTTTTGATCTGGCACAGCAAAATGTCTTTTTCACTTTAGCAGCGGGGCTTTTGGTTTTGACTGTAATGGAGCGTTTCAAAGAAGAAAAACTCATTGCGATTGCCGCGCCTATTGTCATGGCGGCAGCCACCTATTATTTGAAATTTGACGGAAGCTATTACGGTGTGCTCATGATGGTGTTGTTTTACCTTTTGCGAGACAAGCGGTTGGGAAAATGCGCAGCCGTCTTTGCACTGCAGATCGCCATCATGATGGTGTTCAGCGAGAGCTTCGATCTCAATCAAGTGCTGGCTGCACTGCCTCTCATCGCAATCTATTTTTATAATGGCAGGCGGGGAATGAAGCTGAAGTATTTTTTCTATCTATTTTACCCATGTCATTTGCTGGTCTTGGCACTGGTGACAAAGTTGGCAGTGATACCGGCGTTTATGTAAGGGAGGTTTCAGATGATTATTTTGCAGGCAAAAGATTTAAGAAAAGTCTACGGCAGCGGGGATACCGAAGTGCGTGCCCTGGACGGGGTCAGTTTATCAGTAGAGAAGGGAGAATTCCTTGCTGTGGTGGGAACCAGCGGCAGTGGGAAATCAACGCTGCTCCACATGCTGGGGGGCTTGGACAAACCAACGTCGGGGTCCGTTACAGTAGACGGCAATGAATTGTCCAAGATGACAAATGACGAATTGACTATTTTTCGTCGCCGAAACATCGGTTTTGTCTTTCAAAGCTATAACCTGGTTCCCATGATGAACGTTGAAGAAAACATTTTGCTGCCCGTAGGACTGGACGGCAAAGTGGCTGATACTGCATATACTGATGAAATCATCAGCATTCTGGGATTATCCGATAAACTGCAAAGGCTTCCAAACAAGCTTTCGGGCGGACAGCAGCAGAGAGTGGCCATTGCAAGGGCTCTGGCCAGCAAGCCGACGATCATCCTGGCCGATGAGCCGACAGGAAATCTGGACAGTAAAACCAGTCAGGATGTGTTGGGCCTTCTCAAAGTGACAAGCCAGCGGTTTCACCAGACCATGGTTATCATCACCCATAATGAAGAAATTGCCCAGATGGCAGACCGCATCGTGCGCATTGAAGATGGCAGAATCGTAAGCGGGGGTGACAGCCGTGATTAAAGTAGACAGTAAAAAGACGATTCGCAGTGTTGCAAAGCGCTTCATGCAGGTGAATCGGGGCAGAAATATCATCGCCATCATTGCGATCATCATGACGACCGTCATGTTTACTTCCCTCTTTTCAGCCCTGCTGTCTATGATGAAATCCACCCAGCAGCAGGAAGTGCGCATGAACGCCAATACGAGTCATATTACAATTGACAATATGACATATGAAAAATTCGCTGAAGCTTCTAAATTTGGAAAGATAAAAGAGTCTGGCTACAGCATTATGCTCGGCACAGTTACGAATCAGGAATTTGTCAATTCAGCTACAGATATGAAGTACACAGATGAAAAGGGAGCTGAAGCAGTGCTCTGCAGTCCTGTTCAAGGAAAGATGCCAACAAAGTACAATGAAGTTGCGTTGAGCACCATCACCTTGGACCTTTTGGGGCTGCCTCGGGAAGTGGGGACGAAAGTGAAATTACAGTATGGCGTTGACGGAAAACAAGAGAGGCAGGAGTTTGTCCTCAGTGGATACTGGAGAGGCGACCCTCTTTCCTCGGTACAAAACGTATGGGTGTCGAAGGCATTTTGTGAAGATAAAGTCACAAAGGCTGATCTCACCTCCATCGAAAAGGGAAAAACAGAGGGCACTTACAGTCTATATATATGGTGTGAGAGTATCTTTCACCTGGAGGACATCGTGAATGAAATGGAACGTCAATACCACTTCAGCGATGTATACAGCAGAATTTATTCTAATTCTGCTTACGATTTCTTCGCAGACGATGCCTTCCCTCTGGATACAGTGATCGCTATGATACTGATCATATTTGCCTCTGGTTATCTGATTATCTATAACGTATTCCGTATTTCTGTCAATAGCGATATTAGAACTTATGGACTTTTGAAGAATATCGGAACCACGGGCAGACAGCTGAAATCCATCGTCCGCAGGCAGGCAATGACCCTTTCTGTCATTGGCATTCCGTTGGGATTGCTGATTGGATATTTTATCGGTCTCGGGATGACACCTTATCTCCTTTCGGATAACTCTGTAATGGGCGTCATCCCTGTGCAGCCTTCTGTCAATCCACTGATTTTTATCATCGCGGGTTTGTTTGCCGCTCTCACAGTCTATATTGGCTGTCAGATGCCGGCGCGCATCGTCGCGAAGATTTCACCTGTGGATGCAGTGCGGATGAATTTGGAAGAAGAAAACAGAAAATCAAGAAAAAAGACTGGCAAAACGACACCGCTGTTTATGGCGTTTAGCAACATGAGACGTTCGTGGAAAAAAGCCGTGTTGGTAGTGATATCCTTGGCTCTGCCCATGACACTTCTCAATGCTTCTTATTCCATCAGCAAAAGTTTCGACTACGATCAATTCTTGAACATTTACTGCTCTTATGACTTTGACGTTTCAGGAATCACCCACAGTGCATATTCCTCCAATATGAATGCAGTGACACCGGAATTTATTGAGGAGGTTTCGACGCAGGAAGATACAGAGAAGGTCGCATTGATCTATAACGAGGACATCAGTTATCCGCTGGATGATAAGGGATATGAGAATCTTGCAAAGATCATAGATCAGGCCGAAAAGGAAAAATACATTAAGGGGTATCAGCTGAAAAAAGAGAGGAAATATCTTGCCAGCGGGGAAGCCTTTGCCCACGTTATGGGAATCAACAGAGATGCCTATGAAAAAATGATGTTCACGGGAGAGAAGCCGTCCTACGACGAGTTTGCCACAGGCGACTATGTCATCGTCAGCGACCTGGTTCAGGGCTTTGGAACTTTCTACGATCCGGGAGATAAGGTTACATTGGAGCTGAAAAACGGTAAAGAATATACTTTGCTTGCGATTGGCTGGATGCCATATGATTTGTCCTACCGATTTGGGGCAAAAGAGACTATCTTTGACGGTTCATTTTATCTGCCAGTGTCAGAATATAGCGCCTTGGGCGGCAACGAAAATGCCATGATGGCAGGTATTGATGTGAAAGAAGGAAGAGAGGAAGCTTTTGACCAATGGCTATCAGGCCGGGTTGAGGATGCAAAACCGACTCTATACGTGGAGTCGAGATTAGCCGTATTGGAACAGTGCAAAGGCTTTTCTGAGAAGTATTACCTGATTTTGGCCTTGCTGTCAGCTGTGCTCTTTGCTATTGGACTGCTGAACTTTTTCAACACATCCTCTGTCACCATCATGGCCAGACGCAGAGAGCTGGCACTCCTTGAAGCAGTGGGACAGACCCAGAGGCAGATCAGGAAGATGCTGATTATAGAAGGACTGATTTATCTTTTGGCGGCGGTGTTGCTGGCAGATACAGTCGGTATGGCCATCGCGAGACCGATGATTTTTAATACTATTGGCAGAGCATTCTTCTTCAGTTATCATCCAAGTCTCCTTGCCAGCTTTGTCAGCCTGCCACTGATGGTTTTGATTGCCATTGCAGTGCCAGTATATAACTACCTGCGAATGAGCAAGGAGACCATTGTGGAGAGGCTGAGAAGCGATTAGACTTTGTTGATATGATGATAAAAATTGACACCAAAGCGATAAGATTTCTTAACAGAAACGTCACAAAAGCTTGCTATACTAAAAGTGTCAAAAGGAGATAGGGTTACAGAAAATAATTTCTTTTGAACGTTCTTTCTTAATTAAATATCGCAGGAAAAGGCGCAGTCGTTGAGATTGCGTCCTTTTCTTTGTGTTAAAAGTTAAGACCGCTTCATCATGCCTTTAGAATAGGTTCATATCTGAATAGTCCTCAGCGAACTATATTTTAAAGGTTCCTAATTGCAGATAATATGATTATAGTACCGTCAAAAGCTGGCTCTGGGTATTTACACATGATACTATATCGAGTAGCCACAACTTTGAATGAGAGCGAATCCACATAAGAACAAGGGAGGGTTTGAAATGAAGAAAATGAGCAAGCCGACGCAGACCTATTACTTTAATCCATATGGAAATATCGTTCAAGAGGGAGTCGATGAGTTAAAAGAGTACCTGGATGATCTGCAGGCACAGGATATTTTGAGAAGAATCATAGATGATGTGTACAAAAGCGGATTCTGTGATGGTCTGGAGTTTTCGAAGTGGTTGGAAAGCTGAGAACAGAGGGATACCTGTTTATAGGCATAAATATGAAAGGACACCCGAACATACAACGCGTCGGGTGTCTAAACACACACATGTCCTCGTTTCAATTTAACTAGGAGGACATTACCATTATACCAACAGTATCTCCATGTATCACTACTCCAAATTCTGGTATCAGTCTCATTCCCATATTGGTCAATACAACAAAAGTGTGCTTTGCGAGATTATTTGCATAATCAGCAGAAAATGGTTTGAAATATTCTGAATATAGTGTAGAATTGTTGACAGGAAAACTTCTGAGCGAAAATGATAGTAATGGAGGGTATGATGGCGGTTACAGTGAACGATATTCTACACTTAGATGAAATGACGGATGCAGTGGTAGCAGCAGGAAAGAAGGGGCTGAATAAAACTGTACGAAGAATTGCAACGATTGAGAAACCTTTTGTCGATCACCGGGATTATTGTTATGAAGTTGTAAGACCGGGGGATCTTTATGTGTCTAAACTCTATGTTTTCCGTGATCAGAAGGAAAAACTGTATGAAGAAATTGAATTTATGCGCCGGACGAAAGGAAGCGGGCTGATTACCCATAAAGAGGTATTGCCTTTTCTTGATGAAGAAGTTTTGCGCAGAGCTGACCTCTACAACATACCGATCATCGCAATTGATGATGACTATGGCTTTACTGCACTGAATTACAGCATTATCGATCTTATTTTGAAAGACGAAATCGCCCAGGTTCACGTAGCGAATCTTCAGCGGATTCTCAGCAGCAATTTAAATGAAGAAATCATCCGTAAGCATATTCTGGATATCATCCCTGATCTGGCGGAAAATATGCAGGCAGTTTACCTTTCCACGGATGAAGTAATATCGCGAAATATCTTTAAGGTCGATCAAAGCGACCTTTTATTACCGCTCTTTAACGGACTTCTCTATGTCGCCTCATCTGACGACAAAGCTTCCATTGATAAAAAGAAGAAAATGTTCATCAGCAAGGCGAAACATTCCTTTGCCGCTTATCATGTAGGTGTCAGCCGTTTTCACACCAACCTGGAGTGCGTCAAAACGGCCATCTTGGAGAGCATATATGCTGAAGCTTTCGGCAGGTTTTCTGAAAAAAACCTGTGCGGTTATGACGATCTGGGTGTTTTTGCGTTGCTTTTGGCGATGAAAAACGATTCCTTGCTGGAATTATATTGGCGTAAATTTTATGAACCGATTTTGCAGTATGATGGTGAGAATAAGCTGGATCTAGTCAGAGTTTTGGAATTGTTTATCGTATCTGGCGGTGATTACACCTCTGTATGTCAAAAGCTATTCATCCATGAGACTACGGTGCGGTATCGAATGAACAAAATTCATGACCTCCTGAAATACAAAAATGCCAACGAGTTTTATGCAGATGCGAGGGCTGCAGTATACAGCAATTGGATATTGCACGATGAAATTTTACAAAAACTGTAGACCGCATAGATAATTAGAAAAAAGCCTGGGGTGGGGGCAGACCCAATGTTCATTCATCATTCTGCAGACCGCGCAGCCTCCCCAGGCCATACTGGTAAGAAGAAGGAGCAGTGCATCTATCTTAGTGCGACAGCTCTTTTTTGATTCAAATTTTTCGAATTTTACATGCAGAATTTAAAATATTTTAGAAATCCGTCGGTGTTAGAATGATTCCAATAGAAAAATGGAAAGGAGCTATGTATGATAATGAGAACGAAAAAAATGTGGGAGCTGACCTGGCCGGAGGTGCAGAAAGCCGTGGAGGGCGGTTTTGGTGTCATGATTCCTGTGGGAGCCATGGAGCAGCATGGATATCATCTGCCGCTGGCTACTGATTTCCTAATCCCGACAGAGTTATGCCTGGACATCGCTGAAAAAACTGACATGCTGGTGGCGCCGCCAGTCGCTTATGGAACCAATTCCAGGCCGCAGAGCGGGGGCGGACAGGGCTTCGTCGGTACGACCTCTATTGGAGGGATTACTTTTATCCATCAAGTAGAAGATTTGATCAGAGAATTTATCCGCCACGGTTTTAAGAAAATCGTCTTGTTCAACTGGCATATGGAGAATTCCAACTTTCTCTATGAAGCAGCTTTCAGGGCGACAGAACGTGGCACGCGCACAGACGTCAAGGTTTTGATTATGGAGACGCCATTTGACAGCTTTGACGAGGAAACCATGCGCTTCTTATATCCTGAAGGATTCCCAGGATGGGGCGTGGAGCATGCGGCTATGTTTGAGACGGCTATTTTGCTGCACATCGCACCGGAACTGGTGATGATGGAGCGAGCTGTGGACGATGGACCGGAACAATGCACTTTCTACGATGCACTGCCAATAGAAGCGAGATTTACTACGAAGAGCGGCAGCCTCTGGAAAGCCACCTTGGCGACAAAGGAAAAAGGAGAGCGAATCTGGAAGGAACTGCTGAAAACGTTAATCCCGATCGTAAGAGATGAATTCAGATAAGATTGGAGGGAGCAATATGCCAGGAGGTTTTACTATCGTTATTTTTACTGCTCCGTTGTGGGGCGGGTTTCTAATCGCGCTGATGAATTTTTTGAAGAGATAGGAGGGCGTTATGATTACAAGAATTATCGTGTTGATCTTATATTTTGCCGTCTTGCTTAGCATCGGCGTTTATACCTCTAAGAAAGCCAAGTCCTATGCCGAATACAACTTGGCTGCCAGAAGCAACAACAAGTGGATTGCCGGAATATCCACCCAGTCCTCATCGACCAGCGGCTGGATGCTTTTAGCTATGCCGGGACTGGCTTTTACATACGGCTTTGGCGTTGTCTGGACCTTGATTGGATGGATGGGAGGTTCTTTGTTTAATTGGATCATTTTAGCAAAGAGGCTGCGCATCGCCACGGAAAGCTATGACACAGTATCCGTGGTGGAGTATTTTGAAAAAAGAACGGGAGACAAGAAGGGCATCGTCGGGCTGATTTCGGGACTGTCCATCGTCGTATTGATGATCATCAATTCCTCTGGGGAACTGATCGGCTGCGGCAAACTGATACAGGCGGCATTCGGTGTCGACTTTACTGTGGCAGTGACCGTAGGTGTTATCATCGTCGCTTTCTATACTTTTCTTGGCGGATATATGGCAGTGAGCTGGAGCAATCTGATCCAGGGTTCTCTGATGTTCATCGCCTTGCTGCTGGTACCACTGTATGCAATCTTCAGTTATGGAGGTTTTGACGAAATCGCACAGAATGTAGTGCTGCAGGACCCAGACCTGTTCCAGTTTTTATCAGGTAAGACAGATATCGTAGAAATCGTCGTTCTGATTTCTGGAGGCGTAGGCATCGGGTTCATGTATCCGGGCATGGTGCATGCACTGACTGGTCTGATGGCAATCAGAGACCCGGAGGAAATCAAAGACTCTGCATTGATTGCTACAGTCTGGGGCTGTGCAGCTCTGGGCGGCGCCTCAATGATTGGTCTTGCAGGAAGAGCCATCGTTCCCGATATAGAGGACCCAGAACAGGTTTTCCTGGTTCTCTCCGAAAAATATTTTGACAACGCGATCTTTGCTCTGATGGCGGCTGCAGTGATGGCAGCGATTCTATCATCCGTCTGCGCCTATCTGATCGTAGCGACGGCATCTCTGGGAGGCAGCGTGGTGAAGAGGTACATGCATATAGATGACGACCGCAAAGTAGTCAAGATAGAAAAAATCGCTATGATTGTCATTGCCCTGCTGGCTTACTATCTGGCCTTTAACGGCGGCAGCGTACACACCATCGCCATGTTTGCAGCTTCCGGTCTGGGAGCCTCCTTCGGTCCGACTGTGATTGCCAGTCTTTACGGGAACAAAATCAACTATAAAGGCGCTGTGGCCAGTATTTTCGTCGGCATGATCGTAGTCATCATCTGGTTTTATTCAGGCCTGTCTAACTATCTGTTCGAAGTATTTCCAGGCTGGATTGCCAGCACCATTGTTTTGTTTGCCGTGAGCAAAATGACTGGTGGTCCGGATGCGGAAATTACCCGTGGGTTCGAACACTACCAAAAGCTGATACGAAAAGAAATATAAACTAATCGCTTTTATTTACCAAAAAAGTGGTACAATATAGGTATCAGACTTGGAAAGGAACTTAATATCAGTATGAACGAAAAAAGCTTATGGGAAATTTACGGAGAAAAACAACTTGCGGAAATGGAGGCGGTAACGAATCGCTACAAAGGCTGTATCGACATCGGAAAAACAGAACGTGAATGTGTGCGCTTATCTATTAAGATGGCAGAAGAAGCCGGATATCGGCATCTGAAAGATTTTGCAGCTGAAGGCAAAACGCTGCATCCTGGCGACAAAATTTACGCCGTGTATAACGAAAAGACGCTGGCTCTTTACCATATCGGAGAGGAACCTCTCGAAAAGGGGATGAACATTCTGGGAGCGCATATTGATTCACCGCGTATCGACATCAAGCAGAATCCTCTCTACGAAAAGGACGGTCTCGCTTATCTGGATACCCATTATTACGGTGGCATCAAGAAATATCAGTGGGTGACGATTCCTTTGGCCATTCACGGTGTGATTGTCAGAAAAGATGGAACCAAGGCAGAGGTCAATATCGGAGAGGACGACAATGATCCGGTATTTACCATTACGGATATTTTGGTTCATCTGTCAAAAAAACAGATGGAAAAGAAAGCGGGAGTAGTCATCGAAGGAGAAAACCTGGACCTGCTCATCGGCAGTGTTCCTCTCCCAGATGAGGAAAAAGATGCAGTGAAAGCCAACATGTTGAAACTGCTTGAAGAAAAGTATCAGATCAAAGAGGACGATTTCTTGTCAGCCGAATTGGAAATCGTACCTGTAGGGAGAGCTAGGGATCTGGGTTTTGACCGCAGTATGATTCTGGCCTATGGACAGGATGACCGGATTTGTGCCTTCACTTCCCTGATGGCTATCTTAGAAATGGAGGAAACACCGAAAAGAACGTCCTGCTGCATCTTGGTGGACAAAGAAGAAATCGGCAGCTACGGCGCCAGCGGTATGCAGTCTCGTTTCTTTGAGAATGCCACCGCGGAAGTGCTGCAGCTCTGTGGCTGCACTACAGACATTTCTCTGCGCCGTTGTCTGCAGAACTCCAAGATGTTGTCTTCTGATGTCAGCGCGGCCTACGACCCGCTCTATGCAGATGTTTTCGAAAAGAAGAACTCTGCTTTCTTCGGCAAGGGCTTGGTGTTCAACAAGTACACAGGTTCAGGAGGAAAGGGAAGCTCCAGCGACGCCAATGCGGAATATATGGCCGAGATTCGAAAGGTCATGGATGATGCGGGCGTCATGTTCCAGACGGCGGAACTGGGAAAAGTCGATGCCGGCGGAGGCGGAACCATCGCCTGGATCATGGCGAATTACGGCATGGAGGTCATCGACAGCGGCTTGGCAATCCTGTGCATGCACGCACCGATGGAAGTGTCCAGTAAAGCAGACATCTATGAAGCAGTCAGAGGATATCAGGCGTTTCTGCAGAATATGAGCTAAAAGGAGGACGGATCATGTTAGCAGAGATAAAGGTAAAGAACCATATTGCGATCATCAGTATTCACAGGGACAAGGTACTCAATGCGTTGAACTGTGATACGATCAGAGAAATAGACGCTCTTGTTGAGAACGTCAGGCAGGATGAGCAGATTCGAGCCGTCATCTTCTATAGTGCGAAAAATTTTGCCGCCGGAGCAGATATCAGCGAGATGGTGAACTGCAATGGACAGGATGTCAGAGCTTTTCCTTATTCACCGACCTATAACAAGATAGAATCTCTGCCGATTCCCACAATCAGCGCCATCGAAGGTTATGCCCTGGGTGGCGGTCTCGAACTGGCATTGGCGACAGATATACGATTTGCGGACAAAAGGGCAAAGGTTGGATTTCCAGAGGTGAGCCTGGGTGTATTCCCCGGGGCGGGCGGCAGTGTCAGACTGCCAAAGCTGGTGGGCGAAGCCAAGGCGAAAGAACTGATTTTTTCAGGTATGAAGATCGGAGCCGAAGAAGCTTGCAGAATCGGGCTGATCAATCGTGTCATCGAGGAGGGATCGGTACTGGATTTTGCACAGGACTTTGCCGAGAAAACGGCAAAGAACGCGCCTCTTGCACTGGCAGCGGTAAAGCGTGTCATCGAACATGGGCTGAAAGAAACGGATCGTCATGCTGCAATCGACTATGAGTGGCAGGAGTGGGCAAAACTGTTCGATACGGAAGATCAGAAAGAAGGCATGCAGGCTTTTTTAGAAAAGCGGCCGGCGTGTTTTCGAAAAAAGTAAAGATAGATAACCGATTAACGGCATCAAAATTGATGCCGTTTCTTTTTTTGTATCTGGTCAGTTCCCGATTTTCCGTTCTGAACGTAAAGAATACTAAAAAATATCCCCTGGTTTATAATGGGAGTTGATCCATGAACGGGTATGTGCGATACAGAGAAGATCTGCTTCTTTTGCATCCTGCTGCCGTCCTTTGCGGATGGCCTCATAGATGGCTTCCAAATCTGCAGTCAGACCTGCGAGAAACCCCAGCTGCGCTATGACGCTTACCATCGATTGGTAAACTTGGTCAAAGGTGCGCAGAATCAGAGGGAATATGATGTTTCCGCTGGCAAGCGCTGTTTTGTGATAGAAAAGAAAGACAAGCTGCCCTGCATTCTGATGGGTCGGGTTTTCTCTCAGGCGGGCGAGTATGTCCGGAACCTCCATAAGATAGGGAGAATCCGCATGACCGGCGGCAAGCTCCATAAAATACGGCTCATTGCTGCTGCGGAACTGAAGCAGCGGCTCCAGGTATTCTGGTGTAAATCGCCACCCGTTATATTCCATGATGCCGACCAGGACTTCCATATTGCCGCTTTCGATATAATCATTGACATATGCACCTTTTCGCGGCGCGATACGGATAAACCCCATTTCAGCGAGCTGGTTGAGACCGCCGTTCACTACGGCTCTGCTGACTTTCATATTCTCGCTGAGCTCCCGTTCTGTGGGAAGCTTGTCTCCGATTTTCAGTTCGCCAGAGAGAATCATTCTCTGTAATTCCTTTATAAACAAATCCGTCAAAGACGGAGTGACCAATTCTTTAAATTTCATGAATATCCCCTTTCTGATGCTATCGTTTCTATGCATGTATTGTAACATATTCAGATACCAGGCTCAACAGAATTCTGGTATTATTTATGATTAAATGAATAATCATATCTGACATACCACAAATATCTTGTGAAAATAAATTAAAAAATGTTAAAAATGTTGACTTGATTGCGATTTAAGAGTAGAATGTTGTCATAATGGTCTGTGGTATACCATAGATAAGAAAGGAGAATACAGCATGAATAAGCAATACGATGTCTTAGTCATCGGAGCGGGGAACGGAGGTCTGGCAAGCGCCGCCTGGATGGCGAAAGAAGGAAAAAAGGTACTGCTTTTGGAAAAACACAATTTGCCGGGAGGCTGTGCCGGCAGCATAGTCAGAGGACGCTTTGAATTTGAGCTGACATTGCACGAGCTCTGTCAGATGGGACCTGAAGGAACAGGCGAGGTGCGAAAGCTGCTCGATGATATTGGCACTGATGTGGAGTGGGTTGCCATGAACGAGGCTTTCCACACCATCAATACCCACCCTGAGACAGGATTTGATGTAGAGATGCCTATCGGCGTCGATGCTTTTGTTGACGCCATGGAAAGAGAGGTACCGGGAAGCAGAGCGTCAATGGAGAATCTGATGGAGGTCAATCGAATGATTTTTGATGCGATCTCCTGGCTTGCATCCTATCAGAATGATCCGCCAAAGGCTGCCATGCTGCTTAAATGGAAGGACTTTATGAAGATGGCATCTGTTCCTGCTGACGAAATGCTCCGCAGGCTGGGCGTGCCCGATAAGGCCAGGGAGATTTATGAGTCCTATTGGGACTATCTCAGTGTGGACTGCACCAGGGTAAGTTTTGTCGTATACAGTTTTATGGTCTACACCTATCTGACCTTGAAGCCGTATATCGCAAAAAAGCGCAGCTTTGAAATCGTTCTGGCGCTGGAGCAGCGCATTCGTGACTTTGGCGGTGAGATTCGCTACAATACGCCGGTAAAGAGAATCGACATCAGAGGCAGCATAGCAAAAGGCGTTGAACTTGCGGACGGTACCTATATCCCATGCAAAAGAATCATATCAAATATCATGCCTACTGTGGTATTTGATAAAATGGTGGATCCGAAAGAAGTGCCCGCAAGAGATAAGAAGCTGTGCGAGGCAAGGACACTGGGGCCTAACGGTTTCGTGATTTATCTGGGGCTGGATGCTTCTGCCGACGAACTGGGCATCAAAGGCTACGATACCTTTGTCAGAGAAACAGCGGATACGGAGGTTTTGTTTGAAAAATGCAAGACCAGACAGAGCCACCGCAGAATTTTCAATTATTCCTGCCTGAACAGGGCGATTCCTGACGCATCCGAACCGGGCACGTGTATGATCATGTTCTTACTTCTGTATACGGCCGATGCTTTCGATGACGTGACAGAAGAGAATTATTTCAAGATCAAGGATCAGATAGTAGAAGAGACCATCGACTACTTTGAAGAGGCTGCAAAGGTAAAAATTCGCGACCACATCGAAGAGCTGGTAACGGCGTCGCCGGTCACTTTGGCCAGATATATCGGAACACCGCAGGGGAACTGTTATGGCTATGCCGTAGACTTGTGGGACGGCATGCTCCCGAGAACCATGTCAGGCGAAAAAGAGGACTACACCATCAAAGGCCTGCGCTTCTGCGGCGGGCACGGCACCCAGATGGACGGGTACAGCCAGGCTTATCTCAGTGGCAGAGAAGTTGCAAGATATACCCTGAAGGATATGGAGGAGGGACGTTAAGATGAAATACAATTATAATAAGGAACCGCTGAAATCGCTTTCCATCAAACCTTTTTTGTCCATGGTAAGCGATAGGAACCAGGTCATAGAAAAAGCGCAGGCAGTCATGCCACAGTCGGAATTTAACGCCAATCGTCTTGCAAAAAGTCTTCACCCGCAGGTTCAGCACGTAAAGATCAAAAAAATCTTCGACCATGGCGATGCAAAGAGCTTTGTTCTCACGCCTGATCAGACGAAGGGAACGGACAGCCTTGCCTATTTTCGCGCAGGCCAGTATGTCAGTGTTTTTCTGGATTTTGAAGGAGGCTGCATGAATAAGCCTTATGCCATCAGGTCCAATCCGGCTGATGCCCTTGGCGGGAAGGACAATCAGTATATTCTTACAGTCAAGCGAAACAACCCGGGATTTGGTTCCAGCTACATGCTGGATCACCTGAAAGAGGGCGACCCTTTGGACATTTCCGGCCCCCTGGGAGAATTCTATTACCAGAAATTCCGCGATGCCAGGGATGTCGTGGCACTGGCGGGAGGAAGCGGGATTACGCCTTTCTATTCCATGGCTGCCGCAATTGCCGCAGGTATTGAAGATTTTAACCTGACGATTCTTTACGGAAGCCGGACCAGCGAGGGGATTTTGCTGAAAGAGGAACTGGAGCAGATTGAAAAACAGTCTGCAGGCAAGGTAAGGGTTGTCCACGTCCTGAGCGACGAGGAGAAAGATGGCTTTGAACATGGTTTTCTGACGGCAGAGCTGATAAAAAAATATGCGCCTTCTGATAGGACGTATTCGCTGTTCATGTGCGGACCGAAGGCGATGTATGAGTTCGGGACAAAGGAAGCCGAAAAGCTGAAGCTGAGACGCAGATTTGTCAGAAAGGAACTCCCCGGCGACTGCTCCAATCCTGAGAAGAATCCGGACTATCCAAAAGAAGCCGCCGGAAAAACATTTCAGATCAGGGTGCATATAAGTGGGGAAGTCAGAGAAATCCAGGCAGCCTCTGAACAGACCTTGCTGCAGGCCATGGAGAGGGCACACATCAAAGCCCCGTCACACTGCCGAAGCGGGGAATGCGGATGGTGCCATTCCAAGCTGCTGTCAGGCAGTGTCTATATTCCGCAGGATGCTGACGGCAGGAGAATGGCTGATTTGAAGTTTGGATGGATTCATCCCTGTGCCACTTATGCCACAGGGGATGTGGAGCTGGAAGTTTACCCGGTTATGGAAGAATTGGGTTAACGATAGATGTTTACGAAAGGAGACGAACTGATGAAAAAACAATACGATGTCGTAGTAGTCGGAGCTGGCAATGGAGGGCTGGCTGCCGGAGGGATTACTGCGAAGAATGGATTATCGACCCTGGTGCTGGAACGTCACAATATTCCCGGCGGCTCTGCGACCAGTTTTCGCAGAGGAAGATTTGAATTTGAAACATCGCTCCACGAACTGGCGGAGATAGGGCCAAATCCCTTTGAGGGAACGGTCAGACAGCTCTTTGATGAGCTGGGCGCCAGTGACATCGACTGGTGCTTTGAGGAAAATGCTTTTCGCGTGGTACTGCCCGGCGAAGACGGGTTTGACGCAGTACTGCCTACCGGACAGGAGGCGTTTATCAGAGAAATGGAGAGACAGGTTCCGGGCTGTGAGGAAAGTGTAAGAGCCGTATTCCAGCTGGGACAGCATGCTATGGAGGCACTGGAATATCTGGGACAGGGAAACCCTGACATGGAAGTGCTCGCATCAAAGTACGCAGACTTCATGAGAATGGCGGCCTACAGCACGAAAGAAGTCTTGGATGCGCTGGAGATGCCAAAGAAGGCGCAGGATATTCTAGTCACTTATTGGTGCTATCTGGGTGCACCGGCAGACCAGCTGGATTTTCTCTATTATGTGCTGATGCTGATTCTCTATGTGGAGCTGAGACCCGCCATGCCGTCAATGCGCTCTCATGAGATGTCCCTCGCCCTTGAGAAGGCGATTTTGAAACACGGCGGAGAAGTATGGTATAACAGTGAGGTGGAAAAAATCCTGGTCAGGGACGGAAAAGCCTACGGTGTAGTGGTGGACGGCAGAGAAATCCATGCTGACCATATCATCTGCAACTCTCACATGAGCAATGCGCTGTCGTCCATGATAGACAGCAAAGAGATTCCGGAGAGTATGCTGAAACTTGCCAACGCCAGGGATCTTGCACTGTCCTTTGTCACAGTGTATCTTGGCATGAACCGTTCCTGCGAAGAGCTGGGCATACGGGATTATTCCAATTTTATAATCCCCTGCGCCGACTCCAGAGAGCAATATGAGAGATGTTGTTCGATAGAAGACAGCAAGTATGCCATCATGAACTGTCTGAACACGGTGATTCCGGACTCCTCTCCGGAGGGAACCTGTACCCTGTTCTTTACGACCATGTATTACGGCGATGTATGGAAGGATGTAAAGCCGGAGGAATATAAGAAGCTGAAGATAAAAATTGCAGGTGAAGTCATCGGAAACTGTGAGGAAGCACTTGGAATCGACTTGAAACCATACATAGAAGAAGTCGTCATTGCGGCACCGCCGACTTTTGCCAGGTACCTGAAGACGCCGAGGGGAACTCCTTACGGATATCAATTCGATATGTGGGATTCCATGATGATGCGCACTATGAACGTGGCGGCGGAGGAGCCGATCAAAGGACTGCGTTTCTGCGGCGCCTGCGGAGAACGCGGCGACGGATACAGCTCAGCATATATTTCGGGTATGAATACCGGGCTGAGAACGGTACAGGATGCAAAGGAGGGAAACTGATATGACAAAGCTATATAATATTGACACGTTGGATCCGATGCGGTTTATGGCTCGTTTGGAAGAGCGCCGGCAGAAAGCAGCTGCAGCACCGGCCGTGCCGCTGCCAAAGGAATATGGCGTGAACAACCTGGCGCAAAGACTCCATCCTGCGAAGCAGTTTCTCAAGGTCAGCGAGGTGATTGAACGCAGCACAGACTGTAAAAGCTTTGTGCTGACGGCAGATCGGGAAAGAGGCACCGAGGAACTGGCATACTTCAGTGCAGGCCAGTATCTGACCATATTTCTGAACATCGGCAGTATGCATCTGACCCGTGCATATTCGATTTCTTCATCGCCAAAAGAAGCGTTGGAAGGGAGATATATGCTGACAATCAAATATGTAGAAGACGGTCTGGCGTCCAGGTATATCCTGGATAACTGGAAGGAAGGAGATGCCGTTACGGTGTCTGCACCGGAAGGATTTTTTGAATACAACAGCCTGCGCGATGCGCGGACGGTGATTGGAATCGCAGGAGGAAGCGGAATCACACCGTTTCTGTCTATGGCAAAGGCGATCGCCTGCGGAGATGAGGACTTTGAGCTGAAACTGCTCTATGGAAGCCGCGACAGTGACCACATACTCTTCAAGGAGGAATTTGATGAGCTGATGAAAGTGACTGACAAAGTGGAAGTGATCCATGTTCTCTCTGACGAGAGGAAAGATGGCTTTGAGCACGGCTTCGTCACTGCGGATCTGATCAGAAAATATGCACCGGAGGGCGCATACTCCGTGTTCCTCTGCGGACCACAGCAGATGTATGCCTTTGTCGATCAGGAGCTGGAAAAACTGAATCTGGAAAGAAAGTTTATCCGTCACGAGCTGTTTGGGGAAATTCATAACCCGGAGGGGCGTGCAGGCTATCCGAAGGAGGCGCCGCAGACCGTGCAGATTACGGTGAAAATCCGTGACGAAGTAAAAATCGTTACAGGATCTGCCCAGGACACGATACTGCAGATTCTCGAGAAAAACGGCATCTCTGCCGCCAGCAGATGCCGCAGCGGAGAGTGCGGCTGGTGTCATTCAAGATTGATCAGCGGGGAGGTATATGTGCCGAAGGAAATCGACGGCCGCCGGATGGCAGACCTGAAATACGGGTATATCCATCCATGTGCGTCCTTTGCACTGAGCGACCTTGAAATCGAGGTTCCAAAAGCGAAATAGACGACAAATCCCCAGCCGGGTAACTGGCTGGGGATTTTGTCCCTTTCAATCAGCAGGGCAGGAAGGCGAATCCCATAATCAGATAAGCTCACCGTGCCGCCTCGGAACAGATTCTCTTTTCTTTTCTGACTTTGTATTGTATACTTATTATATTATGTCCAAGTACAAAATCGAGTATGTTAAGGGACAAGACTCGATGGCTGTGTTCAATCAGATTATGATTTGGGGGATTGAAGCATGAAACAGAGCAATCATAAATCTTATCGGGAAGATATCTTTGAATTCGCCGCAGAGCAATATGGAACAGAACCAGAATACCTTTGGATGAAGTTTCCGGATTATGCGGTGCTTCGTCATGCAGAGAATAGAAAATGGTATGCCATCATCATGGATGTTCAAAGAAAAAAACTGGGACTTTCGGGAGATGGGTTTGTGGATATTATGGATATCAAGTGCGATCCAGCCACAGCCTGGTCCCTTTTATCGGAAAAAGGTATTTTACCGGCCTATCATATGAACAAAAGGAACTGGATTACGGTTCTTTTAGATGGTACAGTAGAGAAAGACCTCCTCTTTTCCCTTTTAGAAATGAGCTTTGATATTACGAAAAATCGCAAATCTTCCCAAAAACCATCTCGTACCGAAACCAAAGAGTGGATCATTCCGGCAAATCCAAAATATTTTGATCTCAAAAAGGCATTTTCCGAGAGTGATATCATTCTCTGGAAACAAAGCAGCAATGTGATCGTCGGTGATATCCTATACCTTTATGTCGCTGCGCCAATCTCCGCAATTCTTTATCAATGTCAGGCGGTAGAGGTAGAAATCCCATATCAGTACGAAGATCAAAATCTGCATATAAGCCGCGCTATGAAAATCAAGCTTTTACATACATTTGACGAGGAGCAGCTTGATTTCAAAAAACTCAATGATTACGGAATCCATGCCGTTCGAGGACCTCGAGGAATTCCCAATAGCTTGCACTACGAAATAAGCGCCCTTTGCGCAGAAACGAAAACAGAATGAAAAAACAACTTCAAACCTCCCGGCGTCAATACAAAGGAGAGAGCATCATCGATTTCCCCAGCACGTATGTTGTGGTCGATATTGAAACAAATGGACTGTCTGCAGACAGTTGTGAGATTATCGAGATCGCTGCCATACGATATACAGACGGAATCAAAGTGGATTCTTTTTCAACGCTGATAAAACCGTCCCGGAAAATTGATTTTTTTATTACAAATCTGACAGGGATCACAGATTCCATGGTAGCCGATGCCCCGAAGATAGAAGATGCGATCTGGGCATTCTATTCCTATGTCAAAAATGATATCCTTGTGGGATACAATGTGAATTTTGATGTCAATTTTCTTTATGACAATCTCATGGGATGTTACGGCATACCTCTGACGAATTCATTTGTTGATGTGCTTCGCATTGCAAGGCGGGTGCTGCGGCATCTTCCGAATCACAAGCAGACAACCGTAGCGAGTCACTACGGTATTTCCATTGCCGGCGCTCATCGCGCCGAAGCTGACTGTGAAATCTGTAATGCCTGTTACAGACACCTGCAGGAGGATATCTGCCGAAGTGGCAGTTCGCTTGCTGCCTTCAAACAGAAAATGAAATAATGTCAAAAACCCCCAGCCGGACATCCAGCTGGGGGTTCTGATATGTATTTCTTTTATTTGTAAGCGTCAATCATTTTCTGGAATGCCGGCAGACTTCTTCTGATCATCGCATTGGATACGCAGTAAGAAAGTCTCATATATCCCGGACAGTCAAAACCTTCGCCAGGTACTACCAGAAGATTGTGATCTTCCTTTGCCTTCTGACAGAATGCCATGCCGTCGCCGTTTGGTACTTCTACGAAGAGGTAGAATGCGCCGTCTGGTTTTGCACACTTGTAGCCCATCTTAGTCAGCTCATCGTAAAGCAGGGTGCGGTTTTCGTCGTAGGCTTTCAGATCAGGCATTTCATCTACGCAGCGAGCGATAACCATCTGCGGCAGAGTCGGCGCACAGACGTGTCCCATGGCACGAGCAGCACCTGCGATACCGTTGTACAGGTTTACTGCATCATCACACTGGTCAGGTACACATACGTAACCGATACGTTCACCTGGCAGAGACAGGCTCTTGGACCAGGAATAGCAGACGATTGTGTTCTTATATACTGTTGGAATAAAAGTAACCTTTGCGTCGCCGTAAACCAGTTCTCTATATGGTTCATCAGCAACGATGTAGATTGGATGGCCGTATTCTTCGCCTTTCTTTGTCAGGATAGCAGCCAGGGCTTCCAGGGTTTCCTTCGTGTAAACGACACCGGATGGATTGTTCGGTGAATTGATGATGATTGCCTGGGTGTGTTCACTGATCAGTTCCTCAACCTTTGCCAGATCGATCTGGAAGTGCTCTCTGTCAGCAGGAACCACTACCAGGTTGGCACCGTTTTTGTTCACAAATGGACGATACTCAGGGAAGAAAGGAGCAACTGCCATAATCTCTGCCTGTTCATCTACAGCCAGCGTCTTGATTACGGATATCAAAGCAGGAGCTGCACCGCAGGTTACGAATAGGTTGGACGCTTTGATGTCAGTTCCGAAGCGTTTGTTCAGATTTGCTGCGATGGCTTCGCGAGTTTCATCAAAGCCGCCGGCCATGGAATAACCGTGAATCTTGATGGAGTCTGTGTCATCAATAATGTCCTTGATCGCCTGCTGTACTTTGGCAGGTGCTGGAATGCTTGGATTTCCCAGTGTGTAGTCGAAAACGTTTTCTGGCCCGACAACTTTTGCCTGTTGAAGTCCATAAGCAAAGAGTTCACGGATGATAGATGGCTGACTGCCCAGTTCGTACATAGTTTGATTATACATAATAAATTCCTCCTAAAACTTTTCATTATGTGTTACTGATAATGTTCAGAATATACTTTAATTTTACTACAATCTGTTGACTTATGAAAGAGACTTTATTATTATACATGTATAACAAATTTTAATAGATGGGATGGATATAATGGACATTAATAAGGTGAAAGTGCTGATACAAGCAGTCGAAAACGGCAGTCTTCTTGCAACTGCAACGAAACTGGGCTATACGCAGGCTGGGTTGTCACATATGATGAGATCCTTAGAAAGCGAGTTAGGCGTTACGCTTTTGCAGCGGGGCAAGTTCGGCGTCAAATTAACTGATGAAGGCAAAAGGCTTCTGCCGCTGTTCAGAGAACTGGCAGCAATTGATAAAAAGCTGGAAACAGAGGTGGAACTGATTTTAGAACAAAAAGCTTCCGTCATCAGAGTGGCGGCCATTGCCAGCGTCATCAGAACCTGGCTGCCAGATGCCATGGTATCCTTTCAAAAAAAATACCCGGAGATCTCCTTCGAAATACAGGAAAGCGACGGCAAAATGTATCAGTGGCTGGACCAGGGCACCATTGATGTCTGCATCACCAGCAATATGATTTTAAGAGACGACTTCATACCTTTGGTGCGAGATGAGTTTTTCGCCTGTCTGCCGAAAGAATATCCCTTGAAGGCAGGAGAGAAGTTCCCCCTGCGGCAAATTGAAGAAGAACCATTCATCTGTTCTACCTGTGGAAATGACTATGATGTGGAGCGCCTGCTCTCTGATTATGATATACATCCAAAAAAACAAAACACCTATGTCGATGACAACAGTGTCATCTCCATGGTTTCAAGAGGTTTTGGCATCAGCCTGCTGCCTAATCTGGTTCTGCAAAACTGCCACGAGGACATTAAAATCGCAGAATTGGATTTGCCTTGCTATAGGATGATCGGCTTGCTCTATGGAAAGTCAGCAAATACTTCTCCGGCAGTAAAGAAGTTCGTTTCATTCTTAAAGAAATGGCAGTTTGAGATGTAGATTCTATTTCTTTGTAACGAATTCCATTCTCATGCGTTAATAAAGTGAAGGAGGTGGAAGAAACGTGGACTTTGAAGAGATATACAGCGCATATTTCAAGGATGTATACCGATATGTCTGCGGTCTGTCAGCAGACGCTGTTATTGCAGAAGAGGTGACACAAGAGAGTTTTGTAAAGGCACTGAAAGCAGTCGACCGTTTTGACGGCAGAACAGACGTCAGAGCGTGGCTTTTTTCTATAGCGAAAAACACATACTATTCTCACTGCAGAAAGAAAAAAGAATCTGTTATGGAAGATACCGTCGTTACAGATGTCTCACTATCGGAAAGACTCGTCGACAAAGAGACCGCTTTTTTCATCCATCAATACCTTCACAATATGGACGAGCCTTATAAAGAAGTATTTTACTTGCGGGTTTTTGGCGAACTTCCTTTCAAAAAGATTGGTCTTTTATTCGGAAAAAGCGATGACTGGGCGAGAGTGACTTATTATCGGGCAAAAAAACAGATTATGGCTTATATGGAGGAGATGGAGCGATGAAAAAAATAAATTGCAATGTGATCAGGGACCTGCTGCCTCTCTATGTAGACGGCGCGGTTTGTGATGATACGAGATGGATTATTGAAGAACACTTGCAGGAATGCCCAGACTGCCGCAAAGAGTGTGGATTATTGGGAAAAGAATTAACTCTGCCAGCTGATTCACAAGTATCCCTTGAGGATGCAGCTGTAATCAAAGGTTTTCGCAAGAAGTGGCGCAGTCAGAAGGCCGGCATTGCCGCGTTGTCTATCGCGCTTACTTTTGCAGCTTGTTTTGCCCTGTTCCAATGGATGAACAGTTATGAAATTTACATCCCTTATGATCAGAACCTGTTTTCTGTGACATCAAAACCTAACGGCAGTGTGGTCATACACTATTATGGTGAGACTTTTGCAGGGGTACGGGAATTCGGGACGGACAGAACAAAAAGTAAGGCAGCCGCTTTTGATGCAGAAACAGGCGAAAGCCTTGGAAAACAGGGCTATTTTTACTGTTACCACACTCCTTGGTCAAAATATGTCGCTCCTTTTTTTGCGAAAAAAGATGAAAAGGAGCATACCTTTGTCCTTGGGCAAGGGGAGAATTTCGATACCATTTATTATGGGAATTTTGACAAAAACCTTGATATCAAGGGGGAGGATTATCAGAAAGTTTGGAGCAGATTAGAAAAATCATGATTGACAATAAATGAATGAACGTTTATTATAACTTTAAGAGGTGTATATATGAGACGGAGAGACGATGAAAAAGAAAAACGCATTAAGGACGCTGTGATAGAGCTGATGTTAGAAGAAGGGTTTCATGGCACGTCGATTTCAAAGATCGCCAGAAAAGCAGAAGTGTCGCCGGCAACGGTGTATATCTATTATGAAAGCAAGGAAGACATGCTGCAAAACATCTATCTGGAATACTCTGAAGAGGTATATGACTATCTGCTGGCAAGGGTACGGCCTGACATGGACGGGTTCCAGTTAATTGAAACGCTGATTCGTGAATTTTACGCCTATATGCTCAATCATCAGGAGGCCTTCAGTTTTGTAGAACAATTCTCTGGATGCCCGGCGCTGTCTAATCAGTGCACCGGTAAGAAAGGCATCTGCCATATTTTTGAGTTGCTTTCCAGTCTGAAAGAGGCACACGTGGTCAAGCCATACAGCGATGAGATTTTATCGGCACTGATTTTTTCTCCGGTGAAAACCATCGCGACCGATCGCCACAAAAGCAAAGAGGAACAAGAGGCGCTGTTAGAAGAAATGATACAGATCGTGCAGGATGCAATTTTGACCTAGCCGCCTGTTAAACCTATCATTATTAAAGCGGGACACGAATGCATACACACCGTATCCCGCTGTTTTAAACAATATTGTTAAATGAACATTCATTTAAAAGGGGGATTTTCGAAATGGAAGATAGAAAAGAAATGAAACACGGAATTGTAGTTCCCGTATCGAATACCGTTTTATTGCCGGCAGTGACTACGGTAATACATCTGGGAACGCATGACAATCTGCTGCTCAAAGATTTACAAAGTGAAGAAGTGGCTATTGCACTGCCTTTCCAGCAGCCTTCCGGCGACAGAGCGTTAGAAAGTGACGATTTCTGCAGCATCGGCGTGTCTTTTTTGACAAAGCGGATAGAAAGCGGAGCGCGGGGCGATTTCCTTGAAGTGAAAATTTTACAGCGAGTCAGCGTAACTGGTATTTTCAAAGGGGAGGATCATTTCTCTGCTGACTACATAGAAGACCCTGAAGCAGATGATCTCGATGAAAAGAGCAGAGAAGAAATGTTAGGTTATTTTCGCCAGATTGTTTCGGAAATCTGTGAAAACCTTCAGAACGGGGACGACTATCGCAAAGTAGTGGACGGCATCAAGGATGTCAACACCATGATTACCTATCTGAGTCAGTTCATGCCGATGTCGGCAGAAGAGCGCTATGAACTTCTCAAGACGGAGTCTGTAAAAGAACGCTGCCTGCGGTTTATGGATTTTCTGCTGAAACAGAAAGAATCCATTGAACTGAGCCTTGCAATCAACGAGAAGTTTTCTCAAAAGGCTAATCGCGTCTATCGTGAGCAGGTGCTGCGCGAGCAGCTGAAAGCCATTCAAGAAGAACTAAATGAAGGAAAATCAGAAAACGAACAAAAGAGTGATGATTACCGCAGCAAAATTGAAGCTGTGCCGCTGCCAGAGGAGGTTCGCACTGCGGTGCTTGATCAGCTGGACAGGTTGGAAAATCTTGGCCAAGGCAGCGCAGAGGAGAGTGTGATTCGCAATTATCTGGATTTTATCATTCAGATGCCATGGAAAAAAGAAGAAACGACAGCAATCGACCTGCTAAAAGCAAGAGATACGCTCAACCGGCAGCACTACGGACTGGAAAAGGTAAAGGAGCGTATCCTTCAGCATCTGGCAGTGATGCAGCTGAAGAAGGACAAGAAAGGCTCCATCCTGCTGTTGGTCGGTCCTCCGGGAACCGGAAAAACCAGCTTGGGAAAAAGCATTGCTGAGGCTTTAGAACGACCTTATGTACGTTTGAGTCTGGGAGGTATCCGCGATGAGGCCGAGATTCGCGGTCATCGCCGCACTTATGTAGGTGCTATGGCAGGTAATATCCTTAAAAGCATGAAAAAAGCGGGTGCCACGAATCCTGTCATGGTTCTGGATGAAGTGGATAAACTGATGACTGGCGGTTTCAGCGGCGACCCTGCCAGTGCGCTGCTGGAGGTCCTCGACCCAGAACAAAACAATACATTCACAGATCACTATTTGGACTTGCCTTACGATCTTTCTGATGTATTTTTCATCGCAACGGCAAACACCATGGAGACCATTCCGGAACCACTGCTTGACAGGATGGAGACCATTGAAATTTCCAGCTATACGGCGGAAGAAAAATTCCATATTGCCAAGGAACACTTGATTCCCTCCGTGCTTGAAGAGCACGGTTTGAGAACGGAGCAGCTCATCATTGGAGATGAAGTGGTAAGAAATATTATCGAAGACTATACACGCGAGGCAGGCGTCCGCGGACTGAAAAAACAGCTGGAGGCCATTGCCAGAGCGGTTTCCGAAAAAATCGTCCTCAAGGAAACGGAACTTCCTTATAAAGTGCAAGGGGAAGATTTAGAGGAAATGCTTGGACGCCAATCCTGCCGCCATGATAAAGTGCAGATGGATAATCCTCCGGGAGTGGTGACCGGTCTTGCTTGGACACCGGCGGGAGGTGAGATTCTTTTCATAGAGGCCACCGATATGCCGGGCAGTGGTCAAGTCACTTTGACCGGAAAGCTGGGTGATGTAATGAAGGAATCGGCGATGATTTCTCTCAGCCTTCTAAAATCCAGGCTGCCGCTCAATTCAATTAACTTCAAGGAGCGGGACATCCACATCCACGTACCTTCCGGCGCCGTACCAAAAGACGGACCGTCGGCAGGAATTGCTCTCTTTACAGCTCTTGCATCGCTTTTTACGGGCAGAAAGGTAAATTCGCGACTGGCGATGACAGGAGAGATTACGCTGAGAGGCGCGGTGCTTCCGATTGGAGGGCTGAAGGAGAAACTGCTGGGCGCCCAGAGAGCAGGAATCACGAAAGTGCTCATTCCGAGAGAGAATGCCGGGGATCTGAAGGATCTGCCGCCAGAAGTAAGAAACGAGATGACAGTGGTATTCGTGGATTCGATAGAAGATGTTATGCGGGAGACCATCGATATATCATTGCCGCCTATGGAGCACGTGTTCATAAATGAGTCCATCAATGGTCGGAATTCTTTCCATGTCTCCCGATAATCCAATTGATAAACTGGAAAAACAAACATATAATGATAGGTAGAAATGGAGGTCAGAATTTATGAAAGTTTTAATGATCAATGGAAGCCCTCACGCAAAGGGATGTACGTTTACTGCACTGAGTGAGATTGCAGATACACTGGCAAAGGAAGGAATCGAAAGTGAGATCGTGCAGCTCGGCACCGATCCCATCAGAGACTGTATCGCTTGCGGCAAATGTTCTGAGCTTGGCGCAAGATGTGTGTTCGATAACGATGTGGTAAACGAAATCATCGCCAAGGCAGAAGACGCGGATGGCTTCATCTTTGGAAGTCCAGTCTATTATGCGCATCCAAGCGGAAGAATTTTATCTGCTTTAGATCGTATCTTCTATGCAGGATCTAAGGCATTCGCTTTTAAACCGGCGGCGTCCATCGTTTCGGCCAGAAGAGGGGGAACCACAGCATCAGTGGATGTTCTGAATAAATACTTCACCATCAATCAGATGCCAGTGGTCGCGTCTACTTATTGGAATATGGTTCACGGAAACAAACCAGAAGAAGTGAAACAGGATTTGGAAGGGTTACAGACCATGAGAAACATCGCATCTAACATGACCTGGCTGCTGCGCTGCATCGAAGCTGGTCGTGAGAAGGGCGTATCCGCGCCGGAGAATCAGACGGTCAAAACAAATTTCATCAGATAGGTTGAAAGATTATTTTACATTTGACACATAAGTCAAATTGTGGTAGTATATGTATGTACGAATTTTAGACTGAAGCAAGCAGAAGAGTGGGCAAAACCCACTCTTTCAGTTTTGTTAGGGCTAAATCGCCTTCAGACACAAGGGAAACGATGCCCTTCTGTCTGAAGGTTTACAGCAAGAAAGGTTTATAAATGGCAAAAAAGAAAATAAAAGAAGTCATAGAAGAAATTGCGTCCGAGTTTATGGCGGATAACGGACTGGAACTGTATAATGTAGAGTTCTTAAAAGAAGGAAGAGATTGGTTCCTCAGAGTTTATATCGACAAACAAGAGGCAGCAGAAGAAGATTATGTGGATACGGATGACTGCGAAAAGGTCAGCAGATTTCTCAGTGAAAAACTGGATGAACTGGATCCCATCGAGCAAAACTACTATTTAGAAGTTTCCTCACCTGGTATGGATAGGGAGCTGCTTACGCCCGGACACTTCGAAAAATTTGCAGGCAGATTGGTAGAGGTGAAACTCTACAAAGGCGTAGATGGCAAGAAATTCTATGAAGGAACCCTGGTAGGATTGGCAGACGGAAACGTTGTGATAAAAGTTGAAAATGATAAAGAATTGATGTTCCCGCTGGATCAGGTTGCCAAGACCAACCTGGCAGTGGTTTTCTAAGGAGGGCAAAGGACAAATGAACAGAGAATTTATCGAAGCTATAGATGAACTGGAAAAAGAGAAGCACATATCAAAAGACATTTTGATCGAGGCGATTGAATCAGCTTTGGTGTCGGCATACAAGAAAAACTATGGCACGTCGCAGAACGTGAGAGTTGATATCGACAATGAGACTGGCGACATTGCTGTCCTGATGAAGAAAGACATCGTGGAAGAAGTCTACGACGATATGATCGAGATGTCTCTGGAAGAGGCGCAGGAAATAGACCCGCGTTACGAAATCGGAGATGCCATCGAATTCCAGGTTACACCTAGAGACTTCGGAAGAATTGCAGCACAGACTGCAAAACAAGTTGTCGTACAGAGAATCAGAGAGGCCGAGAGAGGCATGATCTTTGATGATTTCATCACGAAACAAGGTGAAATCGTTACTGGTATCGTTCAGAGGAAGAGCGGCGATACACTCTTTGTGAACATGGGCAAAGCGGAAGGTATTCTCTCCGCCAACGAACAGGTACCGGGAGAAAGTTTTGAGGTCAACGAAAGACTGAAAGTCTATATCATGGACGTCAAAAAGACAACAAAGGGCCCGCAGGTGTTCCTTTCCAGATCCCATCCGGGATTGGTCAAGCGGCTCTTTGAACTGGAAGTTCCTGAAATACAGGATGGCATTGTCGAAATCAAAGGCATTGCCAGAGAAGCTGGCTCAAGAACCAAAATCGCTGTTTATACAGAAGACGAAAATGTCGATCCTGTGGGCGCATGTGTCGGTACGAGAGGCAGCAGAGTGCAGGCGATTGTTGATGAACTCAATGGTGAAAAGATTGATATCATCTTCTGGAGTGAAGATCCGGAAGAACTGATCAGCAATGTATTGAGCCCGGCAAAAGTTGAGAAGGTCATTGTGGAAGATGAGGAAAATACCGCGACCGTCATCGTTCCTGATTATCAGCTGTCATTGGCCATTGGCAAGGAAGGACAGAACGTAAGACTGGCTGCAAAAGTAAGCGGATGGAAGATAGATATTAAGAGCCACACACAATACTTTGGTGATGATGAAGGAGAAGAGGTCATAGAAATTGAAGAAGAATAAAATTCCTATGAGAAGATGCGCGGCCTGCATGGAATCAAAACCTAAATCGGAATTAATCAGAATCGCATGTTATGAAGGTAAGCTGACCGTCGATAGAACTGGCAGAGCCAAAGGCAGAGGCATGTATCTTTGCAATCATAGCGAATGCTTTGAGAAAGCGAAGAAGCGCAGAGTGATTCAGAGAAATTTTGAGTCGGATATTTCGCAGGACGAGATTGAACGCGTGTTTGAGGAGCTTACAAATGAGGGATAAGGTATATAGTTATCTCGGTTTTGCAGCTCGAGCGCGGAACTTGGTTACAGGTTATAATACGTGCATCATGATGATGGAAAAAAGGAAGATAAAACTTCTGATTCTTACCAAAGATTTGGCTGAAAATACAGTAAAAAAGATGTTGCAGCAATGCGACAAGAACAACGTGGAATATAGGATTTTCGGGAGCGTTGATCAGCTCTCCCAAATAACGGGGAAGTCTGGAAAAGGTATTTTTGGAATTACCGATCAGCATTTCGCGGAAATCATTTGTAAGGAGATTGACCGCATTCAATCAGAAAAGGAGGGGTTCTAATGACGAAAAAAGTACATGAACTAGCAAAAGAATTAAATGTGTCGAGCAAGGAGCTGCAGGAAAAGGCTGGACAGCTTGGAATCAGTGTATCAAGTCATATGAGCGTACTATCTGATGCAGATATAGAAAAAATTAAAGGTGCGAAGACGGAGACAAAGATTGTCAAAGCTGAGCCAAAGAAAAAAGATCACGCAGATCAGGAAGAGCCGAGGGTTACTGTCAAAGCGGCAGTGAGACCGGGTCTGCCTAACAGACCAAAACCGCCAATTGGCAAACCAGTGGTGGATACAGAGTATCTTGCCAACAAGCATAAACCGCCAGTGGGTAAACCAGTTGTGAACAAAGAAGAACTGGAGAACAGAAGCAAAAAGACGGCAGAAACGAAAGAGCCGGCTGTAGCTGAAACGCCGGTGACAGCTGAAATTCAGCCGAAAAAAGAAACTGCGGCGCCGACGGCGGAGAAACCTGTGGCAGAGAAGAAAACCGTTGATTCTAGAGCACAGGAGGAAGCGGTGAAAAGACCAGAACACGGGTCTGCGCATAACGATAATCGCAATCACAGCGATCACAACAATAACCGCAGCGGCAGCAGCGACCACAACAATAACCGCGGCGGCAGCAACGACCGCAGCAATAACCGCGGCGGCAGCAACGACCGCAACAATAACCGCGGCGGCAGCAACGACCGCAACAATAACCGCGGCGGCAGCAATGACCGCAACAACAACCGCGGCGGCAGCAACGACCGCAACAATAACCGCGGCGGCAGCAATGACCGCAATAACAACAACCGTTCAGGCGGAGGCTACAATAACAACCGCCCGAGTGGAAGCGGAGACCGCAACAACAATCGCGGCGGAAATTATGACCGCAGCAATAATCGTCCGGGCGGACCACGCAAAGACAGACCGCAGGGTGAGAAGATGGAAGTGAAGCCATCAATTGCCAAAAGAGATGACAGCAAGAAAAAGCCGGATAAAGAGAGAAATAAATTTGCAAAGCTGGAAAGAAGATCATTGGAAAAACAGACTAGGAAGAAACACGTAAAACAAAAACCGGTTGTAGTAGAACCGATTATCGAGGAAGAAGTATTACCAGAAGGTACAATTGTATTAAACGTGCCAATTACTGTTGCAGGCTTTTGTGAACAGACAGAAGTTTCAACCTCAAAAGTCATCATGACTTTGATGAAACTGGGCATTATGGCCAATATCAATCAAAATATCGATGAGGATACCGTCATGGTTCTTGCTGAAGACCTGGGTCTCAGTGTAGCAGTCGGCAAAGTTGAAGAAAAACTGGAAGAAGAAGGTTTGGAATTGTTTGAGGACGAAGAGCAGGATCTGAAAGCAAGACCTCCGATTATCACTGTTATGGGTCACGTTGACCACGGTAAAACTTCTCTTCTGGATGCAATCAGAAAGACCAATGTGACCGCTTCTGAGTCAGGCGGCATCACACAGCACATCGGTGCTTCGGAAGTTAAAATTAATGGACAGAAAATCGTATTCTTAGATACACCGGGCCATGAAGCATTTACTGCGATGAGAGCCAGAGGTGCGCATGTAACAGATATCGCAGTCCTGGTCGTCGCTGCAGATGACAGCGTAAAGCCGCAGACTGTAGAATCTATCAGTCATGCAAAAGCTGCCGGCGTACCGATGATCGTAGCCATCAATAAGATGGATAAACCAGGTGCAAATCCGGATCGTGTAAAACAGGATCTGACAGAACACGGAATTCTGGTAGAGGACTGGGGCGGAGACGTCATCAGCGTACCGGTGTCTGCCAAGAGCGGAGAGGGCATCGTAAACCTTCTGGAGATGATTTTGCTGCAGGCAGAAGTGATGGAACTGAGAGCCAATCCGAACAGGCTTGCTATGGGTTCTGTCATCGAAGCACGTCTGGACAAATCAAAGGGTCCAGTCGCTTCCTTACTGGTAACAAATGGAACACTGCAGAGCGGACAGAGTATCGTAGCAGGTACTTGCTCCGGACGCATCAGACTGATGACAGATTTTATGGGCAGAACCATCAAAAAAGCAGGTCCGGCTACAGCAGTTGAGGTTCTTGGATTGACCGACGTACCACAGGCGGGTGATGAATTTAACGCTGTAAAAGAAGATAAGATGGCGAGAGAAATCGCTGAGAATAGAAAAGAAAAGCTGAGAGAAGAAGTGCTGGCAAGAAATGCAAGCTCTACGTTAGAGCAGTTGTTCAGCCAGATACAGGAAGGCGAAGTAAAAGAGCTGAACCTGGTTATCAAAGGCGACGTACAGGGTTCTGTCGGTGCCCTCGTAGCATCCTTGGAAAAACTCAATAACGAGAATGTAAAAGTCAACATCATCCATACGGGTGTCGGTACTGTGACAGAGTCTGATGTCATGCTGGCAGGAACATCCGGCGCAATTATCATCGGCTTCAACGTCAGACCGAGCACAGCTGTGCAGACCATGGCTGATCGAGACAACATTCAGATCAGAACTTACCGCGTCATCTACGACGTCATTGACGATGTAGAAAACGCCATGAAAGGTATGCTGGATCCAGAATTCAAAGAAGAAATCCTCGGAAAAGTTGAAATCAGAAACACCTTCAAAGTACCTGGCGTCGGCATCGTAGGCGGTGCATATGTACAGGAAGGCAAGGTGGTCAGAAATGCGGAAGTCAGACTAGTGAGAGACGGCATCGTCATCCACGAAGGAAAGATTTCATCTCTGAAGCGATTCAAAGACGACGCAAAAGAAGTTGCAACTGGGTTTGAATGTGGTATCGGTCTGGAAGCTTACAACGATATCAAAGAAGGCGACATCATCGAATGCTTCCATATGGTTGAGATTGAACGTGACTGATAAGGAGCACAGGGAAAATGGTATTTTATTTTTCGGCTACAGGAAATTCGAAATACGCTGCAGAAAAAATCAGCAGAGAATTTGGCGGTCAGTTAATAAATATTTCTGAAGCAATGAGGAATAATGAATATGAGTACCAGGTAGAAGACGAGGAAAAAACCTTCTTCGTCTTTCCTGCGTATTTCTTCGGACTTCCGAACCTGGTCATTGCGTTTATGAAAACAGTGCAGTTCACAGGCGGAACACCTGATGTCTGCGGGGTTGCAACCTACGGAGGCAACTGTGGTGCCGCTGACCGCATGTTTAAAGCAGTACTGAAGGGCAAGAAAGTACACTTTAGAGCATTTTATAAGATCAAAATGGTTGGCAATTACGTCCTGATGTATAAGATGCCTCTTCCAGAAGAGCAGACGATGATTCTGCGGCGAGCTGATAAAGAAATAGATCTCTGTATTGACGCGATCCGATTCAATTTTCGAACGAGTTATCATTCGAGTATTGGGCTGGGTGCAGTCAGTAAAGTCGCCTATTCCTTCTATAAAGGCAAATGTGGGACAAAGAAATTTTTGGCAGAAGATACCTGCATCGGCTGTGGACTCTGCCAGACCATCTGTCCTGTAAAAGCTATCCAGATGGAGGAGGGCAGGCCGGTGTGGGTCAAAGAGCAGTGCGTTCACTGTTTGGGCTGCCTTCATAGGTGTCCGGTCTGTGCAATACAATATGGCAAAAAAACGAAAGACAGAGGACGGTATGTCAACCCCCTTTTGAAATAACGAAAGGACAAGAAGATGGGAAAAGGATATAGACAAGGCCGTCTGGGTGAAGAAATCCGCAAAGTCGTCAGTGAGATGCTTTTGCGGGAACTGAAAGACCCCAGACTTTCATCAGGAATGATCAGTGTTTCTGATGTGGAAGTGACTTCTGACGGAAGTTACGCAACCTGCTACGTCACCGTGCTTACCACAGGCAAAGACGAGGAAGCAAAACGGGAAGAGGAAGAGCAGGTTTTGGAAGGTCTCAAAAGCGCAAAGGGTCTGATCAAAAAGGAAATTGGCAGACAAATCAAGCTGAGACACATTCCGGAATTAATATTTAAAATCGATACTTCGATGGAGTATGGCAGACATATTTCAGAAGTGATAAACAAATTAGGTATAGACCATGAAGAATAACAGCTTTGAAGAGATTGGTAATTTAATCGGAAAAGCGGAGAAGATTTTGCTGTTTCCCCATGTCAATATGGACGGAGACACCCTGGGCTCTAGCGCGGCATTGTGCAGAGCCCTGCGAAATCTAGGCAAGGAGTGCTATATCTTGATCGAAGATCATATCCCTGCCAACCTGGCTTTTCTCGACAGAGGTTACTGTACTTTTGATCAAAACATCGTGACGAAGCCAGATCTGTCAATTTGTATCGACTGCGGCGATGCGGGGAGATTTTTCAAGCGGAAAGAAAAATTTCAGCAGAGTCCGGTAACGATCTGCATCGATCACCATGGGACGACAGAATTATATTGTGATTACAATTATGTCGATAGTAAGGCGTCAGCTACGGGTGAATTGATTTTTAAGCTTTTAAAGGTGATGAATCTGCAGATCGATCGGGAGATGGGAGAAGCCATTTTTGCCGCAATCACTACAGATACTGGGAATTTTCAGTATTCCAACACCTCAAAAGAAACCCATGAAATTACAGCGGCGCTCTACGATACAGGTTTTGATTCCAACAAAATCAGCGTAGAACTTTATGAAAATAACCGGATGGAAAAGATTCTGATTAAAAACCGCGCACTGAATACGCTGTCCACAGTTTGCGACGGGCAGGGCGCCATTGCCTATGTGACGCAGGAAATGCTGACAGAAACCGGCGCCTTGATGGAGGAAACGGAAGGAGTCGTCGAAGAACTCCGCAGTATCAGCAGCGTAGAGGTGGCAGCATTCTTAAAAGAAGCAGACGCCGACAGGGTCAAAGTCAGCATGCGTTCAAAGAAGAGGGTCAATGTGGCAGAAATTGCCGCCTCCTTAGGTGGAGGAGGACACGAGAGAGCCGCAGGATTTACCCTTCACTGTAGTTTGACAGAAGCCTTTGACATGATTACAGAAAGAATGACAGACAGCTTGGGGAAATTATGATAACAGAAGGTATACTTAATATCAACAAACCGCAGAATATGACTTCACACGATGTTGTGAGTGTAATGAGAAGAACTCTGGGCATCAAAAGAATCGGCCATACTGGTACGCTGGATCCGATGGCTACAGGTGTTCTTCCTATTTGTATTGGAAAGAGCACGCGCATTATGGAATATCTGGATTTGGATATGAAAAAATACAGATGTACCATGGTGCTGGGCTTGGTGACAGATACCCAGGATATCTGGGGAGAGACACTGGAACGTTTTGATACTTCTGGTATCGATGAAGATAAAATCAGAGCCGCGTTCGAAGGCTTTTATGGAGTCATCGATCAAAAGCCGCCCATGTATTCTGCGCTGAAGGTGAATGGCAAGAAGTTATATGAATATGCCCGGGCCGGAATTGAAGTAGAGGTTAAAACCAGAAAAATATTCATCAAGTCCCTGGAGATTGAAGAGATTCATCTGTCTGCAGAGGAAAAGACGGTGACCTTTACTGTAGAATGCTCAAAGGGAACATACATAAGAACGATTTGCCAGGATGTAGGTGAGTATCTGGGATGCGGGGGCACCCTCGCAAGTCTTGAGAGGACCAGAAGCGGTATTTTTGATATCCAATCGGCTATTGACTTGAACGCCTTTCAAGAATGGCCGCAAGAAAAGATAGAATCGAAGTTACAACAGACCTTCGAGCCGCTGGTCCACTTTGGCAAGGTGGTCACGGATCAGGTGACTGCTGTACAATTTGCCAGCGGCTGGCATCTGCCTTTGGACAAATGTGAGATCGTGCAAAGACCTGCATATGAAGACGGCTCCTTTTATCTGCCCATGCGGGAAGAGTACAAAAGTGCTTACAATGTTTTCGGCCGGATTGAGGGCAGAGAAGTTTTTTTGGGAGTTGCGTTTTTCAATGAGAAGTACAAAAAATTGGTGGCAGACAAAGTGTTTTATGTGAGGTAGTGTAGAAATGAGAATATTTGAGACTTTGGAAGAAATAAGAGATATCGAACCTGCAGCTGTTGCCTTGGGCAATTTTGACGGGGTTCATCTGGGGCACCAGGAGTTGATCAGGCAGATGGTAAAGACTGCCAGGGAAAAGAATCTCAAGGCTGCGGTATTCACTTTTTCCAATCATCCGAAAGACCTATTGCCGAAAGAGAAAAAAGTAAAAAACATATTGAGCAAAAAAGAGAAAGCGCAGATTATCGAGTCTCTGGACGTCGACTATCTCTTTAACATCGAATTTACCAAGGCGATTATGACCATGGAACCTGTAGACTTCATCAAGAAACTGCTGCTTGATAAATTCAATATGAAGGCGGCATTCTGCGGTTTTAATTACCATTTTGGCTACAAGGCACAGGGAAATCCCGATGTTCTCAGAAATGTCGGGCTGGAGAAAGGCTTTGATGTAACCGAGATGTCGGCTTATAAAATTAAGGGAAACGTGGTAAGCTCCTCTTTGATCAGGACATTGATTGCGTCCGGCCAGGTGGAAAAATGTATGACCTATATGGGCAGACACTATTCTATCGGCGGCGAAGTGGTCGTAGGCAACCGATTGGGGAGAAAATTGGGATTTCCGACATCCAATCTGGTCATCGATCCCTCCATGGTTACGCCGCCTAACGGCGTCTATGTGACATATTGTACTTATAACGGCGTCAGATATCCCAGCGTTACCAACGTGGGAATCAAACCGACCGTAGGACATTATAACAAAAATGTGGAGACCCATATCTTTAACTTTGATAAGGAACTCTATGGCAAACATATCGAAGTGGAATTTTTGGAAAAAACGCGCGATGAGGTCAAATTCGACAGCGTTCAGGATTTATCGGAACAAATCGTCAGAGACTGCCGTGAGGCCAAAGCCTTCCACGATAAAATCGGCGGAAATACTGAAAAATAAAGCTTGCAATCACATAACGAATATGATATAGTTATCTGGTTGAAACATTACTTTCACTTAGTTTATCGACACTCCGGCGAAAACCCAGTGAAAGCGAATTGAGAAAAGGAGACAAATATGATTACAAAAGAAATGAAAGCAGGCATCATCAAAGAGTATGCTACAAAAGAAGGAGATACTGGTTCTCCAGAAGTTCAGGTTGCCATTCTGACTGCAAGAATCAACGATCTGAATGAACACTTAAAGATTCACAAGAAAGACCACCACTCAAGAAGAGGACTTTTGAAAATGGTTGGTCAGAGAAGAAATCTTCTCAAGTACCTAAAGGAAGTTGATGTTGAGAGATACAGAACATTGATTGCACGTTTAGGATTGAGAAAGTAGTATTAATACTGAAAATTTTGGCGGGGCAAAAACCCCGCTATTTTTTTGATACGATAGGAAATATTGATTTCCTATCATTCAAAAAAGGGGGTGTGCAGAGGGGATTCCCCTCGCCGTCCTGAGGAGGGTGCTCAGCCTGCGAAGCAGGCGCCGAAGGGAACCTAGGGTTCCCTAGCGGAGCGGCGCAGTCGCCTTTTTTGATAAATAGTTAAAGCCAAACTGAAAAATACAATAAACAGGAAGGAGTTGTTTATTAATAATGGCGAGATTTACAGATTACAGAACATTTAAAACAGCAGTTGGAGGGAGACTTCTTCAACTGGAAATCGGAAAAGTTTGCGAACAGGCAAATGGCCAGGTAATGCTCAGATACGGGGAGTCCGTAGTTAACGTGACAGCCTGCGCATCGAAAGAGCCGAGACCTGACATTGACTTTTTTCCACTGAGTTGCGATTATGAAGAAAGAATGTACGCAGCAGGAAAGATTCCTGGCGGTTTTATAAAAAGAGAAGGCAGACCGAGTGAAAAAGCTACCCTCTGCTCCAGACTGATGGATAGACCACTCAGACCACTGTTTCCGAAAGGCTACTACAATGACGTCGTTGTCGTCGCTACTGTTATGTCCGTTGATCCGGACTGTGAAACTGATATCATGGCGATGATCGGTTCCTCTGTTGCTTTGGCAACCTCTGATATTCCATGGGAAGGTCCTACAGGATCTGTTCGTGTAGGCATGGTTGACGGTCAGTTTATCGTCAATCCGACTTTGGAACAGAGAGAGAAGTCTCTGATGAATCTGACAGTGGCAGGAACGAAAGAAGCCATCATGATGGTTGAAGCAGGAGCAGAAGAAGTGCCGGAAAGCATCATGCTGGACGCGATTCTCTTTGCTCATGAAGAAATCAAAAAAATTGTTGAATTTATCGATGAAATCATTGCAGAGGTTGGCAAGCCAAAGCAGGAAATTGAACTCTACACAGTTCCTGAAGAAATTGACCAGGCAGTCAGAGCTTATGCAGTAGACAAGATGAAGACGGCGATTAAGACACAGGACAAGCAGGAAAGACTGGACAATATGGATGCAGTGGAAGTGGAGACGAAAGAACACTTTGCTGACATCTATCCGGAAAATGAAAAAGATATTGCCAGTGTACTTTACAATATTACAAAAGAATGTGTACGCGCTATGATTCTTGACGAAGGCATCAGGCCGGACAACAGAAAATTGGACGAAATCAGACCAATCTGGTGTGAAACATCACTGCTTCCAAGAGTTCACGGCAGCGGCTTGTTCAAGAGAGGACAGACACAGGTTATGAGTGCCTGCACCCTTGCACCGGCTAGTGAATCACAGACCATCGACGGCATCAGTGAGCAGACGGAAAAGAGATATATGCATCACTATAATTTCCCTGCTTATTCTGTCGGTGAAGCGAGACCGTCAAGAAGCCCTGGCAGAAGAGAAATCGGACACGGCGCTCTGGCAGAAAGAGCATTGATTCCGGTACTGCCTACTGTTGAAGAATTCCCATATGCGATTCGTGTGGTTTCAGATGTATTGTCATCCAATGGATCAACTTCCATGGGATCTACCTGTGGCTCTTGTCTGGCGCTGATGGATGCTGGTGTTCCGATCAAGAGACCGGTAGCAGGCATCGCCATGGGGCTCATTGAAAGAGTCGAAGAAGACGGCAGCAGCAAAATGGCAATCTTGAGCGATATCCAGGGCATGGAAGACTTCCTGGGCGACATGGACTTCAAAGTAACTGGTACGGAAGTCGGTGTCACCGCCATCCAGATGGACATCAAAGTCCATGGACTGTCCAGAGAGATTTTGGAGAAGGCATTGGAGCAGGCAAAGATCGGCAGAATGTATATCATGGAACAGATGTTAGAAGAAATTCCTGAGCCGAGAGCAGAGATGTCAAAATATGCACCTAGAAGCATTACAATGCGTATTGACCCTGACAAGATCAGAATTGTCATCGGGCCGGGCGGAAAGACCATCAACAAAATCGTGGAAGAGACCGGCGTAAAGATCGATATCTCAGAAGATGATCCAGGTCTTGTAAGTATTTACAGTGCTGACATGGAGGGCGCCAATGCTGCAAGAAAGCAGATCGAACTTCTGACCAAGGACGTAGAAGTAGGCGAAACTTATGAAGGAACGGTTATGAGAATCATGAACTTCGGAGCTTTCATCGAAATCCTGCCGGGCAAAGAAGGTCTCCTGCACATCTCCAAGATGGCGAAGGAAAGAGTTGAAAAGGTGGAAGACGTGATGAATATCGGAGATAAGGTCACCGTTAAGGTAACTGAAATCGACAATCAGAACAGAATCAATCTTTCTAGAAAAGAATTACTGAAATAAACCAGAGAAGTTGTCACAGATTTGTGGCAGCTTCTTTTTTCGTGAATAGAATATCGGGTGTGTGGTATAGAATAAGGAGTGAAAGGAGATTCTCTATGCAGACTTTTTTTGGGCTATTGATACCATTTCTAGGCACGACCTTAGGCGCGGCCTGTGTCTTTTTATTAAAAAACGAAATCAAACCGTTGATACAGAAAGCTTTGCTTGGCTTTGCATCTGGCGTCATGATTGCGGCTTCCGTATGGTCCCTTTTGATACCGGCCATGGATATGTCTGAATCAATGGGTAAACTGGCCTTTGTTCCAGCAGCGGCGGGGCTCATGATCGGAATTTTGTTTCTATTGGCTCTCGACAAGACCATTCCGCATTTGCATTTAGGAAGCAGCACTCCGGAGGGCAGGGATAGTAAACTGAGAAAGAATACGATGTTAGTCCTGGCAGTGACCCTGCACAATATTCCAGAAGGCATGGCAGTGGGTGTGGTCTTTGCCGGCATGCTGACAGGCAACAGCGATATTACCATGGCAAGCGCCATGACTTTGGCGGTGGGAATCGCCATTCAGAATTTCCCGGAGGGCGCGATTGTTTCCATGCCGCTGAAGAGTGAGAATGGGATGCACAGAGGCAGAGCCTTCCTGTATGGAACCGCTTCTGGAGTGGTAGAACCTATCGCAGCAGTTCTGACGATTTTTCTAACCCATTTCATATCACCGATATTGCCATACATCCTCGCTTTTGCGGCGGGTGCGATGATTTACGTGGTGGTGGAAGAGCTGATTCCTGAGGCCAGCGAAGGAAACCACAGCAATATCGGCACGATCGGCTTTGCTGTCGGTTTTGTCATCATGATGACCTTGGATGTGGCTTTAGGATAGGATTATTTGATAAAACTATTGGAAGAAGGGCAGTAATTGCCCTTTGATAACCCTGTCGATGGCGGCAATGTCGATGGCGCCGTCAGCAGTTTCCATGGTGAGGATGAGGCTGTCAGGCATGATGATCTCATTGAGATAGTAATCCATAAATTTCTTCATCGTGCGTTTTCGATAATCCTCGTCATGCAGAAGTCCCACGTGTTCCCAATAGATTTTTAAACCGGAGGGCAGCGTAAAGGTGAAGTCAGGGCGATATTTAACTTTCTTGTTATTTGCATCTCTAATAACGAGTTTCTTTTCATATTCAAAGGGAATAGATGCCGCGTGGAGCAGTTCAGCAATTAAGGCTTCGGATTTTGACCGCACCGATAGACCAAAACTCGTCTTTTGCTTCAGACCTTCTGCAATGAACTTTTCGTCGTCGTCCTCTGCTTCTGCATCTGAAGGAAGGAACTCACTTGTATAAAATGAAACCGGCATGTCTCGGTATGTATTAGGCAACAGTTCGTAGAGGGATGCCGGAGTATACTCTTTGTAAGTCTTCAGGATGCGGTTTTGGATTTTTAGATTTTCTCGGATTACATCAATCGTCAGCTGAAGTAGTTTCTTGTACTTTAACAGATGAACTAAATCCCGATCCTTTTTTCGTATATAGTGCTGTTTGTTTACTGCATCAACCCAATAATAATAGCAACGGTTGTTCATTATTTTGCAATTCAAACGCCCCTCCGGCAGCTGCTGGATTACTTCCGTGGCAATTCTGTATACGGTTTCCTGTGCTTCTATATCCTGTTCTGTTAATTTTAGATAATTAATCATGGTGCACCTCCAAACTGTAAATATATTCTAACATAATTGTAATAATATGTAAATAAAAATTGTTAAAGCAGTTTTAAAATGATATGGATATGGAATCCCTTTGGAAATTTTACTATATGAGCAAAAAATATTTTTTTGAGTATAAGAAAAAGTAAAAAACTGGTAAATAATTGAAGGCAAGAGGATAAAATCTTTATTTTTATGCTCTTGTTAGTTCATTTTAACGATTATACAAATTCGATTTACATATATTTACATATTTTTATACTCATTAACATAAAAATTTTCTATATAGTAAAAATGCTCTCCATGTCGGCTCTCCGAACCGGCTGGCAATGATTTTTCACAGTTCCTGTGTGGCAATCACTTCTTTGCATACGTATAAACCCATATCTGCACCAGAACAGATCGACCATTTGACTAATTGGGCAAAGCCGTTTTGAATCTCGATGGCAGTGATCGCTTCTGGATGCACGCAGCTGCCACTGTTAAAATACATGCCACAGTCCGTTTTCATCAGTGTGGGCTTGTGAGTGTGACCGGCGACAACGACACACCGCTCTTGACAGCTGTAGTTGATAAAGTTCTCCTCTATGTGACGGACTTTTGTATAGTTCTTGGCTGCACTGGTCGGATCTTTCACTCCACGAATTTCCAAGGGACGCCAAAGATAGCGGACAAGCCAGCGAGAGATTTTCCAGAACTGGTCGTTGATCAGGTCGCCTTGGTATCCGTGAAACATGTAGATAGGGGGAATGTCAAGACCATCGACGATGATAGATTCGTAAAAGGGAATTGTTTCTGTCAGGCCTTTCCAAACGTAAGCGGAGTTTTCTTTGACGCGGTCATGATTGCCAAAAACCATGTAAAGCCTGTTTTCATTGTGAAATTCCTCTAAAATATTGTAGATTTCTCTATGCGTGTTATAGACATCAGAAAAACGGCGATTCTCCCAGAGCTCATCGCCGTCTCCCAATTCGATATATGTAAAATTACGGCTGTAATAGTGCTTCAGTGCAGCCGTATAGATGGGTCTGTTGTTAAGAAAGTTGTCTGCCCAGGTACCACTGCCCCGGTGGCAATCGCTCATGATGACAATTTTTGGATGATCCTCAATTGAAATATGCAGAGCCTTTGCAAAAGATTTTTTGATTCGTCTGATTCCATATGACATAAAAACACCTCTGCCTTATCATATGCGCAGCGGCGTTTCTTTGTTTCTACTTTTTTTTATGCTTACTCTTTATTTTTTCCAGATCATCAGGCAGGAAGATTACGTTTTCCTCTCTCTTCAAATCGTCATCTTTCTTTGTTTTTTTACTGTCGTCACTCGAACCGCCTCTGGTGCTGAATAGATAATAAGCAAAAAGGCCGATTACAAATACGAGGCCTAATAAAACTAATTGCATAACCTTCACCTCCTGTTACCTAGATTTTACCACAAAAGGAATATGATACAAACTATTTTTGATAAATTTTTCCTGATATGCTATAATCGATAGTGTTTTAGACATTACGACGCAACATCTACAGGAGACAAATATATGAAAAATCATACAGACTTGAATTTAGAACGGAAGTTAAAACCTATCAACGTCTGGTCATTGGCACTGGGCAGTATCATTGGCTGGGGAGCTTTTGTCATGCCAGGCACTACCTTTCTGCCCAAATCCGGCCCCTTGGGCAGCGCAATCGGACTAGCCATCGGCGCTTTGATTATGATTACTATAGCGATGAACTACGGCTATATGGTGCAGAAATATCCAGTGGCAGGCGGTGAATACACTTTTACAAAGAACACCTTTGGACGGAGAAACGCTTATATCTGCGGTTGGTTTTTAGGTCTGTCGTATCTGTCCATCGTACCTCTCAATGCTACGGCACTGGGTCTGGTCAGCAGAAAGCTTCTGGGAGGCGTGCTGGAGGTGGGATATCTGTATTCAGTGGCTGGCTGGGACATTTATGCAGGGGAGATCATTTTAGCATCTCTGGCGCTGATTTTATTTGCAGCCCTCTCCATCAAAGGCATCAGTGTTGCAGGTTGGATGCAGACTGTCATGGCGCTGTCCTTAGTCGCATCAGTCTTCATTTTGCTGATTGGCGCCATTCTCAATCCGCAGGTTGAATTATCCAATTTACAGCCTGCGTATCCTGACGGTAAATCCTCCTGGGCATCTATCGTCGCTGTGGTTGCCATAGCACCATGGGCTTTTGTCGGCTTTGATTCCATCCCCCAGGCGGCAGAGGAATTTGACTTTTCTCCGAAAAAAGCAAATGGCATCATGATTTTTGCTGTTCTATTTGGTGGATTTGTTTACATCGCCATCAATACGATTACAGCTGCGGTAATGCCATGGGAAACCTTTATGGCAAAAGGTTATGACTGGCCTACTGGTGAAGCCGTGGAGTTCATCATGGGAAAAGCAGGACTCATCTTTTTAGGTGTCGCATTGATATGCGCGGTGCTCTCTGGCATCATCGGTTTTTATATGGCCACCAGCAGGCTGCTCTATTCCATGTCCAGAGAAAAAGCCCTTCCTGCCTGGTTTGGTAAAATCGATCCAAAGAGCAAAACCCCAAAGAACGCAATTTTGTTCATCATGGCCATCTCTCTGACCGCACCGTGGTTTGGCCGGGAGGTGCTGGGCTGGATTGTGGATATGTCATCTATCGGGGCGGCCATCGGCTATGGTTATACATGTTTGGCAACCCTGAAAACCCTGAAAACAAACCCGCAGGACCACAAGCCAATGCTGAAACTCTTTGCCATCGTGGGCGCATTTTTCTCTCTGATCTTCGTCCTGCTGCTGCTGGTTCCGGGCATGCCGTCTTACTTAGCGCCAGAATCGAGAATCTGTCTCGTCATCTGGAGCCTCCTGGGAATCGCCTTTTATTTCTGGTCAAAAAGACAAAATTTTACGCTGTAACTTAAGTTAACATGCAAATAACTTAAGTTAAATTGCACAATATCTCCTATGATGATTTAATGAGACCTGGAAGTTATCACTCATTACAATTTTTTATAGGAGATTTATTATGGGTAAAAAAATTCCTATGTGGCAATGCATCCTTGTTATGGTTGTACTGCTGGTACTCTTGTACCTATCGATCATGGTAGATCCCAACGAGGATAAGGCGCACTTCGCGCTGATTCTGAGCGGAGCCTTTGCGGCAATCATCGCGGCAATCAACGGCTGGAAATGGCCTTTTATGGAGCAGGGTATTCTGGCTGCCATCAACAGGACCATGCAGGCCATCTTGATTTTAGCAGTCGTAGGTTTGATGCTGGGCTCCTGGGTAGCCGGCGGTGTCGTTCCTTCCATGATGTATTTTGGAATTAAGGTCATTTCACCGAGCATTTTCTTATTTACTGCCTGTCTGCTCTGCTCCATCGTATCCCTGGCAACAGGATCTTCGTGGTCCACAGCAGGTTCCATGGGTGTGGCACTGATTGGTGTCGGCACAGCCTTAGGCTATCCGGCAATTATGACCGCTGGCGCGGTAGTATCAGGCGCATATTTTGGAGACAAGATGTCGCCGCTGTCAGATACGACAAATCTAGCACCTGCCGTTGCCGGATCAACGCTGTTTGACCATATCAAGCACATGGTATTTACCACAGGCCCGTCGTTAATCATCGCTTTGGCCGTGTATCTGGTCATCGGTTTCACTCGTGGCGGCGGAAGCGCGAATATGGATACTGTACAGGAAATATTAGGCTTTATCACAGATAATTTTAACGTAGGTATTCTTTATCTGATCCCACCTGTGTTCGTCATCGTTGCAGTGGCCATGAAGCTGCCGGCGCTGCCTTCCCTTTTGGGCGGCGTGGTCCTGGGCATCCCGTTTATCGCTATGCAGGATTCTTCTCTGCTCAAGCAAGTGTTTTCTATTACAAACTATGGATGGGAAACCGCAGTTCCGGAAAACGCCAGCATGGTCATCGCCAAACTGGGCGGATTGCTCTCTTCAGCAGGTATGCAGGGCATGATGAACACCATTTCATTGATTCTCTGCGCCATGGTATTTGGCGGTATTGTAGATTGCACCGGTATCATGGGCACCCTGGCGCAGGCACTGCTGAAATTGGCAAGAGGGACAAGAGGAGGACTGGTTACGGTCACAATCGTATCCTGCTTTATCGTCAATGTACTCTGCTCTGACCAATACTTGGCAATTATTCTTCCAGGAAGAATGTATAAGGAAGCTTTTGAGGATATGAGATTGGCGCCGAAGAACCTGTCCAGATGTCTGGAAGACTCCGGAACCATCACCTCCAACTTTATCCCATGGAATACCTGCGGTGCTACCATGCGCAGTTTCCTGGGCGTTGGTTCTGGCTACATACCATATGCCGTCCTCAACTGGGTCAACCCATTGATATCTATTTTCTATGGATTTACCGGCATTACCATGACCAAGATGACCGAGGAGGAATATCAAAAAGTCCTTCAGCAGAGGGAAGAAGATAAAATTGCCGCCTTGAAAGCATTAGAAGCTTAATCCTTTGGCAAACGACAGATAAGTCTGGACATTTATAAGTCCTTCTTATATAATAAAAGTAAAATAAAATCCAATGACAAAAAACTAGGATATGATACCTGGTTTTTTGTCGTATTTGTCGTATTGGGAGGCGTTATATGGAGAGTATCATCACGCTGTGCTATGGCATGACTGTTTTACTGGGCGTTGCCGCACTGGCTATTCAATTGTTGCTGAGACAAAAGGACATGTTAGTTGCTGACAGCGGCATAAAAGAAAACAATACCACCATATTCTTTGTTATGATTGCAGCTCTCAATATCATCGATTTTCTCTATTATTATTTCTGGCAGGTCAAATTGTATAATTATGAAAATATCATGCTTGCCGTAGATAACGCCTTTTGGACGGTGCTGGCATACTATTTCATAGAGTTTGAGCGTAAATTTGCCAGACAGCCAAGGGAGAGGTACATGGGCATAGTCTTTAGCCTCATCGTGGCAGGCAACCTGGTGCTTGACTTCGTAAACATCTCTGATAAGGCGTACTATACTGTCTACCTCCTGTTGGGTGGAATCGTCTGGCTTTTCATATCTGTCAAAGGTACTCGGTATACAGTCAGAATCTTTCACACAAGCCTTGGAATCAACAGGGGCGTCATCTTGCTTTATGATGCGGCTTTCCTCTTTGAATGCGTGGAAGACGCTTTGCTTTCTCTATACTACCGCAGCGGCGGTGACTATATGATAGGGGAAGACCTGGTATCGATTCTGATATGGCTGATTCTCAGCAGCACCAACCTCTATTTAGTCTGGAAATCCTGCCGAAGGGACAGTACCTTTGAAGAAGGCTTGAACCTGGCTGCAAAACGCTATGGCTTTAGCGACGGCGAACGGGCTGTGGCCGCGCTTTTGCTGGAAGGGAAGAGCAACGTGCAGATTGCAGATGCGCTTGCCATGTCAGAAAGCGCCGTCAAAGTACATAATCATAGACTGTATAAAAAACTTGAGGTTGAAAATCGTGTACAGGCCGTTAATAAGCTGAGAAATTCATAAATATAAATTTTTACTTGCATAAACAAGTGAGAAGTGCTAAAATATCTGGGTACGTAAGTATTGACAATTCAATATGCAGACGTTGAAGGAACCAGTAGCACTGTGTAAGATCCTTACAGAGAGACTGTCATTTGGTGAGAGACAGTCGGTGAAACAGGATGTGAATATCACTCTGGAGTCTGACACTTTAAAGAGAGGCACCTTAAGTGCAGTGTAAGCTGTACTGGAGGTAAGCAACTAGGGTGGTACCGCGGTTAAGTTACTAATCGTCCCTAATCGAAATCATATTCGGTTAGGGATTTTCTTTATACCCTAACCTGATTTCTGAAAGAAATCGTTGGTAGGTCAAACGCCAGAAAAGCCAAAACTTTAATTTTGTGATTTTTACGGCGCTGCCCTAACCTAACCAAAGAAATGGAAAGGAAGCAAGAATACAAATGTTTAAGAAACTATCAGAAAAACCTGTAGCAGAAGTGCAGAACGAACAGGTGAAACAGTGGAAAGAGGAAGACCTGCTGCATAAATGCGTGACAGCCAGAGAAGGTCAGCCTAAATTTGTCTTTTATGAAGGACCGCCGACGGCAAACGGGAAACCGGGCATTCACCACGTCATGGCGAGAACCCTGAAGGATTCCATCTGCCGTTATAAGACCATGAAGGGATTTCAGGTCAACAGAAAAGCGGGCTGGGATACTCACGGACTGCCTGTAGAAATCGAAGTGGAAAAGCAGCTGAACATGAGCGGCAAACAAGATATCGAAAAATACGGAATCAAGGAATTTAACGAGAAGTGCAAGGAGTCTGTATTTACCTACACCGGTATGTGGAGAGAGATGACAGAGAGAATGGGTTATCTGGTGGACTTGGACGACCCATATATCACATTGGACAACGATTATATCGAGTCCTGCTGGTGGATTCTCAAAGAATTCTTCAAAGAAGGGCTGATCTACGAAGGACACAAGATTCTCCCTTACTGTCCAAGATGCGGAACGGGACTGGCTTCCCACGAAGTAGCCCAGGGCTACAAGGAAGTAAAAGTCAACACCCTGGTCGCCAAGTTCAAGAGAAAGGATGCTGAAAACGAGTATTTCTTAGCGTGGACGACAACGCCTTGGACTCTGGCTTCCAACACCGTGCTCACCGTAGGTCCTGACATTGACTATATCAAAGCAAAGATGACAGAGGGCGAAGAGGAAGGAAACATCTTCTATGTCGCCAAAGCGCTGGCTGATAAAGTCCTGGGCGAAGGCAAATACGAAGTGGCTGCCGAAATGAAGGGAAGCGACTTGGAATACATTGAGTACGAACAGCTGATGCCTTTTGTAAAAGCAGATAAGAAAGCGTTCTTCGTAACTTGCATGGACTATGTATCCGTTGAAGACGGTACTGGTATCGTCCATACTGCACCGGCATTCGGTGAAGACGACTATCAGTGCGGCAGAAAATATAATCTTCCGATGCTGCAGCCTGTAGACGAAAGAGGATGTTATACTGAGACTCCGTGGGCCGGACGTTTTGTCATGGAAGAGGGTCTGGATGTGGACATCATCAAATGGCTGGCCAGCGAGGATAAGATCTTCAGCAAAGCGAAGCTGGAGCATAACTATCCGCACTGCTGGAGATGCAACACGCCGCTTGTGTACTATGCGAAACCGAGCTGGTATATCGAGATGAGCAAGCTGAAAGACAAGCTTGTTGAAAATAACAACACTGTCAACTGGTATCCTGATTTTGTCGGCGAGAAGAGATTTGGAAACTGGCTGTCAGAAGTGAAGGACTGGGCGATTTCCAGAACCAGATACTGGGGTACGCCGATTCCGGTGTGGAGATGCGAATGCGGCCATCTGGAATGCATCGGCAGCAGAGATGAACTGGCGGAAAAAGCCATCGAAGACATCGATAATACCATCGAGCTGCACAGACCGTATGTGGACGATGTTCACATCACATGCCCTCACTGCGGCAAACCGATGACCAGAATTCCAGAAGTCATGGATTGTTGGTTCGACTCTGGCGCGATGCCATTTGCCCAGTGGCACTACCCGTTTGAAAATAAAGACATCTTTGATGAGAAGCTGTTTCCGGCTGACTTCATCTGCGAGGGTATCGATCAGACCAGAGGCTGGTTCTATTCACTGATGGCGATTTCTACCTTTATCAAAGGCCAGGCTCCTTACAGAAATGTATTGGTAAACGATTTGATCCTGGACAAAGAAGGAAAGAAGATGTCAAAGTCCAAGGGAAATACAGTCTCACCATTTGAACTCTTCGACAAATACGGTGCAGACGCTACCAGATGGTATCTGCTCAGCGTATCGCCAGCCTGGTCACCGACCAAGTTTGACGAGGACGGATTAATTGACGTTGTCAGCAAGTTCTTTGGAACACTGAAGAATGTATACAACTTCTTCGTTCTCTATTCCAATCAGGACGATATCAAAGCCGACCAACTGGCCGTTGATTATGACAAAAGACCGGAGTTGGATCGATGGATCTTATCAAAATACAACCAACTGATTAAAGACGTAACGGAATATATGGACAGCTACGATCATATGAAGACCGTAAGAGCCATCACCGACTTTGTGGCTGAAGATTTGTCCAACTGGTATATCAGAAGAGCGAGAAGAAGATTCTATGCAGAGGAGATGACCGAGGATAAGAAGAGCGTTTATGCGACCACTTATGAAGTTTTAGTCGGTACAGCAAAACTGATCGCTCCGATTGCACCGTTCCTAGCTGACGAAATCTATACCAACCTGACTGGCGAAGAGAGCGTTCACGTGGCCTATTTCCCAGAAGCAAATCAAAAACTCATCGACAAAAAGGTCGAAGAGAGAATGGATCTGGTCAGAACCCTGGTCACTCTGGGAAGAGGCACCAGAGAAAAGGAGAGAATCAAGGTCAGACAGCCGCTTTCCGAAATCATGGTGGACGGAAAGTATAAAGCTACCATCGAAGATTTGACTCCACTGATCATGGAAGAACTGAACGTGAAAAACGTAGTCTTTGCAGAAGATCTGGATACCTTTATGAACTTCAGCTTGAAGCCGAACTTCAAGGTGGCAGGTCCTGTTCTAGGCAAAAAGATCAAAGCCTTTGGCGGCGCTCTTGCAAAAGAGAATGCAGCTGCGTTTGTCGCTAAGATGGAGGCAGACGGCAAGGTGGTTCTGAACCTGGACGGCGAAGATTTCGACATTGAGAAAGACTTTGTCGATGTGCGTATCAGCGCCAAGGAGGGCTTTGCCGTAGCCATGGAGAACAACGTGTTCACCATTTTAGATACGACAGTAACTCCTGAACTGGCTACAGAGGGACTGGCAAGAGAACTGGTTTCCAAGGTTCAGCAGATGCGTAAGCAGGAAGACTTTGAGATGATGGACAACATCAAAATCTTTGTTGCCGCAGATGAAGAGGTGCAGAAAGCTGTAGATACCTTTGAGGACTATATCAAAAAGGAAACTCTTGCTGTTGCCATCGAGAAGAAAGACGGTCTCAGTGAGTTTGACCTCAACGGTCATAAGACTGGAATCGGCGTAGAGAGAATTTAGCAAAAATCAGATAAATACAAGCCAATAGAAGCCCGGGAGACTGCAAAGCAGGCATTTCCCGGGCTTTTTTTGCCGTAAAACTGTTGTCTACGGAGCGTTGATTGCCTCTCCATCTGAGATTGTGTATACTAGCTGCAAAGGAGAGATAAGATTATGAAAAAGATAAACGAAACGTTTCATCCTATTGACATGGCAGACTGGGAAAGGCAGCAATACTTTTATTATTTTACCAAAATGCTGCCAACTGGTTATTCCATGACTGTAGAGATGGACATAACAGAGACTTATGACATGATAAAAGAGAAGGGAAGCAGTTTTTTTGCCGCCTACCTTTATACAACCTTAAAACAGCTGGCTGTACAGAAAGAGTTTAGGATTACCACGATTGACGGCAAATTGGGATATTTTGATGTACTGCATCCATCTTTCGCTGTATTGCATGAAGATGACAAGACCATGTCGAATATGTGGATTGCATATGCGGATAGCTTCATAACGTTTTCACAGCGTTATGAAGAGGATATGGCAAAGTTTAAGAATAATCATGGGATTCTGGCGAAACCGGATATGCCGCCGGCAAATAGCTGTATGATTGGCATGGTCCCCTGGATAGAATTCACTCACTACTGTCCAATCCCTTATGCACAGAGCGATTGCTATTTCCCCGTAATCCAAGCTGGGAAATATTTTACCCGCCAAGGAAGACGTCTGATGCCTTATTCCATCACTATCCACCATGCCGTCGCTGACGGTTATCATGTGGCAGCCTTCCTTGATGGTGTCCAGAACCTGCTGTCCAATCCCGAGACCTGGATAGATAAATGACGATTTTTTGATGCAGGCCACTTTCTTTTCTGCTATACTGTGGATAAGAATTTCCCAGGAAGCAGGTGGATTATGAAAAGAGGACTAGCCTTTCTGATTGCAGGCAGTGTTTTAGTGACGGCCTTTGCCGGGGCGCTGGACGTTTTGATCAGATACAATCTGGACTGGATTGATTTCATCAAATACAGCTTTCCCCTGACCAAGGCGGAGCAAAGTTACTTAAACGATACGGACATCGTCTGCGGCGTCAAATACAACGACCTGCCTCTTTCCTTTGTCAACGAAGAGAAAGAAAACGACGGTATTTTGATTGATTTTCTATCTCAGCTTTCTGTTGAGGTAGAAAATGCTATTTCTGTCAAATTGGAGCGGACAGAGGCTTTGGCGAGAGGACTGCAGCAGAAACAGTTTCAAGCGGTTATCGCCGAACGAGGAGATCTGCCGGCAGACGACTATTTTTTTACGGAACCTCTTTATATCATGCATGGAAAGATGTTGGTCAAAGAAGAGTCACCTTTTCAGAATATCAAGGAGATGAAAGATGTGCGAATTGCCGTGGAGCGGACAGAGGCGGATTCTGCCGATAGAATTATGGAGCTTTACGGTCACAAAAACATCAAAATCGTCTATGCGGAGGATTTTGACCAGGCTTTGGACATGCTGAAAACGGATCAGGTAGAGGTGGTGGCCGGAGACGAGACAAAGATATCCTACCACTTGAATCAAAAGCGGACTGATCAGTATTACCGATTCTTAAAGTATTCTTTTTCCCGCAAAGAGGTATGCATTGCCATAGAAAAGTCGCAAAAACAGCTGCTCAGTGCATTTAATAAGGGCATTTTGTCCATGAAGAAGAAAAATCTCATTGCCAAGACCCAGAGCAAGTGGTTTGGTGTTTTGGAGCCGGAGATGGTTGATATGCAGGAAGTCGATTTTATTTATAAGATCGCTCTGAGTTTTATGCTTTCCCTCGTGGCCTTTACCATATGGAATCTTTCGACGGCAAAAAAGGTCACAGATAAGACTAGAGAACTGCTGCACAGCAAAGAGCAGCTGCGTCTAATCATTGACACCTTAGACCGGGGGCTGATCATTACAGAGGAGGACGGCACCATCAATGAGGTGAACAGGGAACTTTGCAGGATTACAGGTGCAGGCAAGGAACAGCTGCAGAAGACTTCGGTCTCTGAGAACAGCGCATTACAGCGATTCTTTGGCAGGGATGACGAAAAAGTGTTCAGGCTGGATCAGCACTATTACATCAAAAAGACCATCGACCTGACCGACGAGCAGAAGCGGCTTTACATACTAGAGGACTGTACCCGCAGATATATCAACGAAATAAGAAACATCCAGGAGGAGAAGATGATTGCTGTAGGGCAGCTTTCTGCCGGCTTGGCCCATGAAATCAGAAATCCTCTGGGACTGATTCGAAGCTATATGTATTTGATCAAAAATTTCTGCACAGGAGAAGACGGGAAGCATGCTGTGGCAGTGATCAACGATTCTATCAACCGAATCAATGGTTTGATTGAGAGTCTGCTGAAATTTTCTAAGCTGTCCAGCGACGAATGCCAAGAGGTCAATCTTGACGAGCTGATCGGCAATATTCTGCGGCTGGAAAAAGAGCGGATGACAAAAAGGAACATCACCTGCGATTACCGTCTGGAATGGGGGGAAAGTGTTCACGTCTATCTCAATGAAGATCTGATGAAAATGATCATCATCAATTTGCTCAACAACAGCATTGAAGCTTTAGAAAAGGTGGAACGACAGGGGCGGATTGAGATTTATGTTCATGCGGATTCAGAAGCGGTGCGCATCATGTTCCGAGACAACGGCTGTGGTGTTGACAGTGAAAAGCTTCTGAAGATTTTCAATCCTTTTTATACTGATAAAGAACAGGGAACCGGACTAGGACTTTATATCATCAGCTCGCAGCTGGAGCAGATCGGGGGGACGATCCGAGCGGAAAGTGCGGAAGGGGAAGGCACGACCTTCTATATTGAAATACCGACAAGGAGGATGGAAGATGAATAGCAAAGCCGGATATAGAATTTTGATTGTAGATGACGAACCAGAATACCAGAAGGTGGTCTCTCTGATTTTGGATGGAGCCGGTTATCACACGGATGCCTGCTCCAATGGGCGGCAGGCTATAGAATTTCTTCGAGATCATGAGATTCACCTGGTTATCACTGATCTGCGCATGCCGGAGATGGACGGCGAGGAGCTGATCAAACAGCTGACGGGAACCAATCCGGATTTGGATATCATCGTCATGACAGCCTACGGCTCCATCGAAAGTGCTGTGGACACGATCAAATACGGCGCAAAGGACTATTTTGTAAAGAGCAATGATCTAGAAGAACTGATGATTAAAGTGGAACGACTGGCAAAATTGAAACGGCTGGAGGAGAAGAGCAACATTCTGCTGAAAAATCAAAACAGCGAGAACATGTTTCTGCAGTCCCAAAACGAAACATTTCTCAAACTGCTGGACCTCTGTGACAAGACGGCGGGCACCAATATCAACGTATTGCTGCTGGGAGAGTCGGGCGTAGGCAAGGAGGTATTTGCAAACTACATCCACAGCCGGGGGAGCCGCTGTAAGGAGCCTTTTGTTCCCATCAACTGTCAGGCCTACCCGGAGGGCGTCATTGAATCAGAACTATTCGGTCACGAAAAAGGCGCCTTCACCGGTGCGACAGCAAAACGGATCGGCAAGTTTGAAGAGGCAAATTTTGGTACTCTTTTTTTGGACGAAATCTGTGACTTGCCACTGAGCCTGCAGGGGAAGCTGCTGCGGGTTTTGGAGAATAAGAAGATTGAACGGATCGGCAGCAATAAGTCCATCGACCTCGATGTGAGACTGATTTCGGCAACCAACAAGGTGCCGGAGGACGAGATCGTCAGCGGCAGGTTCCGAGAGGATCTGCTCTACAGAATTAACACCTTGACCATGGTGATTCCGCCCATCAGAGAGAGAAAGGAAGATCTGCCGGGGCTGATCGATTTCTTCCTGCGTAAAATCGAAATGGAGCAGAAGAAAAAAATCGTCAAGGTGGAGGATCGAGTCATGTCCGTCCTGCTGAGTTATGACTATCCCGGCAACGTGCGGGAACTGAAAAACATTATCGAGAGGATGGTGGCCCTCAGTGAAGAGGGGGTCGTTACAGCGGACGACCTGCCTGTCTCCCTTCACACTGTATCTGGCGACGGCGGTATGAAGATCGATCAAAATCTGACCCTGCGAGACGCCCGGACAGCCTTTGAAAAGCAGTATATCGAGAACGCGCTGCAAGAAGCAGGGGGCAATGTGACCAGGTGTGCAGGGGCGCTGGGCATCACCCCGAGGCAGCTTTGGAACAAGATCAATGAATATAAAATAGATCCGAAACCGTGAAACTTTTTTCACGGTTTCTTTATAGTGAGAAATAAATTTCATGGCCGAAAGGCGAAAATTTAAAAATTCTCACGAAATATCGGGTTCGGGCATGTGGCACAGTTTTTGCTATGTTATTAGATGATCGAGAGGTGTTGATGATGAAGAAACGTTTTACAGCAGCAATGGAAAAAGTGAAGTTAGCATATGCACAGGAGCGGCCTTTATCAGAGAAACTCCATAAAGAAGCGCGCAGATTTCTGCCCGGCGGCGATACGCGAACGGCCACTTTCTTTCTGCCATACCCCAATTTTATTGAAAGAGGCAGTGGCGCATATCTCTACGATGTGGACGGTCACAGACTTTTAGACTTCCAGAACAATTATACTTCTTTAATTCACGGCCATGGTCACAGACAGACAGCAGAGGCAGTGCAGAAGCAGATTTCTCTGGGCAGCGCTTACGCAGCGCCTTTTGAAGCACAGACTCGTCTCGCCAGCCTTTTGACAGAGCGTTTTCCGGGGCTGGAACTGGTCCGCTTTACCAATTCGGGAACAGAAGCCAATATGCATGCATTGCGCATTGCCAGGGCTTATACGGGAAAGGCGAAGATCATCAAGACAGAGGGCGGCTATCACGGCACCACAGATGTGTTTGAAGCCAGTGTTGACCCCAATATCAAAAAAGCCGGTACACTGGATCAGATGAAAGTGATTCCCGAGAGCAGAGGTGTTTCTGCTAATGCGCTGAAAGATGTCCTGGTCGTGCCTTTTAACGATATCGAGAGAACTAGGGCGGTCATAGAAGGAAACTATCGGGAGACGGCTTGCCTGATCATCGAGCCGATTATGGGCTCAGCAGGGCAGATTACGCCGATGAAAGAATATCTGGCCTTCCTGAGAGACATCACCAGAAACTATCATATTCTGCTCATCTTTGACGAGGTTGTCACAGGCAGACTGTCATTAGGCGGGGCGCAGAAGTTCTATGGAGTCACTCCGGATATTACCACGCTAGGAAAGATCATCGGCGGCGGAACGCCGGTCGGCGCATTCGGCGGAAAGCGGGAAATCATGGAGCTTTACGACCCGAAACAGAAGAAAATGTACCATTCAGGTACTTTTAACGGCAATGCTTTGACTGTAGCGGCCGGCTTGGCAGCCATGGAATGCTATGATCAAGAGGCAGTGGACCATGTGAACCGTCTGGGCAGGCTGTTCGCTGAAGAGATGAGAGAAATTTATCACCGCCTGGGTCTGAATATGAAGGTCAGCGGTGAAGGCTCCATTTACAACATTCTGTTTACAGATAGGGAAGTACGCAATTACAGGGACGTTGCAGCCTCCCATGAGGAGTTGAATAAACTGCTCTATATGCTCTTGCTGACCAAAGGCGTGTTTAACGCGGAACGAGGCATGTTCTGCATGTCCACAGCGATGGAGGAAAGGGATGTCCGCTTCGGCCTCCAGCAGGTAGAAATCGCCCTTGCGGAGATGCTGCCAGTCATTGAAGAAGTCGGACCAGAGCTGATAATATAATCTGATGTATCCGGCGGAAGCCGTGTATATATACTTATTTACTTCATTGATATTATATTTGTTAGGAGGAATTATCATGACAAAAGAAAGAAAACCCCGGCTGCCAAAGGTCTGGGAAGCATTGATTCCGGTAATTTTTATGATGGTCATTATCATACTGAGTACGGTAAAATGGGGACTGGATCCCCACATGCCTATTGTGGCGTCCTGTGTAGTTGCATCTCTCGTTGCAGTTAAGTGCGGCTATTCCTGGGCGGATATCGCAGCAGGCGCTTTTGACAGTATCAGAAGGACGGTGGAAGCCCTTTTGATTATCATGTGCGTGGGCATGCTGATCGGTTCCTGGGTATGGTCAGGCACTATGCCGGCCATGGTCTACTATGGATTGGATCTGATTTCGCCGGGTGCCTTCCTGGTGGTAGGTGCAATTTTGACCGCTATCGTGGGACTTGCAACCGGTTCGTCCTGGACAGCTTCCGGAACGGTAGGCGTAGCGTTGATGGGCATTGCCATGGGGCTGGGTATCAATCCGGCATTAGCGGCAGGCATGGTCATTTCCGGTGCTTATACCGGGGACAAGTTATCTCCCCTTTCTGACAGTACCAATGTGGCGGCGGCAGGTGCTGAAACACCGCTGTATGACCATGTGAGCGCGATGATGACGACCACCATTCCGTCATTTCTAATCGCCCTGGTTCTTTATGGCATCGTAGGTGTCATGGTCATTGACGAATCCGGTTACGATGCTTCTCTGGCACTGGATATTCAAAACGCGATTGCCGATAACTTCTATCTGTCACCGTGGATCATGCTGCCGGTACTGGTGGTTATTTTCGGCGCAGTAAAGAAAATTCCGGCAATACCGTCTCTGCTTCTGGCGGCGGCCTGCGGCGGTGTGGTCGCTATGGCTGCTCAGGGTGCTTCCTTTGCTGAAGTATTTGGAGGACTGCAGACTGGCTTCAGCATCGAAAGCGGAAATGCAGTTGCAGATAATTTGCTCAACAGAGGCGGCATTGACTCCATGATGTGGACTATTTCTCTCATCATGTTCGCCCTGTTCTTCGGCGGCGTGTTGGAAAAGTGCGGATTTGTCGAAGTCCTTTTGGGCAGACTGGTAAAAAGGGTGAAGACAGTGGGAGGCCTTGTCCTCTGTACCATCGTAACAGGTATCATCTGTGATGTCGTTCTGACTGACCAATATCTGGCCATCCTGGTTCCTGGAAGAATGTACACCAAAGCCTTTGATGAAAAGGGTCTGAGCAGAAGCTTCCTGTCGAGAACCACGGAAGATGGCGCTACCCTCTGGTCACCGATGATTCCTTGGAACGGCTGTGGAGCTTATCAGTCGGCAACCTTAGGCGTGTCCAATTGGGCATTTATGCCTTACGCCTTTATGAACCTGATCAACCCGGTCCTCGCTATCGTGATTTCCTATATGGGCATTGGCATTAAATACAAAGAATATGACGGAAAGACGAGAGCAGAGATCAAAGAACTGAAAGCGAAGAGAAAGGCAGAGAAGCGCAATGGTTAAGGTCAAAGCGTATGATGACAGGGCCTTGAGCAAGTCCACCAGGGCGGCGGCCTCGATTGCGGGGATCGCACTTATCGCTCTGAGTGCCTTTTCATCAGTGAAGTATTCCGCTGTCATCGGTGTCGTCCTGCTGTTGGCAGTGATTTTTGGAAAAGAGACCTACGCGACGGAAGAAGGGATTTCTATGGAGTATGATTTTCTCGTATTTAAACACGTTATTCACTGGGACTTTGAAGAAATAACGGATATCCATCTGGAAGGGATTCGGGGCGGCCATCAGGGCATGCACTTTCTGAGGGACGTGATGACGAGACGTCTCTTGTTCAGCCGTGAGGAAGTGGAACAGGTGCTGCAGATGGCTAAAAGCCGTAATGGCGCCATCCATGTGGAAAAAATTGATTGAAAAGAATAGGAGTGAAATAAATAGCTTTGCGCTGATTCGCCGGTGCAAAGCTATTTGTATGTTATTGACACAAAAGTGCGGGCCTAATATCCAAACTGCCTCCGTACGGGGAGGATGCCAAAAGTGCAGAAGACAGATTTCACTTTCTTGATGCAGAATCTGTTTTTTTCTGCTATACTTGAAAGTAATGCAGGTAAAAAGCCGGGAGGAGGGCATTCCGATGATGGATACCCGCAGAATGTACACAACACTTATATCTATAACGAGATAGAATGACAAGGAAAGATGATGAACGAAAAAATAAACTTACGTGACCTGCAGCTTTCTGAACTGGAGGTTTTGATCAAATCCCTAGGACAGCCTGCTTTTAGAGCGAAACAAGTGTTTCAGTGGATCTATAAAGGTGTGACGGACTTTGAGCAGATGGCCAATGTACCAAAAGCCCTGCGCGAGCAGCTGGCAGAGGTCAGTCAGATCGGCAGACTGAATATCTTGGAAATACAGAAATCCAAGTCCGACGGTACGCGGAAATATCTCTTCGAACTTGCAGATGGCTGCACGATTGAGAGTGTATTCATGAAATATAAATACGGCAATTCCATCTGTGTATCTTCGCAGGCGGGATGCCGAATGGGGTGCCGGTTCTGCGCATCGACGAGGAATGGCCTCATGCGTCATTTAAGCCCGGGAGAGATTCTTTCACAGCTGATGGAAGCAGAAGCCGATACCGGCGAAAAAATCGGCCATATTGTCGTTATGGGTACAGGAGAGCCCTTTGACAACTATGAGAACCTGGCAGCCTTCCTCAGAATCGTCAATCATAAAGACGGTTTGCATATCGGCATGCGAAACATCACTGTTTCCACCTGCGGACTGGTGCCGGTGATTGAACGTTTTGCAGAAGATTTTCCACAGGTAAATCTGGCAATCTCACTCCATGGAACGACTGACGCAATCAGAGGGGCGATGATGCCGGTCAACCAGAAGTATCCGCTGGGCATTTTGCTGAAAACCTGCAGGGCTTATACCGAGAAGACTGGACGCCGCATCACCTTTGAATACACATTGGTAAACGGTGTCAATGATAGTGACGGCGACGCAGACCGGCTCTGCACACTGCTCCGCGGCATGCTTTGTCATGTCAATCTGATTCCTTTGAACAAAGTGGAAGAATCAGGCTTTGATACGGTCAGCCGTGAGCGGGCTGCGGAATTTCAGCAGATTTTGGAGAAGCGGGGAATTCCTGCTACGGTGCGGAGGGAGCTGGGTGCCGATATCGACGCTGCCTGTGGACAACTTCGACTGAGGAAACGATAAAAATAATACTATATGTAGATATTCGTAGAAAGAAAGAGAGGTCAGACATGAGTAAACACACAATGTTGTTATTATCTACTGTTTTTTGGGGCGCTGCACTTATTTTGTTCGTCTTATTCTTTACTAAAAGAAAGTTCATTCATCTTGCAATTGCCTTCGGGTTAACTGTCCTTGGCGGTATTTTCAAATTTATGTTTAAGAATCTCTGACGCTGCAGTTATAAAAGATTGTTATGAAAATGCCAGTTTGCAGTATCCTATTGATTTTTTGTAATTTTTTCCATCAATTCTGTTTAATATGCAATTAAAAGAATATTCGAAAAAGAACGAATGATTTTTCATTGGTTCTTTTTTTGTGTGCCAATTTACTTGATTTACACCATGACAGGAATCCAGACAACATGGGCATGATTCAGATTTTTTTGAAGTTTCTTTTATTAGAATTGCGTAAAAAAATTCCTTGCCATTGTTCATTCTACGTGCTATTATTGTGTCTGTTAACAAAAAGGAAGGTGAAAAGTTATGAAGGAAATACATGAGTTAGCAATGGAAAACTCGTCAGAGGTCATAGAACTCAGACGAGATATACATAAACATCCTGAAATTGGCAGAAAGGAATTTCGCACAGCCAATCTGATTCGAAAAAAATTAGCGGAATACGGTGTGGATCAGATTGAGAGTCCGGTTCCGACTGCAGTCGTCGCTATCATTGACGGAAAAAAGGGAGCGGGTAAGTGCGTCGCTCTGAGAGCGGATATCGACGCTCTTCCTGTAGAGGAGGAGACAGGGCTGTCATATGCCAGTGAAGTGCCGGGTATGATGCACGCCTGTGGTCACGACATGCATGTGGCAATGCTTTTGGGCGTGGCAAAGATTCTCTGCCAGAAACGGGAAGAATTTGCTGGCACCGTAAAACTGATCTTTCAGCACAGTGAGGACACCATGCCGGGCGGTGCGAAAGAACTGGTAGAAAAGGGCGTTTTAGAGAATCCTCAGGTGGACGCCATCTACGGAATGCATGTGTACCCTGACGAAGACAAAGTCGGCAAAATCGGTATCCATGCCGGCCCCTTGACGACTTCAGTGGACATCTATAATGTAACAGTCAAGGGAAAAGGTGGCCACGGATCAGAGCCGCACACCACAAAAGACCCGATTTTGGCAGCTTGTGAGATGGTTACCCTGCTGCAGCAGATTCCTGCCAGATATATCAATCCACTGGAGACAGTCGTGTTTCCGATTTGTACTATTCAGGGAGGGGAGGCGGTCAATGTCATCCCGTCAGAAGCAAAGTTTTCCGGTGTAGCGCGTACTTACAATAATGCAGTTCGCGGTCAGATCAAAGAGCAAGTAACGCAAATCGCAGAAGGCGTTGGGACCCTCAGCGGCTGTAGAATAGAAGTGGACCACATCGTGGGCTATCCGGCCTGTTATAATGATAAAGCTTTGATCGAAGTGGCAGAATCCGCCATAGGAGAAACCTTGGGGGAAGATGCTATCGTCCAGCTGGGAGAGCCAAAGTCTTTCAGTGAGGATTTCAGTTATTTTACAGAGCTGTCAGACATTCCTGGCGCATACATGCTTCTATTTGCAGGGCACGAAGGGGATCTGGTTTCTCTTCACAATCCGAAGTGCGCTATGAAGGAAGAAGCTATGCCAACCGGTGTAGCTGCAATGGCAAGCACGGCACTGAAATTCCTAGAAGGTTAATATATAAAAATTGAGGATAGAAAGGAAGTAAGAAAGAATGTATAATTTCGTACTAGCATTTGTAATCTGTGCAGCTGTTTATGTCATCGGCGAAGTCGTATCAACGATAACAAAAGCGTGGATTCCATCTGTGTTTGTAACAGCAGTCGTATTGCTGATCGGCTACTGGACAATTCTGCCAAAAGAAGTAATTGGAGATTCCAATATGCTGCTTTTTGCAGGAACCACAGGTATTTTTTTATTGATTACCCACATGGGTACTGTAATCAGCTTAAAGCAGCTGATGGAACAGTGGCGGACGATCGTGGTCTGCCTGACTGGACTGGCGGGGATGATTGGACTGGGATATTTCGTAGGACCGCTGATCATCGATAAGGCTTATGTCATCGCAGGACTGCCTCCTTTGACAGGCGGTATCGTGGCTGCTACGGTTATGCGTGATGCCGCAGAAGCGGCAGGACTTAAAGTGGCTGGCGTATTTGCTATTGCCATGTACTGCATCCAGGGTTTTGCCGGCTATCCTTTGACCGCTGTCTGCCTCCAGAAGGAAGGAAGACGCCTTTTGAAGGGACTGCGCAGCGGCGAAGTCGTCTTAACAGAGAGAGATAGAAAGGAAATGGCCAACGTAGGCATGACGGCTATCGCAAGTGACGATGATGTCAAAAAGCTAATTCCGAAAGTTCCTGACAAGTGGAATACGCCGGTTCTTATGCTGTTAAAACTGGGTATCGTGGCATGGTTCGCATTCATGCTGGGCAGTTGGAGTGGCATCAACGGCGCAATCTGGGCGCTGGTATTGGGGGTCGTCTTTACAAGATTGGGATTCCTGGACACGAATCTGTTAAACAGAGCTAATTCTTTCCAGATTACCATGTTTGCTCTGATGATGTATGTATTTGACGGACTGAAGGACTGCACGCCTGCAATGCTGAAGAGCATCATCGGACCGATGATTCTTTTGATTGTCATCGGCGTCATCGGCATGGCCATCGCTGCATTCCTCATCTCCAAGATATTGAGAATGTCATTTCCTTTGGCTTTTGCCAACGGTCTGACTGCCTTATACGGATTCCCTTGTGATGCCATCATCACTGAATCCACCTGCAATGCCTTGGGCGCTAACGAGGAGGAGAGATCTTATCTGCTGAGCAAGATGTTCCCATCTATGGTAGTGGGTGGATTTGTCACTGTAACCATTACATCTGTTTTCGTTGCAGGACTTTTCGCGAAGATGTTATAAGGGTTCCGTTCATATAACGACGTAGTCGAGAGGAAGGAACCCATGAAACATGTGCTGCAATGATAGATTTAAAGGAATACACATGATACAATAAAAGTATTACATATATTAAGAGAATCACATCAGATGTGGTTCTCTTATGTATTTAAAATAACAATGAAATAAGGTGATGAAAATGAATATTTTAGAAACGGCCGCAAAATACGGCGACTATCAGATCAAAATGCGCCGCTATTTTCACGAGAATCCAGAAATCAGCGAGCACGAGTTCAATACAAGTAAAATGGTAAAAGAGGAGCTGGATAAAATCGGCGTGCCATGGAAAGCCTGCGGTTTGGAAACAGGAGTTCTTGCCACGATTCAGGGCGCAAGACCGGGGAAGACGATTCTGATTCGCGGAGACATGGATGCACTGACCGTAAACGAAGATACAGGACTGTCTTATGCCAGCAAAAACGAGGGGATTATGCATGCCTGCGGTCATGACTGTCATACATCTATGATGCTGACTGCCGCACACATTCTAAACGATATGAAAGCAGAACTGTGTGGAACCGTGAAGCTGGCATTTCAGCCGGCTGAAGAGGTTGCGACTGGTGCAAAATCAATGATTGAGCAGGGTGCATTAGACGGCGTTGACGGCTGCTTTGGCATTCACGTGTGGTCTGACGTTCCTGCAGGACATATCTGCTGCCAACCGGGTCCGAGGATGGCTTCTGCCGATCAGTTCATCATTCGGGTCAAAGGAAAGGGCGGACACGGTGCGGCTCCCCACCAGTGTGTGGACGCCGCCGTGGTATCCTCCGCTATCGTCAGCAGCTTGCAGACCATCGTCAGCCGCGAAATTGCGCCAGTGGATTCTGCCGTCGTAACCGTAGGACGGATGGATGTGGGCACTCGCTGGAACGTAGTGGCAGAAGATGCTGTTTTAGAAGGAACTTCCCGCTGTTTCAGCAACGAGGCTTGGCAACTGCTTCCTGAGAGAATCGAAAGTATCGCTAAGGATACTGCAAAGGTATTCCGCGCAGAGGCAGAAGTAGAAAATATTAGGCTGGTTCCACCGACGATAAACGAGGAAACCATGTCGACCATTGCGTGTGAAGCAGCGAAGAAAATCATGGGGGAAGAAGCACCTGTTTCTTCAGAAGCCACCATGGGCGGAGAAGATTTTGCATTTTTCATGCAGAAGGTGCCAGGAGCGGTTGCGCTACTCGGTGTAGGCAACGAGGCTTGCGGGGCCATCTGGCCGCAGCATTCTGGCAAATTCTGCGTAGATGAAAGTGCTCTCTTAAAGGGCGCAATGTTATACGCACAGGTCGCCATGGATTTTAACCGTAAATAAATCACAAACTATCATAGAGATGCTGCAAAATGGTTAAAGTACAGCTATTGTGCAGTATCTTTTTTATTTATATTAACTAGTTTTTTGAACTTATATTGTTTTTTTCTCTAAAATTAGCAGAAAAATTTGTTTTAACGACAAATCCAGAAGATTTTACTTGCATTATTGATGAAATAAAAATAAAATAATTTATGTCTGTATTTTAAATCATACAAATTGAAGGAAGGATTTTTATGGATTTTACAAAAGCAATTAAAGATTCCATGGAACCTTTGGCACGTGATATTTCTGCCCTCTGCAGAATTAACAGTGTTGAAGGAGAACCAAAGCCGGGAATGCCTTTTGGTGAAGGTCCGGCAATGGCCCTTGCGGAAGCTCTGAAAATGGGTGAAGCGATGGGCTTTAAGACCGAGAATTTTGACAATTATGTCGGTCACATTGAATATGGCGAAGGAGAAGAACTCCTTGGCATCTTAGGCCATGTGGATGTAGTTCCTGCTGGAGACGGCTGGGAAAGCGACCCATGGGGAGGCGTCATCAAGGATGGAAAAATCTGGGGCAGGGGGACTCTGGATGATAAAGGTCCTGTTCTGACTTGCCTCTATGCGATGAAGATTCTCAAGGACTTGAACGTTCCTCTGAAAAAGAGAGTTCGTATCATCCTCGGAACCAACGAAGAAACCGATTGGAAATGTATGGAGTATTACCTAAAAGAGGTAAAACCAGAACTTCCAACTTTGGCTTTCTCACCAGATGCTGAGTTCCCAGTAACTTATGCAGAAATGGGAATGCTGCAGTACATATTGACAAGACCAATAACCGAGGATATAGAGATTGAAGGCGGTGGCGCGTTTAATTCCGTTCCTTCTTCAGCTAAAGTGTCTCTGCCGAGCGCACTTGAAGAAGAACTGAAAAAAGCCATCAATACAAGTGAAGATCCATCTATCTACACTTACGAGGTATCTGATGGCAGACTGATTCTGTCAACAAAGGGTGTAGGCGCTCATGCGGCACATCTTCAAGAGGGAAAGAACGCTGTCAGCTACATGATGCAGCTGCTGGCTGAACTGCCTGTAGAGGGAGAACTGAAAGAAATCGTTACATTCTATAACGACCATTTCGGAACCTGTCTGTATGGCGAGAAGATGGGCATCGCTGCAGAAGATGAGGCTTCCGGCAAGCTGACACTGAATATCGGTAAAATCTTTGTCAAAGACGGGAAACTGAACCTTTACTGTGACAGTCGAGTACCTGTCAGCTTACCGATAGAAGAGATTGAAAAAAAGGTAAAAGTTGTTCTGAAAGACAGCGGCTATCACTTCGAAGTCGCTTCCAAGGAAGATGCTCTCTATGTACCAAAGGATTCAAAGCTGGTTACGACTTTGATGGAAGCTTACAGGAAGGTCACGGGAGACACAGAAAGTCAGCCGATGTCATCCGGCGGTGCGACTTACTCCAGAACGATGGACAACTGTGTAGCTTTCGGCTGTCTTCTGCCGGATCAGGAAGACACCATGCATCAGGCGAACGAATGCTTAGAACTGGACAAGCTGGAAATCTGGCTGAAGATCTGCCTGGAGGCCATCTATCAGCTGGCTAAATAAGAAAAGATACAAAAGAAAAAATATATTTATTAGGAGAAATTATCATGAAAAAGACATTTAAAATGCCTTCAGCGTTGACAATCGTAATGATTTTCCTTGCGGTTGTAGCTGTTTTGACTTGGTTTGTGCCGACATCTGTGGTTACCACCAATGATGCTGGAGAAAACATCATCCATTTCAATGCAGCCTTTGATGGCGATGGTAATATTATTGAAAATGCGGGAACCAATCCTGTAGGACTGTGGGACTTTTTCTTAGCCCCGATTGAAGGATTCATCTCTGCTGCGGATATCGCTATTACAATTTTGATCTCTGGTGGATTCTTGGCTGTACTCAACAGCACTGGCGCACTGGATGCTGGTATTGGCGGATTGGTAAAGCGCTTTAAAGGAAACACCCTCATCACAATTCTGATGTTTGTATTCGCCTTGATGGGTACTGTTTATGGTGCATGGGAGGAACTTCCTGCTTATGCAATCGTTATTATTCCATTATTTGTATCAGCCGGTTATGACGTCGTCACCGGTATGATGGTTATTCTGATCGGCGCCACCGTAGGTAACATGGCCAGTGTTGTAAATCCTTATTCTATCGGTGCAGCCGTTGCGGCCATCGGTAACGATGAGTTGTCGCTGGGATCTGGTATCACCTTGAGACTGCTGCTCTTTGTCGTCATGCTGGCAATGGGAATCTTCTCTGTCATCAAGTACGCAAACAAAGTGAAGAAAAATCCGGATCTGTCCTGTGTGGCTGGTTTGGACACTCATACGGCTTTGACAGAAACTGAATCTGGGAATACAGAATTGACGGGACGCCGCAAGGCTTCATTAGCTGTATTTATCATTATGATTTTGATCTGCATCATCGGGTATATTCCTTGGGGTTCCATCCCTATAGGCGACGGTACGGCTTATGACTATGTCAACGGCCTGCAGAACGCCATCAGCGGCAGCTTCCTTGGAAACTTCGTAGGAACTGACAAATTTATGCCGTTTGGTGATTGGTACTTTAACGAATTTTCAACAGTATGGCTGATCGGTGCCATCGTCGTAGCTGTCATCAACAGAATGGGAGAAAAGCAGTTCGTTTCCGTATTTGCAGAAGGTGCAAGAGACCTGGTGGGCGTAGTATTGGTACTGGCCGCATCCAGAGGAATCTCTATCTTCATGGGTTCTAGTGAAGAAGGCATGAGCATTACGTTTATCTACTGGATTCAGAACATTCTCAGCAGTGTACCGCTTTGGGCTTTTGTTGTGGCTGGTATCTGCGTATATCTGCTCATCGGTATCTTCCTGCAGTCCACAAGTGGAGTTGCCGGCATCACCATGCCGATTTTCGGCGTATTAGCATTCACCTTGTTTGCATCTTCCAGTGCAGGTTCTCTGGGAGGTCAGACGGTTCTGTTGTCCGTATTTACCTGCGGCATCAACTTCGTCTGCGGACATTATCCGGAATCCACCAACATGGGTATCTGCGAAATGTCGGGCGTACCGTATAACGTCTTCCTGAAACAGTGGGCGAAGATTCTTGTACCGATTTTAGTGGTTGCGGCAGTGATCATTTCTGTAGCACCATACGTAGGCATCGTTTAATCCGTTCCTATAGAATTTTTTGCAGAGAGGGCAAGCTTAGGGTTTCCCTCTCTGCATATTTTTTTCCATCTCTATTTTATCTAAAAAAACATTGAATGTAATTCGGGGTTAGTGTATAATAACAATAATACAAAAGAACGGGAGGACAATAATCATGGTTAAATTATTGGTTGGACATAAAGGAACAGGAAAAACAAAACAGATGATCGATCTTGCAAATGAGCAGGTTGAGCAGAGTAATGGAAGTCTCATTTTCATTAATAAGAACTCAAGGTTAATGTACGATTTGAAATATAAGATCAGAGTAGTCTGCATGGAAGAATACGAGCACATCACCAACAGTGATGAATACATAGGCTTTATTTATGGAATTATCAGTTCCGATCACGATATCGAAACGATTTACATCGACAGTATTCTCAAGCATGCAGATTTTTCATTAGGAGATCTTCCAGAGTTCCTTGGCAGACTGAAAGTCATCTCAAAGAATTATGGAATGGACTTTGTTGTCAGCTTAAGTGCCGAAAAAGAAGAAATGATCGGCGTAGATTTCTCTGAATACGAAATACTCAATTAATTTATCACGACATGGGTAGGGGCGGATGACCGCCCCTTATTTTTTTGTGAAAGGGGATTTTGAATTTGACGCTAGATGATATCAGAAACATTTATGAAAATTGGGCCGCAAAACCGATCGGCAAGCACAAGTTTTTCTCGGTTCTGGTGCCTTTTGTTGAAAAGAATGGCAGCGTGCACCTGCTCTTTGAAGTGAGGGCGAAGAACATGGAGTCACAGCCAGGAGAGGTGTGTTTTCCAGGCGGACATGTGGAAAAGGGTGAAAACCCGAGAGATACGGCAGTGCGAGAAACTTTTGAAGAAATCGGTATACCGCCAGACAAAATTGAACTGATCAGCCAGGGGGATACCCTTTACGGCTATGCAAACTATACGCTGTTCACATATATGGGAATCATCCCTTATGAGGCTTATCAAGAGGCAAAACTGGCAAGCGAAGAAGTAGACGAGATTTTTCTTGTGCCGCTTTCGAAGTTCATAGAGAATCCGCCAGAGGTTCACAGCGAAAACATCTTTACTGATATCGATGAGAATTTTCCCTATGACAAAGTGGGAATCGGAAAAGATTATCAGTGGAGAGTCGGTAACTGGCAGATTCCCATCTATGATATAGACGGCAGAATTATCTGGGGGCTGACTGCCAGAATTACAGAAAATCTCATAGAAGTCCTGCAGGGAAAAAGTCCTTTTCAATGAATGCGGATTAGACTATAATGTTAATGGGAAGAATTACGCTAAATTTGGAGGGAATGCAAATGAAGAAAATACTAGTGTTTATGATGTGTGCAGCCATGATTTTTACCTTCTTTTCTTGTGGTAAGGAGGAGGCGGAAAGTACCAATACTTATGAAATCGCAATGATTACAACGTCCCAGTCACGATCTATCGACGATGGGGCATATAACCAGAGCACCTGGGAGGGGCTGCGGGAATACGCAGAGGAGAATAGCCTCACCTATAAATATTATGAGCCCAGTGAAGACTCAACAGATGCCAGATTAGAACAGATCGATCAGGCAGTCCAAAGCGGTGCTTCTGTAATCGCCTGTTGTGGAGAAGAATTTGAAACAGTGATTCACACTGCGCAAGAGAAATATGGGGACAAGACCTTTTTCTTGATTGACGGATATCCGACAGACAAAAAAGGCGGCCAAGAGACAGGAACCAACGCTGTCGGTGTCAAGTTTGCCGAAAATGAACTCGGTTACCTGGCTGGCTATGCAGCAGTAGAAGATGGATATCGGACGTTAGGTTTTATGGGTGAAAACAGCACTCCATCCATGAAGAATTACGGCTATGGATTTATTCAGGGCTGCAATGATGCTGCGGAGGATATCGGTGTCGTTGCCGAGATCAACTACAGCTACAAAAAAGAAGGAGAAACGGCAGCAGATATTCAAAAGAAAGCAGAAACCTGGTACGAAGATGGGACCGAGGTGATTTTTGCCTGCGGAAATGATATCTTTGATTCTGTAAAGACAGAAGCTGATATCGCAAATACAAAGGTCATCGCTTGTGGATCTGATATGAATGCAAAATCCAAAAATGTCATAACCTCAGCAGTAAAAGAATGTGGAATTGCTGTGCAGACAGAACTTGCAGCCTTTTATAACGGAGAGCTTGCCGGCGGGAGCAATCTTGTACTGGGGGCGTCTGAGGATGCAGTCGGCCTTGACGTGAAAACTTCCAGATTTGAAGTCTTTGATCAGGAAAGTTATGATGCCCTCTATCAGAGTCTGAAGAATGGAAAGCTAAATATTGCCACTAGCGAAGACGCGCAGAAGGTGAGCCTTTTGACGCAAAAGAAACAACTGAATTTTGTGAATGTCACAGTGGATTAACCTTAAATCAGGGGACAGGCCGAGCCTGCCCCTTTGTTTGTTTGGAAAGGATCGAGATGTTTTTACCAGTTACGAGAGAAGATATGGAAAAAAGAGGATGGGAACAGGTGGATTTTGTTCTCGTTACAGGGGACGGATATGTTGACCATCATTCTTTTGGCACAGCCATTATCGGGCGCCTGCTGGAAAGCAGAGGATACAGGGTGGCCGTTCTGGCGCAGCCTGACTATCAATCGGCAGCAGACTTTCAGCGTTTTGGAAAGCCACGCCTGGGATTTTTGATTAACAGTGGAACCGTTGACTCTATGGTCAACAATTATTCCGTCTTTAAACGCAGGCGGAAGGCCGATGAATATACACCGGGAGGAAAAGCAGGACGCAGGCCGGACCGGGCAGTGATCGTATATAGTAACAGAGCCAGAGAGGCATACAAGGATGTGCCAATTATCATCGGCGGCATCGAAGCAAGCCTTCGGCGTCTGGGACATTACGACTACTGGAGCGATAAGGTAAGACGATCTATCCTGCTGGATGCAAAAGCAGATCTATTGATTTACGGCATGGGTGAGCGCGCCATCATCGAGATTGCGGAAGCTTTGGAATCCGGCATAGAGGTGGGTGATATCTGTTGGATCAGAGGGACTTGTTATAAGGCAAAGTGCCTTGAAATGGATGAGGATACGGTGTGCCTGCCGGATTTTGAGCAGATTGCAGTCTGCAAGGAAACCTATTGCCGCAGCTTCGCCCTGCAATATCGAAACAATGATTACATCAACGGAAAGCGTCTTGCTGAAAAGTATGCGGAAACAGTATATGTGATACAGAATCAGCCACAGCCGCCGCTGGACAGGGAAGAGCTGGACGATATCTACGAACTTCCCTTTGAGAATGAATATCATCCCATGTACGAAAGAGAAGGCGGCATACCGGCGTTCCGAGAAATCAAGTTCAGCATCGTGTCAAGCCGTGGCTGCTTCGGCGGCTGCAGTTTCTGCGCTCTGACCTATCACCAGGGCAGACAGGTGAGGAGCCGAAGTAAGGAATCCATCGTCCGAGAAGCAGAAAAACTGACAACAAAAGAGGATTTCAAGGGTTATATTCACGATATCGGAGGTCCAACGGCTAATTTCAGACAACCTGCCTGCAGGAAACAGCTTGCAAGCGGCGTCTGCAAGAATCAGGACTGTCTCTATCCTCATCCGTGCAGAAACATGGAGGTGGATCACAGTGATTATCTGGATGTACTGAGGGCTGTCAGATCGATAGACAGAATAAAAAAAGTATTTATCAGGTCGGGTATCCGCTACGATTATGTCATGGCTGACAAGGATAAGACTTTTTTGAGAGAATTGTGTGAGCACCATGTCAGCGGAACTCTGAAAGTGGCACCGGAACACATCTCTGACAGAGTGCTGTATTATATGCGCAAACCGGAGAAACAGGTGTTCATAGACTTTGCCAGAGAATACAAGAAAATCAACGAAGAACTGGGCATGAAGCAATACCTGATTCCCTACTTGATCAGCTCTCACCCAGGCAGCACTCTTTCTGACGCCATAGAGCTGGCTTTATTTTTGAAAGAATATGGCTTTGTACCTGATCAAGTGCAGGACTTTTATCCTACGCCGGCAACCCTGGCAACCTGTATGTATTACACGGAACGAGATCCTTTTACTATGAAGCCGGTGTACGTCGCTAAGGATATAGAAGAGAAGAAGATGCAGAGGGCATTGATTCACTATAATAAGCCTGAAAATAAGAACACTGTAATCAAAGCCCTGAAAAAAGCTGGCAGAGAAGACCTGATAGGCTGTCTGCTAGGCGGAAACAGAGGAAAGGCAAATGAGTCTGATAAAAGAATTCGCAAAGATGATAGGGGAAAGTCAAAGACAGTACAAAAACGTAAGCGCGAAACCGCTGCTTCTCACAGAAGAAGTCGGAGCTGAGGCGTCAGACGGGGAGAACCTGCTCTGCCATGGTGATAACAAAGTTTTCATGAAGACTTTGCTCGATGAGCGGCATATGGCGGGGAAAATACAGATGATTTATATCGATCCGCCCTTTTTTTCAAAATCTAACTATGATGCTGTGGTCAAGGCTGCAGGCACCAACATCAAACATCTGGCATATGGCGACAAATGGGAGAAAGGTCTTTCTGAATATCTGAAGATGCTGGCGGTGCGCCTCTATCTGATGAAAGATCTGCTGGCCGATGACGGTCTGATTTGGCTGCATTTGGACTGGCATGTGGTGCACTATGCAAAGGTTCTGATGGATGAAATCTTCGGAGAGAAAAACTTTGTCAATGAAATCATCTGGACTTACAAATCCGGGGGGACCAGCAAGAAACATTTCGCCAGAAAGCATGATACGATTTTGGTATATGCCAAAGGACCAAAGTATCAGTTTTACCCTCTGCGGGAGAAATCCTACAACAGGCAGTTCAAGCCTTATCGTTTCAAAGGCGTGAAAGAATATAAGGACGAAATGGGCTGGTACACCATGGTGAATATGAAGGACGTGTGGAACATAGATATGGTAGGACGGACTTCCGCGGAGAGAACCGGTTATGCAACGCAGAAACCAGAGCAGCTTCTTTCACGGATGATCGAGAGCTGTACCCGGGAGGGCGATATCTGTGCAGATTTTTTCTGTGGCAGCGGAACTCTGCCTGCAACAGCTGGACAGATGGACAGAAGATTTATCGCCTGCGATTCAGGCAGTCTGGCCATTGAAAGTACCATAAAAAGACTGGCCAGACAGGAAGAATCTTTCCAGGTTTTTGATTTAAAACCGAAGGGGAAGGCAAAAATAGATGCAGTCGTGGAAATCAGAGAAGAGGAGATTCCTTCCTCTGATAAACGCCTTTTGAAGTTAAGCCTGGTGTCCTTGAAGGAGCGGGAACTAGCTAGGACTGTAGAGAAGAAGTCGAAGGACAGGGTGAAGCAAGTTCTAAAAGATGACTCACTGCAGATGGTCGAAGGCTGGAGTATCGATTTTCATCATACAGACGGCGTCCATCGCCCCGAGGTCATCTTCGTGAGAACAAAGGGAGAACTTACGACCTCTTATGAAAAAATTATTGCAGGGAAAAGCCCTATTTGCGTAAAGATTGTAGATATCTTTGGAAATGTCGTGTTTGAAAGGATAGAATATGAAGGAAACAATGAGACAGAGAATCGTTGATTACTTTTTTCTGATTTTAGCCTGCGCCATCGGCGCTTTTGCCACTACGGCAGTGATGATACCCAACGGCTTGACGATTGGCGGCCTGACTGGTATCGTAAGAATCATGCAGTATTATGTCAACCTTGACTTTTCGTTGATGTATTATGCCGGCGCATTTGTGATTTTGATTGTCGTCATTGCCACCATCGGCCTCAAGGAAGCGAAGAAAGTTTTGGTAGTGACAATCATGTATCCAGCTATTCTGTTCGTATTAGAACTCTTTGATTTTAAACTGCTGGAAGAAAAGGATGTGATTCTGGCCGCCATTTTCTGCGGTGTGTTTTCAGGGGTGTGCAACGGAATCGTCTTTTGGAGAGGTTATGCCTTTTGCGGAACAGAGTCCATCGCCAAGATCATCAAGAAGAAGTTTATGCCCCAGGTGGATATCAGCAAGATTCTCCTCGCCTTGGACGCCTGCATCATCATCATTTCGGCTTTTATCTATGGACGCAATATCGCGCTCTACGCCTTGGTGACTCAGTTTATCGCCTCAAAGATGGTGGATTTCATCATGTACGGTTTCGAGACGAAGATTGTCCAGGTGGACATCATCACTTCAAAAGCAGAAGAAACCATCGAATTTGTCATGAAGAGCCTGGACCGCGGCGTTTCCAGCCGAAAAATGGTAGGGGAGTTTACTGGCGTAGAAAAGAAAGAACTGGTGGTGCTCTGCTCGCCGAGAGAGAGCATGCTGCTGAAAAAATTTCTCGCGCAGACGGACCCGGCTGCCTTTGTCACTGTCCTTCATGTGGATACGGTATGGGGCAGCGGCAAAGGGTTCACCAGTATCGACAAAGATGTATGATGGTTTTCAAGTAGATTTTGTGGTATCATATAACATAGGTTACACAAAATGAAGAGGAGGATACAAATGGCAAAATATCAATGCAGAGTATGTAAGTATATTTTTGATGAAGAAAAGGAAGGGATGAAGATCACTGATCTGGACGCATGTTTCATGTGCGGCTCATCTATCGATAATTTTGAGTTGATCGAGGACGACGAAGGTAATCCGGTCGATGGCGAGAAAGCAGCGCCTGCACCAGCTTCAGACAAGAAAGTGGAAAACGAGCTGGCCTATGATGCCGCCTTCCTAAGACATGACGACAGCTGCCGTTATATGGATCAGATTCACGAGATGGCAGTGTCGGGTGAATCTCTTCATGCAGCCATGAGCACCCAGATGCCTATGCCGGACTGGGACGATATCCTGCTTCTCGGCGCGCAGCTGAATCCGCCTCCGCTGGACGATGATGCACCAGTCAATATACAGACGGTCATTGGCAAGAAGGCGGCCAAGCCTATGGTATTGGAAAGCCCCATCTACATATCCCACATGTCCTTCGGCGCTTTGTCTGCGGAGACTAAGACAGCCCTGGCAAAGGGCAGCGCCATGGCAAAGACTGCCATGTGCAGCGGCGAGGGCGGCATCCTGCCAGAGGAGAAGGCGGCAGCCTATAAATACATCTTTGAATACGTACCGAACCTGTACAGTGCGAGCGACCAAAATCTCCGCGAGGCGGATGCCATCGAAATCAAAATTGGACAGGGCACCAAGCCAGGTATGGGCGGACATCTGCCTGGAGACAAGGTGACAGCCGAAATTGCAGCGATTCGTGGCAAGGAGCAGGGCAAGGATGTACAGAGCCCGTCTAAATTCCCAAACATCAACTCGAAGGAAGACCTGAAGGCTCTGGTCAGCCAACTTCGCCAGCGTTCAGAAGGCAGACCAATCGGCATCAAAATCGCCGCCGGCAAGATTGAAAAGGATCTGGAATTCTGTGTATTTGCAGAACCAGATTTCATCACCATCGACGGCCGCGGCGGTGCTACTGGCTCCAGCCCGCTTTTCCTAAGAGAAGCGACCAGCGTGCCGACTATCTACGCACTGCATCGGGCGAGAAAATATCTGGATTCTGTTCACAGTGACATCGAATTGGTTATCACTGGCGGTCTTCGCGTTTCTGCTGATTTCGCCAAAGCCATCGCCATGGGAGCAGACGCAGTGGCCATCGCGTCTGCAGCATTGATTTCGGCAGCCTGCCAGCAGTATCGCATCTGCGGCAGCGGAAACTGTCCTGTCGGCGTAGCAACCCAGGATCCGGAATTGCGCAAACGCCTCAAAGGAGATGCGGCAGCAGAGAGAGTGGCCAATTTCCTCAATGTCAGCGCTGATGAACTGCGCACCTTTGCCAGAATCACAGGCCATGAGGATATCCACGGGCTGGGCCTTGAGGACCTCTGTACCATCAGCAGAGAGATTTCAGAGTTTACCGATATTGAACATGCATAATAGAGAGTGTGGCAGAATTAATTTTGATTCTGCCACATATTACGTAGACGGAATCTCTTCATAGAGTGCGCAAAGTGCCAGAAAAGGGCAAAAAACAGATCGGTTATGGCACTTTTTATAAATCGGACAGGGGTATGTCGTCGTTAAAGGAAATGAAAACGAGGACAATATGGATTAGAAGGCCATATATAGATTGCCCTGGTCTGTATATGGCAGTTTTTCTGACTTTGTGCGGTTTCGCAGGTGGTCCGAAGCTAAAGTTATATACTGTGAATAGACAAATCTGCCTGATTTTAGCGAAAACTGGACAGTTATGGCACTTTTTTGTTTGATACACGCCATTATACCGGGCAGGGGTATATGACGCAGAAGCTTGAGCAAAAGTACAATTTTCCCTATTGACTTTAGAAAAAACCTGTGATAAAATCCCTAAATATAGAAATGAATAGAAAACATCAAAACCGATGACCGAGAGTAGTAACTGGCAAAGGTCGCTTTGAGAGAGCTGTAGATGGTGAGATTACAGCAGTGGACGTGGCAGCCAATGGACTCGGGAGGGCAAACCGAAAGGCAGAGAGCTGAGTAGGGGAGACGGGATTCGACCGTGACATCGAATGACATATGCTAGTATGTCCAGAGTGCGTCTGTCTGTGAAGGCAGGCGAATTAGGGTGGTATCGCAGAAGTATAGCTTTTGTCCCTTATCGTTATGGGGCAAAGGCTTTTTTATTGCCTCATACCCACTCAGAATATCAGAAAAGAGGTAAACACAATGCAGTTAAATGACAAACAATACGATTTGATTAAGAGACAGATCAACAAGGTAAAACAGTATGACGGCAATTTATATCAGAAGAAGTTCGCCGGCTTAAATACAGAGGACTTGGCAACACAGGCTGATTTCGAAGCGATTCCTTTTACGGAAAAGGATGAGCTGCGGGAGGTCTATCCCCTTGGCATTCAGGCTGTGCCAGATGCAGAAATCGTCAGAATCCATTCTTCTTCCGGTACGACAGGAACACCGATCATCATTCCTTATACAAAAAGAGACGTTGAAGACTGGGCTTTGATGTTTGAGAGATGCTATGAGACAGCGGGCATCACCAACACGGACAGAATTCAGATTACGCCGGGATACGGGCTGTGGACGGCAGGGATCGGCTTCCAGCTGGGCGCAGAAAAACTGGGTGCCATGACCATTCCGATGGGTCCGGGCAACACGGCAAAGCAGCTAAAGATGATGGTAGACCTCAAGAGTACGGTACTCTGCGCCACTTCTTCCTACGCACTTCTTCTGGCTGAAGAAATCGAAAAAAGAGGAATTGGAGAAAAAATTCATTTGAGAAAAGGCATCATCGGTTCTGAGCGCTGGGGCGACAAGATGAGAAATCGTATTGCAGATGAACTGGGTGTGGAACTTTACGACATCTATGGGTTGACCGAAGTCTACGGACCGGGAATCGGCATCAGCTGCCACAAAGACGAACCGATGCACTACTGGGACGATTTTGTCTACATCGAGATTATCGACCCGAAGACTGGCGAAGTGCTGCCTGATGGAGAAATCGGCGAGGTCGTCATCACGACCTTACGCAAAGAAGGGGCGCCTTTGATCAGATACAGAACCCACGACCTTTCACGCATTATTCCTGAAAAGTGCGGCTGCGGTTCCAAATTCCCGAGAATCGACCGCATCATCGGCAGAAGCGACGACATGATCAAGGTAAAGGGTGTCAACATCTATCCGGGACAGGTGGAGGACGTTCTCCGCGATGTCAAGGGGGTCAGCAGCGAATATCAGGTGATGATCGACCATATGAACGGTAAAGACATCATGACCCTGTTCTTTGAAACCGTGGAGGGGGCGGACAAAAAGACCGTCGAAAAGGAAGTCGCAGCTGCTTTTAAGACAAAGGTAGGACTGCAGATCAAGCCGATGGGAGTCGTCATGGGTGAACTTCCTAGAAGTGAAAAGAAAACGACGAGAATATTTGACAATAGATATTAACAATTACATTGAAATATAGTAGAATATGTATATTCCAATTGAGGGAGGAAGAAAGATGAAAAGAGTGTTTTCCGGCGTACAGCCGACAGGAAATATCCATTTAGGTAATTATTTAGGCGCATTGAAGCAGTTTGTGGAGCTGCAGGAGGATCACGAGTGCATCTATTGTATCGTAGACATGCATGCCATCACCTTGCCCCAGGATCCTAAGGAACTGAAAGAGCACATTCTCGATGTTGCATCGCTTTATTTGGCAGTAGGCGTCGACCCGAAGAAATCTATCGTATTCGTTCAGTCCGATGTACCGGGACATGCGGAGCTGTCATGGATTCTGACCTGCAATTCTTACACAGGAGAGTTGTCCAGAATGACCCAATTCAAAGCGAAGAGCAAAAACCAGGAGTCAGCACCGGCGGGGCTATTCACCTATCCGATTCTCATGGCTGCAGACATCCTGCTTTATGATACAGATGTAGTGCCTGTAGGCAATGACCAGAAGCAGCATATCGAACTCTGTCGAGACGTTGCAACGAGAATCAATAACACCAGGAAAAAAACCTTTGTCATTCCAGAAGGCAGGTATCTGAAAGAAGGAGCAAGAATCATGGCTCTCGATGATCCTACCCAGAAGATGAGTAAATCTGCCGAGAACATCCACAGCAGAATCTCGCTGCTGGATGATCCGGCTAAGATTAAGAAATCCATCATGAAAGCGACGACAGATTCAGAAGGCGTTGTCAAATTTGATGTAGAAAACAAGCCGGGAATCAGCAACCTGATGAACATCTACAGCGTCTTGTCCGGCAAATCCCTGGCTGAATTGGAAAAAGAGTATGAGGGCAGAGGATACGGCGACTTCAAGAAAGATTTGGTGGAGGTCACCGTTGAAGCCTTGGCTCCAATTAAAGCCAGATATGAAGAAATCAGGCATTCTGAGGAGTTGCTTGCTATTCTCAAAGACGGCGCCGAAAGAGCAAACGCCATCTCTGTGCAGACCATGAAGAGAGTGAAAGAAAACTTTGGTCTGGGCCTGTAACATCCAATGTATTCATCTGCGGCCTTCGTTGAGTCGCAGCCATATTTGAGCAGTGTCTAAGAAATTAAGCGCTGCAGTAGAAGAGGTCGCTTTTGATCTGACGGCAAAGGCGATGGTTCTGAAGGCTGGAATTTCCAGCCTTTTTTTAATGAAAGGAAATGAAATATTTTTCAGCAGCAGTTCTGGATAGAGACTGAAGCCGAAACCCTGGCTCACCATAGACAGAATACTGAATTCGTTGTCCAGACGGTAGGCAATGTTGGCTTTTTTGCCGTGGCTGGCAAAGACCGCGTGAATTTCAAAATCAGTGCTGACTGTCGTGTCGATATAGGGATATTTGTCCAGATCGTCGATGGGGAAAAATGGAGCCTTGGCAAGAGGATGGTTCATCGGCAGAATTGCGACCATGGGATCGTCGATCAGTTCTACAGTTTCGATTTTTTTCTTTGGCGGCATGATGATAAAACCACAGTCGATGTCGCCGTCGTAAATCATCTCCTCCAAGAGGTTGGCATCGTCACAGCACTTGATTTCTATATCGATGCCCGGATGCAGGGCAGAATACATTTTGATCATGCCAGGCAGCCAGTTGATATGTACGCTGGCAGGTGCCCCTACGATGAGGCGGCCGGAGTCCAGGTTTTTTAGCTCGTTGACTTTGTTGTACAGCCGATTTTCCATGTTGCAGATCCCTTTGATAAAAGGAAGCAGTTCTTTGCCTTCTGCGGTCAGAGTTGTACCACCGTAATTTCTTATAAAAAGTTTGATGTCCAGTTCTTCTTCTAAGGTATTGATCAGGTAACTCATGCCTGTCTGGGTATAACCCAGAAGATCGGCGGCATGTTTGATGCTGCCCATCTCTGCGACCTTCAGAAATGCGTTGTATTTTGGATTATTCATGACGCCTCCTAGTGGCTAAAAGTTTTTCTTCAAATTGATATCTGAAATTCTCGTTTTACATGTATTGATAAATGTATTATACTATGAACAAGAAGAAAAGACAAATAGAGAAATGAATAGGAGGTGTCAGATATGAAGGCAATCAATAGAATTATAAAAGAACTCCAGGAGAACCATGCAGAACAGAATAGCTCCATCTTAGAAAACTATCAGAGAAGACCTGAAGATGTTACGATGCCATGGGAAAAATACCTGATCAATGACCTGGCAAATGATTAGACTGATAAAATATGTAATGACTAGATAATTTAGATAAAAGATATAAGATTGCTCCCGTACCTTCATGGTATGGGAGTTTTCTTTTGGTTTTGTGAAACCCCTGCATAGTCAATTTCCTATTTCCCTTTCATCATATGACCTGTGTTTTGAAGGTTTCCCATGCTGACTGATGCGATATGTTTCATGGATTTCATTGAAATGAGACAAACAAATATCGTCAAAAGGTCAGCTGCCGGCTGTGAAAAGTAAATACCGACTACGCCGAATATCTTTGGAAGAAACAGAATAAACGGCATATAGAACAGCCCTTGACGAATCAAGGAGAGGAACAAACCATACAGTGATGCGCCGATAGTCTGATAGGTGATTGTCATCATATAACACAGTCCAAAGGCCGGGTATAAAGCTACTTGAGAAATAAGCAGCCATCTTCCGTAGTTTACAATAATCGGATTTTGATTGAACAGTAAGATGAATGGTCTCGCCAGCACGATATAGACTGTTGCTACTAGAACGGTCAGTATCAGTGAACCCTTTAGCGCAAAACGAACCGACTGATGAAATCTGTCTTCGTTCTTTGCGCCGAATGCGTAAGAGGCTACAGGCTGATATCCCTGCATGAACCCCATAACGACATAGCAGCCAATCAGTATCAATCGTTGGACAATCCCGAATGCAGCAATAATCTCATCCGATTGAGGTAGTGAAGCAGCGGCTATATTTGTAAGTGAGGCGGCAGCGGAAAGACAAATTTGGATGATTGCTGTAGGGATGCCGATGACTGTAACACTCTTCATTAATTCCCAAGTGAGTTGAAACGCTTTAACCTTGATTTTTATGATGGATCGTCCGCTGGCGTAAAACCAAACTAAAATAAAGAAGGTGACAAATTGAGATACTGTAGTGGCTAAAGAGGCTCCCTCCACTCCCATATCCAATCCCCAGTCAAACATGAAAATCGGATCTAAAATGACATTGATCAACGTGCCAGAAATGACGGCAATAGAGGAAACCTTGACGGAAGATTCGGCTCGTGCAGCACAATTCATGCTTTGAGCAGGTAAATTAGCCAAGGCAGCTATGAACATCCAAAAAGCGTAGTCTTTGGCCAATGGCAGAGACGCCTGCGAGGCTCCAAAGGCGCACATTAAAGGTTCGATAAAAATGATGCCCCCTGCACACAGCAGCGCACCAATCACCACAGAGATGCCAACAATCGTTGTAACTGTGTGACTAGCGCCATCATTATCCTTAGCACCCAACTGCCGCCCCGCTAAAACGGCAGCACCGGCAGCAAAAATATTCTCAATCGAAACCATGATAAGTAATATCGGAACCGTGACACCGACGGCGGTCAACGCGATGTCGGAATGCAGCATTCCAATATAGGCAGTGTCTACCAAGTTATAGACTGCCTTCGCTAATAGTGCCAAGGTAGCAGGAATCGCTAATTTTATAATTGATTTTGAAGGAGACAGATCTTCTAAAACAAATTGTGTTTGGAGTGCTTTTTCAGACATATTAGTGATCGCTCCTTTCAATAACGCCATAAAGCAAGATGTTTAACGCTTTTTGGCAGTATCTTTCTCGCATTTCAAATTCTAACCTATCGATGTCGTTCATTTGGTAACGGGCATTGATAAAATCCTGGAATTCGCGAAACATCTCAATCACTTCGTCCTGTGTAACTGCAGACCTTAGAGGAACGGGCTTTAGCAGTCGTTTTATAATAGTTATATTTAAATTGTCAAACGCCTGCTTTATCGTCTGTATTTCTGCCCGTAAATGGGCAGGTGGTGTGATAATTCCCTCGCAGAAGATACGCTGGTAAACTGGATGCTCACGGAAAAAAGACATGCGGACAGCAAAATATTCCTCTAGGCCTTGCTCGAGGTTTTCCTGTGTTTTCTGCATTTTCACGTTGATTTCATCGGTGAGCAAACGAAAGCACTCCTCGATACAAGCTAAAAACAGAGCATCCTTTGTCTCAAAATAATGATAAATAATTCCTTTTGATATTCCCTGTGCAGCGCAGATATTGTTAATAGAGCTGGCTCCATACCCTTTTCTTGAAAATTCATTCAATGCGCTGTCCATGATTCGCCGGCGAGTCTGCTGGTTTTTCTCTTCTCTTTTCATAAAGTAATACTCCTTAATAAAATAGACCTTGTGGTCAATTTTCAGTATAACATAAATAGACCTTATGGTCAATTTTTAAAAGCGAACTCCAGCGCAAAAAAAAATAGGCAGAAGCCTATCTTTTTGGTGCGCCTAACAGGATTCGAACCTGCGACCTTCACATTCGGAGTGTGCCACTCTATCCCCTGAGCTATAGGCGCATATTGGATTGTGTCGTTCTTGGATATAACCGATACAAAGAGCATTGCGACAATACCGCAAGACCGTGAAACTATTATACCACAACTTACACAAAAAGAAAAGTTCCCTTTCACATACTTGTGCATTTATGTAGGGAAGTGATCATCAGAATAAGACTAGGGTTTGTGTTTTTTATATTGCTTTTATGCAGCCCTGCACTTTTGATGCAAAAAGGAATCACTCAAATTTTTCGTCTTGATGAAAGAATTAGCTGCTTCCGTGAACCAATCCGGGAGTATTAAAAATATTTTGAATAATCTCCAATCCAGTAAATGCAACTGCTGGCTTAAAACGAACCGATTATAGGTATGGCGATGACTTTCCTTTGGCACGCTTATTGCTGTTTTCTATGTCGTCCGTTATCAATCTGGTACCAGCAATTATCATTTAATTAGGAGGTTAAGTTATGTTTCATTCCATCGTAACCACATTGAACGACATTTTGTGGGCGACACCTTTACCAATCCTCTGCCTGGGCGGTGGACTGCTTTTCACCATCGTTTTGAGAGCGCCGCAGGTGCGTCATATTAAGATCATGGTAAAAATGTTATTTGGAAGCAAGTCTTCCGATACGGGGCTTTCTTCGTTCCAATCTTTTTGCCTGGCTATCGCCGGACGTGTAGGAACCGGCAACATTGCCGGCGTCGCTACAGGAATCTGTTTTGGCGGGCCGGGGGCGCTTTTCTGGATGTGGATGGTGGCCATCTTTGGCGCAGCGACATCCTTCATCGAATGCTCTATGTCACAGCTTTATAAGGAAGTGAGAGATGGGGAGTATCGCGGCAACGCCGCTTACTACTTTGGCAAGCGGTTCAATATCAGAGCCTTTGGTCTGATTTATGGCGTCATTTTCATCGCAGCAGAAGCCATGACACAAAACTGCCTGCAGGCTAATGCCTGCGCACAAGCACTGAACACTTCCTTTAACGTCCCAGTGTGGGTGACGGCAGTCGTTATGGCAGCCCTCGTTGCTTACATCACTTTCGGCGGTTCAAAGAGAGTTGGACGTTTTGCCGAAATCGTCGTGCCTGTCATGGCAGCTGCTTATATCATTGTTGCGCTGATTATTTTAGCGCTGAACATTACGAGCGTACCGGCGGCTTTCGGATTGGTTTTCAAATCTGCCTTCACACCGGGATCTGTCTTTGGCGGTGCACTGGGAAGTGCGGTTATCTGGGGAACGAAGAGAGCCGTTTATTCCTCAGAAACAGGCATGTCCACGGCAACACCGTCTGCCGGTGCTGCAGAAGTATCTCATCCTGCTAAACAGGGTTTGGTCCAGGCCTTTTCCGTGTACATCGATACTCTCTTTGTCTGCACTGCAACAGGAATCATCATGATTCTGACTAACGTATTCAACTGCGTAGGCGAATCCGGCGAGTTCCTGATTCAGTCAAGCATCCTCGGTGCAAACGCAGACCCTGGTGCCCCATGGGTTCAGGCAGCCATTGGCACAGTATTTTCCTGGGGACCTGGATTCATTTCCATCGCTCTCGTATTCTTCGCATTCACCACTTGTATGAACCAGATGTACAATTGTGAATCGACATTAACGTTCTTCTTCAAAGGCGCTACACCAAAGTGGGCGACCATGGGGCTTAGAATCTTGTTCCTGGCATTTGTCGTATATGCCGGTGTCATTGAGAGTACGACTGCATGGGCTTTTGGCGATGTAGGAATCGGACTGATCACCTGGGGCAATATGATTTTCCTCATCACCTGTCTGCCGATAGCTAGAAAGCTGCTTCTGGACTTTGAGGAACAGAAGAAAGCTGGAAAAGATCCGATCTTTGATCCGGACAAGTTTAACTGGCCTGGCACCGAAACATGGCGGGGTATCCGCGACCGATATCTGTCAGGGGAACTGCCAAGTGACCCGAACTTTTTACCAAAGGGAAAATAGCACGATCAATCAAGCAGGGCTGCCGACCGGCAGCTCTGCATTTCAAAAGGAGAATATAAGTATGATGCAAATGAGTAAAAGTGCTCTGACAATGCCGGCTTCCGGAATCAGAGCCATGACGGTTTTGGCCGCTAAGTATGACAACGTTTTAAGTTTTGGACTTGGAGAGCCAGATTTCCCAACGCCGAAAAATATCATCGACGCTGGTCGCAGCGCCTTGGATGAGGGGTGGACAAAATATGTCGCTAACCAAGGTATCGTGCCTCTTCTCGGTGCTTTAGCGGAGAAGATGAGAAAGTATAATGGGATGGATTACGTAACAGAAGAGAACATACACATTACCTTTGGTGCGGGCCAGGCGCTCCTTCTGACCATGGAGACCATTCTGGAACCAGGAGATGAAGTAATCGTGCCCACACCATGCTTTCCAAACTACTTTGGATATATTCACATGGCCGGCGGCACTTCTGTCATCGTCCGTACTTGCGAAGAGAACGGCTTTAGAGTGACAGCAGAAGATATTAAAAGGAAAATCACCCCTAAGACAAAGGCGATCATCTTGAATTCGCCGTGCAATCCTACCGGCGCAGTATTGACAGAGACGGATATCAGGCAGATTGCAGCGGTTGCGCTGGAACACGATTTGATCGTCATTTCGGATGAACCATACGAAGCCATCATTTACGACGAACAAAAGCACTTCAGTATTGGATCTATTCCGGAGATGAAAGATCTGGTTATCACCATAAACAGTTTCTCCAAGTCCTATGCTATGACTGGCTGGAGAATCGGTTACGTGGTAGCACCTGCGCAAGTGAGGGAACAGATGACTCTGCTTCAGGAGAGCATGGGCTCCAGCGTGACAGCGGCCTGCCAGGTAGCAGCCTGCGAAGCGATTACGGGACCGCAGGAACCTGTAGAAAAGATGCGCAGGCAGTATGAAAGACGGCGGGATATCCTGGTTGAAGGTCTGAATCAAGTACAGGGTTTCTCCTGCATCAAACCAGGGGGCGCTTTTTACGTTTTCCCAAATGTAAAAAGCTTTGGAGTCTCCTCGCAGGAACTGGCTGTCAAGATTCTTGACCGAGTGCAGGTGCTTACAACACCGGGCAGTGCTTTTGGAGACAGCGGAGAGGGGTATCTGCGTTTTTCCTATGCCTCCAGCGAAGAAACGATCAGAGAAGGTCTTGAACGTCTAAAGCGCATGTTTGGCAAGAAATAGAGGTGGATTGAAGTGAAAATATTTATTTATAATTTAAGAGAATATGACGAAAAGTTTTTCTTTGATCAACTGGCACAGGAATATGGGTTTTCTTATACGGGTTATGACGATTATCAGACCGTGGAGAACATTCCCATGGTCAAAGGACATGAGGCAGTTTCCATTCTCGCTTCGGAATGTACTGACGAGATACTGGCGGCCTTTGCTGAAAATGGTGTCAAGTATATCCTGACCAGAAGCATCGGCACAGATCATATCAATTTGCAAAAGTGCAGGGAACTGGGTATTCGTGTCGGTCATTCGCATTACTCTCCAGACAGTGTCGCCAATTACACTATTATGTTGATGCTGATGGTCTGCAGAAGGTTTGCCCACATTATGAAAAGAGCAGAGCTGCAGGACTATTCATTTAAAGGCAAGATGGGCAGAGAACTGTCAGGCTGTACCGTGGGCGTCATCGGCACTGGCAGAATCGGCAAAACGGTGATTAAACATCTTGCCGGTTTTGGCTGCAAAATGCTGGCTTATGATCTCTATGAAAATCCAGAAGTGGCAGCGAAGGCAAAATATGTGTCATTAGCAGGGTTACTTGCCCAGTCAGACATCATCACCCTCCACACGCCGGCGACAACGGAGAATTACCATCTGATTAATCAGGAAACCATTGAGACAATGAAAGAGGGGGCCATGATTATCAATGCGGCCAGAGGGACTTTGGTGGACAGTGACGCACTGATCGAGGGCATTGAGTCCGGTAAAGTAGGCGGCGCCGCACTGGATGTGCTGGAAGACGAAGCCGGTCTGTATTTTCTCAACCGATCCGGTGACGTCATATCCAATAGGCAGATGGCCATTCTGAAAAGCTTTCCAAACGTCATCCTTTCTCCCCATACGGCATTCTATACAGATGAAGCGGTTTCCGACATGTGCAGATGCGTGTTCGAGTCCGTGAGAGCTTTTGAAGCGGGAGAGGTCAACCAGTTAGAAGCAGATCTGATACAAAAAGGTATTTGAAAAGAACAAAACAGACGTAAGGTTTTATCAGCAATACGCCTGTTTTGTTATGGTTTAATAAGATAAAAATGGCAGTTTCAACCGTTTGCCTTTTTGCAGGATATGGAGCAGGGCATAAAGTGCCAGAGGCATTACCATGCCGACAAAATCATAAGAGGATTGAATCAGCAGATTAAAAAGGGCATGTAAGGTGATCGCAATGGAGAGTAAGCCAAAGGTACCGGTATAGAAGAGTTTTTTTTGTTTTTTCACATAGCAGATGCCGGTGCCGATGGTGACCGTGCAAAGACCGTGCATCAGGCTGGCGGAAAAACCTCTTGCCACTGCCCAGGCGAGGGTGACACCGTCCAGATATTCTACGAGAAGGACAGTGTTTTCCAGTACAGCGAAACCGATGCCTACGGCCATGGCGATGGGAAGCACCCTCTTGCGGCTGTCGTCCAATAGCAGGGCATAACAGAGTACCGGTAAAGCTTTTAACAATTCTTCTACCATGGGCGGAATCTTCTCTGCGAAGCTGCGAGAATCCAGACCCGAAAGAGGAAAAGCGATGGTGTTGATTTCATAAGCGGCCAAGGCGGTGAAAGCACCGAGCAGGAAGAAGCCGATCATCCAGCGGGAACGGGATTCCAGCAGAGGGAGCATCAAAAGCAGAGGAATGCTCAGGCAGGAGAAAACTATATAAACCATTTGCGCACCCCCTTTTCAGCTAGCGGCAGTAATAAAATCAACAGGAGACAGGAGAGAATCGCTGCAATCCGCCTCACACTTTCGGGGAAAAAAACAAAGTGGCTGAACAGTTCTGTCATACAAAAGAATATGGCGCAGACGTTGTAAGGCCGCATGACGCGGATGATACCCAGTTCCACATCGGGAAAGACCAGGTGCTTGACCGCAAAATAGAGGGTCAGAGTCATGGGGAGGACCAAAAACAGAAAAGGAAGGCTGGCTGCCAGACCGGCATTCACAATACTGAGAACCAAAAATCCTGTGGGAATGACCAGCGGTATAGCTGCAGCCAGCCTGATTCTGCGATATTCTTTTTCTCCGCCGTCGGCCAGACGATCCATCGCGCCATAGTAGGAAGAGAGCAGAAAGAAATAACAGCCGATATGACCAAAATAGCCCACGTGGAATCCGGCGGGCTGGATTCCGTGGACTGCTTGGTAGCTGGTGACGAACAATGCACCGAAAAGGTAACTGATGAGGCCGTATAATAGAATTTTAAAGAACAGAGGCTGATGCCGCCGTAGGCAGGCAAAGGCTCCATAGCCTACGGAAATCAGTGCCGCTGCTGCCTGAAACCCTGTCATACTGATTCCTCCTGACTCTGTTTTTTCATTCGTTTCTTTATAATGAGCCACATGACGAGCATACCCAAAAGTACACCGACCAAAACGCTGACAGCAATCGGCGCTGCGTTTACGCCTCCTGCCTCAGACGAGAAGAGACTTTGACCGCGGGATACCGAATCCAAAGATTTCGCAGTGTTTTGTATGGAGGCATTGGCGTTCTGCAGATAAGAATTGTATTGCCCCATGAAATCCTGCACGGATACCATTTGAGACTGTATGTCAGTTCCTAGTTTTTCCGAATAGGACTGCAGTGTACTGATGATTTTTTCAAAATCATCAGTGGTGTAATAGCCGGATTCTGCTGCAGGGTAAGAGAGCCCCTTTTCTTCCATGTAGTATTGCAATTCTCCCGGCAAGGAGATAGGCTCCGCTTCTGCCTGCGTCAGCAGTTTACGAGCCTGTTCCAGATATTGAGAAGCACGCTGTTGCTCCTTTTGAGCAGCAGTGACTTTGTCAATCTGCTGCACGGCATCATTCTTGACTGCATTGGCAAGTTCCAGCTGCAACTTCGCGAACATCGCCTGCACAGAATCACCGGAATCAGCTCCGCTCACCATGGTGCCGGTTTTGGGTGCGTCCTGCGTATCTCCCAATACGGAAGTATCGATTTCCTCGATATTCCGAATCATTCCAGCTACCGTATCTACAGATTTCTTCTCGTTGAGAGCGTCTGCAATCTGTTCCGCTGCTGTAATGGCCTGCCGCAGATTTTGCTGCAGAGTCTTCAGATCATCACTTTCTGATGCGTAAATCCGAAGCGTGAACAACGGAATCAGCACCAGAACCAAAAAGGCTATCATGAACTTTTTAGATTTTATCATTCTGATTTCTCCTTTCAAAAATCTTCCATCAAAATGATATACGTAACAGCTGGCAAAACGTCCCAAGGGAAATCACCGAGTTTTGCCCTATCCGATTGGCTAGTATGTGACGGATTGTGGTAGAATAATGTTTACAAAAGAGCGCACCAAAAGCGAGGAAATCACAAGCCACATGCAGTATGATGGTTTCAGGAGGTAGGAAGTATGGAATGGTTAAAAAATCTGAGCGATGCAATCGCTTATATCGAGCAACATCTGGATGACGAAATTTCTTATGATAGAGCGGCAGAAATCGCCTGCTGTTCTACTAACTATTTTCAGCGCATGTTTTCCTATGTGGCTGGAATATCTTTGTCAGACTACATTCGCCGCCGCCGTATGACCCAGGCAGCTTTCGACCTGCAGCACAGAGGTGTCAAAGTGATCGATATCGCTCTGAAATACGGCTATACCTCCCCAACTGCTTTTAACCGGGCGTTTCAGGCTGTACACGGAATTTCTCCAACGGCAGCCAAAAGCCAGGGAATGCGGATCAACGCCTATCCGCCCATTAAATTTTCAGTAGCTATTACAGGAGGTAGCGTAATGCCATATAAAATTGAAGAAAAAGAAACTATGAGAGTGGTCGGCATTCGGATGCCGCTTACAGATGACATGGAGGAAAATCAAAAAAAAGTGCCGGGATTTTGGGAAGAGATCTTGCAAGGCAGCAGTTTTCAAGAAATCTGTCATTTGTCTAATCGACTGCCAGAAGGGGTTTTGGGGATTACAGAATATCAGAACTCTGGCAAAATGTATTACTATATCGCGGCAGCTACAGATCTGCCAGTTCCACCTGGCATGCATGCACTTGAAATTCCTGCGGCAACCTGGGCCGTGTTTGAAAACGAGGGCCATTTCAAAGAAACGGTGCAGAGCGTTTTCAGGCGCTTTTTGACAGAATGGCTGCCCTTCTCCGGTTACACTTACACGGAACTTCCCAATATAGAGGTGTATCCCCTCAATGAGGACCGAAAAGGCCATACGGAGGTCTGGATAGCGATTAAAAAAGAAGGAGAGTAAAGAAATGAATAATCAAATAGAAATCAGAGAAATTGAACCTGTGCGCGTAGCCTATATGCGTTATCAAGGACTAGCATCTGCTGCAAACGTGGTTTTCCCCGAGGTCTTTAAATCCATTCGCGGAAAAGTAAGCGGGGCACCTTTCTTCTGTTACTATGAAATAAATCCTGATACCAAGCAGGGAGTCTTGGAATTATGTGTACCCACGGCTGAAATGCCCAAAGGTAATGGAATCGCAGTGAAGGAAATGCCTCGTATCAAAGCGCTCTGTGCGACCCATATCGGTTCCTATGAGACCATCCAACATACTTATGCAGAAATCGATCGCTATGCGGCTGAGCACAATTTACAACTGCAAATGCCTTTCCGCGAGGTGTTCGTAAAAGGACCAGGCATGATGATCAAAGGAAATCCGGCTAAATACATAACGGAAATTCTCTTTCCGATTGAGGAGGAGTGAGATGGAGGCGATTGTTGTAGAAAACTTGACCAAGCAGTATCACAATGGCGTACAGGCTCTGAACGGTCTCTCCCTGACAGTAGAGGAAGGGGAAATCTTTTCTCTTCTGGGACAGAATGGCTCCGGCAAGTCAACCTTGATCAACATTTTGACCACTTACCTTCTGCCCACATCCGGCAGAGCAGCGTTGTTTGGCAAGGAGGTCAGCAGAGAGGCGTCTTCTATCCGCTCGAAGATTGCCTGTGTCGCACAGAAGACCTCCATTGATCCTTATTTGTCCCTGCGTGAGAATATGATGTTTCAAAGCCGTCTGCACAAAGTTCCAAAGCCGGAAGCGGAGCAGCGAATGAAAGCTTTGATCGAGGCCTTTGGCCTGGAACGATATTTAGATTATCCTGTAAATTCATACTCTGGAGGTATCAGACGACGTCTGGATATCGCCCTCAATATGATGTCTGATCCAAAGATTTTATTCTTGGATGAACCGACAGTAGGCATGGATATTCAATCACGACAGGCTATGCAGGAAATGATGCGTAAAATACGCAGAGATTTCGGCACCACCATATTTTTGACGACCCATTATCTGGAGGAGGCTGACAGTCTCAGCGACAGGATCTGCATTATCCGAGACGGCAAGGAAGCCGCCCAGGGAAGGCCAAAGGATTTGCGCAGGTATTTAAGACAAAATTTCTTGAAAGTGTCTTTTGAGGATGGGATTTCTGCCAAAGCGGCAATGACCCATCTGCCTGAGATTTTTTCTGTTGATACGGTGCGATGGAAGGAAAATGCCGCACAATTTCCCATAGAAGACAGACAAAAGGCATTAACGCAGACAGCGGAGGCTTTGCTGAACAGAAAACTACAGTTTAAAGGTCTGGAAATCGTAGAACCATCTATAGAAGAGGTGTTTATTCATTTAACTTGCGAGAGGGAGAAGTGACATGAGTGTCGTACCATTGCTTTGGCGTAATATGAAATGGCGTTATCATAACGCCTTTACCATTGTCATGACGATTTTGCAGCCTATGCTCTGGCTGGTATTGTATAGTGCAGTGGCAGGGCAGACCATGAAAGGCGCTGGAATTCCTAATTATACCGCATTTATATTGCCCGGTCTAGTCGTTTTGGTCTCCTTCAGCGCCTGCAGCAGCGGAGGAATTATGAATTACCTGATGAAAGCGGAGGGCAGTTTTTATCGTATCTTGATTGCGCCAGTACCGAGAGCAGCCATCATCACGGCGCAAATTCTGGAGGCTGTCTTCTGTACCTTTCTTGAGGTAGGAATCCTGTTCGGGGCAGGTCTTTTCTTCTCTGTGAGAATTGCTTCGGGATTTGTCGGCATGCTTTTGATCGTACTGATCGTATTTTTAACAGCATGTTTCTTGGCGGGGCTGACCTATACAATCAGTCTGCGCCTGCCAAATGAAGTCATCTATGAAACAGTGATGAATGCTATCGTACTGCCGGCATTTTTCCTCAGCACAGCCTTATTTCCAGCGGACACCCTGACTGGACCGCTGAAAATAGCTGTCAATCTCAATCCTTTTACCCATGTGATAAACATCTTGCGAGGGTTAATCTTACAAGGCGAAATCGATATGGACGGGCTTGCGCGAATCGTAATCTTATTATTCCTTCTGTGCGCAGGCAGTTTCTATTTCGCACTGCGCGGCTTAAAAAGAGAAATGAGTCTGTGACGAATAGGCCAAACAAAATCAAAAGTAAATTGTATTAGAACTATAGGTAAACCATCCTTTTGTAGAATGTAAACTGTTACAAGTACAAGAGGATGGTTTCTTATATACTAAAAAGGATTAAGAAGGGAATTTATTTATGAGCATTATGAGATTAGAAAACGTGAAATACGCTTATGTAACTGGAAAACCGGTACTAAGAGGTATTTCTGAAGAATTGGAAGCAGGTAAAATCTACGCGATTTTAGGTCCGTCAGGTTGTGGAAAGACCACCTTATTGTCGTTACTGGGAGGATTAGACAGTCCCATAAGCGGTAAGATCTATTTTGCAGAGCAGGATATTGAGCAGGATGGATTGATGAAACATCGCAGGGAGCATGTCTCATTTATCTTTCAAAGCTACAATCTGATAGATTATCTTACTCCGGTGGAAAACGTAGCCTTAACCTCTCGTCTGCCTGCCTTACCCGTTTTACAAAAACTGGGACTGACGAGAGAAGAAGCAAAGCGCAACGTACTAAAACTCTCTGGCGGTCAGCAGCAGCGCGTGGCAATTGCTCGTGCTCTGACCAGTGAAGCACCTGTCATTTTGGCCGATGAACCTACTGGCAATCTGGATGAAAATACGGCTGCTGAGATTGTGGAGATTTTAAAGCAGAGTGCTCACCAGATGAATAAGTGCGTGGTGGTGGTAACCCATTCACACGAACTTGCAGAACAGGCGGACGTTATTTTTAAGCTGCACAAGGGAAATCTGCAAGTGCTGAACAGATATTAAACAGAAACAGGATGACGTGCAGGCTGGTCATCTAATTAAGAAAAGGGGATAATATATATGAATTTAAGTAAACGTGCTTTTCTATACGTTATAAGGAAACGGGGAAAAAGTTTATTACTGATTCTCATCTTTTTTATCATCGCTTCTCTCGTATTATGCGGTCTGGCTTCGCTGGAAGCAGAGCGCAATAAATCCCGTGAACTGCGGGGAACGACGGGTGCAGGCTTTACTATAAAAGCAAAGGAACGGTGGGGGAATTCTGAGAATGACGGTTCGGGTAATTTCAGCAACGTTGCTGAAACCAAACCACTGTCTAAGAAAATGATAGAAAAAATCATGTCTATAGATGGGATCAAGGCGTACAATGCTAATTTTCCCACAGTTCTGGCTTTCTATGACGAGGACGGAACTCCATATAGAAATGATTATAACGATGTTGATCCAGATAGCAGTGACTATCCATTAAATCTTTTTCAGGGAAATAGCTGTACAAATACAGAATATGCGGCTTGGTTTTTAAACAGAAAAATCGCTCTCACAGAGGGAAGGCATATTACAAAGTCAGATCAAAACACGATTATCATCAGTGATAAGCTTGCTAAAAGGCTGGGACTAAAACTGGGAGATAAGATTTCTGCGGTTATTAATCCGCAGGAGGATGATCCATATGTAACTTTGACCATCGTCGGACTTTTTGAGGTTTTAGCTGATGAAGAAGATCCCAAAAATAGCTTGGACAGTATGACGTTAAATGACCTCTATGGCGGTTACTCTTACAACTGGTTTACCGATATGAAGTCTATGGAGGCATTGAACAAAAACTATTCTGATGGGAAGGACTCTTTAGAAGAGAGTTGCAATTTGACCGACTTTTATGTGAATGATCCCAAAAATCTGGAACGGATCATGCAGGCTGTGCAAGATATCAAAGGGATTGATTGGGATGATTACGAACTCATTGCCAATGATGAGGTCTACGAACGCGCAGGAGATTCTATGTCGAAAATCAGTTCCTTGATACGTACGTTGATGATAATTATCGTCGCAATCAGTATGTGCATTGTCACATTGCTTCTCACGCTGTGGGTAAGAAGCAGGATGCATGAGACTGGAATATTGTTAGCAGCTGGAATTACGAAGATCTCCATCTTGCTTCAATATATTTTGGAAATCATGTTGCTTGCTTTGTGCAGTATTCCGCTGGCCTATGTGTGCAGCAGAGGGATCGCCGGAGGCATTGGAAGGATGTTGGGGGAAACTGGCGTTATCGTTACGACGCAGCATCTTGCGCTTGTATGCAGTTTTGGCATACCTCTCTTAATCGCAGCAGTTTTACTGTCCAGCATTCCTATGATGCGTCTTTCTCCAAAGGAGATTCTGACGAAGACAAATTAGGATGGTGGTGTAATGATGAATTTATGGAGAAGGGCATATCTGTATACTGTCCGAAAAAAAGGGAAGAGCGTATTAATGCTTTTAATTTTATTAATGATGTCGACGATGATGCTGACCTGCCTGTCAATCCAGTCCGCCAGCGACAAGGCGGCACTGGACATTCGCAAAGCACTTACCGGAGGCTTTACTATCAACGCTACACATCTGAACGATTTCCTGGATGGGTCTGCAGTTGCGCGGATTTTGAAAACTGCCGGTGTTTTGGCAGACTTCAATGCCCGCTCCTACTATCGGGCTGAGTATCGCAGAGAAGACGGCAGTAAATTGGCAATCAAAGAGGACGGCGCCGCTAAGCCACTGGCAGGAGATGCACACACGGGGAAAATCATTGCGCAAGTCCGCTCTGTACAGGATGCCTACTTTACAGAATCAGGCTTTAAACTGATTCAGGGGCGTCACATTCAGCAATCAGATAAAAATGTAATTTTAATCAGCGATGATTTTGCAGATAGAAACTCACTAAAGCTGGGTGATCATATCATTCTCGCTGAGCACGATTTGAATCGGCAGGTGAAAGTGCAGATAATTGGCATTTTTACGCCGACAGAAGAGATGGAATCTACTGAAATGACGCCGCCGGAGCTGCTGTATGAAAATATCGGATTTACTGATCAAGGGACATATTCACAGCTGTATTTTGATGATGGAAAAAATCACTATCAGTATGGTGACTTTGGCGTGGGAGACCCAGCGCAGCTGGATACCGTTGTCTCCAAGATTAAAAAAATTCCTAATATCAACTGGAAAGACAGCACTATCGCCAAAGAGGATGCTGATTACCGGAATGCGAGGCTGCAGCTGACGGCCCTGCAAGATCTGACGACGACGATTGTAACGATTCTGATTGTCATCAGCATTTCTTTGCTAGCGGTTATCCTTCTGCTCTGGGAAAGAAACCGCATACCAGAAATCGGCATGATGCTGGCAATGGGGATCAGCAAGGGCAGCATTCTCTTACAGCATATGATGGAAATGTTATCTATTGCAATATTGTCTTTCGGCCTATCTTTTTTTACCAGCTCACTCATGGCACAAACCGTTGGTAATACTCTATTTGAGCAGGCTACAGCAGAAGAGCGCTTAACCAACACCCTTGACTCTATTCAAATTGTCATCACGTTCTCGGATCTGTTGTTGGTGTATGTCATTGGAACCGGTATTCTTCTTTTATCTGTTATATTGGCATCATACCCTGTTATGCGGTTGAAGCCGAAACAGATTTTGACAAAGATGAGCTGAAGAAGTTCTTTACCTACGGCATTGCCTACATTCAATACGCCAAGGAATACCCTAAGCTATTCGAGGCACTGATGGAGTGGGGCTTCTTTACACCGGATGCCATCGGGAAAGAAGTATCCAGCCAATTCGGGTTTATTGAAGACAGCGTGGCGTCTTTGAGCAGTTTGAGTGTCGAACAGGCACAGGAGCTGTTTTACCATGTCTGGCTCTACACCCACGGCATTGCCTGCTTAATTTGCAAGGGTTCACTTTACCTATCAGAGGAAGAAGAGAAGAAACTGCTGATTACAGCCTTCGAGTCCTTCCGAAAGAATTATCAATGATTGCAAAATGATCATAAGAATTGGAGAAACAGATGAATACGCTGATTATGAGAGAATTTGGGGACTACACGACATCGGGTTCCAAGTGTTTTGACCTTTCGAAAATGGATATTGCAGATTGCATCGGCTGTTGGACTTGCTGGTGGAAAACCCCAGGAATCTGTGTCCATAAAGATTTAGAAGACTTTTATCGAAGCTATGTCAACGCTGACAGAGTCATCATCTTTGCCCAACTGAAATATGGATTTGTCAGCAGTAAGCTAAAAACACTGCTGGACCGCATGATTCCGCTTTTTCTGCCCTATACAATTTTTGAAAGAGGAGGCACCTGGCATGTGCCTCGCTATCCAAAATATCCAGCGATCGAGTTCTATTTTAATTATGAATTTGAAGAAGAAGAAGACAATTTTGCTAAATGGTTCACCCAAGGGAAACGTGCAGAATTCTGGCAGTTACATTTTAGCCAAAGCTTTTGTCAGCGGTATGAAAGCACCTTGTGAAATTCGCTCAATTTATGGAGAGGACCGGCAGAAGCTGCTTCAATATATCAGCCAGTTTGAACAAGTCATCTTCATCACGCCCAACTACATTCATTCGATTCCCGCCAGAACCTTAGATTTCCTATATGACTTGCCGAAAGGGTCCGAGGGACAGTCTCTCGGTTTTATCATTCAGTCGGGGTATCCGGAAAGCAAGGAGAGTGAGATCAGCAGCCGGTTCTTTAAGCGACTGGCAGACCGATTGCAGTATGGGTATTTAGGAACTGTTGTAAAGGGAGAATGCGCGGGACTTGCCATCATGCCGGAACGATTCGGCAAATTAGAAAAGAAATTTGCTGAACTGGGCGCATGGTATGAGGAACACGGTCATTTTGATGAAACTTACGTCAGAGATTTTGCCAAACCTTACGCCATCTCGAAGCCAATGGCGCTGCTGCTTAATATGACGAACCCCATTGGAAACATTTTGGGCTGGCACAAGATCATGAAAGCAAATGACGCCTATCACAGCAGACGAGATATGCCTTATTTAGATTGACTGAAAAGAAATGGCACTCATTTGTTTTCATATAGGACAGCGATATCATGGATTCTGCGTTTCATTTCGGTGCGGATATGTAACGGTTCTAAACACTCGCATTTATTTCCAAAGCTTAAAAGAATATCGTAGTGATATTCGTTCTCTAGGAAGGGGAAATCAACGATGTAATGCTCCTCCCCGTCTGGCGAAAAATCTTCATAAGAGGAAAAATCAAGCACCCTGTCCATCACAGACTTATGAATACGGATTTTGATTTTCGTATGCATGGTTTCCCAAATATCGTCAAAATCCAACTGTGGTTTTTGAAAATCGCGGGGTGTGAAAATTTCCTCTTCCATTTGCAGCTTTGACATGCGAGAAAGTCTGAATAAGCGGAAATCATTTCTATGATGGCAATAGCCTTGTAAATACCAATGGCTGTTTTTCAATACAAGCTGATATGGTTCGACTGTCCGCACGGTTCTATTCCCATGGTGGGCGATATATTCAAAAGTCAGCAGCTTGTTTTCTTGCAAAGCTGTTTGGATCATTTCTAAATAGGGTTGTATATTGCTGTTACCTCTCCACGGACTTAAATCTATACGGATTTGATTTACTTTTAATTCAACGTCTTTCGCGCTGTCTGCGGGAACAAAGCTCTTGACTTTGGCGAGGGCGTGTGCTAGTTCATCGCCTCGTATCATGCCCGAAAGACTGGAAAGCCCCATCAAGAGAGCGGAGAGGTCGGCAGTAGAAAAAACTTTTTTATCAATCTTGTATTGCTGCATGATTTCAAAGCCGCCGCCTACTCCCGATGTAGAGCGAATAGGAATTCCTGCCATGTTGATAGTATCTATGTCGCGATAAATTGTGCGAAGCGATACTTCAAACATGTCCGCTAACGCCTGTGCGCTAATCCGCTCTTTATCGAGGAGTATCATAATAATACTGACAAGCCTGTCTATTTTCATCACTTCACCGCCATTCATTTTTTAAAATATTGTTGCCATACTGTTGTCAACGATTACATGGTACTATAAATATACAAACAAATCAATGCAACAATGAAAATGGAGGAAGGTTATGTTTACAATCTATGTTTATGTTCTTGATACCTTGGCCGATTGGGAGCTTGGGTATGTTACTGCGGAGTTGAATTCTGGTCGATTTTTCAAAGAGGGCGCACCGCGCGTATCCCTCAAGACGGTCAGCAGTTCAAAAGAGCCAATCCGGACAATGGGGGGCTTGACAATTGTGCCCGACTGCCTGATCGATGACATTGTCGTCAGTGAAACAAGCCTGTTGCTCTTACCGGGCGCGAATACATGGAACGATCAAAAACATGGTGCAATCATCGAAAAAGCAAGGGAATTCCTCTCTTTAGGAGCTGCAGTGTGCGCAATCTGTGGAGCTACTGCGGCACTTGCAGAATTTGGGCTATTGGATCAGCGTTCCCATACCAGCAACGGGCCGGGATTTCTTGAGATGGTTTCGCCAAGCTACAAAGGACAAAGTTTCTATATAGACAAGCCATCTGTAGCAGACTGTAATCTGATTACTGCAAGCTCCACGGGAGCTCTGTTATGGGCGAAGCAAATTATTGAGCATTTAGGTGTATTCGGGTCAGACACACTGGAATCGTGGTATGAATATTTTAGTACCGGAGAGCCTGAACATTTCTTTGCCCTTATGCAGACTTTACCATCGGACAGCGGAAAGTGATACCTCTTTGTCGCTGCCTTATTCGTTTAAAATACTCATTAACTGATCTTTGCCCAGTGAAAGGGCTCTTTCTTCAGAGAGGAGTGAACGGATGATTCTATCTCCGATACCGCCCGTATAATCAGAAGCGTTTTCTCTCACGATATACAGCTTTTGTGATGAGAGATGCTCGAGGACTTCTATATTTTTCAAATTGCTTCTGCCGATATCTACATCAGTCAAAACTACCAGGTCGGCAGACTCTATAGTCTGCCGGTTTTCATCAAAAGATTGGCTGCTGATTTCGCAATATGGCTTCTCCGCGACGGTTTTAATTCCTAAGGATTGGCACAATTCGTAATCGCTGTCGCCTACATTGAGTACGCCGCAGCTGACCTCAAAGCCTTTGTTGTGGAAAGCTTCAATGATGTAACTGCCGCTGCCGCCTCCGCAGATGATGTGAACCCGCTTTCCGTTACTCGTTCTCTGTGCCATTTTGTTGCTGCGCAAGGGCACGATTTCAGCGGCGTTGGTCAGTGGATTTTCCCGCACGACCAGGTCAATCTTATAAACGGGTTTCAGCACTTCTTCTCTGATGATCTCGCTGACTTGACCGTCCCTGACTTTTCGTCCCTCGTTCAAAACAAGAATCCTGTCAGAAAACCGGGCAGCCATATTGATGTCGTGGAGGACCGCAAAGATGGTAATCCCCTGTTCACGATTGAGTTTTTGCATCAGCTGCATGACTTCTAAGGTATATTGAATATCTAAATGATTAGTGGGTTCGTCCAAAATCAGAAGCTGAGGCTGCTGCGCTAAAGCGGCTGAGATGATAATTCTCTGACGCTCGCCACCAGAGAGCTGCGTGATTTTTCGTTCTCTCAGAGAAAGGGTTCCTGTCTGTTCCAGTGCTTGGTCGATCAGCTTGTAATCTTCTTCAGTTTCAGACTGCATCCTTTTGAGAAAGGGATGTCTGCCCATGGCCACAATCTCTTTGGCTTTGAATGCAAAGCCTGCCTGAAAAGTCTGAGGGACAACGGCGGTAATCTGCGCCCGTTCCTTTGCTGATAGATTCGCATTATCTTTTCCATCTATGTAGACTTTGCCGCTCTTTATCCCGACAATTCCAGTGATGGCGTGAATCAAGGTAGATTTACCCGAGCCGTTGGGACCGATGAGAGAAACAAACTCCCCATGCTTAACGGTGCAGGAAAAGTCTTTGACGACATCTTTTTCACCATAGCCGATAGTAACATTTTCAAATCTCAATATTTCTTCCATAATTAAAGTACCTCTGTATTTTTTGCTCTTAGCAGATAGATGAAGAACGGCGCACCGATGATGGCCGTGACGATGCCTACTGGTATTTCAGAGGCGATGATACTTCTGGAAATGGTATCACAGATACAGAGGACAATTCCACCCAGAAGAAAAGACAAGGGCAGCAGTTTTTTATGAGCGGGTCCAAAGATCAAGCGCACGATATGGGGAGAGACTAAACCCACAAAACCGATGATACCGCTTACAGAAACGCAGGACGCCATGACCAGGGATGTTACGACAAAGAGAATTCTCTTATTTTTTTCAACGTCGATGCCAAAGCGTATCGCGGTCTCATCACCCAACACGATAATATCCAGTTCCTTAGCAAAGAGGAAAATGACAATCAGCCCGATTATGATATAGGGGAGTACATTGAAAACGTGATCCCAGCCCTTAGAGGAAAAGCTCCCTAAGGTCCAAAAATATATTTTTTTCATTTGGTTGGCGGAAAGCAGCATGGCAAAGGAAATGACTGCTGTCAACAGCTGATTCACCGCAATGCCGCAGAGCAGCAGGGATGTGGTGTTGGCCTGCTTTCCGACCCTGGCAATATTGTATACGAAAAATATCGCCAAGATTGCGCCGCCAAAAGCAAAAAAGGAAATGGTGTTCAGCCCCATGAAGCTGGCTGGTATGGCCAGAATGATACCGATGGTTGCACCAAAGGCGGCGCCAGAGGAAATTCCCAGCACGAAAGGGTCCGCCATAGGATTCTTAAAAATTGCCTGGTATACGCCGCCGCACAGAGCGAGAGCGCCTCCCACGAGAAAGGCCAGCAGACTTCTTGGAAAGCGAAGGTCCCAAATAATCGTATTCTTTGCTCCCAAGGAATCAGCTTCAGCTCCCAGCAGCCCAGTTATTTTATTTGTCAATACAATGAGAGTATCTTTGATTGTTATATCTGCTGCGCCAAAAAAAGTACATATTAAAATGACTGCTGCTACACACAGCAAGGAAAGAATACTCGCGGCAATCCACCTCTTTTTCATATTAATCGTCCAACTTTCCCGTATGAATCAGTTTGCCCAACGTTTCTAAACCCTCCAAAAATCTTGGACCGTTCCTGGTGATTTTGTCCATAGTCGGATTTTCGTAAGGGATAAAATACACTTCTTTATTTTTAAATGCATCTATTTGATCAAATCCGTCCGGTTTTACAAATTCTTTCTCTGATGAGAAACAGAGATAAACCTGTGGATTTTCTTCGATGATCTTTTCGGCAGAAAGCTGCGGCGAGCTGTAGTCGAAATTGAGGGCGATGTTCTCTGCATTGATTAAATCCAGGCTGTTGCCCAGATAATCTTCTTTACTGCTGGAGTATAAGTCACCCAGATCGATGAAGACACTTTTCTTATCATACTGAGCAAATTCTGCTTTTATTTTCTTTGCCTCTTTTTTCATATCGTTGACAATTTCGGAAGCCTTCTGGCTGGTATCTGTAATCTGTCCGACATCTGTGATACCCTTGTAAATGCCGTCCAGATCCTTAGCACCGATAGAATAGACGTTAATCCCTGCTTCGCTGAGAGCAGATACCGAATCTGCTGCAGTCTGACCTGATACGAAGACTACGTCAGCGTCAAGTTCTATAATTTTTTCTACATTTCCGCTGTTCGTATCTCCGATCTTTTCTATGTTCTGCGCTTCCTTCGGATATGTGCACCAGTTAGACACTCCGACTACCTGATCACCCAGGCCCAGAGCAAAGAGTATTTCTGTGCAGCTCGGTGATAGGGACGCGATTTTCTGTGGTGCTTCAGTAAACTCCATTTCAGTTCCTAAGTAGTCCGTCACTGTCATTGGAAAGGCTTTTGCCGTTCCTTCTGCTTCGCTGTCTTCTCCGCCAGAGCCACATGCCGTGAAAGCGAAAGCTAAAACTGTGATTAGAAAAACCGCTGTTATTTTTTTCATTTGTTCCTCCTAAAATTATCAAAAAATCGACTGTTATATTTAAAAATTATATAGCATAGGCGGACATTTGTCCAATAGCAAAAAACTAAAAAGCAACCTCCGCTATCAGGAGATTGCCTTCATTTTGCAACAGATCCTATTCTTCTTCTGCTAATTCGTCTAACGCCTTTCGATTGTTTTTTAGAAGAACGAGCAGGATTTTTTTTTGCTCATCACTGCATCCGTTGAGAATGTTTCTGATTTCTGCCTCGAAATTAATTGTGTAGTCCTCAAGATTGTCATGAAGCAGCCAGTCAACGGAAACATGCAGAACATTAGATGCTTTGACGAGGGTTTGAATTCCTATGCCTGTGTTTCCGTTTTCCATTCCACTGACATGTGCGACAGAGATATCCATTTTCTCCGCCAAAGTTTCTTGTGTCAGTTTCTCTTCTTTTCGTGCAGTTCTAATTCTACGTCCTATTGCTTCATAATTTAATTCAAATGCATTATCTCTATCATCCATGATGCGAATTCCTTTCACTGCAACCCCGATATACTATTTACATTATTGTATATTTAAGCAAAAAATATTATAATAAACTGTAAATAGAAGTTATTTTAGTTATGATGAAAAAAGGGAACTCTGTAAAATCTCCCTTGCTATTTTCTCCCCAAAGGATTAGAATGAGCATATCATGGTAGGGGAGAATTGTTTATGCGGGAGGATGTAATGAGGCATGAACTGATATCACTGGAAGGTGATGACGATCTTTTTAAACACATTCCAGGCAGCGTATACCGTTGCCTGCATGACAAATATTTTACGATTATTAACGCCAATCAGGATTTTTTTGATTTGGTGGGATTTTCGCGTGAAGAAATAGCGGCTCGTTTTAATAATCGGTTAATTGATATGATCCATCCTTTTGAAAAAGAAGATGTAGTTGCGAAGATGGGGAAAAGTCTGTCAGACCATGCTAAATGTGCCTGCAATTACCGCATCCTGTGCAAAGACGGCAGTTACAAATGGATATTAGATAGCTGCAGGGCAATCGGCAATGCCGGCGAATATGAGACGATTTTAGGTATCATGGTAGAAACGACAGAAATTGAGAACACTCGTGAGGAACTGGAACTTTCTCTGGACCGGCACCGTGTTATCATGGAACAGACTTCTGACATTTTGTTTGAATGGGATGCCAAAACAGAAAGAATACTTTGTTCTTCCCATTGGAAAGAGAAATTTGGTTGTGAGCCATCTATCGAAATAGGAGACAGCTGTTACAAATTGGCACATATTCATCCGGATGATCTTTTGAAAGCACAGAAACTATCAAAGGAGATTCAAGAGGGGAAATCGTACCTGACAACGGAACTCCGCATCCGGGACAAAGATGAGAACTATTTGTGGTGCCGCGTTCGCATGTCCAACCAGTTCGATGAAAAAGGAGCGCTGATTAAGGTCATCGGTATCATTCAGGATATCGATGAAGAAAAGAGGATGATTGAAAACCTACGAAAGCGTGCTGAAAGAGACGCTCTCACTGGTCTATACAATCGAGCCGAGACACAGAAGCAGATCAGGACATATCTGGAACAAAGACCGGATGAGTACAGCGCTCTGTTTATGATTGATACAGATAATTTTAAACTGGTCAATGACAGCGGAGGCCATCTCTTTGGAGACGCTGTATTATCAGAAATTGCCGCCGGCATGAAAAAAATTGTCCGCAAGAGTGACATTGTGGGCAGAATCGGCGGCGACGAATTTACCATCTTTGTTAAGAATATCACTTCTGCTGCGGCAGCCGAAATCAAAGCACAGCAGCTGCTGGACATCTTTCATCACCTCTTTGAAAATGATAAACGAGGATTTGAGATTACCTGCAGCATTGGCATTTCCATGTATCCCAGAGACGGCATTGATTTTCAATCTCTGTACAGTTGTGCAGATCAAGCCCTGTATGAGGCGAAAAGCCGCAATAAGAACTGCTTTGTAATGCACGAAGATATGGCAAGAAGCAGGTTTTCTGGCATCAATCATTCCAGCCTGGGTGCAGCAATTGATTCTGACATGAGAGCGCCAGAGACGGTACCGGAGGATTTAGTGAACTATGTGTTTCAGATTTTATACGATACCGACGATACAGATGAAGCAATCCAGTTGCTGCTGGAGATAGTTGGCAAACGTTTCGACGTAAGCCGTGCTTACATCTTTGAAAATACAGAAGACGGCAAATTCTGTGACAATACTTACGAATGGTGCAACGAAGGAATTGTGCCGGAGAAAGAGATGCTTCAGAACATGTCTTATGACGCCCTGGACTCTTATGCAGACTTATTCAGAGAAGATCCGATTTTTTACTGCCGTGATATCTACAAGCTTTCTTCGGAGGCTCAGATTGCTTTATTTGAACAGCAGAATATCCGTTCTACTCTGCAGTGCGCGATGATGGAGAAGAACCATTTTGTCGGCTTTATCGGTTTTGATGAATGTACAGGAAATAGGCTTTGGACAAAAGAAGAAGTAGGGACGTTATCGAGAATTTCGCAGATGCTTTCTACTTTCCTGCAGAAAAAGCGCGCGCTGGAAAGAGACCAGCGGACGGTCAATCAGCTGCGAAATATATTGGATATGCAGGACGCGTACATCTATGTAATCGATCAAAGCACCTTTAAAATGTTCTATCTGAACCAAAAAACGAAACTTCTGGATGAAAGTGCAAAACCGGGCATGTTCTGTTATGAAGCTTTTTTCGGGCGAACGACGCCCTGTGTCAACTGTCCAGTGAGTCACGAGGAAATAGAGGAAGTCTATAATCCGAAGTATGGTGTATGGACAAAAGTGCATGTTGAACCATTTCAATGGGAAGAGCGAGATGCGTATCTGATATCCTGTTATGACATCACGGCTTATATGAAAAAATAGAAAAGAAATAAGACACCAGGTCTGTTGATAGAGCTGGTGTTTTGTTACCCTTGACAGAATAGGAGAAGAAAATGACCACAATTAAAATAAAACGCATGAACTTACCAACAGAGCTGGAAACCGTTGTTGACTTTAAAAACTATGTGAGATACAGCAGAGAAGAAGAAACAGATCTTGCAGACTTGAAAGTAGATGGTCAAGAGATGGAAGCGGGAGATTTAGGGCAGCTGACCTTTGAAAATGTCTTCTTTAATCATTGCACCTTTACGGGAGTTTCACTTTATAACTGTACATTTAAAAACGTATACTTTGAAGGATGTGCTTTTCCCAGCTGCAATTTTTCACATAGCTGGCTGGATCAGTGCAAATTCAGCAACTGTCAGATGAAAGGAGCCGACTTCAGCGAGAGCAGTATTTCCAATACTGAATTTGCCGAATGCAGTCTGAAATACGTCAATTTTACTTCTTCAAAGTTGAGCAAGTGCGAAATTAGAGAAAGTGATTTATCTGAGGCATTTTTTGCATCTTGTTCTCTAAAGCAAGTGATTTTAGAGAAATCCCAGTTTATCAATACAGAATTTTTTAAAACGCCGCTCAAGGGCCTGGATTTTTCCACCTGTATTTTGGAGGGAATCAGCATCTCGACGGAAGGTAATGAGCTGAAAGGAACGATTGTCAACGTCTACCAGGCGGCAGATCTTGCAAAACTTCTCGGTGTCGTGATCAAAGATTGACCTAAAAAATTGACAGCAGTCCTTTGAAATGGTACTCTATTACTATGGAAAGAAGACCTTCAGCTGTCTGCTTTTTATGGCTGAGGGAAGGGTAAATTTATATCACAGAGGTTGAATCAATGAAAGATTACAAGTTAGAAAAGAAATTTTATGAGTTCCGTGATCTGCGTGAACTGCTCAGAACTTCCGCAGAGAAGTACGGGGACAAGGTGGCTTTTGTCACAAAGATTAAAGACAAGGCGACAAAAGAGGTAAACTATATCAATACCACTTACGCAAACATGTTCGAAACCATGGGCTATCTCGGCACGGCACTGATTGAAAAAGGCTACAAAGATAAACGTATCGCTGTCATCGGTGAGAACAGCTATCACTGGTGCCTTTCTTACTTTACTGCCGGTTGTGGAGCAGGCATCGTTGTGCCCCTGGACAAAGGGCTTCAGAAAGAAGAATTGGAAAGCTGCCTCAACAGGAGCAATGCAGAAGTTATCTTCTACGATAAGAAGCAATCGAAAGTGATTGAACAGATTTACACAGATAAGACGACCAATCTTTCCCTATTGATTGCTATGGATTTCCAATCCGAGATTGGCGTAGAGCTGATTGACTTGATCGATATGGGACAGAAATTGGTTGAAAGCGGCGATATGCGATATCTGGATGCGGAAATCGATCCGGATGCACTGGGCTTTCTGCTGTTCACCTCGGGGACGACACAGCAGTCCAAGGCTGTCATGCTCTCACACAGAAATTTCATGAGCTGTAACTATGGCATGAACTGCGAAGAACTGTTCTTCCCAGACGATGTCAACATGATGATTCTGCCTCTCCATCACTGCTATGGTATGTCAGGCCTTCTGACCTTCCTGTCTCAAGGCATGAAAAATTGTTTCTGCGAAGGGCTGAAGTATATTACCATGAACATGAAAGAATACGGCGTGTCAGTGATTATGAGCGTGCCGCTTCTTCTGGAAAGCATGTACAAGAAAATCAACAAAGCCATCGAAGCCCAGGGCATGGAAAGTAAAATCCAGTTTGCGATGAAGGTCTGTGCTGCCAGTGAAAAGGTAGGTCTCAATCTCAGAAGACGACTGTTTAAACCGATTATCGATCAATTGGGAGGCAGGATGCGTTTTATCATCAACGGGGCGGCGGCGCTGGATCCCGTCGTATCGAAGGGACTCAATGATTTCGGCATTTTGACCGTACAGGGATACGGGCTGACGGAAACCTCACCGACCATTTCCAGTGAGACCTATCGTTATCTCAAGCCGGGTTCCACCGGCAAATTGATGCCAAATGTAGAGGGACAGATTCTCGAACCTAATGAAGAAGGTGTAGGCGAACTGATTGTCCGCGGCGATAACGTCATGCTGGGTTACTATGATAATCAGGAAGCGACGGATGAGGTCATTAAAGACGGCTGGTTCCATACGGGAGATTTAGCTTATTTTGATGAGGAAGGTTATCTGTTCATCTGTGGCCGTAAGAAAAATGTCATTGTCATGAAAAACGGAAAAAATGTCTTCCCGGAAGAGATAGAAAATCTGATCAATGTGCTGCCTTACGTGGAAGAGAGCATGGTATTTACGAGAGAAAAGGCCAACGATTTTGTCTTATGGGCAAAGGTCGTTTACGACAAGAACTATCTGACTGAGAACGATATGACCTTTGAACTGCTGCAGGAACAGTTCGAAAAAGACATGACAGAAATCAACGCAGGCATGCCGGCCTATAAGATGGTGAAAAAATATTTCTTGTCCGATAAACCGACCATCAAGACAACGACAGCAAAGACGAAGCGAAAAGACGAGATGGAGCAGATTTTAAAAGAACTTACAGAGCTGCAGCTGATTTAACTTGTTTATTGAAAAGGTCTCATCTGCGATTTTACTTAAAATCGGGGCGCGGCCGTTAGGAGGAAATATGCAGAATTTTAATTATTCAATCCCAACGAAGATTTATTTTGGCAAAGGACAGATCAAAAAGCTGGCCAACGTTTCCCGATATGGGAACAAGGCGCTTTTGGTCTATGGCGGCGGCAGTATCAAAGGCAACGGTATTTACGATAAAGCTGCGGCAGTCCTGCGAGAGAGTGGAGTCAGTTTTTTTGAGCTTTCTGGGGTCGATCCAAATCCGAGAATTGAAACGGTCGCCTTGGGCGCAGCATTATGCAGAGAAAAAGAAATAGATGCTGTGATTGCCATTGGCGGCGGCAGCACCATCGATTGTGCAAAGATGATTGCCGCGGCAGCAAAATATGAGGGAGAACCTTGGGATTTAGTCTTGGACGGCGGAAAAATAAAAGAAGCGCTGCCGATTGTCTGCGTCCTCACTCTGGCAGCAACCGGATCAGAAATGGATGGATTTGCTGTGATTTCCGACATGGATAAAAACGATAAGCTGGATACAGCCAGCGAACTGATCAAACCGGCGTTTTCAATTTTGGATCCGAAGTTCACTTACAGTGTCTCAAAGAAGCAGACTGCTGCCGGCACGGCTGATATTATGAGTCACGTTTTTGAAGTGTATTTCACCAGAGAAAAAGACGCTTATCTGCAGGCGAGGATGTGTGAAGCTGTGCTCAAGACCTGCATCAAATATGGCCCTGTGGCCATGGAGCAGCCGGATGATTACGAAGCGAGAGCTAACTTGATGTGGGCCTCCAGTCTGGCCATCAACGGTCTGCTGTCCTATGGCAGCGACGTGCCTTGGTGCGTACATCCTATGGAACATGAACTCAGCGCTTTCTACGACATCACCCACGGCGATGGTTTGGCGATTCTGACACCTGTCTGGATGGAATACGTCCTCTCAGAAGATACCTTGGACAAATTTGTCGAATTCGGCGTTAATGTATGGGGCATCGATCGTGAAAAAGAGCCGATGGAGATTGCAAAGATGGCCATAGATCGTACGAGAACATTCTTTGACCAGTTAGGTCTTCCGAAAACGTTGGCAGATGTCGGCATTGATGATAAAAACCTGGCTAAGATGGCCGAGAAGCTGGACGGACTGTTTACTGACACTTATGTTCCATTGACCGGAAGCCAGATTCTGGAAATCTATAGACGAGCGTTATGACAGATGTCAGCAGTTTAGCACCTTTCAATATCTCAGCAGAGGAAAAAAGACCTTGTATCAAATTGATATCTGATACAAGGTCTTTTGTAAACTGCTTGATGAGCTTGAGGAAGATAGTCTGATATACGGTCGGTAAGGGAAGAGCATATATTGAAGAAACATTCTAGAGAGGAGGAGACATGGAATATATCAGTAGAAGTATAGAAGAGAATTTTTTGAATGCAAACCGAACACATAAGGTCGTTTTAGTCGTCGGAGCAGATCAGATAGGAAAGACCACCATGATGAAACACCTATCTCAGGGGAAAAAGCGAACCTATGTATCGCTGGATGACTTGCATCCGCGCACCTTGGCAGACACTGAGCCTGATTTATTTTTTGAGATTTTTAAACCGCCTATCATCATGGACGAGGCACATTTTTCTCCTTCCATCTTACATAAAATAAGGGAAATCTGTGAGGACAGCGATGAAACCGGGCTCTTCTGGCTGGCCAGCCCGCCGAAAGCCTCCTTCATAGACGAGGTTAAGAGCGTTCTAGGGGAGAATGCAGTCGTTTTGAAGATGTATGGGCTTTCACTGAGAGAGAAAGAACAGCTTCTGATGTCATCTCCTCTCGATTTCTCCTATGAGGCGATGAACAAGAGGGAACAGTTCCTACCAGCAAAAAGTGCGCTGGATATTTTTTGTTCTATCTGGCAGGGCGACGTACCAAAGATGATCGACGTCAGGCAGGAAGATAAGGCAAAATATTTCTGGCATTATTTTTATGAGAGTTTGATGCATCAGGTCCAACAGAGTAAAAAAGTTGCACGTTTGACAGAATTCAGTGATTTTCTGGCCGCCTGTGCTGTAAACATCTGCAAAGTTTTGTCAGTGAGAAGGCTGGCTTTGGCTGCTGGTATCTCTTGCCCCACGGCGACCTGCTGGCTGAACCTTCTGATCGATCTGGGCATCATTTATCTGCTGGAGCCCTATGAAGATGACGAGTTGACGCGGCTGATCAGAAAACCGAAGCTGTATTTTACAGATACAGGTCTTTGTTCTTACATTTCTAACTGGAAAACGCCGAAAGCGTTGATGAGCGGCAAAGAGGGTGCCGACTATTTTGAAAACTTCGTAATTATGGAATTGGTGAAGCAGTTGGCCAACAGAACTGATGATGTCAAGCTTCGCTTCTTTCGAAATAGCAGCAGTGTGGAGGTTGACGCTGTTATCGTGGAAGGCAACGTGCTTTATCCCTTTGAAATTAAAAAGACCGCAGCCCCTGCAGAATCGGAAACCAAAAAGTTTCATTTCCTGGAAAGCAAATCAATCGTCAGGGGCAGCGGCGGTATTATATGTACTTGTAGAAAAACCAAACAGCTGGATAAGAAGGATTATCTTCTGCCTTGTCACATCCTCTAGGATCGTGATTACATTTCGATTTCTCTGATCAGGTTCACCATTTCAATGGCACCGACTGCACAGTCGTAGCCTTTGTTGCCAGCCTTGGTGCCGGCTCTTTCGATGGCCTGTTCAATGTTGTCTGTGGTCAGAATGCCGAACATGACGGGCATATCCGCGTTCAGGGAGACGGATGCGATTCCCTTGGATACCTCAGCGCATACGAAGTCATAGTGGGATGTATTTCCTCGTATGACGGCGCCCAGACAGATGACGGCATCATACTTCTTGCTGTTAACCATCTTCTGCGCGATGAGAGGGATTTCAAAGGCGCCGGGGCACCATGCCACTTCGATCTGATCTTCTTTGACATCGTGGCGTCTCAGTCCGTCCAAAGCGCCGCCAAGGAGTTTAGCCACGATAAATTCGTTGAATCTGGCACAGACAATGCCGACTTTGATTTCTTTAGAAACTAACTTTCCTTCATATACTTTCATTTTTTTACCTCCTAATGGTTCTGCCCCAAATCTTTGATTTGGCGAGGCAGACTTTTAATAGTTTAAGATATGACCCATTTTTTCCTGCTTTGTCTTCAGGTAGAAAAGATCGTGGGTGGTAGCGGGCATTTCAATTGGCACCCGTTTCGTGATTTCCATGCCGAATTCTTTCAGCTCGTAGACCTTTTGCGGATTATTGGTCAGCAGGCGCAGCGTCCTTGCTCCCAGGTCTTTCAGTATTTGAGCGCCGATGTAGTATTCTCTCAGATCGCCGGCAAAACCCAATGCCAGATTAGCTTCCAAGGTGTCCATGCCCTGATCCTGCAGCTCATAAGCTTTTAATTTGTTGATCAGGCCGATGCCTCTGCCTTCCTGGCGCATGTAGAGCAGAATCCCTCTGCCTTCTTTTTCAATCTGCGTCAGAGCCGCCGCCAGCTGCTGTCCACAGTCGCACTTGGTGGAACCAAAGGCATCTCCAGTCAGGCACTCTGAATGTACCCGGCAGAGCAAATCCTGCCCATCTGTGATATCACCTTTGACCAGGGCGATATGATGTTCTCCGTTGAGTTTATTCACATAACCATGAGCCATAAAATTCCCGAATTTTGTCGGCAGCTTGGTGATGGCGACACATTCTACCAACTGATCGTGTTTTTTCCTGTACTCCTGCAGGTCTTTAATGGTGATAAATTTGATTCCATGCTCAGCGGCCAATTCTTTCAGTTCCGGCGTGCGCATCATGGTGCCGTCGTTTCTCATGATTTCACAACAGAGGCCGCATTCTTCAAGACCAGCCAGACGCATCAGGTCTACCGTCGCTTCGGTATGCCCGTTCCGCTCCAGAACGCCATTTTTTTTAGAAAGGAGAGGAAACATATGACCTGGTCGTCTGAAATCCTCCGGCTTTGCCTCTTGATCGACACATTTTCTGGCGGTGAGGCCTCTCTCTTCAGCAGAAATGCCTGTGGTCGTATCGATGTGATCGATGGATACTGTAAAAGCTGTGCTGTGATTATCTGTGTTTTCTTCTACCATCTGAGGCAGCTGCAGCCTGCGGCAGATTTTCTGACTCATCGGCATACAGATCAGCCCTTTGCCATACATGGCCATAAAGTTCACGTTTTCTGTCGTAGCGGCCTGGGCACTGCAGATGAAATCTCCTTCGTTTTCTCTGTCGGGATCGTCTGTACAGAGGATGATTTTCCCCTGACGCAAATCTTCTAGAGCCTCTTCAATCGTATTGAATTTAAAATCCTTCATAATAACCTCCTGTTAAAATCCGTTTTCTATTAAAAACTTTTCCGTAATCTTGCTTTCTTTTTCTGAGATCTCTTCAAACTGCATCAATCGCTCCACGTATTTTCCGATGCAGTCGTTCTCTAAATTGACTGTGTGCCCAGGCTTTTTCTCTGATAAAATAGTCTCATCCAAGGTGTGTGGAATGATAGAAACGCTGAAGGCGTCCCCTGTGACCTTGGCTACAGTAAGACTGATTCCATCAATGGCAATGGAGCCCTTTTCGATGATATAACGCAGCAGGCGCTGTTCACACTGGATGGTATACCAGATGGCATTGGCGTCTTGTTCCAGTTTGGTGATTTTGCCGGTTCCGTCGATATGACCGCTGACAATGTGTCCGCCGAATCTGCCGCCGGCTGCCATAGCCCGTTCCAGATTCACATGACTGCCGGATTTCAAGGCGCCAAGGGAAGAACGATTCAATGTTTCATGCATGACATCTGCTGTAAATCCGCCGTCGTCAAAGGCGGTGACGGTGAGGCAGACGCCGTTGACGGCGATACTGTCACCCAGATGAACGTCCTGCAGAATTTTTTTACATTTGATGTACAGCTTCGCTGCAGATGCGGTTTTCTGAATGCTGTTAACAGCGCCGATTTCTTCTATAATTCCTGTGAACACGGAACCACCTCGCTTTCTATGAGAATATCATCACCGATGGAAATCATTTTCTGGCTGCGCAGCTTATAAGCTTGAGAGGGCAGGGTAACGCCCGGGCCGCCTACCGGCGTCTTTGCATCTGCTCCGCCAAAGATTTTCGGTGCGATGTAGGTCTGCAATTTGTTTACGATTCCAGCTTTTAAAGCAGACCAGTTCAGAGTGCCGCCTCCTTCCAAGAGGATACTGTCGATACCGTCTTCTGCCAAAGCCTTCATCAGACGGGGCAGTGACAGATGACCGTCTGCGTCTTTAGGGACTTCTATGATGCGGCAGCCCTGATCGAGGTAAGGCCGCTGCCTTTGCTGATCGGTGCAGGCCGTGGCGATGATGGTAGCGGCCTCCTTAGTGGTGGTGATCACCTTTGCCGTGACTGGGGTTGACAGCTTTGTATCGCAGATGATTCGAATTGGATTGGTGCCGCCTGGAATTCTGCAGGTCAGCAGGGGATCGTCTTTGATGACCGTACCAGTGCCGACCATGATTGCTGTGTAGTGATGGCGGTCCCTGTGCACGTTCTCTCTAGATTTTTCGCCAGTAATCCATTTTGACGCTCCTGTAGCAGTGGCGATTTTGCCGTCCATGGTCATGGCATATTTCATGACTACATAGGGAGTCTTTTGTGTGATGTAATGAAAGAATACTGGATTTATGGAATCGCATTCTTCTTTCATAAAATCGGTCGTCACTTCGATTCCGGCATCCCTGAGCACGTCGACGCCTTTGCCGCTGACCAGGGGATTGGGATCGCGAGAGCCGATGAAGACCTTTGATATCCCGCTTTCGATGATCGCCTCTGTACATGGCGGCGTCCTGCCATAGTGGCAGCATGGTTCCAGGGTGACGTACATGACGGCGCCCTGCGGATTTTCTGTGCAGGAGGCCAGAGCATTTCTTTCTGCATGAAGCTGTCCGCATTTTTCGTGATAACCACGTCCGATAATGCGGTCCTCCTTTACGATGACTGCGCCGACCAGGGGATTGGGACTGGTAAATCCTCTCGCTTTTTCTGCCAGCTCGATAGCTAGTTGCATATATTTTCTGTCGCTCATAGGGAGCCTCCTTATATTAAAAAAATAGCCCTGAAACCGATAAATCAGTCTCAGGGCAGGTAGCACAAAAACGTCTGCCTTTGGATAAAAAATAAGCTCTGGAAAATATAAAAATTCCAGAGCAAATAAATTAAGTAAACAAAAACATATCACTTTTGTATCTATCTTCTTCCATCCAGACTATACTGTCGGTTTTGGAATCTCACCAAATCTTGCGCAAAAGCGCTCGCGGACTATACCGCCGATCGGGAATTTCACCCTGCCCTGAAGATCATTTTATGTACTTTTCAACTAACTCGAATTGTAAACCTTGTTTGAGAATTTGTCAATCTTTTTTTATCAAGATCTGAAAATAATGATATCCTCCCCGATTTTTACGATGGATTCCCAGGGCAGCTGCATGGTATCGTGAGCGCTTGTAAATCTGCTCTTCCCTTGTAAATTAGGCACCAGCAGCGCTTTGATTTTCCCGTCACTTTCGTTAAATAGTATTTCTGCGTCCCAAAATGATCCGTGGCGGCTTCCTTTCGTCAAATCGATGACTTCTTTATCGCCAATTTCGCTTAATAGCATAAATCACACATCCTTTGCAAATAATATACGATGAAATCCAGCCAAATCACAGATTTGGGGATTTCCAGCATAAATTCTGTCTTGCAGCTCGCAAATACTCGCTGGACAGAATGTTATACTTAAATTTTACGATGAAAGGGCGAAAGATATGAGTGAAGAAAAAGAAAAAAAGAATACTGGCGAAGAAAAAGATACAGATTCTGTAGATTTAATCAAAGAGCTGGGGTTATTATCCACAGGGAGCACCTTTAAGAGTGACTTCCAGTATATCAACATCATCGGCAGCATCGAGGGGCATACAGCCCTTCCGACGGACAATAAGACAACAAAATATGAACATCTGATTCCCCAATTAGTGGCGGTAGAGGAAAACCCTGAAATTAAAGGACTGCTGCTGATTTTAAACACCGTCGGCGGTGATGTAGAAGCTGGATTGGCGCTGGCAGAACTGATTGCCTCGCTTTCAAAACCGACCGTAACACTGGTGATTGGAGGAGGCCACAGCATTGGCATCCCGCTTGCGGTTTCGGCAAATTACTCTTTTGTCGCAAAAACAGCAACCATGACCATGCATCCAATCAGAACCAGCGGCACGCTGATTACAGCAGATGCAACCTTTGAGTATATGAGAAAGACCCAGGACCGTGTAGTGAATTTTATTGTGGAACATTCCCAGGCTGCAAAGGCAGAGGTAGAAGCAAAAATGAACCAGACCGGCAATATGTCCAACGACGTAGGAACCGTTCTCTTCGGGCCTGATGCAGTAAAGATGGGACTGATTAATGAAATTGGCGGACTCAATGATGCGCTGGCAAAATTGAAAGAACTAGCAGATAATTAATAAAATAGAAAAATATGGTTGACATATTTTTACAAAAATGATATTCTATCCTCAGAGAAAGGAGGAAGAATATGGAAATAGTAAAAGTAGGCATTTATCACGATGACAGTCTCTTTGCCAAGGCGCTGGCCGTTGGACTTGCCAGAGAGAGCAGGTCGATTCAGTTTGTCCTGATGGATAACATGGATACAACAGAAGCACTGGATATGATTCTGTCATCGAGGGAAGACGTGCGCCCCAATGTTGTACAGCTGGTAAAGAGCCAGCAGCAGAAACAGGTAGAGGCAGCGCCTTACCGGCTTTACCAATATGAGGAGAGCCGCGCTTTGATAGATGACCTGCTTTTTATTTATTTTAAAATGACGGACAGAGTGTTGGAATACAGAGGAACCTGTCAATGCCGTCTCATCACATTTGCCTCTGATGCAGGAGGCAGCGGTACGACATTAACCTGTATTTCAACAGCAAAGATGCTCAACAGCATCTATGGCAGCAGACTTCTCTATCTGAATCTCTGCCCTATAGATGATTCGAAAAAATATTTTGTCACTGGTGACAAGATCGGTCTGCTAAAACTGTTGTACTATCTGGATACTGGGAGAGATTTTCCCTTAGAGAGCTTTATCACCAGAGAGGATGAGCTGGACTACATAAGCACCAACATCGTGAATGCCTGTTTTAACGATATCAAACCTGCACTCATGACCAGATTGGTAAAAAAGGTGGATGAGTTGGGCAAATACGACTATTTTTTCCTTGATATTGGCAGTTGTCTCAGCAGGGAGAATAAAAGAGTCTTAGAAAATTCCGACCTTGTCGTATTTGTGCATCGCTGGCAGAACGGAGAACCTGCTGTATATTACCAGCATATTTCCCAGGAAATCAAAAAGAAAGCAGGCGGAGCGAAGTCCCTGTTTATCAGAAATTTTGCTGGAGACGACTGGCATCAGGAAAACTGCGAAGAAATCTGGATATCCGAGGATCGGGAAGCGGTTCGTCTGGATGAAGATGGACAGAGGCTGAGAATAAATTTAGCCAGAAATTATGGAATTGAAATTGCGGCTATCGCAAAGAAAATCGTGGAGGAACTCTGAAGTGCGGCAGACAAATAAGAATATATTAGAGGAACAGATTCAATGTGTAAAAGATAAAATTCTGGCATTGAACGACAATTTACAGACCCTGGAAGCCATGGAACTGATTGAAGATACCGTCCTAGAAGGAGAGTATGATTTAGAACTTGAGGAGTACGAAGAGCTGATCAAAAAAGTGTACGCTAAGACTAGAAGCAAAATGGGAATGCTGGAAGCCTACATCAAAGATGAATCAATCAATGAAATCATGGTTAACGGGAAAGACCACTTTTTCTTTGAGGACAGCGAAGGAATCGGTTTTGTCTTCGATTGCTTTGACTCCACAGAGGAACTGGAAGAAATCATCAGAAATATTGCTGCTGGCGTACATCGGGAAATCAATGAGATGAATCCGATTCTTGATGCCAGGCTGCCAGATGGTTCCCGTGTCAATGCGGTTTACAAGAATGTCGCTGTCGGCGGACCGGTTTTGACTATACGGAAATTTGCCAAGGAGAGAATTACCATAGAAGAGATGATCAGCGGCGGAACCTTGACGAGAGAATGTGCCGATTTTCTCAAACTCCTAGTGGAGTGCGGTTATAACATCTTTGTCAGCGGAGGAACTTCTTCTGGCAAAACGACCTTTCTCAACGCATTATCTGACTACATACCGGGAGAGGAACGAGTTATCGTTATTGAAGATTCGACAGAACTGCAGCTGGACAAAATTGAAAATCTTGTACAGATGGAATGTCACAATGCCAATACCATGGGGCAGGGGCAGATTTCTATGGATATGCTGATTAAGACCAGCTTGCGGATGCGTCCTGACCGCATCATCGTCGGAGAAGTGAGAGGCAAAGAAGTAGCTGATATGCTGCAGGCTATGAATACTGGACATGACGGCAGCATGTCGACAGGTCACGGAAATTCTGTCACCGGCATGCTCAGACGTCTGGAAGCGATGTATCTGATGTCAGCACAGATTCCTATGGATGCCATCAGAGCGCAGATTGTGGAAGGCATCGACATCATGGTCCATCTGGGACGCCTGGAAAACGGTAAAAGAAGGGTGGTTGAGGTACAGGAACTGTTAGATTTTGAAAACGGAAAGTATGTACTCAATCCGCTATATTCTCTGGATAGCGATATGGAACTAGTTAGTACGGGAAAACGAATCTGCAGCAGAGGAAAACTCCTCCTGAAAGGAATGGAAGATGATTACAGATTATAGTGTCTATCAGCTCTCAAAAAAAGAGAGAATGCAATTTTCCATCCTGCTATTTTGCAGCGCGCTGGGAGCCAGCTATGTATTTTACGCTTCTTTTATTCCGCTGCTGTTATATCCCCTGGCGTACATGCGAGCAGAAAAAGCCTATTGCAATTATTTGGCCGACAGGCGAAAAAATGCACTGCTGCTTCAATTCAGAGATTTACTGTACAGCTTATCAGCTTCGTTGGCTACGGGCAGACATATGGAAGAGGCACTCCGAGAGTCAGAGGAAAATTTACTGGATATCTACGGCAGTGAGAGTGATCTTCTAGGTGAGATCAGAGATATGCTTCGAAAGATTAAAGAGACTGGGGATAGTGATTTGACAGTCATAGAGGATTTCGCCAGGAGAGCAGCCTTAGAAGATATTGAGGACTTCACGGAAGTTTTCAGAGCATGTAGAGAGACGGGAGGGAATTTAGTTGTGGCAGTGAACAAAGCGGCAGCTATCATAGGTGAAAAAATAAATATCGAAAGAGAGATAAAAACGATGGTCACGCAAAAAAAGTACGAGGGACGAATTATCACGATGATGCCAGTGGTCATTATTCTCTTCCTACAGATGATGTCACCTGATTATTTAGAAGTCATGTACACTACAGCTGCGGGCAGGATTCTCATGAGTCTGGCCCTCGGAGCAATCGTTTTTGCCTATTGGATGATTGAAAGGATAACCGACATTGAAGTCTGAATTGGAAATACAGGGAAAAGAATTTCTGAACTTCTGTAAAGAAAAGAAAAAAGTGACACTACTGGTTTTGGCAGCCGTATTGTTCCTTACAGGCATGCAGACGATCAGTTTCTTCAGCAGATCGGGAAGTTATATCACCGATGAAAAGGGGCGGGTAGTGGCCATTGCCAGAGAGAATATCGATAAAGGGTTATCAGTACCGATAAAAGTAAAGGCTATCAGAGGAAATTTGCAGGCAGAGCAAAGTTTGATATTGTCGCTTCCCGGCAAAACAGAATCTGGGAAGCAGAAAGAAAAACAGATTGATGAGGAAGAAGAATTGCTTTCACAAATTATATCCCTGACCAATGAAGTTGAATTAAGCGGAGCAGAAAATGTCCGCCTTCCCGACCGTTTAGCAGATGGAACACGCATCCTCTGGTATAGAGAAAAAACCAGACCTTCTTTTGTCACATTTTTGCTTTTCCCGCTGATGATGGTACTTCTCTATAGGGACAGCATACAGAAAAAACGCGACTCAGAAAAAAGGAAAACGGAGATCGTGCGGAAATCCCTGCCGGGATTCAATAATCAGCTGCTGCTTCTTTTGAACAGCGGATTGATTTTTCACGATGCTTTCATACGAATTGCGGAAGGATATGAAAGAAGAAAAGAAGAAAAGACTTATTTTACAGAGACGATTACAGAGATTAAGAAAAAAGCGGCCTTGGCAGGCAACAGTTTGGTCACGGTACTGGATGATTATGGTAAAAAACTCTCGATTAAAGAATTTACCAGAATTACAAATATCATAACCGATAATCAGTACAAGGGCGTAAACTTGTCGGAAAAGCTGGAAGCCGAAAGTGAAATTCTTTGGACAGAGAGAAAGAAAATTGCTGAAGAAAAAGGTCGTATTGCAGAAACAAAATTAACTTTTCCCCTAGCACTTTTACTTTTGGTATTGATTATGATTACGGCTGCGCCGGCTATCATGGAAATGTAGATGGGAGGAACAGAAATGTTGAAAAGTAAAAAAGGGATGGAACTGGTTCAGGTTGCAATATTAATTGCACTTGCAGTCGCCTTAGGCTTGATTTTTAAAACAGAGATTACGGAATTTGTCAACAACACCTTCAAAGGCCTCAATGGATGAGAGATGAATAAACGAGGTGATGAAATTGTTGAGGCCGCAATGGTACTGCCGATTTTGATTCTGACGATTTTGAGCCTGATCCTATTAATTGTTTACTATTTTGCCTGCCTCAATGTCCAAGTGGACTTGCACAGGCAGATGGTACAAGATGCGATGCATAGCAAGCCTATCTTTGAAATTAAAAATAAAAAAGAAGAAACCTCTTCAGAGATAGGCGGCGTCATCAGTATGATCATGAACAAGCAAATAGACGGTAAAATCTACATGATCAACGAAGCAGATATCATTCGGGCAGGAGACATGATGCAATGAGTGAGGGAATACAGTCCAAGAGGAAAAGAGGATCTGTGACTGTCTTTGTGATGATTTTTTTCGTGACGCTGGTTTCCATGATTTTCATTTTTATAGACGTTTCTAAGAAAATAGCAGTCGATGGTTCTACAGAGGCTTTGGCCAGCATCTGGGGGAATTCTATACTGGCAGAATATGATTTGAATTTACAGAAACGTTATAATATCTTTGGTTTTTATGGCTTTCCATCTGATGTCAACAAAAAACTGAATTTCTATGCCAAGGAATCTTTTGAAGAGAAAAAATACATAGACTATGAAGGCGCATCCTCTAGTCTGTATGCGTATTCCCTCGCTAACGCAGACGTGATGAAAAAGCAAATTGTAAAAGCAGGAAAACTGGCGGCGACAGAAAAGTTTATCAAGCCGTCAAAAGAGATTGAGGCAGCTTCAGAGTCAACATCAGCAGCTATTCGGAGTAAGCTAGTTTTGTCAAATCTGCCGTCAGCAGGATCGACAAAGGGGATAACGATAAGCAAAATTTCAGATATGCTGAAAGACGCAGACTCCTTCGGAGATGTGATGACGAAAGCCGGTGACGAACTCTTCGAGAATCAATATATCTTTGCCTATTTCAAGGATCGGTCCAATACAAGGGATTTGGGGAAAACTTTTTTTCAAAATGAAATTGAGTATATCATTTGTGGAAAGTCCTCTGATACGGCAAACGCCAACTCAATCAGAAATAAAATTATTACAGTACGGGAGGGACTTAATTTTGTCTATCTGAATAAAGATCCGCAGAAAAGTGCGGCAGCTTTGGCAGCCGCACAGCTCTTAACCCCTGGTCCTGCGGCTATCGCTACACAGAAAGCGCTGCTGGCGGCCTGGGCTCTGGCAGAGAGTGTCAATGACTACAAACTGCTAGTGAACAATCACAAAGTGCCTGTCATGAAAAACGAAGCCACCTGGGCCATTGATTTGGATTCAGTAATCTCTAATACAAGTGATGAATACGTATATACTGGAGTAGATCAGGGACAGACCTATGAAGATTTTCTCAGCCTCTTTATCTATGTGATGGATGAGAGAGTCCGCCTTTTGCGCATCATGGATCTGATACAGATTAACATGAAATATCTGTATTACAGTACCTTTCTGCTCAGGGAGTATAGTGCCGGTCTGCGCTTTCAAATGATGGTAAATGGAGTAGAACATGTTGTGGTCAAAGAATACTAAACAGGGCAGTTACATCGTGGAATCTGTCATTGTCGTGCCGATCTTTATCATGGCTGTAGTCATGCTGATGTCCATCGTGCCCATTATTGCCACCTGCGAGAATGTGAATTTTGCGGCAGCAGATGAGATCCATCTGGAATGCACAAAAAGCGCCTTTCGAAAGAATCCCGCTGCATTACCGGCAGCGTTACGGCATAGAATCTATCAGGAGAACGAGAAGGTCAATACCTATCGGACTGATTTTTATCGATATCTCTACAGGTCAGAAGGCATTGACGACTTGATTTCTTTCAGTTTTCAAGTGCAGTTTCAAGAGAAAAACCCTCTGGGTTTGTTCAGTTCTGTCAATTACCATGGGAGAATTACAGCCAGAGCTTTCAGCGGAAAATTGCAGAAACAAGCACCTTCTGAAAAGGGTGATTTTGAAGAGGAAAAAGAATCCCATATTGTCTATATCTTCCCCGAATGGGGAAAGCGATATCACAATAAAGGCTGTACATATGTCAGATCTAATTGTCAGATGGTATATCTCTCGCAGGATACGAAACGGAAGTATTCTGCTTGCAGATTGTGCCAGGCAAAGACTGCACAGGTGGGAAGCCCCGTGTTCTGTTTTCGTGTAAGCGGGGAAGTCTATCATCTTGCCGGCTGCAGAATGATTGATAAATATTATGTAGAAATTGAGAAAGAGGACGCAGAGAAGAAAGGGTATAGCCCTTGTTCCAAGTGTGGAGGTGCCTGAAATGACGGGAAACATCGAGTTAAAGTACGAGAAACATAAACTGGAGAATTACATTATGGATATGCTGACTCTGGAAACCTGTAAACTCTTTCTTCCTGCAGCTTTCATTCAGACGGAAGAAGATGTTATTGCCAGCTATCGGACAGAGGGATTTTGTAAATTATCAGCTTTAAAAGAATTTGAGACAGAAGATCTATTGAGTATTACAATATCTCTGCTGGAGGGCATCGATGATGCACAGCGTCACTATATTTTCCCTGATGAATATGTGATGAATGACGAAAGTATTTACGTACAGAGAGATCTACGTCAGATCAAGATGATCTTTATACCAGAAAAAGAGGAGCGTTTATTAAACGATAAGATTGCGGCTCTCTTGGAGTATTTGAAAGAAAAGGGAACTGAAGAGGGCAGAGAGTACATTGAGGATGCGATTGCATTTGTCAGGCAGAATACATTCGGCAGCAAAGCAGTCATCCACCATTTGCAGACACTGCGCAAGGAGGCATACCTCTGCGGCGTGAAATGATTTATTTTATGTACTTTTAATTATTTTAAAAGAGCCTGTTACAAGACGAAACAGGCTCTTCAATCAGCTTATCTAAAATTTCTTTTTTCAGCTTTTTTCTTATCTCTGCAAGCTTTGCATCTCTTTGGCTCGTTGTCGAAGCCTTTTTCTTTGTAGAACTCTTGCTCGCCTACAGTGAAAGTGAATTCACATCCACAATCCTGACAGATTAAAGTCTTGTCTTCCATCGTGCATCCTCCTATGAATATTTATATTAATGTAATGAAAATCGATATTCATAACAGGAAACTCGACTGATTAAATTAATATGGCTTTATTATAACTTTTTTTCGAGAAGATGTCTACTTTTTTCTTTGGCGCATATGCTTAAATAAAAGAATTTTGGAGGCATCAAAGTGAATAGAAGAAGAATTAGAAAGTACAGAAACCAGAGAAAAAATTCTGGGATGAAATTCTTAGGCATTATTGGTATAATGATGATAGCGGTAATTTGCGGATACCTGACAGCTCGTTTCGTTATTGCCCCGCTCTTGGGCTATGATACGGAAGTTCTTAAGCTGGATCTCCCATCAAAATTGACAGCGGCACTGGATAGAGATGACGATGGGACCGACGATGAGGACACCAATGTGGCGGACGAGTCTAAGAATACATCTCAGGCACAAAAAGACGACGATGAGGGCGATGGTAAAGATGAGGACAGCGATCGTTCTGAAGGCGAGGACAAGGGTTATGCTCTTCAGTTCGGCCTTTTCAGCACAGAGGCGAAGGCGGAAGAACTTGTTTCCAAGCTAGAGGATGAAGGTATTGACTCGAAGATTAAGGAAATCGACGGGAAATACAAGGTCATCAGTCCCATTGTAAGTACCAAAGACGAAGCAGTAGAGAAACTGAAGAACACAGATTCTAAAGAGGTGTCAGATGTATTCATAACCGTGATCAAATAAAAAATGTAACAAGAAAGAGGACCATACATGATACCACTATCAACGCGGATGAGACCGGATAACCTGGAAGATTTTGTCGGACAAGAACATTTTATGTATAAAGGATCTTTGCTCTATAATGCCATAAAGAATAAAACTTTTGATTCAGCTATTTTTTTCGGACCATCAGGAACGGGAAAGACCACTCTTGCGCGAATCATCGCCCAAGAGATGGACAGCAGTTTTACGGAAATTAACGCATCAACGACGGGAACAAAGGAATTAAAGGAGCTGATCGAGGGTGCTAAACTGCGATTTTATGGTTTAGAAAACAGGACGACCTATGTATATATCGATGAGTTTCACCGGTGGAACAAACTGCAGCAGGATTCTCTCCTAAAAGCACTGGAAGAAGGAGTAATTAAATTTATCGGCAGCACTACAGAAAATCCATATTTTGCTATCAATAATGCTGTACTCAGCAGGGTAAGGAATATCTATGAATTTAAGCGGCTGGACAGCGACAATATCAAAAAAATGCTTCTCCGCGCACTGACCGATACAGAAAAAGGTTTCGGCAATTTACATATCAAGTATGAGGAAGAGGCGTTGGATATTTTGGCCAATCTGGCTAATGGCGACGGCAGAGTATCCCTGGATACCCTTGGTTTTATTATTGATAACTTGGATTTATCAGAGACCATGACCAAAGAAATGGTTGCAGAGGCAATGCAGCGAAAGATCGGGTTTTATGATAAGGGAGATGACAGATACAATCTGCTGTCCGCTTTGCAGAAGTCAGTCCGCGGCAGTGATCCTGATGCAGCTATTCACTATTTTGCCAGGCTCGTCGACGGCGGTGCAGATATACAGATGCTGGGAAGAAGACTCTTGGTCATGGCCAGTGAAGATATCGGCATGGCTTATCCGTCAGCAATCTCCATTGTTACGTCTTGTGTACAAGCTGCGTTAATGGTGGGGTATCCAGAAGCGTCTATCAACTTGGCACAGGCCGTGATCCTCCTAGCTTCAGCACCGAAGTCAAATGCTACCTTCATGGCCTATCAAAAGGCATCTGAGGATCTCAGGACAAGAAAAATTGACGATGTGCCAGACCATCTCAAGGATGCACATTACAAAGGGGCGAAGGAGATGGGATTGGGCAGCGATTACAAATATCCCCACGCCTATGGGGGATACGTGCAGCAGCAGTATCTGCCGGACAACCTGTACCGCGAAAAGATAAAATACTATGAACCGACTTCCAATGGATCAGAAGGTTCGTTTAAAAAATTCTTAGAAAGTTTAGAGGAAAAGTATGGCAGAAATCATTAGAGCTGAGAACTCGGGATTCTGTTTCGGCGTGAAACAGGCGATTGAAAAAACGGAACTACAGATTCGAAATAATAAAGGGAAAAAAATCTACACATGCGGACCATTGATTCACAACCAGTTCGTCATAGACAATTTGGCGGATCAGGGGGTTGGCATCATCTATCAGCCAGAAGAAGCAGAAGAAGGAGATATCGTCATCGTCAGATCTCACGGAGAGACAAAGGCATTTTTTTATCGTGCGACGGAAAGGGGTCTTTGTGTAATCGACGCAACCTGTCCCTTTGTCAACCGAATTCACCAACTGGTACATGAAGCATATCAGCAGGGGAAACAAATTGTAATCATTGGAGACGAGAATCACCCGGAAGTGACGGGCATCAACGGTTGGTGTGAGAATACTGCTCTGATTGTCAATTCAAAAGAGGAGGCAGAGACGATCCGGGAGGGAAATCTTTTTCTCGTCTGCCAGACTACCATAAAAAAAGAACTGCTCGATGATATTATTTCAGTTATCGAATCGAAAAATTTTACAATGGAAATCAACAATACCATCTGCAATGCGACAAAAGAACGCCAGCAGTCCTGCGAAGCGTTGTCAAAAAAAGTGGATGCGATGGTCATCGTCGGAGGGAAAAATAGTTCCAACACGAGAAAATTGTACGAAATTTCCAAAAAAAACTGCAATAATTCCTTTTTTATTGAAAATATTAAAGATTTACCATTGAAACAATTGCGAAAATGTAATAAAATAGGAGTTGCAGCAGGTGCCTCAACACCTGAATGCGTAATTAAGGAGGTTATTGCTAACATGAGTGAAATGATCACTAACGAAAAAAATTCAATGGAAGATTTCATGGATGAAATCGACGCGTCTTTAAGACTACCTCGCACTGGCGAAATCGTTGACGGTAAAGTACATCAAGTAACTGACAGAGAAGTCATCGTGAATATGGGTTGCAAAAAGGACGGAATTCTTCCTGTGGAAGAAATTACTTTAGAGGAAGGACAGAAACTGACTGATTTATTTAAAGAGGGCGATGAGATCCAGGCAAAGGTTATCAAGACTGATGACGGAGATGGTGGAATCTTACTTTCAAAGAAAAAGCTAGAAATTAATGAGCATTGGAATGAAATTAATGAAGCTCTTGAAAATAAAACGATCATAACTGTAAAAGTTGTCAAGCAGGTAAATGGCGGCGTTATTGCAGCTTATAAGGAAGTCACTGGCTTTATTCCTCTGTCACAGCTGTCAGATAAGTTTGTAGAAAACGCTGACGAATTTATGGGACAGACTTTGGACGTCAAAGTTACCAGAGTTGACCAGAAGAGAGGAAGAGCTGTATTCTCACACAAAATTGTTCTTAACGAAGAGAAGCAGAAGAAGATTGCTGCAATCTGGGAAGGCCTTCACGTAGATGACATCGTAGAAGGTACAGTAATGAGATTCACAGATTACGGTGCTTTTGTTGATTTGGGCGGAATCGACGGACTGTTACATATCTCAGAAATTTCATGGGGTAAGCTGAAGCATCCTCAGGAAGTTCTTCAGATTGGAGATACTGTAAAGGTCAAGATTCTTTCTATGAACGAAGAAAAAGGCAAGATTTCACTGGGTCTGAAACAGACAATTCCAGAACCATGGTCCGTTATCGACGAAAAGTACGAAGTCGGACAGGTTGTAAGTGGAAAAGTTGTTCAGATTAAGGAATACGGTGCATTCGTTGAACTTGAGCCAGGCTTAGACGGACTTGTCCATATTTCAGAAGTTGCTCACAAGAGAGTGACCAACATCGCTGACGAACTTTCCATCGGCCAGGAAGTAGCGGCTAAGATTTTGGAAATCGATAGAGAGAGAAAGAGAATCAGCCTGAGCATCAAAGAAACTTTAGACGCAGCAGATGAAACTGTTTCTGAAGAACCTGCAGAAGATGCTGAATAATTAGAAGGATAAATACGCAGAATGTTAAGACATCTGCGTATTTTTATGTGCCCTGTCTTGCAGGGACACAGTGAAAAGGAGAGGGAAAAATTGAATCATGAGAAGTTAGGCGCAGGAAAGATTATTTCGATATCTTTAATGTTGTTTGCCATGTTTTTTGGTGCGGGAAATATGATTTTTCCACCGATGCTTGGATATCTGGGCGGTGAAAACTTCTTTCAGGGTACGCTGGGGTTTGTCGTTACAGACGCGGGGTTGTCCATATTGGGCATTGCGGCTATTGTATTGGTGGGAACGAAGCTTGATGATTTAGCAGGATTGGTAGGACCTAAATTTTCTATATTTGTAGGGATGACCATCTATCTTCTGATCGGACCACTGTTTGCTTTGCCGCGGACGGGAACCGTATCATACGAAATTGCAGCAATTCCGTTTTTGGGAGAAAATACCGGCATTGTTCCATCAGTTATCTTTACGGCGCTGTTTTTCGGCATCACCTATATTTTATGTCTGAATCCGAGTCGGATTGTAGATATCGTGGGCAAAGTGCTGACACCGGTTTTGCTCATTTCTATTGCAGTGATCTTTGTAGTAAGCGTTATCAGTCCAGTAGGAGAAATCGGTTCACCAAAGGGAGAATACGCTGAAATGCCGTTTTTTAAAGGTATGGTGGAAGGCTATCTCGCATTGGACGGGTTAGCCGCCCTGGCTTTCGCTATCGTGGTCATCAACGCGATCCGGGATATGGGGGTTACCCAGTCAAAGAGCATCGTGCGGTACACTTTGATGGCTGGTGTTTTGGCAGGAATCGGCTTGGGCGTCGTCTATCTGGCGTTAGGTTTCGTAGGAGCGCAGACCTCTATGGAGGATACAACCTATGGCAATGGGGGACAAGTTTTGGCCTCTGTGGTCTATCGACTTTTAGGTGTTGGCGGCAATGCGGTTTTGGGATTGGCTGTCATGTTGGCATGCCTGACCACTTCCATCGGCCTGGCCACCTCGTTTTCAGATTACTTTCACGAGATATTTCCCCGGATTTCCTATAAGGCTATTTTGACAGGTGTCTGTGTTTTCAGCTTTGCAATATCCAATGTAGGACTGACTACGATGATTACCTTTACCCTGCCAGCCCTGGTCATGGTATATCCGCCGGCCATAACCTTGGTGCTTCTTTCTTTTGCGAAAAAAATCATCGGTAAAAAGCATGAAGCATATGCACTTGGAATGCTTTTCGCATTTATCATCGGAATCTTTGATGGCCTGAAGACAGCAGGTATCGATACGGGTGCACTGGGGGCTTTAGCAGCCAGGCTGCCATTTTTTGATCTGGGCATCGGTTGGATTTTACCAGCCATTGCAGGATGTATCATCGGCATGCTGCCCTTTGTAAATTTTCTATCAAAACATGAGGAGGCAAAGAAACCAGTACCCGTAAATATTAAGTAATCGTTACAGAGAGCCGTCCTAAGGCAAAGGGCGGCTTTTTAATTTCCAAAGATGGAAGTAACAACCGATTGTAAGTTGGGACTGAATCTAGTATAATGGTTTCACAATCTTACGACTTCGCCGCAAGGAAGAAACCATTGAATCAGGTGCTTCGATTATATTTTTGAAGGAATGCACATGGTATAATGAACGCAAAGGTTGAAACGGCGTTGCCGAGAGGAAACGTTCATTGAATCACAATTTTCGATTGTATTATTAATGGTATAATTGTGGTATAATGCACGCAAAGGTTGAAACGGCGTTTATTTAAGTCCTGCTCTATTGGACTAGGGAGAGGAGGAATATCATGGAAAATCAATTAATACAACAATTTATGGACTATCTAGACTGTTATTGTGAGGTGCTTGCACCGATGCCAGATGATGATGAAATAAAAGAGCGTTATCTGCAGAAGTTAGAAGAGGGGCGAAAAGATGGCTTTTTCCCAATTTTGATAACGCCTGATGATACCCTTTGGGAGTGCCTGCTGATGAACAGCGACTCAGAGAATCAGTTAGGGGCAGATGAGACGGTTCATCATGATACTGTCAACGCCTACCGAAAAAAGGCACTGGATTTCACATTACCTGATGGCAGGCAATGTGTCGATGGAATGATTAACGAAAGGAAAGAAGAGGCTGAGGAAGATGGCTTTGATTGGGAAGAAGAGGTCATGGGAGAGTTTGCCGGCGGCGAACCTCTGAATCAATTCCTCTCCTATTGGAACTACGAGACAAGATTGACGGAACCTGTTATTCTGGCTTGTATCCCTGTGAATCATCCCTGGGAGATATTTGCCTACCTGCCTTTTGGAGGATGGAATGAATGCCCGGATACATTAGAACTGATGGCTGTGGCAAAGCATTGGTATGAAGCCTATGGTGCGATACCGGCGGCTCTGAGTCATGATCAGCTGGAATTTTACATTGAAGAAGCTGTGGATAGGGAAGAGGCTGAAAAACTTGCCCTGGAACAGTATGCGTTTTGCCCAGACAGGGTAGATCAGTGTGGAGAAAGCTGCACCATTGGTGAGCTGGCAGACTGTCTGACAAAATCCACTATTTGGTATTTTTGGTGGGACTGAATATACAAAATGGAAAAATCTAAAAATACAGCACCCGGAGGAATAATAATGGAGCAGAAACTATTAGAACAATTGAACCTATGGCATGAGAAGGATGATTACCAGAAAATTATCGACACCATTGAAACTATGGAAGAGCACGACTATGATTCTATCTGCCATCTGGCAAGAGCATATAATAACCGTGGCGAAATAGGTGATTATGATAGAGCCATTGAACTTTTACAGATGGTGAGTGATATGGGACAGGAGGACCCTCTTTGGCATTTCCGAATGGGTTATGCCTGCTATTTTGCCAATCGATTTGATGAAGCTGCCGATGCTTTCCAGCACAGTCTGGAACTTGCGCCAGGTGATGAAGACGCACAGTATTTTTTGAACATATCAAAGGAAGAAATGCTCCGTGAACAGGGAATCAATCAGGACGAGTATGAACCAGAGATGTACACAGAAGAAGAGATGGATGCTATAGAAGAACATATCACGAAAAATTTGGGGGATTATGATAGTGTATATCACGAAATCATTTCTCCCGATATCCATGTGGATGTCTGCATGATACCGCCGTCAAAAGAACGGAATTATCATGTTTTGGTAACCATGGGAATGGGCGCACATTTTATGAATGTGCCAGAGGAATTGGTTGAATACAAGTTAGAGCGGGCAGAACTGGCAATCTGTCTGCCTGCGGACTGGAACTTACAAAGTGACGAAGAAAGATGGTATTGGCCGATTAGAATGCTGAAAGTTTTGGCGCGGCTGCCAATATCTGAAGATACCTGGCTTGGATGGGGGCACACTGTCGATAATGGGGCTCCCTTTGATGAAAGCACGAAACTCAGTGGATGCATGTTGATTAATCCGGTTAATTTTGAAGAATCTGCCAATATCTGCACTATGCCTGATGACAGTGAAGTGAATTTTTATCAAGTCATTCCCCTCTATGATGAAGAAATGGCATATAAAATGGAACATAATGCAGAGGAACTGCTAAACTTGATGGACGACGATGTTTTAATCATCAATCCAAATAGAATTAATTATTGTAAAAAAACATTATTAAATTAAAAATTCCTATTAATACCTTTCATATTTTTCGTGCAAAATTAGATAATAACATTAGAAAAAAGAAAGGAGCTTAAAAATGAAAAAGACCAGATTTTTTCTAATGGCTTTATTACTAGTGACAGTTTTAGTATTCACAAGCTGCGGAAGCAAAGATGCCAATACTGACGGTATTCCGGACGACAAACAAAATAGTGTCGGCCAGGATATTAAAGATGGCGCAGATGATGTGAAAGACGGTGTTGAGGATCTCGGTGACGACATCGAGAATGGTGCCCGTGATGCAGCCGATGACATCAAAGACGGCGTTGATAACAACAAAAATGACAATAACGTCAAAAATAATGTCAATAACAATGGCGACGTCAGCAAGAATACAGCAGATAATGGAACCAAGTCAACCTTATAGTAATAATTTCATGGAAGCTGTCTCAAGTGCGAAGACGGCGCAAAACGCAGGCAGATTTTGTCTGCGTTTTTTCATCTATTAATTCTTGTGGTAAATCTGGCCATTTTAGTTTACAATAGAGATATGAGAAAGAAAAAAACAAAGATAAAAAATGAGAAAGCAATAGGCGTATTAGACAAGAACAAAGCGGGGTTTGGCTTTGTAAGGCAGGAAGAAGGGGGAGACATATTTATTGCGAAGAGCAACTTGGCAGGCGCTATGCATGGCGATACTGTAGAAGTTGATCTGCTGCCAAAATACCTGTGGGTGAGAAATAAGGAAGGCATCATCGACAAGGTAATAGAAAGAGCAAATACGGAAGTCGTGGGAACATTTCAGCGAAACAAAAGATTTGGATTTGTGATTCCTGACGACAAAAGAAATACAGATGATGTATTTGTGAAAAAATCAGATTTTAGAAATGCCCAAAATGGAGATAAGGTTGTCGCAAAGATTACCAAGTATCCAGAGAAAAATATCAGTGCGGAAGGCAAAATTACCGAAGTGATTTCACGGCTTGGAGAAAGTGGAGGAGAAATCAAATCTTTGATTCGCGCCCACGGACTCTTTGAGACCTTTCCCAGCAGAGTGAATGCAGAAGCGAAGGCGAGGTCAAAGGAGGCCATCACAGAGGAAGAAATTGAAAAACGCAGGGATCTGCGAGATAAGACGATCATCACCATAGACGGAGCTTCGGCTAAGGATTTAGATGACGGCGTATCAGTAGAAAAACTGCAGAATGGTAACTTTCTGTTAGGCGTTCATATAGCGGATGTCAGCCATTATGTCAAAGCGGACGGATATTTAGACAGAGAGGCACTTAAACGCGGTAACAGCGTTTATCTGATCTCCAGAGTAGTCCCTATGCTGCCCAAGGTATTGTCTAATGGAATCTGCAGTTTAAATCCGCAGGTTGACCGGCTGACTTTGACTTGTGAAATGGAGATTGATAGGGATGGAATCGTTGTCAATCATGAGATTTATGAGAGCATTATAAACTCCAAAGCGAGAATGGTTTATGATGACGTTTCCGATATTTTAGAAAAAGAAGATCGAGCGCTGATTGAAAAATACGCTTCCATCTACGAGGATCTGCTATTGATGGAGAAATTAGCAGAGATTCTCAGAGAGAAGAGGAAAGAGAAGGGGAGCCTCGATTTTGACTTTGATGAGGCAGAGATTCTCTTAGACAGTGATGAAATTCCGATAGAAATCGGCATTGAAGAACGGCGTACAGCGAATAGACTCATAGAAGAATTCATGCTGGCTGCCAATCAGACTGTAGCAGAACATTTCTACTGGATGGAGTATCCTTTTGTCTACCGCGTCCACGAGAAACCAGACACAGAGAAAATCGTAGAACTGAAAGCTTTTTTGGCCGGATTTGGAATTAACCTGACCGGAAATCCTGATAACATTCATCCTCGGCTGCTCAACGAAATCTTGCAGCGGATAGAGGGAAAACCTTATGAGAATATTGTCAGCACAGTGATGCTCAGATCGATGAAAAAGGCCTTTTACAGCACTGAATGTGCAGGACATTTTGGTCTGGCATTTACCTATTACTGTCATTTCACTTCCCCAATCAGGCGTTATCCGGATCTGATGATTCATCGGATTATCAAGGCATCTATCAATGGTGAGACTACGGAAAAGCTTTTGAAGAAGTTCAGAAAGGATGCAGAAATTGCAGCAGATACCGCGTCGTTGACAGAGAGGACAGCCCAGGAGATGGAACGAGAAGTGGAGAAAATGAAGAAAGCGCAGTTTATGCAGAGCAAAGTGGGAGAAATTTTCGAGGGCATTATCAGCGGAGTGACAAACTTCGGCATTTATGTGCAATTACCGAACACCATAGAAGGCATGGTCAGATTGGACAGCCTGAAAGACGATTTCTATGATTACGAAGAAGGAAAGTATCGAGTCATTGGCAGGCAGACACGCAAAATCTATGCTTTGGGAGATAGAGTAAAGATCGTAGTGCTGGGAGCCAGTCCGCAAGAGAGACAGATTGACTTTGCCATGATAAAAGAATAGGATACTACAAAGGACTGCCATATGGCAGTCCTTTATCATGTAAACTAATTTTCTTTCTCTGGTGAAAAATCCATGATTTTATGGATCGCTTCTGTAACTTCAAGATAATCTTCTACTAACTCCTCTAAACGCTTCTCACCGGCTTCCTCGAGATGATAGTATACGCGTGTCATTCTCTTCCCTACAGTTTTTTTGTAATCGGTGATAAAGTTGTTGTCGATTAGCTTGTACAAAGTCGGGTACATGGATCCTTCTGGAATCACCAAAACGCCGTTTGATCGCTGATTGATCAGCTGTGAAAGCTGATAGCCGTAACAGTCCCCTTCTGTTTTCAGCAGATGAAGCAACAGCATTTCTACTGACCCTTTCTTAAAATTACTTTTGTTTTTACTTCTTTGTGTCATATTGCATCATTCCTTTCTACAGATATATTAAAACATCTCAAACAACAAAGCAATAAGTATTTAACTATATTACGTGATGGATTTGTGAATTTTTTTCCATTGTCAGTGAAATAGACCGGAATACAATTCTTAAGAATTCTTAATTTTGCCCCAAGGGTATTGACCCTGTCTAGTATTAGTAATATCATGTAAATACAAAAGGGGAAGCTATAGTATACGAACTAGAAAAGGGGTAGAGATGATTACAAGAACTATTACAGTGTCTTTAATTGCATTCTTTCTTTTGATTATTGCCATAATCGGGGCAATCGTCATGATTAACAGGGGAAACTAAAATCAATAGGGGTATGGAGATGAGAGATTAGCCGGAAACATTTTCCGGCTCTTCGCTCTTTTTGGGACATTTATTTCTTGGTTGCGATGGCGCCCATGATATCGCCGACCTCAGCCAAGAATATTTTCTTTTTGGCCAGATCAGTCAATGAGAGCATACCGACCAGTCTGCCGTTTTCCAACACGGGAAGGCGATGGACCTTCTTTTTTGAGAAGAGACAGGCGGCATCGTGGACGTTCATTTCTGGCGAGATGGTCACAAGATTTGTTGTCATGATATCTGTGATTTTCGTAAGTTCGACGCTGGCAGCATCTGCAGTCGATACGCGCATTAAAATGTCCCGATCGGTCACCAGTCCAAGTAAACAGCCTCTGTTATCGCAGATTGGCACGATTCCGATGTTATTTTTTTTCATCAATGCGGCAGCATCTGAAATAGAAGCATCGGGTTTTAAAAAGCATACGCTGGTCGTCATAAGTTCTTTTACGGTCATAAAAATAATCCTCCTGCTTTTATGCTTTACAGGAGGATTTTAATTATGCGCTGATTTGTTTTAAAATGTTATGATCTTGCTCTGTCAGAATTCCAGAAAGATCTGGAGAAGAGCAGAATGATTGCATAAAGCTCTAATCTTCCCGCCAGCATTAAAGCAGAGGAAAAGAGCTTGCCAAACCAGGAGAAGATGCCGAAATTACCGCCTGCAATATTGCCAAAGCCGGTACCATTGTTCGTAATAGCCGCTAGCGAGGCCGCCAGTGTCGTCTCCATATCTTGATTTTCCAAGGACAGCACCAGGGAGGAAACGATATATATGGAGAAAAACAACATCAGAAATACGGTGATAGAAGAAGCGCTTTCTGCGCTGACCGGTTTCTTCTGAATCATAACAGGCTTGATTGCATGGGGGTGGATCCTTTTGTAGATTCCTCTCATAATCAGTTTGAAGTATACGACAAATCGTATGACTTTGATGGAACCGCTGGTAGAATTCCCGCAGCCGCCGATCAAAAGCAGGACTAGCAATACGATTTTGCAGGCTGTCGGCCATATATTGATATCTGCTATTTCAAAACCTGAAGTGGAGCCAAAGGCTACTGCTTGAACAAAGGAGTCTCCAAGAGCCTTGAAAAAGGAATGGTATGTGCCAGTTGCAGTCAGGACGATAGCCATGATGACTGAGCCGCCCGTTAAGAGACTCAGATAAGTCCGAAGCTCCACATTTTTGACGACGCGTTTCCATTTACCGACGGAAATAAAGAAATACATCATGAAATTAACGGACCCTGCGATGGAAAAGAAGGTGAACACGGCCTTTACATAAGGGGTAAAGTTGATTACGACGTCATTGTTCAGGTTATACAGTCCGGCGGTACTGATAGTAGACATCGTATTGATGACGGCTTCAAATGGTGTCAGGCCGCTGGGCAGCAATAGACATAATTCCAATATCGTCATTGCGATGTAGATTCTGTAGGATAGCTTAGCCGTATCGCTGATTCGTGCAGACATTTTCTCAAGATCAGGGCCGGGAACTTCCGCCGCCGCCATTTTCTGTCCCTGCACTCCCAGTATTGGGAAGAAGGAAATCGTCAGTAGGAGCAGCCCCATACCGCCCAGCCAGTTGGTGATGGCTTTCCAAAGAACCAGAGAACGCGGCATGGCATCGATATTGATTACCCAGGCTCCCGTAGTGGTCCAGCCGGATACAGACTCAAAAATACAGTCTACATAAGAATAACCGCATTCTGATAAAGCGTAAGGCATGGTGCCTACCAGGCAGACCAGGAACCAACAGATAAAGGCGACAAAATAACCTTCACGGGTTTTGATTTTCAATGTATAGTATCGCAGGTGCTTAAATACGGTCATGCCAAAACAGATACAGCATATGGCAGTAAAGAAAAAGGCTGACGCCGCACCCAATTCCTTATAATAGACAGCACAAACCAGGGGCACCAGCATAGCGCACCCCTCAAATAACATGATGACGGATATGGTTCTTAAAATAACTCGATGATTATATGTCATTTTTCTATTCCTTATGATTTATTGGAGTTCCAGTAATGGGGCGAGAACAACATGAAAAATGTGAATAGTTCCAGCCTGCCTGCAATCATTAACAGCGATAAAATCAGTTTTGAAAACCCAGAAAATTCGCTGAAATTCATGACAGGACCAATGAGTGAGAATCCAGGTCCGATATTTCCCAGACAAGTGATAACAGACGAAATGGTCGTCATCAGATCAAATCCGTTAAAAGAAATAATAAAAGAACCTGCAAACACTACAAATATATAGAAAAACACAAAGTTTGCGATATTCGTTGAAACTTCTTGAGGAACTTCTTTTCCTCCCAGTGTCACAGTGACCACCCGTCTTGGGTGCAGCTTCAGGGAGACACCTCTTCGAATCAGCTTCAAAGATACTAGAATTCTGATTACTTTTACGCCTCCGCCTGTGGATGAAGAGCACGCACCGACAAGCATCAACAGGAAGATCAGCATCTTGCTGAAGGTAGGCCAAATGTCGTAATCAGCGGTGGCATAGCCTGTAGTCGTGATGATAGAAGCCACCTGAAAAGTGGAGGTGCGAATTCCTTCTTCCACATCATCATAGACTCCTGTGACAAAGAGATCGACGGCAATCAGAGCGGATACAGAAAGTATGATTAAAAGATACAGCTTTAATTCAGAATCCTTCATCATGGATTTGAACCCTCTTCTTGCCAGCACAAAATAGAGATTGAAATTGATACCGCAGAGAATCATGAAAATCGTGATTACCCATTGCAGGTAGGGGCTTTCGAAGTGGGCGACGCTGTTTCCATAAGATGAAAAACCACCGGTTCCAACTGTACCAAAGGTGTGGACAAGTGAATCGTAGAAATTCATGCCACCCAAGAGCAGAAGCAAAGTCTCAAGTATGGTAAAAAACAGATATACTAAATACAGCCGCCTGGCAGTATCAGAAAAACGAGGAGCAATTTTGTCCAGCGTAGGACCGGGTGTTTCTGCGCTGGCGATAAGTTGACCGCCGACGCCGATAGACGGCAGCAGGGCCATGGCGAAAACGATGATACCCATGCCGCCCAGCCAATGTGTGAAGGAACGCCAGAACAGCATAGATTTAGGAAGTGCCTCAATATCGGCAAGGATAGAAGACCCTGTAGTTGAAAATCCGGAACAGGTTTCAAAAAAAGCATCGATATAACTTGGAATCGCTCCGGAGAACCAAAGTGGAAATGCACCGATTAAAGAGGCCACCAGCCAGCACAGTGACACAATAAGAAACCCATCTCTGGCCTTTAATTTGATCAGAGAAGGGCGAAATAACTTAATTAATATAAATCCTATGACAAAGCAAGGGATGATTGTAAAAACGAAACACCGAAATGCCAGCATTTCGTGATAGACCAAGGCTACGATAAGAGAAGGTATCAGGCAGAGCCCCAGTACCAAAAGCAAAATTCCCATCATCCTTATGACACCATTAAAGTTTACTGTCATTTTAAACTCCTAGTTTTTGTTCTTTAATAGTTTTTCCAAGTCGCCAATTTCGCTCAGCAAGCTGAGTATGATGACTTTGTCGTGCAGTTCTATCTTTGTGGTTCCAGTCGGAATAATAACGTCTTTCCCTCTGTGGATAGCAGCAATCAATACGCCGTCAGGAAGCTCCAGCTCTGCGAGGGGAACACCGATCATGGTCATATGAGAGTGTGCGATGATTTCCATGATTTCAGCTTGTCCCTGAATCAATAGGGACGAAATGATTTTTTTCGATCCTTGAATAAATCTCAAAATATTGCTTGCTGTAATGTCAAGGGGATTCAGCACGACATCCACTCCCATGCGCTCGATGAGGCCTTTATAACTTTCGTGACTGACTTTGGAAATGACGTCGGCAATTCCATGCTGCTTGGCAGTCAATGCCAGAAGCAGATTTTCTTCGTCATAACCAGTGGCGGTTACGAAGGCATCCATTTCGTTCATATTTTCTTCTTCCAACAGGGAAATATCTGTTCCATCGCTGTGGAGGACCATGACATTATTTAAATGCGTAGATAGATAACGGCAACGCTCTTTGCTCTTTTCTACTAATTTTACGGCAGCTCCAAATTCTGAAAGCTTTTCTGCTAGGTAAAACCCGGTTTTTCCGCCGCCTATGATCATAACCTTCTGAAGGTTCGTATAACGTCCTTTCTCATGGACTTTTTTATTTAGGCTGATGATCTGGTCTTTTTCGCCCACAACGTAGAGAAAGTCCCCATTCTGTATATGGTCATTGCCATGAGGAATGATGACTTTGCCGTTTCTTGAGATAGCCGCGATCAACATATTGGGCAGATATTCTCCGACTTCGGGAATACTGCGGCCCACCAGCTTTGGAAACCGTTTTGAGGGGAACTCAATCAGGGAAATTTTTCCACTGGTGAAGATTCCATTGCTCAAAGTATATTTTTCCGCTAAATATTTGTAAATTTCAACTGTAATCGCCAAATCTGGATTGATAATTGAATCAATGTGCATGGTTTCTTTTATAAAATCAAATTGATTCATATATTCCGGTTCTCTGACTCTGGCGATGACATGCCTGCATCCCAGTTTTTTGGCAAAAGCAGAAATTACGATGTTGGTTTCGTCGTTATCCGTTACTGCCAGCAGATAGTGAAAGGTATTGATATTGGTGTTCTTAAGAACTGCAATATCTTTTGCATCTGCATTGATTGTCATGACATCAAGATGCTGTGACAGTTTATGTAGGACGTCCTCATTTTTGTCGATCATTGTAATCGCATAATCTCCGCCCAGCAGGGCTTCTGCGACTTTAAAGCCCAATTTGCCGGCGCCAACAATAGCAACGTTCATCTTTATATCCTCTTTATAATTTCAAAATTTTCGTGTAAGCACTTACACTATTCTAATTCAAAACATTTGAATTTGCAAGCGGTTTTGGAATTTGGTATAATGGTTCCAGAATCAAACAGCGTTGCTGCAAGGAAGGAACCATTGAATCATGACTTTCGACTGTATTTTCAAAGGTATAGTCATGGTATAATGAACGCAAACGATCTTACAGCGTTGCTGCAAGGAAGCGTTCATTGAATCATGTGCTACGGCTATATTCTCAAAGGAATGCACATGGTATAATGGTTCCAGAATCAAACAGCGTTGCCTTTTGTCCCGGTTTTAGCTGGCAAGGCAAAACGGACAGCGAAGCGAGCTGGGCGCGCGTAGGAGTATTGCGCAGCATGTGCTGCCACAAGGGAGGGAATTCTATTGAAAATTAAGAGATTTATAGGCGGAAGTCTGCTGAGTAATGGTTATGTGCTTTACGGACAGACAGGCGGGACCTGTTATATCATAGATCCAGGGTATCAACCTAAAAAATTTATCAACTTTGTGAAAGAGAATCAACTGACACCAAGAGGAATTATCTTGACCCATCTTCACCACGATCATGTTGGCGCTGCAGAAGCTGTGAGAGACGCTTTGGAGTGTTCGATTTTCATGCACGAGGAGGACGCTTTTGTATATAAAGGCGTGGTGGATCAGCGTATAAAAGCGGGAGACACCTTTGAACTAGATGATGAAGTTCTAGAGGTTTTGCATACGCCGGGACATACCAGAGGCAGTATCTGCATTATGGGAGCAAAAAGCAGAGTGTGCTTTACAGGAGACACGATCTTTGACACGGATTTGGGCAGGACAGATCTGGCGGGCGGTTCAGAAGCCGATATGAAACGTTCCATATGCGAGGTGGTCGATCTATGGGAAAATGACATCATGATTTATCCTGGCCATGACGATGGCTGTACCATGAAGAAAGTTAGAATTTATAATACAGAATTTTTAGCATTGAGGGATGGAAATGAAAGATAAGAAGATAAGAATGGTGGCTCTGGACCTCGATGGAACCACGCTCAATAATCAAAAGGAAATATCGGCGCGGACCATGACTGCATTCAGAAAAGCGATGGAAAGCGGCGTGCATATCGTCGTTTCTACAGGTCGGACCTTTCAATCACTGCCAAAACAGCTTTTTAGCATCGAGGGATTGGAATATATTGTGACATCCAATGGCGCCCATGTAACAGAATTGGCCACGATGAAGACCATTTATGAAAACTACCTGACCTCTCATGCTGTTGAGGAAGTCGTAAGAGTGCTGCGAGGCACCGGCTTTTCTATCGAAACTTTTGTCGGAGGCAAAGCCTTTATCGACAAAGCGGAATACGAGGACGTCGTTGCCAATGGTTCCACTTACCGCGATGCGGAATACATCAAAAGCACGCGCAACCCGATCCCGCATATCTGTGATTACATGATTGAAAACAAGCATCAAATTGAGAATATCAGCATCAATTTTGAACACATAGAAGAAAAAGAAAAATGGCAGCGGATTCTAGAACAAATTGAGGGGATTACTCTGACTTCGTCCTTTCAACACAATTTTGAGATTGGCGGAGCCAATACCAGCAAGGCAGAAGCTTTGCGCTTTCTCATGAGAAGATTGGGTGTGAGTTCTGATGAGTTGATGGCCTGCGGAGACAGCCCTAATGATATGGAGATGATCAAACTGGCAGAAATCGGTGTGGTTGTCGGCAACGCGTCGGAGGAGATGAAATCCTTAGCAGATTATATCACAGATACCAACGACAATGACGGCGTAGCAAAAGCGATCGAGCATTTTGTTCTGTAGACTGTGCTATCGCTTTCAGACAGGAGTCACTTTTGGTGGTTCCTGTTTTTTTACGATCAATATATTGACATATATTGTAAAATGTAGTAAATTAAATATATAAATAGTAAAATTTTACAAATGGAGACGCGCAAGAAGATGTATGATAGAAAGTTAATTGGAGATGCAGGAGAAGACTTTGCTGCCAAAATTTTGACCATGCAAGGTTATCAGATATTGGAACGGAAATATCGATCTAAAGCAGGAGAAATCGATATCATTGCAGAGAAGAGTGATGAACTGATCTTTGTCGAAGTAAAGACCAGGAAGTCTGTAAACTTTGGGACACCAGCAGAATCGGTGACGCTGGGAAAACAGAGACACATCAGAAACACTGCCTCTTACTATCTTAAATCACATGGGAGAAACGGCGGCTTTGTCAGCTTTCAAGTGATAGAAATTCTGTTTAACCAGATTGAAAACGCATTTTGAGAGGAGCAGAAGATGTTATCAAAGACTATTTCTGCAGCGGTACACGGTATCGATGCAGTACCTATTACCGTTGAAACAGACATTTGTAAAGGGATGCCTGTAATGAACATCGTCGGGTTAGGTGATAGGACCGTAAAAGAAGCAAGAGAAAGAATTCGTGCAGCTATCTGTAATTCCGGCCTGCAGTATCCGATGGGCAGAATTACAATTAACATGTCGCCCGCGGGAATGCGTAAACGGGGAAGTCATTTTGATCTGGCTATGATGATGGGCATCTTAGCATCTTCAAAACAGGTTTTTGACCGCAGTTTGGAGGATTATGGCTTTATCGGCGAGTTGTCCTTAGACGGCTGCGTAAAACAATGTGATGGCATTCTGCCAATGGTCACGGCGCTGAGAAAACAGGGGCTAAAAAATGTAATGATCCCTAAGGCGAACAGAGAGGAAGCGGCGCTAGTGAATGGAATCAATCTTCTGCCAGTAGAATCTATAGCAGAGGTCCTCGATCATTTCAACTTAAAGTGTGCAATAGCACCCTATTGTCATGATCCTTTGGATTCAGACACGATGGCGGATGAAAAAGAAATGTTAAATTTTGCTGACGTCAAAGGGCAGGAAAATGTTAAACGGGCAATCACAGTAGCTGTAGCAGGCGGTCACGGCATATTGATGGTAGGCAGTCCATCTACGGGGAAAACTATGATTTCAGAGAGAATTCCGTCCATCATGCCAAAGATGAATCGCGATGAAATCATCGAAACGACGATGATCTACTCTGTGGCTGGTTTGCTCAATGAAGGACAGCCCTATATCTGCAGACGCCCTTTCAGGCAGCCTCATCATAAGATTACGGCGGCAGGACTTCTGGGCGGAGGCGCCTTTCCGAGACCGGGGGAAATCACACTGGCAGATAAGGGGGTACTATTTTTGGATGAAATCGGAGAATTTGACAAAAATATCATTGACACCTTACGTATCCCATTGGAGAAGAAAAAAATTTCTCTCATCAGAAAAGGAGAATCCTACGTATATCCAGCAGATTTCATGCTTGTCGCTGCAACAAACCCTTGCAAATGCGGTTATTATGGTGATGCTGTTCATGAGTGTGTGTGCCGTCCAGCGGAAATTAGCAGCTATCAATCTCACCTGACTGGTCCTATTATGGATCGAATTGATATGCACATCAGACTTTTACCAGTAGATTACAACGACCTCAATTGTCAGACTGCCGAATCTTCCGAAGAGATGAAGCAGAAAATTGAATTTGCAAGGGAAATTCAACACAGACGCTATCAAGGCAGAAGCATTACCTTGAACCATCAGCTGGACGACCATCTGATAGAGGAATTTGCCTTTCTCAGCAAAGAACAAAGCCAGATGTTGGAACAGGCGTACAGCAGATTTCAACTAAATCCGAGAACTGTGCTGAAAATCCGGAAGATGGCAAGAACTGTAGCTGATTTGGATGGAGACGATGACATTCAGAACAAACATCTGGCAGAAGCACTGCAATACAGGGAGAAATTACTATGCAAGGAAAACTTTTGATAGATGACGACAAATTTCCCCAGATTTTGAGGGACTTCGTGCCTGATCTGGGTGTATTATATTTTGAGGGTGACCCTGGACTGCTGCAAAATAGGTGTATCGCCATCGTGGGCAGCAGAAAATGCACCCAATATGGCAAGACCGTAGCGAAGACGATTGGCAGGCGGGCGGCGGAAAACGGCGTGACGGTGGTCAGTGGTTTGGCGAAGGGAATCGATACGGCAGGACATCTGGGAGCACTGGAGGCGGGCGGCAAAACAATCGCCGTCTTAGGTGGTGGTACCGATCATTTTTATCCGCCAGAAAACCGGAAGCTGCAGCAACGAATCGCCAGAGAAGGTCTGCTTTTATCTGAACATGAACCAGGTTATATCGCCAGATCTTACGACTTCCCCAAAAGAAACCGGCTGATCAGCGCTTTGGCAGAAAGTGTGGTCGTCGTGGAAGCGCCAAATCGAAGCGGCGCTTTGATCACAGCAGAATGTGCAGAAGAACAAGGTAAGAACCTCTATGCCGTTCCGGGAAATATTACCAGTTATTATAGTTTTGGAACAAATCAACTGATTCGAGAGAACACGACGCCTCTCATCCTGATAGACGATATTTTCCTAGATTTGAATATTTCTCCCTATATAAAGGAAGATAATCTATTAGACCTGGGAGAGGACGAAAGAAAGGTTTTTGAAGTGATTAAAAATTGCGGAGAAGTCACAATAGATGAAATATATCACAAAACGAACATAAAACCATCGGAAATTAATGGTATAATCACAATTCTAGAAATGAAAGGAATAATTTTTTCGTCTTTAGGGAAAGTTTTTGTTGCAAAATTCTGATAATGCTAATACAATATAGGACTGTAACATTAATATAACGAAAGAGTGCGGGAGGAAAAATGGCAACTGCGAAAAAAACATTAGTCATAGTGGAATCACCATCAAAGGCCAAAACCATTGGCAAATATCTTGGTGCAAACTATAAAGTCATCGCTTCTGTCGGGCATGTAAGGGATTTGCCCAAAAGCAAATTGGGAATCGATATCGAAAACGATTTTGAACCACAGTACATTCCCATCAGAGGCAAGGGGGATATTATCAAGGAACTCAGAAAAGAAGCGAAGAAAGCTTCTAAAGTATATTTGGCAACTGACCCGGACCGTGAAGGAGAAGCAATTTCGTGGCATCTTGCGAATCTGCTTGGGATTGATTTAGACACGCCCTGCAGAATTGTATTTAACGAAATTATCAAAAGCTCCATTAAAGAAGCAATCAAACATCCGAGAAAAATTGACCTGAATTTGGTCGATGCGCAGCAGGCGCGCCGTGTATTAGACAGGCTGGTAGGATATCAGATCAGTCCTCTTTTGTGGAGAAAGGTCAGAAAAGGCCTATCTGCTGGAAGGGTACAGTCGGCAGCGCTAAAAATTATCTGTGACCGTGAGAAAGAAATACGAGATTTTGACCCGAAGGAATACTGGACGATTACGGCCGAATTCAAAAAAGGGAAGAAGTTTACAGCCAAGCTGATGGAATTCAAAAAGAAAAAGCTGGTTGTTGAAAATAAAGAACAAAATGATAACATCTTAGCGGAATTAAATGCTGGAAGATACACTGTTGCAGCGCTGAATCAGAAAGAACGAATAAAGAAACCTTTCGCCCCATTTACGACTAGCAGCATGCAGCAGGAGGCTTCTACGAAGTTGAACTTTAATACCAAAAAGACCATGCTGGTTGCACAGCAGCTTTACGAAGGCGTTGAGATTAAAGGACAAGGTACGGTCGGACTGATCACGTATCTGAGAACTGACTCTGTGAGAATTTCAGATGAAGCCAAGGCGGCTGCAGCGTCTTTTATTACAGATAAATACGGGAAAGAATATTTAGGAAATAACGTTTATTCTAATAAGAAGAAGGACATCCAGGATGCACATGAAGCCATCAGGCCGAGTAACATTTCCCTGGACCCTGAATCAATCAAAGAATCCCTTTCTAACGAACAGTTTAAGCTGTACAGGTTGATTTGGTGCCGGTTTATGGCCAGCCAGATGACAGCTGCTAAATTTGACAATCTGCAGGTAGAAATAGAAAACGGAGATTATACTTTCAAAACGACAGGATCAAAATTACTGTTTGACGGTTATCAAAGGGTGTACAAGAATAGTACAGATGAAGATAAAGATAAGATTCTGCCTGCCTTAGAAAAGGGAGAACTGCTGGAGGTGGTGAGTCTCGGCGGAGAACAGAACTTCACTCAGCCGCCGGCAAGATATACCGAAGCCAGCTTGGTCAAAGAGCTGGAAGAGAAAAATATCGGCAGACCGAGTACCTATGCGCCCATTGTGGGCACTCTATCAGAGAGAAAGTATGTGACGAGAGAGAAAAAATCACTAGTTCCTACTGAATTGGGTTTTTTGGTTACAGGTCTGATGGAAGAATACTTCAAAGAAATTGTCGATGCTAACTTTACGGCTGCAATGGAAGACAAGCTGGATGATGTCGAAATCAAAGATCTAGAATGGAAAAGAGTAATCCGCGATTTTTACGGTCCTTTTGAAAAAGAGTTGGAAGTTGCAGACAATGCAATAGAAAAGGTGACAGTGGAAGACCAACCGACGGGAGAAACCTGTGAGCTGTGTGGAAAGCCTATGGTATTGAAAATGGGCCGTTTTGGTGAATTTATCGCTTGCTCTGGCTATCCAGAATGTAAGAACACCAAACCTATTGTAAAGACTATCGACGTAAAATGTCCGAAATGCGGCAAGGACATCGTAGCACGGAAGAGTAAAAAAGGAAAACTCTTCTATGGCTGCAGCGGCTATCCGGATTGCGATCAGTCTTTCTGGTACAAACCAGTCAACAAAAAATGTCCAAAGTGCGGTGCACTTTTAATTGAAAAGAAAACAAAGGCAGGCAATTTAGCTTGCTCTAATGCTGAATGTGACTACAAAGAGTAGCCTGAAAGGAATAATGGAGGTAGAGAAAATGGTAGAATTTCATGCAACCACAATTTGCGCTGTCAGAAGAGGCCCTGACGATATCGCCATCGGCGGAGACGGACAGGTCACAATGGGTGAGACAGCCATTATGAAAAATGGAGCAAAAAAAGTAAAAAAGATTTTTAAAAATCAGGTGTTGACTGGATTTGCAGGTTCTGTAGCCGATGCTTTTTCGCTGACTGAGAAATTTGAAAAAAAATTAGAAGAGCACGGTGGCAATCTGAAAAGGGCAGCCGTAGATCTCGCGCAGCTTTGGCGTTCTGATAAGGGCATGAGAAGTCTGGAAGCTTTGATGATCGTAGTGGACAAGGATGATTTGCTGGTCGTATCAGGAAATGGCGAAGTCATTGTTCCCGATCAGGACTTTGTAGCAATCGGTTCTGGCGGAAACTTTGCATATTCAGCGGCCAACGCTTTATTTAATCATACAGAGATGAGCGCAGAAGAAATCGTAAAGGAATCATTGAAAATTGCATCTTCAATCTGCGTATATACCAATGATAACATCACGGTAGAAAAGTTATAAGGGGGAAGAATCATGGCAGGTAAAATACAGAGTATGACGCCAAAAGAAATTGTGGCAGAACTGGACAAGTATATTATCGGACAGGACGAGGCGAAGAAATCAGTTGCGATCGCCCTGCGAAACAGATACAGGAGAAGTCTTCTCTCTGACGAGATGAGAGAGGAAATCACACCAAAAAACATTTTGATGATGGGACCAACAGGTTGTGGTAAAACAGAAATTGCCAGACGTCTGGCCAAATTGATGAAAGCACCTTTCGTAAAGGTAGAAGCGACAAAGTTTACGGAAGTCGGCTATGTTGGACGTGATGTGGATTCCATGGTCAGAGACTTGGTAGAAGCAGCTATTCGTATCACTAAACAGTCGAGGCTGCAAGAGAAATATGATATTGCAGAAGAAATCGCAGACGAAAAGATCATCGAAGCGATTATTCCAGGCGGCAAGAAAAAGAAAAATGAAAACAAACCGAACAATCCCTTTGACTTTATTCTGAACAGCGGCGGCTATCCGAGCCAGAAAAAGCTTTATGAGGAGAGCAAGGCCAAAGAGGAAGATAAGAAAGTAGACCCGACAGATATTGAAATGGCTAGAGAACAGGTCAGACAGCAGCTGAAACAGGGGCTGCTGGAGGAACAATTTGTTGAAATCGAGGTCAACGATACGCCAAAAGGCAATCAGTTAGATATGAGCAACGAAGGCATGAGCATCGCCATCGGCAATATCTTTGGCGACATGATGCCGCAGAAGACCAAGACCAAGAGGGTCAGGGTCAAAGAAGCAAGAAAGATTCTCAGAGAACAAGAGGCTCAGAATCTGCTGGATATGGATCAAGTTACTGACGAAGCCCTGGAAAACGCGGAGCAGAACGGTATTATCTTTATCGATGAAATCGACAAGATTGCCTCCAGTTCAAGCTATCATACCGGTGCAGATGTGTCCAGAGAAGGTGTCCAGAGAGATATTCTGCCTATCGTAGAAGGAAGCGTTATCAACACAAAATATGGACCTGTAAAAACTGACCATATCTTGTTCATCGGTGCAGGTGCTTTCCATACGTCAAAACCGACGGATTTGATTCCTGAACTGCAGGGACGTTTCCCAATCAGAGTAGAACTGCAGAATTTGACTAAGGAGTCTTTTGTTCAAATTCTAACCGTTCCAGAGAATGCCATCATCAAACAGCATATTGCATTACTGGAAACAGAAGGAATTAAAGTAGAATTTACAGAAGATTCTATTGACGAAATCGCTACAATGGCGTATCTTATGAATGAGCAGACTGAAAATATTGGAGCAAGAAGACTGTATACAATATTAGAAAAGCTGCTGGAAGATATTTCTTTCAACATCCCCGAGATGGAAGAAGAACAGATTACCATTGATAGGGCCTTTGTTCAAAGTAAATTTATGGATACTATCCACAAGGATGATGTGGACAGATATATCTTATAGGCGGATGAATCCCCTATACAAATAAGAATTAGTTAGTATTTAAAAAGTTGAGGTAAAATATGAGTGAAAAATTATTAACAAGAATTAGAAAGCTGAATTGGGTGCTTTCTGAAAGCACAGCTGGTTACATCTCTTTTGATGAGCTGTGTAATATTATGAGTGAAATGCTGGATTCCAACATTTACATCATGAATAGAAGAGGAAAGGTACTCGCCGCAAAATATGAAGCAGGCGAAGAGGCTCCTTTAGTAGTGGATCCAGAGACGAAAAAGGTGGTTCTGCCTACGCAGTACAATGACAAATTCCTACAGGTTACCGACACCAAGGAGAATTTGACTTACGACAGCATAAAGGCTTACTATGGTGATGAGTATACGCTGGCAAGCAAATACCATACCATCGTTCCAATCATTTTCGGCGGCAATAGAATTGCTACGCTTCTGCTGGCAAGAGCCGACAAAGCTTATGACGATGAAGATATCGCAATCTGCGAATATGGTGCGACTGTAGTCGGAATTGAAGTTGCCAGAGGAATTGCGATGGATGAAGAAGAAGACATCAGAATGAAAGAAGCTGTAGATATGGCTCTTTCCACTCTGTCCTATTCAGAAATGGATGCTGTTACGAAAATTTTTGCTGAACTGAAGGGCGACGAAGGCCTTTTGGTTGCCAGCAAAATTGCTGACAAATCCGGTATCACTCGTTCAGTCATCGTAAATGCACTTCGTAAACTGGAGAGCGCCGGCGTCATTGAATCCAGATCTCTGGGTATGAAAGGTACGAGAATCAAGATTACAAATGAGTTCCTGAGAGATGCGATTAAGAATTTTGAGATTTAATTGATAACAAAAACCTTCTGCTGAACATAGAATATGATAGCAGGAGGTTTTTTTATGAGACGACATAGAAATGAAAAACTCTCTTTTTGGAAAAAATTGACGATTTCGCTGATTCTTTTTAGTTTAGCATGCATTTTATTGATCAATGGATTTAAAAGCCAAATAGAGCCAAATATCGACGCTGTGAGCCAGCTGAAGGCGAAGGGTATGATTACAGAAATTATCAATCAGACAATCAAAGAGGATTTTTCAGGTAAAGAGTATGAAGAAAACCTCTTTATCGTGAAGTCTGGGAAGGATGATAAAGTCCAGATGGTGCAGTCCAATACCAGTTTGATCAATAGAATGGTGGCCGAATTTGCTGTGAACCTCCAGAAAAAATACGACAGCATAGAACCTCGCGCAATCAAGCTGTCATATGGTTCGTTAGTCGGCAGCAAACTGCTGTCAGAAGCAGACCACCTCAATATCAACATAAAAATCTTGCCGCTATCTGTTACGAAATGCGATTTTGAGACAGAATTCGAAAGCCAGGGAATTAATCAGACCAAGTATAAAATTTACATAACGATAGAAAGCAACGTCAGGGTGCTACAGCCTTTCTCGGCCGAAAATTTCAAAATTAAGAACAAGATGCTGATTTCAGAGGTAGTCATCGTCGGTGAAGTGCCAAATAGCTATGTAAATGTACCAGAAGAAGATATTTTAGATGCAACAGATTGATCATCTGTGGTATACTAATGGCATGTTGAGATTTAATGAAAATAATGAGATAATAACAGAAGAAAAATACAGGGCGATTTTGGTCGGCCTGCAGAGAAAAGAAGACATATCTTATTCTATGGAAGAGCTTGCCGGGCTGGCAGAAGCTGCAAATGTGCAGGTCCTGGGCAAGGTCGTCCAGATTCTGGAAAAACCGAATACGGCGACTTTGATTGGAAAGGGCAAAGTAGAAGAAGTCGCAGAATTAGTCAGAAACATGGAAGCAGATATGGTTGTCTTCAATGACGAATTGACAGGAATGCAGATCCGCAATCTGGAAGAAGCTATGGATGTGAGGGTGATAGACCGCACAATTTTGATTTTGGATATTTTTGCCGCCAGAGCAGATTCCAGAGAAGGAAAGCTGCAAGTGGAATTGGCCCAGCTGAAATATAGAATGCCGCGACTGACGGGCTTTGGAAAATCTCTTTCCCGGCTTGGCGGGGGAATCGGAACAAGAGGACCAGGAGAAAAGAAACTGGAAACGGACAGACGCCATATCGAGAGGCGCATGGAAGACATCAAAAGTGAATTAGCGCAGTTGGTCAAGACGAGAAATGTACAGCGTGCGAAACGAGAGAAGTCCGGCATTCCGGTCGTCGCTTTAGTTGGGTATACGAACTCAGGAAAATCAGCTTTGATGAACCGACTCCTTTCTGTCGTCGATAAATCCGAAAAAGCTGTCAGAGAAAAAGATATGCTTTTCGCTACGCTGGATACCCAGCAGCGCAGCGTCAAACTGGATACTAATCATGAGTTTATTCTGATCGACACGGTGGGATTTGTCAGCAAATTGCCTCACAGCTTGGTAGAGGCATTTAAAGCCACCTTGGAAGAGGTGCTCTATGCTGATTTATTGCTCCACGTGGTAGATGCATCTTACGAAGAAAATGAGTTCCATATCGCTGTTACCAATAAGGTTTTGGCTGAAATTGGTGCAGGCACCAAGGAAAAGGTCATGGTCTTTAATAAGATTGATTTGAATCCGGATTTTCAGGCGCCAGTAACAAATTTGGACAATCTGTTCGTATCTGCTAAAGAGAATATTCACATTGATCAGCTCATCGATAAGGTGAAAGAGAAGATATTTGCTGACAAGGTGGACGCAAAGCTGCTGATTCCTTTTACGAGAGGAGACTTGTCGTCCTACCTTTGCGAGAAGGCCCTGGTCAAGTCTATGGAATATCTGGAAGAGGGGACTTTGTTTGACGTTGAATTAAATCAAGAGGATTATCAGAGGCTGAAGGAATATGATACGATATAGTACAGTTTACGAGGAAGGACAGGCGGAGCAGATCATAGAAAAATCCAGGTTTATCGCTCATGTCAAGCCTGTTTCTTCAAAAGAAGAAGCGGACATATTTATCGCTGCAATTAAAAAACGATATAAAGACGCAACCCATAATGTGCCGGCTATGGTCATTGGAGATAAGTTTCAGGTGCAGTGGGGAAGTGACGATGGTGAGCCCCAGGGCACTTCTGGGGCGCCTATCGTACAGATGCTGGTGCAGGAAGGTTATACTAATCTTGCGGTGGTGGTTACCAGATATTTTGGTGGAATCAAACTGGGAACCGGCGGTCTGGTACGTGCCTATACGAGCAGCGCAAAGCTTGGAATTCAAGCGGCCGGACCTTGTGACGTGAAAGAACTTTCGGGGATGACGTATAGGGTGGATTACGGTGTTTTTAATAAAATACAAAATTTCTACTTTACTTATGATGTAAAATTTGCTAATATAGTTTATGCCGATACGGTAACTTGTGAGATCGTCACTGATCCATCATGTGCGGGAGCACTAAAAGAGACAGTTACCAGTTTGTCAGGCGGTAAGGCTGTAATCGTGGATGAATCTGTCAAGTTGGACAAGATTAGAAAATGATTACCAAACATTTGAAAAAAATGTTGACATAAGATCACTGATGTGATAATATAATTTTCGGCTCACTTCTTCACAGAGAAGAGCAGAAAAGTAACACGGAAAAATAAATTAAAAAACTTCTTGACAAAGAAAATGAGATGTTGTATAATTTATAAACGTGCCAAGCATTCAAGAAGCGGACACTGCGGGCGTTTAGCTCAGCTGGGAGAGCATCTGCCTTACAAGCAGAGGGTCATAGGTTCGAGCCCTATAACGCCCACCATTTTCCACAGTGACCATTCACAGATGCACAGAAAATTTGTCCGAGATGCAAGGCGCGCGAGTTTAAGCGAAATTTCGTGTACTTGAGTACACAGATGAGCGAGGAACGAGCGGTTTTCGGCAAATTGGCAAGCATAGATGCGGCCTGGTAGTTCAGTTGGTTAGAATGCCAGCCTGTCACGCTGGAGGTCGACGGTTCGAGCCCGTTCCAGGTCGCCAATTTTTAACTAGCATATCGCTGGTAGATAAACACGCACGCTGGCGTGGCTCAACGGTAGAGCAGCTGATTTGTAATCAGCAGGTTGGGGGTTCGATTCCCTCCGCCAGCTCCAAAAAATCTGACGCAGGGAATCGAACCCGAAAGGGCTCGAGCGTTAGGAAAAGAGTTCAGCGAACTCTTGAACAGCGAGAGGTTCGAGGCGATCGGAAAGAGAGCCGAAGAACGACATTTGCGAAGCAAATGTATAATTCCCTCCGCCAGCTCCAAAAAATACAGATAATTAGGTTGGAATTATATCTCCAATTCATCAAATAACACGACTAAGTTTGAAAAATAATTTCGAGGGATTCCCGAGTGGCCAAAGGGGGCGGACTGTAAATCCGTTAGCTGAGCTTTCGATGGTTCGAATCCATCTCCCTCGACCAATTTTTTCAAGAATGTGCGGAAGTGGCTCAGGGGTAGAGCATCGCCTTGCCAAGGCGAGGGTCGCGAGTTCGAATCTCGTCTTCCGCTCCATTTTATGCGGATGTAGTTCAATGGTAGAACCTCAGCCTTCCAAGCTGATGGCGTGAGTTCGATTCTCATCATCCGCTCCAGTTTTTCAAATTTAGTGTGGGCTCATAGCTCAGTTGGATAGAGCAACGGCCTTCTAAGCCGTGTGTCCGGGGTTCGAATCCCTGTGGGCTCACCATTTATTTGATGATTTTGGGGTATAGCCAAGTGGTAAGGCAACGGACTTTGACTCCGTCATTCGTAGGTTCGAGTCCTGCTACCCCAGCCAATTATTATGACCCATTAGCTCAGTCGGCAGAGCACTTGACTTTTAATCAAGGTGTCCGGAGTTCGAATCTCCGATGGGTCACCATTTTTAAAGAAAACAGTTGACTCCACATTGGAGAGGTGTCCGAGTGGTTTAAGGAGCTGGTCTTGAAAACCAGTGATTCCGAAAGGGACCGTGGGTTCGAATCCCACCCTCTCCGCCATCAGACATTTTAAACGATTCATATATTGCAAGATCTCATTTTAGCCTGGAGAAGTACTCAAGAGGCTGAAGAGGACGGTTTGCTAAACCGTTAGGGTTCGTATTAGGGCCGCATGGGTTCGAATCCCATCTTCTCCGCCATTACGCAGGGGTATAGCTCAGTTGGTAGAGCAGTGGTCTCCAAAACCACGTGTCGAGGGTTCGAATCCTTCTGCCCCTGCCAAATAAGGGTTCTTGCAGGATACATAAATATCGGGGTGTAGCGCAGTTTGGTAGCGCAACTGGTTTGGGACCAGTGGGCCGCGGGTTCAAATCCTGCCACCCCGACCATTAAAAAGATGTGGGCCATTAGCTCAGTTGGTCAGAGCGTCCGGCTCATAACCGGCAGGTCCTGGGTTCAAGTCCCCGATGGCCCACCATTACATAACAAAAGAATAACGCATGTATGCCCAGATAGCTCAGTAGGTAGAGCAGGGGACTGAAAATCCCCGTGTCCTTGGTTCAATTCCGAGTCTGGGCACCATTTATTTTTAAGCAGCCTTTCGCAGACGTTAAGTCCGAAGGGTTGTTTTTTGTTGTACAAGTTCTTTTTCCATAAATTACTGGAGCCTCAATTTTTAATCAGTACGTTAATGGTTGATTTTCTCTGTGAATTCCATTAGAATATTAAGGGGATATGACGAAAAGGAGGGATAAATGGCACAATTATATTATAGATACAGTACAATGAATGCTGGCAAGTCGATTGAATTGATTAAAGTCGCATATAATTACGAAGAGCGCGGCAAACACGTATTAACACTGGTACCAGCTGTTGATGATAGATTTGGGACAGGTGTTATCACATCCAGAATCGGATTACAGCGGGAGGCGATGTTAGTGCAGGACGACACGAACATTTTGGAACTTTTCATGCGAGAAAATGAGAAGACCAAGATCGACTGCGTCCTGATTGACGAATGTCAGTTTTTAAAGAAACATCACGTGCAGGAGCTTGTGGAAATCGTGGACAGCTTTGAGGTTCCAGTTTTGGCTTATGGCTTAAAAAATGATTTTCGCAATGAGCTTTTTGAAGGCTCTTACTATATGCTGATTTATGCAGATAAAATTGAAGAAATCAAAACCATCTGCTGGTGCGGCCGCAAGGCCACTATGGTAGCCCGCGTAGTAGATGGTAAATTTGTCAAACAGGGTGAGCAAGTGGTGATCGGCGGCAATGATATGTATGTTACCCTGTGCAGGAAACATTACAACGACGGTAGACTAGGGCCGGATAAATAAAGGCAGGTGAGAAAATGATAAAGAATAAGATCAATATAAATCTTAAAGAGACTTTACTGATTTTGCTGATGACAGGTATCATATTGGCTGCCTTAACCATCATATCCTTCGGTGCAGCTGCACCAAATGCTTCAGGTAAAATCACTGAGTCAGATGGAGTTAATGTCAGATCCAGCTATTCGACATCTTCTTCAATAGTATGTACATTGCCGTATAATTCTTCAGTGACGATCACTGCAGAGAAATACACGGTGTCTGGTGGCAGCGACAAAACGACGATTTGGTATCGTGTGAGCAGTGCGTATGGGAGTGGATATATCCGCTCCGACTTGGCTACTATTAGCTACGTTTCTGGTACGTCTGCAAAGATTACGAAAGCGGCCAATGTGAGAACGGGACCGGGGACGACATTCCCTACCGTCAAGAAGCTGGCAAAGGGCGACAGTGTAAAAGTCGTCTTAGCGGCCGTTGCTTCTGGTGGTTCAAACTGGTGTAAAGTAAACATCAATGGCTCCTATTATTATATCTCTGCATCCTATCTTGATCTGGATACAGGAAGTTCATCTGAACCGCCGGTTGACGTACCTAGTGATAATAAAGATTTTGAATCCCAATTGGCGGAATTTCCAACTAGCTACAGAGCTGCACTGCGAGCTCTGCATCAAAAACATCCAACTTGGAACTTTAAAGCAAAGAATGTTGGATATAGTTGGAGTGAGGCGTTAGAAAAACAACTTTCCAATATCAACGCTAACCTTGTGTCTGTTTCGAAGCCGGACGCTTATAAGGAAGTCAGGAGTGGAACTTATAATTTTACAAGCCATACTTATATAGGCAAGGATGGCGCGAACTGGGTTGTCGCCTCAGAAGATGCAGTCGCTTTTTACATGGACCCGCGAAATTGGCTGGAGGAGTCGTCGATTTTTATGTTTGAGCCGTATACATATGACGCATCTTATCAAAAAGAAAATGTCGTTAAGTCTATTTTAAAGACAACTGCGTTACCATCTTCTGCCTCTGCCTACTACGTGTCGGCAGCACAGCAGGTGTACAACGGAAAGAAGTATAGCATCAGCCCGACTTATCTTGCAGCAAAGACTAGAATTGAATTGGGATCTTCGGATTTCATGATAAATGGTCATTCTTTTACTTATGGCGGCAAGAAATATTCTGGCGTGTACAATACATATAATATCGGTGCTTCTGACAGCGCAGACGGCAGTGCAGCGACAAAGGGTCTGGTCTATGCAGCAGGAGGGTCTGACGGGAGTGGGACATCCTACCTGAGACCGTGGAATACATTAGAAAAAGCTGTAAAAGGCGGTGCAATTTATATTGCCAACAATTTCTTAGATAATAATCAATACACCGCATATTTATCGCGTTATAATGTGCTCAATGGATTAGGGAGCGTAGGAACACATCAATATGCGACTAATATCTTTGCTGCAGCTACAGAGTCATCGATCATGTCTTCCTGCTACCAGGACGCAGGTGTTTTTAATGAAGGGTTCACTTTCGAGATTCCGGTCTATGAAAACATGCCAGCGTCGGCAAGTCCAGAACCTGGAAGCGGAAACAATAATAACTATCTCGATTCACTGAAGGTTTATGAAGGGGACACACAAAAGTCCCTGACGAGTAGCTTTGATCGATTCACTTCTTCCTATAAACTGAAGACTTCGGTTTCCTCTAGCAGTGTAACAATCAAAACGACTACCAATGTGAGTGATGCGAAGGTTACTGTTACAGGCAACACGAATTTGTCTATTGGTTCCAACAAAGTGACAGTAAAAGTAACCTCATCCTCGGGAAAAGTGAGATATTACTATGTAACTGTAGTTAGAGAAAAAACGGACGATAATGCCTATGTTCCAGAGAAACCGACCAATGTCAAAGTGCAGAGTGACAGCAATAATCAGGTCACACTGACCTGGAACGGAGATGCAAAAGCGTCAGGATACAGAGTCTACTGGAAAAAATCCAGCACATCAAGCTGGTCCTATAATACAGTCAAGGATGGTACCTCTTGGACGAAGACCATGAAGTACCGAGGCGAGATCTACGAGTACAAAGTGGCTGCCTATTACGAATATAAAGGTGAAAAATTATTCGGCAAAGAATCAGACGTAATCAAAGGTGCGACCTTTGGTGAAGCTAACACTTTGACAGGGGATCTGTACAGCGGCTATATGACCATGAAATTTAACTGGGATCCTATAGACGGGGCTGACGGATATCGTCTCCGGTATAAGCAGACTACCTCAGAAAAGTGGAACTCTGTTTATGTGGAAGGCAAAACCGAAGTTGTTAAGAAAATGGCCTATGCAGGCAAGGAGTATGAGTTCAAATTGGCTCCATATAAGAAAATAAATGGAGTTCGATTCATTAGTAATGAGTATTCTCAGACAATGATTGTGCATACATTAAAGAAACCTACGGTGACTTTAAAAAATATGTACACGAAATCGATTGAAGTAAAATGGACTGAAGTAGGTGGAATTACAGGCTATAAAGTCTATCGGTCGACTTCTAAGTCTGGAACTTATACCCTGGTAAAGACTGTCCCTGCGGAGACGACCAGGTTTTTGAATCAGGGCAGGACGCTGGGAAAACGGTACTACTATAAAGTCAGAGCCTATAAGGAGAGCATCTATGATAAGACCGTATATGGCCCATACTCAGTAGTGGTTTCTATAAAAAGGTAATGTTTATATTGGGACGATCTTCTCTTTTATAGAAAGAGATCGTCCTTTGTTCTATGATGAATAGAGGTTTAGTATGAGTAAATTCACATCAGTCATAAAATATGAAGGTGATAATAAAACTTTAATTTGGAAGCATCCTCAAGAGGATTTCGATTCATATACACAACTAGTTGTCCATGAATCCCAAGAAGCTATTTTCATGATGAACGGAGAGGCACTCGACTTATTTGGTCCAGGCAGACATACGCTTGAAAATCAAAATATTCCTTTAGTACGAAAATTTTTGAATTACACAACGGAAACAATTACTCCATTTCATTGCGAAATTTATTTTATAAATAGAACAGAACAAATGGGAATAAAATGGGGGACGGATACTAAAGTTCAATTTATAGAACCACAATATCAATTCCCGATACAGATAGGAGCTTGTGGTGAATTGAGTCTGCGCATTGATGATTCAAGGAAAGTTTTAGTGAATCTAGTAGGGACAGAAAGCACGTTCGGACAAAAGGAACTAATGGATTATTTCAGACCTTTTTTGATGACAAAAATAAAGTCTTACATTCCAAAGATAATTAAAGAAGAAAAAATTAATATATTCCAGATTGACGAACACTTAAATGATTTTTCTATCGCATTGCAACAAGCCCTTTTACCTGATTTTGCAAGCTATGGGATATCCTTAGAACGTTTCTTTGTCACAACAGTTTTAAAACCTGAAGGGGAAGATTCGTATGAGAAATTCAAAAATCTGTATTTTAGACAATATGCTGATATTGCTGAGGCGAAGCTTCGTCAACAGGTAGGCATTATTGATCAACAGACGGAAGCCGAAAAGATTATAATTGAGTCACAGGCTATTGCTAAAAAAAGACTACAGGAAGGTTATACCTATCAACAAGAGAGAGGTTTTGACGTAGCTGAAACTGTAGCTGCTAAAGAGTCCTCGAGTCAGTTTACAAGCATGGAAATTGGCCTAGATAACGTAACTCGTATTGGCAGTGAAGTAGACAGGATCTTAGACGGGGCTGTTGATGGAGCCCTTACAAAAATAGAATCAAAAGCTTCTGAATCGATAGTTTGCCCATCTTGTGGAAAAGTTGTTGCAAGAGGTAGGTTTTGTTCAGAATGTGGCAAGGAATTATAGGAGGCTTTTATGAGAAAAGACAAATATGGCATAGGGGTCATTTTGATATTGCTTATCCTATTTAATGTAATTGCTTTTGCTGTCCCACATAGACAATCCTCGGCGTTCTGGCCGGCGTATGTATTTACTGTGGCTGCTATTATGATGCAGTTTTTATATTTTTCCATGGCATTCAAGTATGCACATCACAAAGAAAAAGTCTTTTGGGGCCTGTCAAGAATTCATGTTAGTATCACTTATTTAATATTGCAGTTCATCTCAGGGTTATTTTTTATGTACGCTGGTTTTGTTCAAAGTTGGGTTGCAGTCGCTGTGGGCACTTTACTTCTAGGTGGTTATCTACTGATATTCATAAGTTCCCATTTTGCACAAAAAAATGCAGAACGTGTGGAAAATAATATTGAAGAGGATACTTCTTTTATTAGAACTCTAACGATCTATTTAGAAACTTTATATGACATGACATCTGACGACATGTTAAAAGAAGAATTAAAGAAATTATATAACGTCTGTAAATACAGCGATCCGGTTAGCAGTGAAAAGCTTGTCACACTGGAAGAAGAAATTTCTGTTACGTATAAAGCGCTATACGATTATGTTCAGGCCAAAGATTTTTCTAACGCACAAAATGCTTGTGAAACACTGTATCATCGTATATTGGAGAGAAATCATGCATGCAGGTTATTGAAGTGATGAAATTGGAGGTATACAAGAGTGCAAATTTTTAAATGTAAAATGTGTGGCGGTGACTTAGAGCTAACGAAGAATATGACCGTTGCCGTATGCCCTTACTGCGGAACAAAACAAACCTTGCCTAAGCTTAGTGATGAAAAGAGATATAATCTCTATGACCGCGCAGGTCAATATAGACGGAACAATGAATACGACAAAGCTGCTGAGCTTTACGAAGAAATTCTGAAAGAAGATCCAAAGGATGCTGAGAGTTATTGGTCATTGGTTTTGTGTAAGTATGGTATTGAATATGTAGAAGATCCTTCTAGCCATAAACGGGTGCCAACAATTAATCGCACACAATATACATCCATCTTCCTTGATTCAGACTATGCATCTGCATTAAAATATGCAGATGCATCACAAAGAGCCATTTATGAATTTGAAGCGAAACAAATTGATGAGATTCAGAACAACATCATTATGATATCCAAAAATGAGGAGCCATTTGATATTTTTATTTGTTACAAAGATCTGTCTACAGATGGAAGACGTTCAGAAGACTCTGTCATTGCTGCCGAATTATATCATGAGTTGACAGAAGCTGGATACAAGGTCTTCTTTTCCCGCATTACTTTAGATGACAAAATGGGAATAGAATATGAGCCCTATATTTTTGCAGCTTTGAACTCTGCAAAAATTATGATTGTTCTTAGCACACGAGCAGAGTATTTTAATTCTCCATGGGTCAAAAATGAGTGGAGCCGATATCTGGCGCTAATAAGGCAGGGAGCGGATAAAATGTTGATTCCTGTTTATAGAGATATGAATCCATATGATTTACCTGTTGAATTTTCGCATTTACAGGCCATGGATATGTCTAAGCTTGGATTTATGCAGGACCTTGTTTATGGGATACAAAAAATTCTGCAACGGAATTCTAGCAATGAAATGAAAACAAAGTCTGTTATACATAGCCAGCCAACAGCAGAATCGTTAATGCAAAGAGCATTCCTTTTTTTAGAAGATGAAGAATGGGAACGTGCAGATATTTATTGTGAAAAAGTTCTCGATATGGATCCAGAATGTGCAGAAGCTTATTTAGGCAAGCTTATGATTTCACAGTTTGTATGCCGTGAAGAAGAATTATCGAAATTGAAATATACTCTGAAAGAAAATCCTTATTATCAAAAAACGATTCGTTTTGCTAACTCAGACCTGAGATGCAGACTAGAAGAATATGAGCGAGTGATTGAAGCACGCAGAGAATTTGAGGCAAAGGAAATCGAATATTGTACCGCCAGCGAACTTCTTAATCGTGCAAAACATAAAATTGATTACCTCGAAGTAATCAAAAAATTGGAACCTATTATGGATTTTAGAGACTCTGCAGAGAAGATAAAATACTGTCAAGAAAAAGTAGATGACCTAGAACAACAGTTTCGTGAAAGGGAAAGAAGAGAGGAAGAAAAGAGACAGAAAAACAGTAAGTATTACGTTGCTCTTGGAGTTTTTTTGTTTGTAATTTTTGTAGTCAGCATATTTTGTACGGAAGGTTAGGGAAAAAATACTGCTAGTGGGGAGAAATTTCTCCCCATTTCTTTTTATCCTTTGCACCCCTGCCAGCTGCCCCTTCTCTTCAGTTCGGCACTGATTCCATTGAGAATGGTCCTCTTTCGGTAACTCCATTCCGGCGTAATTAAAATCTTCCGCGGTGCATCGCCGGTTAGACGATGAATCACGATATCCGAAGGAATAATTTCAATCAGGTCACAGACGAAATGTACATATTCTTCGATGGAACCAAAGGAATTGTAGTCGTGATATTCTATCTCCATTCTGGAGCCTTTCACCACATTGAGCAGATGCAGTTTGATTCCCCAGGCACCAGAATTACAGGCGTACTTTACCGACTGAATCATATCCTCCCGGCTTTCACCTGGCAGTCCCAAAATAAGATGGACTACGGTTTTGATGCCTCGCGAGTTTAAGGCTTTAATGGCGTAGTCATAAACGGACAACCCATAGCAGCGATTGATCAAGTCAGCTGTCCTTTGATGCATGGTCTGAAGGCCTAATTCGACCCATAGAAAGTGATTTGTGTTGATTTCGGAGAGTAAGTCCAAAACCTCCTCGTCGATGCAGTCAGGGCGTGTTGCAATGGCAATCCCTGAAATCAACGGATGATTTAGTGCTTTTTGATATTTGCTGCGCAATTCTTCTACGGGAGCATAGGTGTTGGTGTGATTTTGAAAATAGGCAAGATACTTCGCTTTTGGCCATTTTTCTGATAACAATTGGATTTGGTCCTCAATTGTAGAGGCAAAGTCACCGCCGCCGCCTTCTGAACAGAAGAGACACCCTCCATAAGATTTGCTGCCATCTCGGTTGGGACAGGTAAATCCGCCGTCAATAGATAACTTTACGGTCTTTTGACCGAATTCTTTTTTTAGATAAGAACTGATTGTATTGATTGGCTGTGTCATAAATAACCTCTTTTTGTGATATGATAACTTATTTTAACATAGGATATTACCCCTGTCTATTTTCTATTATCCAATCGTGGATAAAATTTTTCTATAGCAGATAAACGTTGAAAAATAAAGGCATTAATGGGTATTTCGTTAAAATAGAATATTGCGCATAATGCCGTATATGGTGTATAATAAAGTGTTATAAATACAAAAATCGGTTTTGGGTAAAGGAGGCAGAAAATATGGCAAAGAAGTCCACGACTTCGTGGAATTGTGAGTGTGAAATAGGACAGAGAAGCAGACCTCTGGCTGAGATTGCCGGGGCAGGAGAAGAAGTGATGAAACCTGCATTATTGCTGCACAGCTGCTGCGGTCCATGCAGCACGGCAGTCATAGAGCGATTAGCGCCAGATTATGATATTACCGTATTTTTTTACAATCCTTGTATTACGGATCCAGACGAATATGAAAAGAGAAAGGCAAGCCAGATAAAGTTTATAGAGAACTTCAACCTCAACCTGGGGGGAAAGCACAAGATTCATTTCTTAGAAGGAGAGTATACGCCAGACGTCTATTATCAATTGACGGATGGCTTCAGTAATGAACCGGAAGGGGGCAGCCGCTGTACGATTTGTTTTAGCATGCGCCTCGAGGAGACTGCCAAAACAGCTAAAAACCTGGGATATGGTCTTTATACGACGACCCTTACGGTCAGTCCCCACAAAAACTACTCGTTAATTTCACAATTAGGTAAAAAATTTGCAGAAAAATACAGGGTAGAGTACCTGGATATAGATTTTAAAAAGAAAGCGGGTTTTCAGAGAAGCATTCAACTGTCAAAGGAATATGGCCTTTATAGACAGGATTATTGCGGATGTGAATACTCGAAAAGATAAGCATATAAAGGAGAATAGCAAATGTCAGAATTAATTACACCAAAAGAGTATACGCCCGTGATCAGTTCCCTGGAGACACAGAGAGCGATCAAGAAGATCAAAGACTACTTCCAGCAGGAGCTGGCATACGGTCTGAACCTGCGCAGAGTATCTGCGCCGCTATTCGTAGACCCCGAGACAGGGCTCAACGATAACCTGAGCGGCGTGGAAAGACGAGTCACCTTTACCCTCAAGGGTCTGGACGAAAAAGAAGTAGAAATCGTCCAGTCACTGGCTAAATGGAAGCGCATGGCTCTTGGAAAATATGGAATCAAACCGGGACACGGCATTTATACGGATATGAATGCGATCAGAAGGGATGAGGAACTGGATAACCTGCATTCTGTCTATGTGGATCAGTGGGATTGGGAAAAGGTCATCACAAAAGAACAGAGAAACACCGAATACTTACACGAAACAGTGACCACCATATATAACGCCATCAAAAACTTGGGAGATTACGTCAACAGGTTGTACAGAGATCTTCAGACAGAAATTCCTAACGAAATTTATTTTATCACGACCCAGGAACTTGAGGATTTGTACCCGAATAAAACCGATAAAGAGAGAGAAGATTTGATCTGCAAAGCTCATGGAGCGGTCTTTATCGAGAAAATCGGCGGTATCTTAAAATCTGGCCAAAAACACGATGACAGATCTCCGGACTACGATGATTGGGAGTTGAATGGAGACATCATTCTCTGGAATGACGTCCTGGAAAAAGCTTTCGAGATTTCCTCTATGGGTATTCGAGTGGATGCAGAGGCCATGGATCGGCAGCTGACTTTGGCAGGAGCCGATGACAGAAGGACACAATCCTTCCATCAATCCATTCTCAACGATGAGCTCCCATATTCCATCGGCGGCGGAATTGGACAGAGCAGGCTCTGCATGTTCTTCCTGCGCAAAGCACATATCGGCGAAGTGCAGGCGTCAGTGTGGTCTGACGAGATGATAAATGATTGCAAAAAACACAATATTTTCCTGCTCTAAACTGCAGGATGGAGGCTTATGAAATACATAAATGTAGTGATTGACAACAACAGCAGGCATACAGACACCTACTATACGTATGGAACCTCCCTGGATGTGAAGAAAGGGGATATTGTGAAAGTTCCCTTTAATCGGGGAAATCAATTGAAGTCTGCTTATGTATTTCAAGCTGATGTGATTCCAGAGTGCGATCCAGCCATCATCAAGGAAATCGACTCTGTGAATCCGGATATTTCCCTCACTGAGGAAATCATGGACACCTGCACCTGGATGAAACGACGTTATGGCATCAAGTATCTGGATGCGGTCAGATGCTTTGCACCCAATGGCAAGCCGGCGAGAGAAGGCAAAGAAAAGGAACCTTACAAGGATGTAGTCGGAGAGCCGCAGATTATCGAGCAGCTGACTGACGAGCAGGCTGCGGCGCTTGAGCAGATCCGCGAGGCAATCGCCTGCGGCAGACAGGAAAACTTTTTAATTCACGGTGTCACCAGCAGCGGCAAAACAGAAGTCTATATGCAGACCATTGCTGAAGTAACTGCCAGGGGCAAAACAGCTGTCATGCTGGTGCCGGAGATTGCATTGACCAAACAGATTACGGACCGATTTATCGCCCGCTTTGGAAAAGAAAACATTGCAGTTCTTCATAGCAAGCTGACGAAACGAGAGCGCTTTGATGAGTGGATGCGAATCAGAAAAGGGCAGGCAAAGATTGTCATCGGTGCCAGACTGGGTGTCTTTGCTCCCTTGGACAATATCGGCGTTATCATTTTAGATGAGGAGCATGAGGCAACATACAAATCAGATATGACGCCAAAGTATGATACGATAGATATCGCGCTGAAAAGGCTGATGTACTTTAACGGCGTTCTGATTATGGGCAGTGCGACCCCGTCAGTTGTTTCTTACCAAAGAGCCAGGGAAGGAATTTACCGGCTGATAGAATTGAAGCAGCGATATAACAATACGCCGCTGCCAAAAGTAGAACTGGTGGATATGCGTGAAGAACTGAAAGCCGGCAATAAGACTATCTTCAGTGACAGATTATATAGACAATCTGTTGAAACTTTGGAAAAAGGACAGCAGATCATTCTCTTTTTAAACAGAAGAGGGTATTCCACCTTCATTTCCTGCCGTGAATGCGGCGAAGTGATGAAATGTCCGGAATGTGGTATTTCGTTAACCTACCACAAAAGAGAAAATGCAGGAATCTGTCATTACTGCGGAAAAAAATTTCGCGTGCCCGATCGTTGTCCTGCCTGCGGCAGTCATTATATCAAATATTTTGGCACGGGGACAGAAAAGGTAGAGGAGTTTGCCAGGGAATTATTTCCCGAAAAGAATATCCAGCGGCTGGATTTGGATACAGCGAAAAACAGCAGGGAAATTACCAGGATTATCGGTAACTTCTCAAAGGGAAAGACGGATATCCTGATTGGAACCCAGTTGGTAGCAAAAGGACTGGACTTTAAAAATGTAGGGCTGGTCGGTGTCATCTCTGCCGATGTCAGCCTCAATGTACCGGACTATCGATCGACAGAACGTACTTTTCAATTGGTAACACAAGTTGCCGGCCGGGCAGGGCGAGGCGGAGAAGAAGGTCTTGTCATCGTTCAATCTTACACACCGGACAACTTCGCTTTGACGACGGCGGCAGAACACGACTACAAAAAATTCTTTGACATGGAAATCAAAATCAGAGAGTTTATGGATTATCCCCCTTTTTCAGATTTGATTTTGGTAGAATTCACAAGTGAGGTCGAAAGTGAAGCGATTGAAACGGCGGAAAATTGTAAAGAATATCTGATAAGGTGTAAAATTGAAGGAGAAGGCGAGAATATCTTCGCGCCGAAGCTTTCCACCAATTTTAAGGGAAAAGATAGTTTCCGATATTATATTCTGATAAAATGCCCAAGAGGTTTTAGAAACAAATATATCTATTATATCGACGCTTTTGGCGAAATGCTGACGGTGAAAAAGAGCAAATGCAGCATGATTATAGATGTAAATCCATATAGTACTTTTTAGAATAGGAGAGAGAAAAGAATGGCAATTAGAAATGTTGTATTAGAAGGCGATGAAATACTGAGAAAACATTGCAGAGAGGTGACAGAGGTGACTGATAGAATCAGAACCACACTGGAAGATATGAGAGAGACGATGAGAGCAGAAATGGGCTGTGGAATTGCAGGTCCTCAGGTTGGCGTCATGAGAAGGATGTTCGTCGCTGAACCTGAACCCGATAGAGTTTATTATATGATTAACCCGGTCATCTTGGAAAAGGAAGGCTCTCAGGTAGGAGATGAAGCTTGCCTCAGCGTGCCGGGACTCATCGGAACTGTGGAAAGACCAGAACGCATTAAAATCAAAGCCTTGGATTTAGATGGAAATGAACAGGTCTATGATTTTGAAGGATGGGATGCAGTGGTCATGTGCCATGAATATGATCATTTAGACGGGATATTATATACTGATAAAGCGACAAATGTCAGAGAACCAGAGGAGATTGAAGCAGAATGAAGATCGCATTTATGGGAACCCCGGACTTTGCTGTTCCCGTTTTGAAAGGAATCATCGAGGCTGGTCATGAGGTCGGCTGTGTGATTACCCAGCCGGATAAAGCGAAAAACAGGGGGAAGAAAGTACAGTTTACGCCGGTAAAGGAATTGGCTGTTGCTAATGGAATAGAGGTCCTGCAGCCTGAGAAAATTAAAAACAGCCAGGAGACCGTAGGATTTCTTAGAAATTATGAGCCTGATATTATCGTAGTCGTAGCTTACGGTCAGATTATTCAAAAAGAAGTGCTGGAACTTCCCAAGTTTGGCTGCATCAATGTGCACGCATCTCTGCTGCCGAAGCTGCGGGGCGCTTCTCCCATACAGCATGCAATTTTGCAGGGAGAAGAGCGAACTGGCGTAACGATTATGCAGATGGGAGCAGGGCTTGATACTGGTGATATGCTCTGTAAGGCGGAAACTATGGTTGGAATGAAGAACTGCCAGCAGCTCCATGATGAATTGGCGCAGCTTGGAGCAGACCTTTTGATTGAGACTTTGCCTAAAATCGAAGCGGGGACAATCACACCTGAAAGACAAGACGATGCTTTCTCTACCTATGCAGGAATGATTGCTAAACAGGATGGAAAAATAGATTTTGAAAAGACACCTGTGGAAATTGAGAGACAGATCAGAGCCTTTGATCCCTGGCCAGGTGCTTATTGCCAATACGGAGGCGGACAGATGAAAATTTGGCGGGCCGAATGCCTCAATCAGCACTCCGATGCCGAAAACGGTACGATTGTAGACGTTTCTGATGAGGGGATTGATATCTGCTGCGGCGGCAGTATTCTGCGCGCCACAGAAATCCAGCTTCCGGGTAAAAAAAGAGTAGATATAAGATCTTATTTAAGGGGTAATAAGATTGAAAAAAATACGTTATTAGGATAAAATAAAGATATACAGAAAGCGTTGGCTGCAATTTATTTCAAAAATTGAGACAAGGCGATTAGGGGGGTAATGAAAATGTTTTTTTACTATGACACAAGTATCATCATACTGATTCCGGCAATGATTTTTGCAATGGCTGCCCAGGGAATGGTGAAACGCGCTTTCAGCAGATACGGAAAGGTGAAAAACACTCGTAATATAACAGGGGCTGAGGCAGCGAGGAGCGTGCTTGATTCCAATGGCCTTCAGGATGTGGTAGTCAGGCAGATCAGGGGAAGCTTGACCGACAATTATGATCCCAGAAGCAAAGTTCTGAGTCTTTCTCAGGATGTATATGGCGTAAATTCAGTCAGTGCCGTCAGCGTCGCCTGTCACGAGGCAGGTCATGCTATACAGCACGCCAGAGGTTATATTCCTTTAAAAATTAGAAATGGAATTGTTCCTGTCGTTAATTTCGCGTCGAAGCTGACATGGCCTTTGCTAGTAATCGGCATTGTTCTTTTGGCGGCAGGCAGTTACGAAATGAGTTATTGGGGAAACACGTTGTTCAACATTGGGGTAATCGCGTTTGTCGCCATCATCGTATTTCATCTGATTACCTTGCCAGTAGAGTTCAACGCAAGTCACAGAGCCATTATTCAGATGGAAGAATTAGCGTTAGTTGCACCGGAGGATATAGCTGGATCAAAGAAAGTTCTGCGGGCGGCAGCCATGACCTATATAGCGGCATTGGCTGTAGCTGTGGCTAACTTGCTGCGTATCCTTGCTATAAGAGGTAGGAGTGATTGAGTATGGATATCAACCGGAAAACAGCTTATAACACACTTTTAGAAATGGAAACTAATCAGGCTTATTCTAATATTGAACTGAATAAGCAGATTGGTGAATTGCAGCCGGATTCTCCCGCTTTCGTCAGAGAGCTTGTTTACGGCGTCATCGAAAATAGAGTGTATCTTGACCATATTTTACAGCAGCTGATACCAAAAGGCTTGAAAGGTTTGAAGAAACAGACTCTGACATTACTTCGCATGGGTCTTTATCAGCTTATTTTCATGGATTCCGTTCCTGACTATGCAGCAGTAAATGAGATTGTGAAGATGGCGAGAAGACTGGTTCCGGGCAGAGACGGATTTGTCAATGGCGTTTTACGCGGCTATAACAAGAAAAAAGACCAGCTTGAAATGCCAGATTATGACACAAACCCGATTGGATATTTATCATTGAAATACTCCTTTGCGGAGTGGATTGTAAAGCTTTGGAGCGAACAATACGGTTTGGAAAAGGCAGAGCAGCTCCTGGCGGCATCTAACAGTAAACCGCCAGTTTCCATCAGAGTAAACCGCCTGAAAATCAGTCGTAAAGATCTGGCTGAAAGATTGAGAGGAAAAGGCTTTGAGGTAGAGCATGGAAGGCTCAGTGAAAGGTCACTTTTTGCGAAAGGAAGTGGACTTCTGAGCACAGAGGAATTCGAGAGCGGCCTTTTCTCAGTACAAGACGAATCTTCAATTTTGGCAGCCGAGATTTTGGCGCCGAAGAGTGGAGAAACCATCATCGACGTCTGTGCGGCTCCTGGCGGCAAGACCTTAGCAATTTCAGAAATCATGGCCAATACGGGCCGCGTTTTGGCATTTGATATATATGAACACAAATTAGAACTTTTGAAGAAGGAAACCCAGCGTTTGGGTATCTCCATTATTGAAACGGGAGAGCACGACGGCACTCTTTTATGCGAAGAATTGGTTCAATCGGCAGACAGAGTCCTCGTCGACGGGCCTTGCTCGGGCCTTGGAGTAATCAGAAGAAAACCGGAAATCAAATACAAAGAACTTGAAGATGACGGCAGAGAACTTGCAGATAAGCAGTTGGCAATACTGGAGACAGCTAGTCAATATGTGAAAAAAGAAGGATTCTTGCTCTACAGTACATGTACGGTAAACAAGATAGAAAATGCAGAAGTGGTGAGCAGATTTCTGCGTAAACATAAAGAATATGAACTGGTTAGAAGCAGACAGCTTTTACCTGGGGTAGACGAAACCGATGGCTTTTTCATCTGCAAGATGAGAAGGCGCGGCAGTTGAAAGGAGATTTAAATGGAAGTTGGTTTCAAAACTGACAAGGGCAGGAGACGCAGCAACAATGAAGACGCTTGTTTTGTTATGAAGAAAGACAAAGTCTTTATTGTCGCAGATGGAGTCGGTGGAAACAATTCGGGGGAAATAGCCAGCAGGCTTGCGGTAAATGAAATCGCAAATTACGTTGAAACCCATCCTTTGCGTGAAATACAATCAGTAGAGCAGGTGCAGGACTATTTTGAAGACTGCTTAAAAAATGCAAATTTCAAAGTTTTGGAACTGTCCCAGCGGATAGAGGCTAACAAAGGTATGGCGACGACGGTGGTCTGCGCATATGTTCAAGGAAATACCATTTACATAATAAACGTAGGTGATAGCAGAGCGTATGTGTTCCGTGATGATGTTCTACAACAGATAACAGAAGACCATACCTATGTAAATACACTGCTGAAAGCTGGTCTGATTTCTGAAGACGAAGCGATGAACCATGAAAATAAGAACATGATAACAAGGGCTGTAGGAGCAGACTATACGGTCGATGCGGATTTCTTCTCCCTGCCTATCAGGGCAGACGACATCGTATTGATTTGTACAGACGGGCTTTATGGAGAAGTGGGCGAAGAACAATTGATTACAGTGCTGAAAGAAGAAAAATCCATGACAGACATTTGTAATGAACTGGTAGAGATGGCAAATGAAAACGGTGGCAGTGATAACATTACTATGGTAGTCTTGAAAGTTACGGAGGAAGATATCAAATGAGTAAATTACTTGCAGGCAGATATGAACTAATTGAAAAAATCGGCGAAGGCGGTATGGCGGTAGTCTATAAGGCCAGATGCAGACTGCTCAATCGATATGTTGCTATCAAAATACTGCGTCCTGAATTCACAAAAGATGCGCAGTTTGTAGAAAATTTTAAGCGTGAATCCCAGGCAGCAGCGGGACTTCAGCATCCTAATATCGTCAGCGTCTATGATGTCGGTAAAGAAGGCAATATTCACTTTATCGTCATGGAACTGATCGACGGCCGTCCACTCAGCGATATCATTGAAGAGCGGGCGCCGATGGATTACAAGACCTCTATTGAGATTATCAAACAGGTTGCTTCCGCCCTCAGTGTGGCACATCGAAATCATATCATACACAGAGATGTAAAACCGCATAACATCATGATTACGAAAGACGGCATGGCTAAACTGGCGGACTTTGGTATCGCAAAGGCTGTCAGTGATTCGACGCTGGTTACGGAAACCAGCAGAGTGATTGGATCTGTCCATTACTTTTCGCCGGAACAGGCGAGAGGTGCCTATGTAGATGAGCGCTCAGATATTTATTCTCTGGGCATCGTTCTCTATGAGATGCTGACTGGACAGGTTCCTTTTGATGGAGAGAATCCCGTACAGGTCGCTTTGATGCATATCAATGACGAGATTACGCCGCCGTCTGAACTGGTTCCGGGCATTCCGCCAGCTCTCGAAAAGCTGGTAATGAAGGCTACGGACAAATATCAGTCGAATCGTTACAAATCTGCTGATGAATTTTTGGAAGACCTTGACAATATAGAATTTGTCACGAAAATGGTAGGCAATTCCGTTTTTGCGGCATCTGACGTGGAGGAGTTTCAAGAGATGAACCGCCGCAAAGAAGTGGAGGAGGTACTGCCTAAATCCAAGGAAAAACCAGCCAAGAAAGTAAAAGCAAAAGCGAGCAAGGAAAAGGCGGCAAATAAGAATAAGAAAAAGATGATTATTGCTTCTGTAGTTGGTGCGGCAGTGGTCATCGCCGCCGTTTTCGGCGTGTTATATGCCCTTGGAGTCATCGGCGGCGGATTGAAAGCACCGGATCTGACGGGTAAAACTTATGAAGAAGCAGAAGAAATCTTAGAGAAGATGGATCTGAAGATTAAGAAGGGTGACGATGTTCCGAGTGACGAAGTGGAAGAAGGTAAAATCGCACATCAGACGCCAGATGCCAATGAGAAAGTTGAAAAAGGAGATACTATCACCGTCATGATCAGTTCGGGGAAAGAAAAAACCATTGTGCCAGATTTAATTGGAGACATGTTTGATGAATCCACAGTCAAAGCGGCCTTGGAAGCTGCCGGGCTTAAGTTTGGTGATGTGCGGGAAGACGATAGCGATAAGGAGAAGGGCACAATTATTGCATTAAGTCCAGGTGCTAATGATGAAGTCGACGCCGGCACGGAAGTGACGATTGTGATCAGTAATGGTTCGCAGTATAAAGAAGAGAAAACAGTTCCATATGTGACGGGTCTTACCGTGGAAGAAGCGACCAAAAAATTGAAAAAAGAAGGATTTAAGGTCAATATTGAATATGCGGAAAGCACAACTTATTCCAAAGGTATCGTCATTAACCAAGATCCGTCTGCCGAGACGAAAGCAGAAGAAGGAAGCACTGTTACAATCACCGTCAGCAAGGGGGCGCCGGTTGTCGCACCACCGGATGAGCCCGATGAACCTGATGAGCCTGACGACGGCGGTGACGATGAAAACACCGCTAATGGAAATGAGGGTTAACGGTAACAACGTATGAAAGGATTAATCATAAAAGGAATCGGCGGTTTTTACTATGTAAAAACCGCTGAAGGCGTTTATCAGGCAAAAGGACGAGGAATATTCAAAAAAGATGGCATCACCCTTGCCGTAGGGGATAACGTAGATCTCGAAGTCCTGCCTGACGGAGACGGAGTCATCAATACTATTGAGGAACGAAAAAATCACTTTATCAGACCGCCTATCGCAAACGTTGATTGCTTTATCGTGGTCTTTGCGGCAGCAAAGCCAAAGCCTAATTTCACGGTTATAGACAAGTTTCTAATTATGGCGGAACAGAACGGCATTGATCCCATACTCTGTATCAACAAGTGCGATTTGGTCTCTGAAGAGGATTTAAAAGAGATACAATCAATTTATGCGTCTGTTTATCCAGTCATCACAGCCAGTGGAAAGACGGGAATGGGGATTGACCAGCTTCTGCGTCGCATCGAAGGAAGAAAAGCCGCCTTTGCAGGCCCTTCTGGTGTTGGGAAATCAACTATAACCAACTTAATCATACCAGAGGCTAATATGGAGACGGGGACGGTGAGTCAAAAAACGGACAGAGGCAGACACACGACCAGGCATGTGGAAATTTTCGAAGTTCTGGGTGGTGGTTTCGTCTTCGATACACCGGGATTCACTTCTTTTGACATCCTGGAAGCCGAAGAGGATGATTTAGCCGATTATTATCCAGAAATTGCCGCCTACAAAGGACAGTGCAGGTTTGATGACTGCAGGCACAAGAGCGAACCGGGATGCAAGGTGCTGGAGGCAGTGAACGAGGGACGGATTCATAAAGTGAGATATGAATCCTACCTCATGAACTTAGAAGAAATAAAAAAACGTAAAAAGTATTAATGAGCAATGGAGAACAGATTATGAAAAAATTAGCCCCATCGATACTATCTGCCGATTTTTCCAGACTGGGAGAACAGGCCAGCCAGATCAGTCAGGCAGGCGCAGATTATGTGCATGTAGATGTGATGGACGGTCATTTTGTACCTAACATCAGTTTTGGTGCCGCTGTGATGAAATCTTTAAACAAGTGGAACACCAGCCCCTATGACGTCCATCTGATGATTGAACACCCGGATGATTACTTAGCTGATTTTGTAACAGAAAAGACAGAATATATCGTCGTACATCAAGAAGCCTGCGTACATCTGCATCGTACACTGCAGAACATCAAATCGAAAGGCGTAAAATGCGGTGTCGCTGTCAATCCAGCAACGCCAGTGTCCACCTTAGATTGCATTTTAGAGGATGTTGACTTAGTCTTAGTGATGTCAGTCAACCCTGGTTTCGGCGGTCAAAAGTTCATCCCCGCCGCCATAGAGAAAATCAAGCAGCTAGACCAGCAGAGAAAGAAAAACGGGTATGGGTATGTAATCGAAATTGACGGCGGCATCAGTTTAGATAATATAAGAGAGGTGGCAGCTGCCGGCTGCGATATCTTTGTAGCAGGATCTGCCGTCTTCGGTGCAGAGGATATAGAAAAACGAGTGAAAGAATTTAAAGAACGCCTGGAATAATTGATATTCCAGGCGTTCTTTGATATTCCCTCATTTCTGCCATTTGTATATATTGGAAACCTCGTTGACGTGAATTTTCAAAAAACTGTTGATGATACAAACAAAATGTGTTAAAGTTTATTTATTAGTAAACGAATGATAAATTTGTTTGAAAATGGAGATACTATGGAATTTAAAGAACTGACATTAGAAGAATTAACTCTCGGGTATGCCAAATCAGCACAGGATGCATCATGTACCTGCATTTTTTGCGGCGAAATATATGAAGAGGGAATTGTCTATCGTTCTCAGGGCAGGATGGTTACTGCAGAAAGAGCAGTGCAGGAGCACATCTTTGATCAGCACGGCGGTGTCTTTCGCGGCTTATTGAATTTGGACAAGCAAGTCAACGGTTTATCCCAGATTCAAAAAGATGTGCTTACGGGAATGTATTTAGAAAAAGACAATAAACAAATTTGTGAAGAAATGGGAATCAGCGCCGCCACGGTGAGAAGTCACAAGTTCAATTTACAGAAATCAAAGAGAGAAGCGAAAATTCTATTGGCTCTGTTAGAACAGATCGAAGATGAATCAATCGTTAAACAGCGAAAAATAATAGAAGGGGAGCCCCCAGCAGAAGAGGAGATGCCAGTGAAAAAAGATTTCAGCGGCAATACCCTCCACCCTTTCTTTACGCAATACAATTTAAAATAACAGCCAAAGAGGAGGCGGTAACGTGACTTATGCATCAAAGCTACGAGAATTTAAAGAATTGATCAGTAAAATTGAATACATCAAGTACACCATGAACTCTTTGGTTTATTGGGACAAGATTACATATATGCCCAAAGATGGCATCGAATATAGAAGTAAGGTCATGTCTTTTATGGCAAATGAACAATATAAACTTTTGACCAGCAATCAGTTTGATGATTATCTCAAATTCTTTGACGGACACAAAGAAAATGATGTTGTCACAGAATCCATGATCAAAAGAATTAAACGAAATTCAGCTTATGTAAATCGCATTCCAGAAAAAGAATATCAGGAGTACATCGAGCTGATCGCTGTAGCAGAACAGGTGTGGGAAGAGGCCAAGGCAAAGGCTGATTTTCACCTGTTCGAACCTTATCTGGAATCAATCGTAGAAACCTTTATCCGCTTTGCAGAATATTGGGGCTATGCAGATGACCCTTACGATGCACTGCTGGGCTATTACGAAGAAAATTTGACTGTCAGTGAAGTTGATGCACTGACAGAGGAAATCAAGAAATTTCTGATAGATTTTACAAAGGAAATACAGGAAAGCGGGGAGAAACGGCAGCATATCAAATTACCGTCGGTAGAGGGAAGCCGGCAGCAAGCCTTATGGGAAATCATGCTGTCAGATTTGGGTTTCCAGTTCCATGCAGGCAGGGTAGATATCGGAGCCCATCCTACCATACTGGCAAATTCACCTTCTGACGTGAGAATCGTCAATTCCTATCAAGAAGACGATTTGAAAACGGGAATTTTTAATGTCCTGCACGAAGGGGGAAGAGGCATTTATCAGCAGTCGATTGATAAGGACTTGTTAGGGACTTTTTTGGCAGAAGGTGCGTCCTTTGCCCTAGAAGAGGCTATCGGGAGATTGTACGAAAATGTCATCGGACGGAATAAAGGTTTTTGGACTTTTTTTCATCCGAAACTGACAAAACTGATCCCGGAACTGGCAACGGTCAGCGCTCAGGAGATCTTCGAAGATGTGAACTTCTTACAGCCGTCTTTAATTCGTTTAGACGCAGATGAATTGACTTATACACTTCATGTCATCATTCGTTATGAACTGGAAAAGGATTTGATCAACAGACGGATTAAAGTCAGTGAGTTGCCAGCTCTTTGGAAAGAAAAGTATGAAAAGTATCTGGGGATTACTCCCTCTAATGACAGAGAGGGGATTTTACAGGACATCCATTGGGCGGCAGGTTATATCGGCTATTTTCCTCTCTACTTTGTATCCAACATTGCAGCGACACAACTTACAGCCAGCATCGAAAGAGAACACGGCAGCTTTGATCAGCTTCTAGCAGACGGCCATTTCGACACGATTAACGACTGGCTTGCCGAACATATCTTTCAATATGGAGCAGTCTATTCCTTTGACCAGCTCATGGAGGCAGCGGCGAAAGAGCCTCTCAATCCAAAATATTATATCGACTACTTGCGGAAGAAATATTCCGAGGTATATAAATTAAATCTAAAGGAGAAAGCAAATGAGTAAAATACTTAGCAAAATTGGACTGGGAGAAACGATGTCCAAGAACTTTCTGGCGATCCTGATCGTAGCCTTCGGTGGGGCGATTATCTATGGTCTGCCGTATTTTCGTTTTGACTATTACGATGTTTATTTAGAGACTTACCATCTTACCAACATACAGATGGGTATCTTCGGAAGTGTGCTCGGTGTATTCGGCATGATTTCCTATCTATTCGGCGGTATCGTGGCAGACCGTTTTTCTACGAGGACAATTCTTTCCGTTTCCCTGATTGGTACGGGAATCGGTGGATTCATTCATCTATTGCCGCTGAACTTCGCAGCCCTTGTCGGTTTATATGCATTTTGGGGTATCAGCTCCTTGTTTGCATTCTGGCCGGCATGCGTCAAAGCAGTTCGCATTTTGTCGGGCTCTGGAGACCAGGGAAAAGCCTTTGGTTTCTTTGAAGGAGGCAGAGGGATTGGTGCAGCATTGATGGCTATGGCAGCTGTAGCAGCCTTTCGGATTGGCGCTGGTCAAATGGATAATCAAGCACAGGGAATGAGATTTGTCATCATATTCTATTCCGTTCTGACTGTTTTGATGGGGGTTTTGGCTTTCCTGACGGTAAAGGACGATAAAATCGAAGCAAGTGAGAGGATTTCATTTAAAGGAATAGGGGAAGTGCTAAAGTTACCTGCAGTCTGGATCATTGGCATTGTTACATTCTGCAATTATGTCTTCACCCTATCCCTCTATTATTTTACACCATATGCAACTGGAATACTAGGGGCTACCGTCACTTTTGCAGCGACATTGGCAGCCTTAAAGAGGTGGTTTTCCCTCTTTGGCAGCGTCGGAGGCGGTTATGTGACAGACAAAATCGGTACTGGCAGAATGCTCTTGATTTCATTTATCGTCATGGCGGCAGGTACGACTGGTATTTTGCTGCTGCCAACCCATGCAGGAAGCATAACGGTTTTCACAATTTTGTTTATCGTCATTTATGTATTCTATAATGTCAATTACGCCATGACATGGGCAATGATGGATGAAGGCGCGATTCCGGAGAAATACTCTGGAACTGCAGCAGGCGTCATCTCTACAGTAGGCTATCTGCCGGAAATTTTCTGCTCTGTATTGGCAGGTATCCTCATCGACCAGAATCCTGGTGTAACTGGATACAGGCAGTATTTTGGCTTCTTAATCGGTATGCTGATCCTCGGCGTTGTATTTGTCTGCATCTGGATGAGATATCTAAAGAAGGTAAAAAAATAGCAGTTAGAGAAGGACAATTATGAGAAATAGAGAAGAAAACACAAGTATTTTAGAGAAGGTGTACGTTGAAACGCCTGTGGATACGGACGGAGACGGAAAGCTGGATCTCATTGCAGTATATATCAGAAGGCCACAGGTGACCCTGCGGGGCGAAAGAGTGCCGGCAATCTATGTGGCCAACCCGTATATGATGAGCTGTAATGAGGACTGGTATATTCCCCACGATGTAAATCAGGAAGTTAAAGCTTATCCAACACAGAATATACAGGAAGAAGAACTTCGATTTGATTTCAGCAGGGGAAGGGAAGCAGAACCTTTACAGGTAAGAGCGACTACTGGTTTTGCTGATCACGCCTGCATCGATGAAGAGCCGGAACTTGAATGCATATCTGAAGTCTATGACTATTTCAATCAGAGGGGATATGCTTCAGTATTTTGCGCCGGTTTGGGGACGAGAGATTCGGAAGGCTTGACTTTGACAGGCTCCCGCGAAGAAATCCTCGCCTTTAAATCGGTTATCGATTGGCTGAACGGGAGATGCAGAGCTTTTACAAATAAGACGGACAATATCGAAGTAAAAGCGGGCTGGTGTACCGGCAATGTGGCGATGTCAGCAAAATCTTATCTGGGCACCATGTGTATCGGCGTAGCAGCTACTGGCGTCTGTGGACTGAAAACAATCATCCCGGAGGCAGCGATTTCTAATTGGTACGCTTATTATAGATATAACGGACTGAATGTTCCCGCTCTCGGATGGCAGGGAGATGATCTGGATATTTTAGCCAAATATTGTTTCAGCCGTGCCAAAGATCCACTGGACTATGAGAAAGTAAAGGGGGTCTATCGCCAGGCACTGGACAGATTGGAAGAAGGAGAAGACCGTCTTTCCGCCAATTACAATCGCTTCTGGGACGAACGAAACTATCTGAATCAAGTTCCCAATATAAAGGCGTCGGTTTTGATTATACATGGCATCAATGATTGGAATGTCAAAACAAATCAGTGTATTCCATTCTTCAAAGCATTGGAGAAGTTTGATATTCAGAGAAAAATGATACTCCATCAAGGAGAACACGTTTATATCTATCACCTGAAGGGATCATCCACTTTGGAAATCATGGAAAGATGGCTGGAACACTATCTCTATGGAATTGAGAACGGCATTGAAGGGGAAGCAAAGGTCTTAGTGGAAAGCAACTTGGATCAAGGGCTTTGGATGAAGTCGGACACCTGGCCTCCGGCCGGCTGGGCTTATGAACAATTTCCCATTGAAGGAAAAAATGAAAGCCAGGTCATCGTAGATGATTTATCGAAAACCGTTTATGACAAGAAAGAAGACAACCTGGCAGATTGGCTGCAGGAGCTGATTCTCAGTGAAGAAACCTCTTATCGGAATCGGTTGAAGTTCCTTTGGAATCCCATCGCAGAGGGGAATGGACCGTTGCGTATTACAGGAACAGTGAAAGTTTCCTTCGATGCCGTGATTGACAAGCCGACAGCCATTCTCAGTGCTATGCTGGTAGATTTAGGGAAAGAAAAACGCCTTACTGCAGAAGAGGTGAAAGCAGAAAATGGAGAATTCACCTTCGGTTACGAAGCAGAACCTTCAGCTTTCAAGGTAATTTCGCGCGGGTGGCTCAATGCGCAGAACCGCGAGTCTCTCTGGAGCAAACAAGAGATCGTGCAGGGGCGAAAGTATCACTACAGCTTTGATATGGTGCCCACAGACCACACGCTGGCGGAAGGCCATCAATTGGGACTGATCCTATATGGAATCGACGCTGAAGCTACACAGCGACCGGATACAGTCACGCATATAGTGGTAGATACTGCGTCAATTGACGTGAAAATACCGCTGCTGAGATAAATAAAAATATAGAAATAGGAATCTTTGATATTGCCTAAATAATAAAAAACGAGGGTGCCGTCAGGCACCCTCTTAAATTATCCATATTCTTTTTAGGCCGCTGGTTTATCACCAGTATCTCCACCCGGTGTATCTGGATTGTTTGGATCATCTGGATTATCCGGATCTACTGGCGGCTTATCGTCTCCGCCAGGATCCTCCGGCTTTTCTGGACTCTCCGGTTCCTCCTCATCAGGTGGTTTTACCGGATCTTTCGGCTTTGTTTTGTCCTTTGGATTGATCGGATATTTGTCTGTATCACTGTTGTGAATATTACAGTAGTATTTTGGTGCATCCTCTGCGTCATCACCGTAGGTCTTATAGGTCTTCTTCTCGGTATGAGGGCAATCCGGCGTAGCCAGATAGCCTGACTCAGTACAAATTGTTACGGTTTTTTCCAGATTTTTGAGAGATTTAGCGCCGCCTTGAGTGCCGCTGATATAATATTCTCCGCCAGTATAGATGACGTTGGAAGGTACGCTCTTGTATGAGCCGACCTTTGCACCGCTGATCTGATTCATAATTTTTCCCCACAAGCTGGCCGCATAAGAACTCATGCTGGTCAGTTGGAAATTCTGGTCATTTCCTATCCACAGAGAAGCGGAGTATGAAGGGGTGAAGCCGTCGAACCAGATGTCGAACTGATCATCGGTAGTACCAGTCTTACCGCCGGCCTGAACGCCGGAGATAGATGCCGGTGAACCGAGTCCACTGGTAACTACAGACTTCAACATATCAGTCATAATCCAGGCAACACCTGAATCCAGAACGCGATGTGACTTTGCGTTTTTATTTGTTAAAAGCTTCTTGCCGCTGCTGTCGAGAACTTCCGTGTAAGAGGAAGTATCTTTACGTGTTCCGTTGTTTGGGAAAGAGGAGTAGGCACTAGCCATATCCAGGGTGGTTACACCGTTAGTCATACCGCCCAATGCCAGAGCAGCTGGGTTCAGGTCGCTGACAGATCCTTCTGTATCGATAGTGGAAATGCCGAACTTTTTTACTAAATCAGCCGAATAACTAGCGCCGACCTGCAGGAATATTTTGACCGCACAAGTATTGATGGATTGCTGCAGCGCAGAGCGCATGGTCTGCGGACCGGAGTATCCACCCCCGGCGTTCTGCGGCCAGACACTGCCGTTGATTGTAGTCTTCTCATCTATAACGACCGAACCGGCTGTCAAGTAGTTGCCCCAGAGATCCGCTCCCTGCTCATCGATGCCAAAATCAGTAAATGTGTGTTTTTTTCCACTGGCTGCTTCTTCTGCACTCTGCTGAATTGCTGCTGAGTAAACGCCCAACGGTTTGATCGAAGATCCTGGCTGACGAGGGCTGGTCGCTCTGTTGTAGAGCATTCTTCCCGAAGTTTTTCTGCCGCCGACCATGGCCTTGATATTGCCGGTACTGTTTTCTACGATGGTCATGGCAGCTTGTGGCTGGATGACTTTTTGATTTAAGTCATAGGACTTGGAAGGGATGGTTACCGTACCGTCGTCGTTAAATATAAAGAAGTCTTTATATTGTTCATCCTTAAAAAAGTCCGCAGAAATGACGACATTTCCCTTTTTGTTTTTAGACTTATACTGCTGCGGGATGTTGATGTATCCGCCAGCGATAGAATACGGATTGCCGTTTTCCTGTAAGTACAAATCTTTGAACTCGATACTATAATCGGTCTCGCCGTTGACTTCTGTAGTGTAGATATTGAGTCTCTTGTTGGCTCTGATAATCATAGAGCCATCTTTTCTCTTGACAATTTCGTCAGTTTTGAAGGTAAAATTACCGTCTTTATCGAAATAATCATTATAGTCGTATAATATGACCTGGCCGTACTTGTTGACGACATTTCCATTGCCGTCTAAGTTGATAATTGCGTTAGGGAAATTGGCGTCATTGTCAAATTCGTTTTCGATGACGCTCTGTGCCTGAGAGTCCATGGTGGAGTGAATCTTGATTCCTCCGTTATAAACCTTATCCCATGCATTTTCGTAACTATAGCCTTTTTCCTCCATCAAATCATCGATCACTTCATTGATGACATAGTCAGCAAAATAATCCGCTTCAGTAGACGCACCGTTGTAAGTCGGATTGAGCATTTTCTTTAGTGATCTCTTAGACGCTTTGTCATACTGATCCTGCGTAATATATCCCTGCTCCAGCATCAGCTTGAGGCAAGTAATTCTACGTTCCTTACTGGCATCATTGGCTATGTAAGTCCCGTTGGAAGTCCTCTTGATGATGTTTTGATCTTTTGTGGATACGTCGTCATTGCCCACCACTTCTACCAGCTGAAAATGTGTTGGAGCCTGCGGCAGTGCAGCTAGTGCAGCACACTGTGCAATGGTCAGATTTTTGACGTCTTTTGAAAAATATGCTTGAGCCGCCGCCTGTACACCGTTGCTGTTGTAACCGAAGTTGATGGTATTCAGATACGCTTCCATAATCTGCTCTTTGGTCAGATTCTTCTCTAAAATGATTGTATAGTAGGCCTCGATGATTTTCCTTTTGATGGAATGGTCGAACATGGTTTCACGGAGGAACAAGTTACGAGCCAGCTGCTGTGTAATGGTACTGGTACCACTGACATCCCCTCCAGAGAAAACAGCCTCCTTAATAGCGCCGAAAATTCTGATGAAGTTAAATCCGTGATGATCCCAGAACGTCTTGTCCTCCAGTGCGACAAAGGCGTTGACCAAATTCTCGGGGAGATCTTTGTACTCCACGTTGCTTCGGTTGGCTTCTGTGTAGACGGTATCGATTTCTTTTCCGTTATCATCGTATATGATGGTGCTCTCTGTCAGAATGTCATAGATTTTATCGGTATCAATCTTTGGAGCCTGTGCGATGACCACGCCGACAAAAATAGCTACGCCGATAATCATGACGAGAATCAATGCAAGCAGGAATTTGAAGAACTGCTTCTTGTTCAGCCGGTATCTTTTTTTTGTGGCTGTGCCGTCTGCATTGGCAACGGAAGTTCCTGCCTCTTTGTTCTTTCTAAATCTGTTCTTATTTTTTCTTTTATCGCTACGCATTTATTGTTGTGATCCTTTCCCTAAAGAGCGAACTCCTTAGTTTGTATTGTATCATGTGCATTCTTTCTAAACGCAGTATTGAAGCACACAATTCAATAGTTCCCACCTCACAGCAACGCTGTTAAGATGAACGGAACCATTATACCATCGTGCAACCCTTTTAATTAGAATCGAAGCACATGATTCAATGGTTCCCACCTCACAGCAACGCTGCTAAGATGAACGGAACCATTATACCATAATACACCACTAAAGTTAACCGATATTTCCATTTTCAGAAAAATTATGAGAAAAAGTTGCATTCATTTGATAAATGGTATAATATGTAAATATGAGTTAGGTGTCCATTGAGGACAAAATGAGAAGAAAATTACTATCAATTGCAATTCTAATGATTGCAGGTATTGTGACGACGGAATGGATCGATCTACAGGTGCGGTGGTTACTGCCGTTCTTATGCCTGATACTGCTCTCTTTCTTCTGTAAGATTTCAAAACAACAGAAATTTTTTCGATGCCTCCTGATATCCTTCTGCACAGGATGCTTTTTGTTGTCGTATACCAACTATTCTGCGGAACACGGGCAGCTTTTTCAACAAATAGGCAAACCCTCAGTGTTATCAGCCACGGTGACAGGAGTAGAGCAGCTGGATGAAGAAAACTACAAATTACACTGTAATGTAGACGGAGAACGTTTGCTTTGCTCTTATTATCATTCGATGAACGAATATTGGAACTTAATTGGCTGTGAAATCACTTTCACTGCAGCTGTGGCAAGACCAAAGCCTGCTGGAAATCCGAGAACTTTTGATTATGCTCTATATCTAAAAACGAAAAAGACTTTTTTTACCGCTGTGATTGATGGATACCAAGTTGCAGCAAACGATCCTTCGCTTACAGATAAAATCAAACGTTTTATTCTGACCAGGAGAGAAAAACTGATGGAACAACTGCGCGTTGACTCTGCTGTAAAGGGTTTCATCAAAGGCGTCCTTTTTGGCGATACCGACAGTCTGGAGGAGGATATCTACAAGGAATTTCAGAAAAATGGAACCGCTCATATTCTCGCTGTCAGCGGACTTCATGTGGGAATTCTTTATGGTCTTTACAGAAAAGCCATTGGAAGAAGAAAGTCTCCTTTCATGGCGGGGCTTTTCTGCTTCCTGCTGGCTGTGTATGGTACTGCCACCCTCTGGTCTATCTCTGTGACGAGGGCGATTTTTTTAATCGTGCTCGTCCTCCTGGGGAATTTATGGGATCGCAGGTATGATACTGCGACAGCTTTAGCCGCGGCAGCCTTGCTGATTGTGATTGATAATCCTTATGCGGTCATGGGTGCCAGCTTTCAGATGTCATTTTTAGCTGTCCTTTCTCTGATTTTTTTCTCACCACTGTTAGAGAAAAAGTTCTGCAGCACATTATCGGTTATGATTTCTGTCCAGCTAGGCTTGATGCCGTATATAGCATATAATTTTAACTATATCTCTTTTATAGGTATATTGTGTAACATTCCTGTGGTTTTTATGATTTCTCTGCTGGTACCTGTTGGAATCACAGGATTCTTGTGGTTTACCATTACGGAACAACTCTTTCCTCTGCTGTCAGACTGCCTCAATGGACTAGGAACCTTCGTCATTGAAATCAATCGATTTTTCGCTGCAGATGGCATGTTCTCCTTTGATGTGGTATCGCCACCCCTTTGGGGAATCTGCCTATTGTACGGATTGATGTTCCTCATATCATCAGAACACTTCCGCATCTATTTCAAAAGAAAAGCGTTTCGATTACTGATACCGCAGACTGGTTTTATGATCCTCATGGTTATCTTTTCCTTTTTTGCTTGGTTTACTCCTTTTGATCGGGCCGCTATTATCTTTGTCGATGTGGGTCAGGGAGACTGTATTCATATGAAGTGCGATGACGGGAGAAATCTGCTCTTCGATGGAGGCGGAAATAGGAACTATAACATTGGAGAAAAAACTTTAAAACCCTACCTTCTGAAAAATGGGATAGGGACGGTAGAACTGGCTGCAGCTACTCATCTACATACGGACCACTATCTCGGATTACGTCAGCTATCCGAATGTTTCGATGTGAAACGACTTTTGACGAAAGACAGAGCTGGTCAGCGGATTGTCCTCAACAAAACGCAGTGGATTGATATTCTCTGGCCCGAGGAGCAGAATCCGGATGTGGATGATGAGAACTTGAACAGTTTGATTTTTAAAATTCATAGCCACGGCATTTCTGCTTTAATTACCGGAGATATCACGGAGGAAGGAGAAAGGGCGCTAGTGGAGAAATATAAGGGGACGACTGTGCTCCAATCAGATATTTTAAAAGTGGCTCATCACGGCAGCCCCTACAGCACGAGTGATATTTTTTTAGACGCGGTAAAACCGACTGTCGCAGTGATCAGTGTGGGGAAAAATAATTATGGTCATCCCAGCAACGTGGTCATTGAAAAATTGCGAAAAAAAGGTATAATGATATTTAGGACTGACCAATCGGGAGCAGTCGGCATCATCAATAGAAAAGGAAACATTACAATATGTACAAAAAACCAGTAAAACACAGCTTTAAAGTATTTTCGGAGAATCTGAAGAGTGGCAATATTGGCCAGGTTATTTTGATGTATGGCATCGAGCAATATCTGGTGAAATGGGCTGTTGATACGCTGGTAAAAAAATATGTCAACCCTGCGACCCTCTCCATGGACTACGTAGTCCTGGACGAGGAAAATGCATCTTGCAGTCAGGTCATCGAAGCCTGCGAAACTTTTTCTATGTTTTCGGAGCGGCGGATCGTCTGGGTGAGGAATTTTAAGCCCTTGACCAGCGATAGTGCTAAAGGTTATGCAAAAGAAGAAGTCAAAGGTCTGGCGGAATACATCGCCAGCAGCAATGATAAAACGATTTTAATTTTTTCCAGCGAGGAAATCAAAGCTTCTGCTATACTGCCAGCGGCACTGAAAAAGAAGGCGCAGCGTTATGATTTTGACAAGATTGATAAGGCGGAGTTCTCATCCTTTGCAAAGAAGAGATTTCGCGCTTCTGGCGTGGATATCACGGCCAGGGCCCTGCAGATGCTCATTGACACTACAGGTTATTTCAACAAGGAGAGTGATTACCGACTCTTCAATTTTGAAAATGATATTCAGAAAATTGTCGCACACAGCGACGGCAGCAAGGTGACGGAGGAGGATATCGAGAGGACTGTCTGCGGCGATTTGGATACTTTTGTCTTCGACATGCTGGACGGTATCAGCAGCAATCAGAAGGATAGAGCATTCCAAATCCTCTATAATATGCTTCATTCCGGCAGTGATCCCTTTTCCATTATCGGCGCCATCGTATCGCAGTTTGAACTGATGCTTTCAGTCAGACAGATGCGAGAAGATGGTTTAGACCTTTCTTCCATGCACAAAAAACTGGGTGGCAGTGAATACCGGATTAAGAAGCTGATTCCTTACGCTAACAAATATTCTGTCGAAAAGCTGAAAAACACTTTATCAGGTATCTACGAAGTGGATCGGAATATTAAAACTGGACTTTTAGACGGACAAATGGCCTTGGAAATGTTTATCGCTGGTATTTGATATGAAGAGAGGTGCAATATGAAAACGCAGTTAAAAGCAGACTTAATGTTGATCGTAGTAACCCTTTGCTGGGGAATTTCTTACTATTTGATCGATGTATCTCTGGCAGATATGGATTCCTTCACCCTTAACGCCCATCGTTTTTTAGGAGCATTTTTTGTGGCGGGAATTTTTGCTTTTCAAAAATTGAAGACAGTCAATAAGACGACGCTGCAGTACAGCTTTCTGATTGGCACCGTTTTAATCTTCGTTTATTCTGGCGCCACTTTTGGCGTAAAATATACCACCTTGTCCAATTCAGGATTCTTGTGTGCTTTGACGGTAATCTTTGTTCCAATGCTGGAGATGATTCTCTTTAAAAAGAAGCCCCATCGGAAAATTATCATCGCGGTGACGATGAGTCTGATCGGGATTATGCTTCTGACTTTAAAAGATGATTTTTCTTTCAATATGGGAAATTTGAAGGGAGATATTTTCTGTATTGTAGGAGCCATTGCTTATGCGGTAGATCTGATTTTGACAGAAAAAGCAGTTTCTCATGAGAAGGTCGATGCCTTTCAATTAGGCGTTTTTCAGTTAGGCGTAACGGGTGCATACATGCTGGTGCTTGCATTTATCTTTGAACAGCCACATCTGCCGACTTCGCCGCAAATTTTTATCAGTGTGGCATTTTTGTCTATCTTCTGTACAGGACTGGCTTTCATCGTGCAGGCCATTGCACAGCAATATACGACGGCGGCGCATGTAGGCATTATTTTCACCTTAGAACCTGTCTTTGCAGGCGTTGTGGCCTTCTTCCTGGCAGGTGAAGTTCTCTCGATAAAGTCCTATATTGGAGCAGTTATTATGATTGCTGCCCTCTTTGTGACAGAAGTGGACTTCAAAAATCTGGGCAGGAAAAAAGAAGCGGCGGCAAGCATTGCAGAGGCCGAAGATGTCGATCAACAGTCGTCCTGAATGAAATTTTCAGAAAGGAGCTATGACTAGATAGCTCTTTTTTTATAACAATTTAAGAAGTATCGTCAGATGAAATGCAAAAAATTGCAAAGGAGCCCCTTATGTCATGGAATGATATTGAAGAAATCATAACAGAAGTAAAGCCGATTTTCGATGCAGCTTCGGATGCTATCTGCATACAAAATATGCAAGGTGAAGTTGTCTATAGCAATCCATATTACGAGAAGATGATAAAGCGCAGCAATACAGAACTTGTGGAAGACGAACAGTACATATATAAAGGAACGTGTAAGACAGGAAAAATCGTAATATATCATGACATTTCCGAAGTAAATCGTCTGAAAAGGGAATTGGACCGCCTGAATCAAAAACTGCGTAAGGTACAAGTGAAATACAGCTTTAAAGATATTATAGGGAAAAACAAGGAACTGCTGAAAGTGATCAACACTGCAAAGATTGCAGCGATGACGCCTGCGACCATTATGATTCGTGGAGAGAGCGGTACTGGGAAAGAAATCTTTGCCAACGCCATACACAACAACAGCCCCAGAAGGACTGAAAAGTTTATCAAAATCAACTGCTCTTCGTTGCCGGAGGAACTTCTGGAAAGCGAACTCTTCGGCTACAAAGAAGGCGCGTTTACCGGGGCGCGCAGAGGAGGAAAGAGGGGGCTGTTTCAAGAAGCAGACAGAGGGACCTTGTTTCTGGACGAAATCGGAGATATCTCTTCCAAAATGCAGGTAAAGCTGCTACGTGTATTACAGGAAAAAGAAGTCATGCCTGTAGGTTCCACAGAAACCATTGCTGTCGATGTGAGGATCATCTGCGCTACCAATAAACCTTTAGAAGAAATGATTGCAGAAGGCAGCTTTCGAGAAGATCTCTATTACAGGCTCAACGTTTTTCCGCTCTTCATTCCGCCCCTTAGGGAACGAAAGGAAGACATTGGACTCATCGCCGAGTACCTTTTAAATCAATATAATGAGTTTTACAATAGAAAAATCTCAGAAATTGAACCGTCAGCAATTGATATTCTACAGCAAAGAGCGTGGTATGGAAACGTAAGGGAGCTGGAAAACGTGTTGTCCCGCGCCTTGATCAACATGGATGAAAATGAAGTCATTATGACAGCGGAAGACATAGATGCTGCGTTACGTGGCGAAACAATCCGGCCGTTAAAAAATGCAGGGCAAGAGAAAGAAGTCAAGCCAAGGCTGCCTATGAATCTGAAAGAGGCCGTAGAGCTTGCAGAAAGACAGTGCATAGAGGATGCGATTTCCCGCCATAACGGTGATAAGAACAAGGCTGCAGTCGATTTAGGCATTCCCTTGCGCACTCTATATTACAGATGTAGAAAGCTCGGCATTTAGGTTTGCAAGATTTTGCAATAATGCAAATATTTGCAGCAAAATCTTGCATTGTCGAAAAAGGATGCCTGCAAACATCTTGAAATATACTTGTAATTTATTTGGCACGGTATTTGCTATCCATTATATATATCTAATAATCGTGCCCTTTTCAAAAGACACGAAAATACAGGAGGATAGAAATGGATCATAATAAAGCTTTAAATGAGTTTACCGCTCAGTATTATCAGCAACTGGCAGCAGGTGTCTACAATAAGCCTGTGGAAATAGGAGCGGAAGACACCGCTCTTGTGATTATCGATGCACAGAAATGTGTAACGAAAGAGTATTTTGTCGAAGGCTATAAAGCCATGGGTGTCGATGTAGAGCCGTTGATGCCGGTTTTGAACCAACTAGAAGAAAATACGGGCAGATCTTTGAAAAACATAGAGAAAATTCTCACGAAGTGCAGAGAAAAGGGAATTCGTCCGATTCACGTGCGGATTCAGTCTCTATTGCCCGACGGCAAAGATACTGGAAGACTCCATGCATCGGCTGGCATGTTTTATCCGCCAGGAGGTCTGGCTTCCCAGTTCTGCGATGAGGCGAGACCCTTAGAGGGAGAAATCGTTTTGGACAAGACCTGTTCAGGTATCTGTACAGGCACACCGATTGACAGGGTTTTGCGAAATCTGCACATCAGAAAGACCATCGTTGTCGGTTTTTATACTGACCAATGTGTCAGCACTTCTATCCGGGACCTTTCAGATTTGGGATATGAAGTGGATATGATTGAAGATGCCATGAATGCTATGAGCCAGGAGCGCCATGAGAAAGCGCTGCAAGGCATCAAATTTATCTATGCGAATTGTGAAGACACGGAGAGTCTGCTGGCAAGATTAGAAGTTATATAGCCGAGGTAAAACGCGCATGAGATCACTTCGTACAATTGGTAATACGTCCTTTGGACGATTATATTATAAAAAGGAACGATTTATAAGATGGATATGAGAGAAAAGACAAATGGAGTGGATACATCAGCATCAAAAACTGCCCTTTTCCACGTCGTAGAAGTGCTGACAGAAGAGAATATGGAAAAGGTCGTCAGATGGAGAAGGCACCTTCATAGCCGCCCGGAACTGAGCTTTGAAGAGTTTGATACCGCAGATTTCATAGTGGAGAAACTGACTGCTATGGGGTATATGGTAAAACGCAATGTTGGCGGTACCGGCGTGGTGGCGACTTTCGAAAGTGGAAAGGAGGGACCGGTCATCGCCTTCAGAGCGGATATGGACGCTCTGCCGATTTTAGAAGAGACGGGGCTCCCCTTTGAGTCAGAAAGGGCAGGCCTCATGCATGCCTGCGGTCACGACGGCCATATGGCTATCCTGCTGGGAACGGCACAGATTATTTCCCAGCTAAAGGAGGCTTTCTGCGGCACTATCAAATTCATCTTTCAGCCAGGGGAAGAGGCGAATGGTGGAGCAAAATGTGTCATTCATGACGGCGTGCTGAAGAACCCTGACGTAGAAGGCATCTTTGGTCTGCATATGATTCCCGAACTTCCTGTCGGAACGATAGGCATAAAAGCCGGTTATTTATCTGCCACGGATGACGAATTTGTCATCCGCGTACAGGGAAAAGGAGCCCATTCCTCAGAACCAGAAACAGGCGTTAATGCTATCGTGATTGCTTCTCATATCGTGACAGCGATGGACTCCATCTTGAGTCACAATATCAATCCATTTGACGTAGCAACTCTCTCAATCTGCCAAATCAATGGTGGCGATGCTATCAATGTGGTTCCCGACAGCGTAGAGATGAAAGGAATGCTGAGGTGTATCGAAAAGGCTGACAAAGAAAAAATTCGCAAAAAGATGGAAAACATCGCAAGACATACGGCGCAGGCACTGGGAGGTGAAAGTGAAATCGAATTCATTCCCGGCTTCCCATCTGTTAACAATGATCCGGCACTGACCAAAATCACGATGAAGGCTGCCAGCCAAGTATTAAACAGAGAAGAGGATCTCTTTCTGATTGAGCGTCCCCATATGGGTTCTGAGGATTTTGCCTATTACCAAGAGGAGGTGCCAGGAGTTATGTTCATGCTGGGCTGCAGCCAGGAAGAAGTGGATACGGGAACACTCCACAGTCCTGCCTTAAATATAAATGAAAAATCTTTTTCTTACGGTATCAAAATTTTTACAGCCATTGCACTGGAAGTTTGCGGACTAAATTCTGGGGCGGATAGTTAAGAGTATGATAAAAAAGCGGCACGCTTGTCAGAAAGCTGCCGCTTTTTTTCATCTTCTAGTCAGAAAACTGCCGGTTTCCGCCTTGAGATCAAGAGGAAATATAGCTGCAATCAAAACTGTAGTGAAATTCTGACTTTGATAAACAAATAACTATACAAAACAATTGATTTTATTCACGAAAGTAAGTATAATGGGAGGTAAGTTTCGGAGACGGAATGGTTTCTATGGAGTGAAAAATATAGCAAGCAGGAGGAAACATTAATGAGTGAAAAATGTTGCTGTGGCGGATGCCAGAATGATCAGTTCAAAGAACTGCAGCCCGTTCTGGACAAGTACGCAAAAGTTCCTGGCAGTCTGATTACGATTTTACAGAAGGCGCAGGATATCTATGGATACCTATCTATAGACACAATCAACCACATTTCAGAAGCTACAGGAATTAAACCAGCTAAGATTTACGGAGTGGCTACTTTCTATGCACAATTCAGATTGCAGCCGATCGGCAAGAATCTGATCATGCTTTGTCAGGGTACTGCCTGTCACGTAAACGGGTCAGAGATGATTGAAGAGGCAGTCTGTGAATACCTCGGTATTCAGGATGGCGAGACGACAGAAGACGGCGTATTTACGCTGAATAACGTCGCTTGTCTTGGATGCTGTTCCCTTGCACCTGTCATGATGGTTCAGAGTGCTGATGGAGATGAGACCTACGGAAATCTAACAAAAGATAAAGTAGTGCAGATCCTGGCTGAAATCAGAGAAAGAGCTTAGGAGGTGCGAATATGAAAGTAATTATAGGACAGGGAAGCTGTGGTATCGCTACTGGCGCAAAGAAGACCCAGGCCGCATTTGAAGAGCAGATTAAAAAACAAGCTGTGGACGTAAAAATCGATTTTACAGGTTGTGTTGGAACATGTTATCTGGAACCAATCGTTGATGTTTATGAAGACGATGGAAAAATGACAAGATATGTCAAGGTACAGCCAGATAAAGTTGAGAAAATTGTAGAAGAACACCTGAAGGGTGGAAAACCGGTTGAGGAATATGCAATTTCAGAAGAAGATAAACAATTTATCGGAAAACAGCAGAGAGTCGTACTGAGACACTGCGGATTGATCAACCCGGAGAAAATTGAAGAATATCTGGCTGTAGGCGGATATGAAGCGACTAAAAAAGTTGTAACTTCTATGACGCAGGACGAAGTTATCGAAGAAATCAAGACTTCCGGTCTCAGAGGAAGAGGCGGTGCAGGATTCCCTACTTGGTTCAAATGGAATGCCGCTAAAGGAAATCCAGGGAAAAATAAATACATAGTATGTAATGCTGACGAAGGAGATCCGGGCGCTTTCATGGATCGTTCCGTCCTGGAAGGAGATCCGCATTCACTGATTGAGGGTATGATTATCGGCGGCTTTGCCATGGGTGCTACAGAAGGTATCATCTACTGCCGTGCTGAATATCCACTGGCAATCAAGAGGCTGGAAATCGCCATGGACCAGGCTAGAGAAAAAGGCTTCCTGGGCAAGAATATCTTTGGCAGCGGATACGACTTTGATCTGAGAATCAAAGCTGGTGCCGGTGCATTCGTATGTGGTGAAGAAACTGCGTTGATCGCATCGTTAGAAGGCGAAAGAGGTATGCCGAGATTGAAACCTCCATTCCCAGCAGCAAAGGGATATTGGCAGCAGCCGACAAATATCAACAATGTAGAAACTTTCGCCAACGTTTCCTGGATTATCGATAACGGCGGAGCAGCTTTTGGCGCTATGGGCACTGAACAGTCCAAAGGCACGAAAGTATTTGCTTTGGCAGGAAAGATCAAAAAGGGCGGTCTGGTAGAAGTACCGATGGGACTGCCTCTAAAGGACGTCATCTTTGGCATCGGCGGCGGTATCAAACAGGATAAAGAATTCAAAGCAGTACAGATGGGCGGACCGTCCGGCGGATGTATTCCTGCTTCCCTGATTGACACTCCGGTAACATATGAAGATATCAACAAGACAGGCGCTATCGTCGGCTCCGGCGGTATGATTGTCATGGACGAAAATACCTGTATGGTAGATATGGCGAGATATTTCCTCGACTTTACGAAGAAAGAGTCCTGTGGAAAATGTAACTACTGCAGAATCGGTACCAAGAGAATGCTGGAAATCCTAGAGAGAATCACTCGCGGTGAAGGCAGAGACGGTGATATCGAACTGCTGCAGGAATTAGCTGCAAAGATTAAAGACGGCGCTATGTGCGGTCTCGGTCAGACAGCTCCAAACCCTGTGTTGACAACAATCAAATACTTCAGAAACGAATATGAAGATCATATCTATAACCACAAATGTACAGCAAAATCATGTAAGGCGCTGATCACTTACGAGATCACTGACGCATGTAAGGGATGTACACTCTGTGCGAAGAGATGTCCAGTTGAAGCCATTACTGGCGAAGTCAAGGGCAAGCACGTTATCGATCAAGACAAATGTATCAAGTGCGGCAAGTGTGCAGAGAACTGCAAATTTGGTGCTATTGAGATCAAGTAGGGAGGAGGAAATACAATGAATAAATTCAGAATGAATATAGACGGCAAAGAAGTATTCGGCCTTCCTGGACAGACGATCTTGGAAGTAGCGAGAGAAAATGACATTTTCATTCCTACTCTTTGCTTTGATGAGAGAACGACCATCTATGGCGCATGCGGTCTGTGCGTTGTGGAAGTAGAAGGCAACCCGAAACTCTGTAAGGCTTGTGCAACGACCATTTCCGATGGTATGGTTGTTATGACGAATACAGATCGCGTGATTGAGTCCAGAAAGACCAATCTGGAGCTGTTAATTTCCAACCACAATGGTGACTGTAAAGCGCCATGTTCTTTGAACTGTCCGGCGGGAACTGACTGCCAGGGTTATGTAGGCCTTATCGCCAACGGAGAATTCGAAGCAGCACAGGAATTGATCAAGGACAAAATTCCACTTCCGGCTTCCATCGGAAGAGTCTGCCCGCACCCTTGCGAGGACAATTGCAGAAGAGCATTAATTGACGAACCAATCAGCATTGCCTCTCTGAAGAGATTCGCAGCTGATTACGATATGATGGCAGAAGAAGCTTTTGTTCCGGAAATCGATGAGCCGACTGGAAAATCTGTAGCAATCATCGGAGGTGGTCCGATGGGACTTTCCGCAGCTTACTTCTTGAGACAGAAGGGACACGATGTTACCATCTTTGACGCGATGCCGAAACTGGGAGGCATGCTGAGATATGGCATCCCTGAGTACAGACTGCCAAAAGAAGTCCTCGATGACGAAATCGACATCATCGCTTCTATGGGCGTAGAGATTGTGCCAAACACAAAGATCGGCGAAGATATGCCGTTTGAAACCATTCAGAATGACTTTGATGCAGTATTACTAGGTATCGGTGCTTGGGTTTCCACAGGCGTCGGCTGCCCTGGTGAAGACGCAGAAGGGGTTATCGGCGGTATCGACTTCCTGAGAAAGGTTGTCAGAAATGAGCATATCGACTTCGGTGAGAAGGTTGCCATTGTAGGCGGCGGAAATACAGCCATGGACGCCTGCAGAACTGCTGTCAGACTGGGCGCTAAGGAAGTTTATAATATCTATAGAAGAACAAAAGACGAAATGCCTGCTGACAGACTGGAAATCGAGGAAGGTGAAGAAGAAGGCGTAATCTTTAAGAACCTGACCAATCCACTAGAAATCGTCAAGGACGAAAACGGTCATGTGAAACAGGTGGTATTACAGGTTATGGAGCTGGGTGAACCGGATGCTTCAGGCAGAAGAAGACCAATTCCAGTAGAAGGAAAGACAGAGACCATCGATGTAGACACCATGATTCTGGCCATCGGTCAGGCTGTTGATGCGACTCCTTTCGAACTCGATAAGACGAGAAAAAATGCTATCGGTTATGATCCGGATACCTTCATGACCAGCATCCCAGGCGTATTTGCCGGCGGCGACTGCGGTAATGATAAGATTTCCATTGCGATCGAAGCCATTGCAGATGCTAACAAAGCAGCAATCGTCATTGACTCCTACTTAAACGGTGAAGCGGTCAGCTATGAAAAACCGTTTGTCGTAGAGAGAGACGACGTAACAGAAAAAACTTTTGAAGATAGAGAAAGACTCTGCAGAGAGAAGGCAGACCAGCTGACTGCTGCAGAGAGAAAAGATAACTTCTCTGAAGTCGTGTATGATGGCTTGACTGAAGATCAGGCTGTTGCTGAAGCATCCAGATGTTTGGAATGCGGATGTCACGATTATTACGAATGTAAGCTGATTGACTTCGCTAATCAGTACGATGTAAAACCGGAGAGACTTGCTGGCGATAAGAACATGATTGAATTTGAAGATGATCATCCGTTTATCGTCAGAGATCCAAACAAGTGTATCCTATGCGGACTCTGCGTGAGAGTTTGTGACGAGGTTATGGGCGTTGGTGCGCTGGGTCTTGTGAACAGAGGATTTGATACTGTTGTAAAACCAAACATGGAAAAATCACTCTGCGAGTCAGGCTGCGAATCTTGCGGACAGTGTGTAAGCGTTTGTCCGACTGGCGCTCTGCAGGAGAGACTGACGATACAGAAGGAAGTACCTCTTGAAACAGATATCACAGAGACGACTTGCTCCTACTGCTCCGTCGGCTGTACTTTGGATTTAGAATCTTATGGTGATATGCTGATTAAGGCAAATCCTTCCAAGGAAGGCGTAGTCAACGCCGGAATCTGCTGCGGCAAAGGGAAGTGGGGCTTCGATGCAGCACTCCTTGAGGGCAAAGAAGTAGATCCGATGATTAAAGACGGCGACGGATTTAGAATGACAGATTATCACGAAGCTATCGTCATGGCTGCAAAGAAGATGGAAGCTGTCAGAGTGAGACACGGAAATAGCGCTATTGCTGTTGCAATTTCTGACAGATATACTAATGAAGAAGCCTACGCGATGAAGAAGTTCGCCCAGACGATCGGCGCTAAGACTTTCTGCTTTAATGCAAGGCACAATGCACTTTCCGATGTGCTGGGAGTAAATGCATCACCGAATACGATTGACGAATTACTGCGTACAGATGTCATCATCGTACCGGGTTACATCAAGAATAGAAACGCTGTAGTATGGAATAAAATCAAACAGGCTGCAGAAGCAGGGGCAAAGGTTGTTGCCATCAACACGCCAGAAGCACAGACTGCTTTTGAATTTGCTGAAAAAGTCATCGATACAGACAACAGCACGGCATTCCTTGCGGGAATGGCTAAGGCTCTGATCGACATGGGCAAAACTTCAAATGTTGAAGGCTTCGATGCTTTCGCTGCCTCCGTTGCGGATGCCGAAGTCTGTGAGGAAATCAAGGCTGTCGCTGAACTCTATGCGGGAGCTAAGAAGGCGATGTTCGTATTCCAGCAGAACGTGGTATCCTGTGAAGCAGCGGCTCTGATTGCAGATATCGCCCTGCTGACTGGACACATCGGTAAGCCTAGAGACGGAATCTTAGAAGTAAAAGCAAAGAACAACTCTCAGGGTCTTGTGGACATGGGCATTCACGCTGGAGTTGAAGCGCTTGAAGGCGTCAAAGGCCTGATGATCTTTGGTGAAGATCCGAAAGATGCCGATCTGTCAGGCTTAGAATTCTTGGCCGTTTCTGACATTTATTTGACAGAGACTGCAAAGAAAGCTGACGTGTTCCTGCCGGGTACTGGATTTGCAAGTACAGACGGTACTTATACTAATACAGAGAGAAGACTTCTTCCAGTTGAAGCTGTCATTTGCGAAGATGTTGACTTCAGCAACTGGGAACTTGCAGCAGAACTTGCTCACGTCTTTGAAGAGGAATTCGGTTTTGAAGATGAGGTGGATATTTCCTTCGAAATGGACGATACCCTGCCGCTTTATAAATACGCTGAAATCGGCGAGGTTCTCGGCGGTGTGCTGACACCGGTTGAGCCGAAATTTGCAGCAGCAGAAGATGCAAAGATGGTAGATGAACTGCCTTGCACCGATGCACTGATGAACATGATGAGCGAAAGACTGCCGGGAGTCGTGCCTGCGACGCGCTAATCGCAGATAACTGTTGAAAAACAATTACAAGAATATGATATCAGCAAAAGACCACGCATTTTATGCGTGGTCTTTTCTTGGCTGCAAATGCTGCTATACCATGACGATTCCTCTGAAAATAGAATCGAAGATTATGATTCCATAATCGCTTCAATGAAGCTATCGATGATATCTTCTAAATGGCAGATCTTTTCCGGCGGCAGCTGGGATATTTTTTTCTCTAATAGAGTCACTGATGCTTCGGTTATTTTTCCCATCAACAGGTAATCGGTACTGATGTCCAAAGCCGTGGAGATGCGGACGATATTTTCAGGCCGCAGTGCTTTTTTGCCCAGCTCTGCGGTAGAAATGGTCTGCGGCATGACACCAGCTTTTTCAGCTAATTCTTCCTGTGTCATTCTGAGCTGCTTTCTTCGTTTCAGGATACGTGATCCCATTTGGGCCAATAAATTGTCCATAAATTTTTTCCTCCATACTATAGGAGTATTTTATCCGCTATGGCATGAATTATTAAGCGTCTATGGTTGCTAAAATTCGTCTATAGTAGTATAACGAAATTCGACAAACTGTGATATCAGCACTACTCAATGAGGATATAAAATGAAATATATACAAAATCGAAAACTGAATAAGGGAAGACAAAAAAGTGGCGGACAACGGTGTCGTTCAGCAGACTACAGCCTTCTTTCCTATTTTTCGGATACTTTTCTGTTTCAATATGACTGTAGAACTAACATGTTGACCTTTACGCCAAACCTTGCAAATCGTTTTCACAGTGGAGGGAAAAGAGGCTTTCGCGTTTTAGACCCGCGAGAACAGATGGATCTCGTTCATCCTGATGATGCAGAACTGCTGCGAAATATATTAAATGAAGCAGCAGAAAAGCCAGAATGCCAAAGTCAGAGCATCAACCTTCGTTTTGTGGACAATAGTGGAGTATATTGCTGGATGTGCTGCCAGATACGGGTTTTGACAGATGTACGCGGAATCCCAGAGCTGATTGTAGGCAAACTCTCTGATATTCAGGAACAGAGACTGAAAGAGCAGCGGCTGATTGAAAAAGCCTCTGTGGATTCCATGACCGGTATCTTGAATCGAAAAGCAGCCGACTATCAGATTGCAAAGAGACTATCCACTAGCGAAAAGGGCTTTCTATTTATGATTGATATAGACAATTTTAAACTGCTGAACGATACATTAGGGCATGCGGCAGGTGATGAAGCCCTCATTCATTTTGTATCTGAAATCAAAGACAGTTTTCGCCAGGAAGACTTGATCGGACGAGTAGGCGGAGATGAATTTATCGTATTTATGTCGAACACCGATCAAGAAGAGGCAGCCTGTATCAAAGCAGAGCATCTGCTGCTGCGACTGGCAAACTGGGAAAAATATGCTCTATCTGCCAGTATTGGAATTGCCAGCTATCCTCATGATGGAAGAAATTACCATGAATTATACAAAGCAGCAGATGCGGCTATGTATCAGGTGAAACAACGAGGAAAAAACGGTTACTACCTATTAAATAATAAGGGGCTATAGGAGAATTTTACTTTACTATAGCCCATTTTTATGCGATAATTTAATAAATTGAATATTCTAAAAATTACTCGCTGCATGTGAAATGGGAGGATATTGGCCATGACGCCAAAAAAGGTAAACGTTGCTTTTGAGGGGGTAAACAGGTTGTACACCTATTTTGACGATAGGCATGACTTATTGCCTGGAGACGTAGTATATGTCGAGGGCAAAATGTGGAGAAATCCAGGTCAGGTACAAGAAGTGACAGAAACGGATTTTCTCAATGAGAATCAATATAATCGGGTTTTAGAGAAGGTTACAGTCGAAGTACATGGCACTTACTACAGTTACGGTCCTTATATGTTCTGCTTTGACGAAGAGGCAATTTCCTTTCAACAGTTCAAATCCTGGGTATTGCCTCCTCAAAGAAAAGAGAACAGCAGGGCTGCAGGTGGATTTACTCTAGCCCTGAATGAGTTAGGATATTGCGATTTTGCATCAGAAATTGCCTTAGAACTAGGAATGGGCTGCTTTGAGAAAGAGCAAGTGGAGTTCCTATCACTGATTAATGGCAGAGGACAAGCCTTAGTAAATGATGGAACTTGGCATACTGTTATCTTTACATATGATGGCAAGAATGTTCTAAATGTTGTTTGCAAAAATGAGCCGGAAATATTTTGTGAACACTGTATTGGCACCTGTTTGACACTTCGAACGCTTTTGCAGGTATTGCAAAATGAGTTTTCTGATCACTGCGACGGCAAAGGATTTACGGCAGTAAATAGGAGCTTATTTTACAAAGTTGCGGCCTATAGCTTGAAAAAAATCACATTATGAACTTCTCTGGAAATACTTGAATAAAATTGTGGATAACTTCCATCTTGACAAGTGTGTAAAAACGTGTAACCCTTGATAATACTTGATTACATTGATTTTAATTATCCACATGTCATTGTGAAGAAAATTGTATACAATTTGGAAATAATTGTGCATAAGATGTGGAAAACGCTAAATTTAGGGAAAGTTATGATGTGGAAAAAGGTGCGACAAACTTAGACAAAGAAACAAAAAATCGGTCAAATTAAAAAAAGAAATTTCAGAATTTGAACGGCTGATTGCATTACTGCGTGGTTACTCAGTAAGAAAAAAGTAAGAATTTAAATATTCTGAACTTTTTGGTACAATAGACGTACTGATCTTGTGATATCGTCGCAAGGAGGGATTGTCATGGTATGATGGACTAAAAGTATACATTGTATTTTTGCCCAAACGTGTAAATTTTTGGTGAATTATGCTATACTGAAAAAATAGTTTTTATTGGCGGCAGAGAGCCGCTGTGATTGGAGGTTTATTAAAGAATGGAAAGACTGTACATGAAGTCGAAAGACAGTGCACAGATGGCAGTAGAGGGTCTGTACAGAGATCTGGAAAGAAGAATTATTTCCAGCCCCGCGGGTCAGTGTCCTGTGGACATGGCTTCGGCGTTTCTCAGAATGTGCCATGCACAAAGTTGTGGTAAATGTGTTCCATGCAGAGTAGGTTTAGGACAGCTTCAGATTATGATTGAAGATATTTTGTCCATGGACACCAATACTGATCTAAAAATATTAAAGAAATTAGAAAAAACGGCAAAGGCAATTCAGGTTTCATCTGACTGTGCCATCGGCGTAGAAGCTGCAACCATGGTCCTGAAAGGGCTTGCAGGATTCCGTGAAGATTATGAATCTCACATTCTCAATCATTGCTGTGCTGACAATGTCATTAATCAGAGGCAGTCAGTACCTTGCGTAGGCGCCTGTCCGGCTGGCGTAGACGTGCCGGGATACATTTCGCTAGTTCATGCTGGCAGATATGATGATGCAATCAGGCTGATCAGAAAGGACAATCCGTTCCCGACAGTCTGTGCACTGATTTGTGAACATCCGTGTGAGGAAAAATGCAGAAGAAATATCATCGATGCGCCGCTGAACATCAGAGGCGTCAAAAGGTATGCCGTTGATAATTGTTCAGAAAAGGTTTTGGTTCCAGAGAAGATGGACGACACAGGTAAGAGAATTGCAGTCATCGGAGGCGGTCCTTCCGGACTTTCTGCCGCCTATTTCCTGTCCATTATGGGACATCATGTGACAGTATATGAAAAGAGAACGCAGTTAGGCGGTATGCTTCGATATGGTATTCCAAGCTACAGGCTGCCGAGAGAAAGACTGCAGTGGGATATCGATGCCATTGCGGCGACGGGCGTCGAATTTAAAACTGACTATGATGTGCAGTCGGAAGAATCAATTCAGAAGATCAAAGAGAACTACGATGCAATCTACATATCCATCGGTTCCCATAACCATAAAGATATCGGCATTCCAGGTGAATATGCGAAGGGTGTCGTTCCGGCAGTAGAGATGCTTCGTGGTATCGGCGACGATGCCATGCCTAACTTCAACGGAAGATCTGTTGCGGTCATCGGCGGGGGAAATGTAGCAATGGACGTAGCCAGAACAGCAAAACGTCTGGGTGCATCAGAAGTCTGTATCGTATATAGAAGAAGACGCGATGATATGACAGCGCTGCCAGATGAAATAAACGGTGCAATTGCAGAAGGATGCCAGCTGTTCCAGCTGAAAGCGCCTTCAGAAATTATCGTGGATAAAAACGGCAAGGTGAAAGGTCTCTATGTGCAGCCTCAGATTGCAGGAGAAGCTGATAAGTCAGGCAGACCGAGGCCGGTGGACGCAGACCAGCCGAGAGAAAAAATCCTCTGTGATATCGTCATTTCGGCAATCGGTCAGGCGACTGATCTTGAATTCTTTGAAAACTATGGAATTCCAGTATTCAGAGGGAATATCAAGACCGAAAAAAGCAATGTGGTCGACAAGGTACAAGGCATCTATGCGGGAGGAGACTGCGTAACGGGTCCTTCTACTGTCATCAATGCCGTTGCTGCCGGCAAGGTAGCGGCAGCAAATATAGATGCTTACCTGGGATATAATCATCAGATTGAAGTGGATGTAGAGATTCCGGCACCTCTAACTGAAGATAAGAAAGCGAGAGGCAGAATTGAACTGAAGGAACGTTATGCTTCAGAACGAGGCGGAGACTTTGGAGAAGTTGAACTTCCGATGACGAGAGAGGAGTCATTGACAGAGTGCGCAAGATGTCTCAGATGTGACACCTGCGGCTATGGATCATTTAGAGGAGGCAGAGAGCAGAAATGGTAAATTTAAAAATAGACGGACAGAAGCTATCCGTTCCTGCCGGAACAACGATTCTGGAGGCAGCGGAAAAAGTAGGAATTAAAATTCCGCATCTCTGCTATTTAAAGGATATCAACGAAATAGCGGCGTGCAGAGTATGCCTCGTAGAAAAAGTTGGTATGGATAAATTGGTTACGGCTTGCAACACAGAAGTCGAGGAGGGGGTGGAAATTCTCACCAACAGCCCGAGAGTAAGAGAAGTGAGAAGAATCAACGTAGAACTGATTCTTTCTGATCACGACTGCAAATGTGTACAGTGTGTTAAGAGCGGCAACTGCACCTTGCAGAGAATTTCCAACGACCTGGGTATCATTGAACAGCCGTACAAGAATATTCATGAAGTAAATCGCTGGGATTTTGATCTGCCGATTATCCGAGAGGCATCCAAATGCGTAAAATGTTTGCGCTGCGTTCAAATTTGTGACAAAATTCAGAGCCTCAATGTATGGGATATTACAGGTTCTGGTTACAGGGCATCTGTAGGCGTTGGCAACAACAGAAAAATTACGAATGCTGACTGCGCTCTTTGCGGACAGTGCATTACACATTGCCCTGTAGGTGCGCTCCGGGAGAGAGACGATATCGGTATCCTGCGCGACGCCCTGGCTGATCCGGACAAGATCACTATGGTACAGATTGCGCCGGCTATCAGGACTGCCTGGGCAGAGGGCATTGGCATGTCAAAGACGGAAGCGACTACAGGCAAGCTGGTCAGCGCTCTCAGGAGAATCGGCTTTGACTATATCTTCGATACGACTTACACTGCGGACTTAACCATTATGGAAGAGGGTAGTGAATTCATCGAGCGGTTTACCCATAAGGAAGATTACAGCTGGCCGATGTTTACCTCCTGCTGTCCAGGCTGGGTCAGATTTGCAAAGACACAGTATCCGGATTACGTGAAGAATTTATCGACGGCAAAATCACCGCAGCAGATGTTCGGTGCCATGGCAAAGACTTTTATCGCACAAAAACTGGGCATTGATCCCGACAAGATTTTTTCTGTTTCTATCATGCCTTGCTTGTCAAAAAAGTATGAACACAACGTGGATCAAGTGGACGATGCGGGACATGGAAAAGATGTAGATCTGGTACTCACGACGAGAGAGTTGGACCGCCTGATCAGAGCGGATAACATTCAGCCGGATGATTTGAAAGAAGAAACCTTTGATCCGATTTTTGGTGAGGGATCTGGTGCAGGCGTTATCTTCGGAGCCACAGGCGGAGTGATGGAAGCTGCTCTGCGCAGTGCATATTTCTTGATTACCGGGGAAAATCCGGAGCCAGACAGCTTTAAAAGCGTGCGCGGCATGAAGGGCTGGAAAGAAGCGACCTTTGAAATCAAGGGACTTCAGGTCCGGGTTGCTGTCGCAAGTGGTCTCGGCAATACCAGAAGGCTCATGGAAGCCATCAGAAAAGGCGAGGTTCATTATGATTTTGTCGAAATCATGGCATGTCCTGGCGGATGTGTGGGCGGAGGCGGCCAGCCTGTTCACGACGGCTGCGAATATGCCGCACCAAGAGGCGAGATCCTCTACGGCTTGGACAAATTCTCCGGTCTCCGCTTTTCCCATGAGAACTCGGCGGTACAGCTGACCTATGAGGAGTATCTGGAAAAACCAAACTCCCATAGAGCACATGAGCTCTTACATACGGATTTGGAGAACTGGGATTTGGATATGAAACTCTAAGACGAATACAGAAGGTGAGAACCGACTTTTGCAGAAGATGCGAGAGTCGGTTCTTTTGTTCGCCTGATATTGAAAAATGATGTAGAATTACTGTCTACTCGAATTATGTATAACAAATCATGCTTTTTCTTGTGATTTTTTTTGATTTGGCGTATACTAATAAGACAAGAAATGATATTGAACTGAAAAAATAAAAGAAGGAGGAGCCGCATGCAGATTGAATCTATAAAGATCAAAAATTATCGTGTGTTTCAGGATGTTGAAGTCAAGGAAATACCGAATATGGCGGTTTTTTTAGGTATGAATGGAGTGGGCAAAACCACTTTCTTTGATGTCTTTGGATTTCTTCATGATGCACTGCAGTCTAATGTGCGGGCAGCACTGGCAAAGCGAGGTGGTTTTAATGAAGTCAGATCCAGAGGTCAAGATGGAGATATTGAATTTGAAATTAAGTTTCGACCGTCAGAAAATGAGCCGTTGATTACTTATCAGCTTGAAATTTGCCTTTCTGAGGATAAAAAACCTGTGATTAAAAAAGAAATCATGAGATTTCGTAGAGGACAGATGGGCGCCCCATGGAAAATACTTGATTTTTCTTTTGGTGAGGGCTTGGCTGCTGCGGGAGATCTTGTGAAATATGAAGATGTTCAGTTAGCCAAACGAGACAGCCAGAAACTCGATTCTCCTGATATTTTGGCAATTAAGGGGCTAGGCCAGTTTAAGGAATTTATTGCGGTATCTCAGTTGCGCAGACTGATAGAAGATTGGTATGTGTCAGATTTTCATATCGAAGACGCCAGAGGAACAAAGGATGCAGGATACAGTGAGAGAATTTCTCCGTCGGGAGATAATCTTGCTTTAGTTGCTAAATATATTTATGATAATCACCAGGAAATATTTGAAGAAATTTTAGTTTCTATGGAAAAACGAGTTCCGGGAATATCTAAGGTCGAAGCACAAGAGACTGCCGATGGCAGGATTGTGCTGCGGTTTCAGGATGGAAATTTTGAAGACCCCTTTGTCTCTAGATTTGTGTCAGACGGTACGATCAAAATGTTTACGTATTTAATTTTACTACATGATCCTGAGAAACATGCACTTTTGTGTGTCGAAGAACCGGAGAATCAACTGTATCCCAACCTTTTGGAGGAATTGACGGAAGAATTCAGGAGTTATGCGCTCGATGGCGGACAGGTGTTCATTTCGACACATTCTCCGGATTTTTTGAATGCAGTTGAACTGAATGAATTATTTTGCCTGATAAAAAAAGATGGATATACGAGAATTCAAAAGGCATCTGAAAGTCAGATTATTCGTGAATTATATGATGCAGGCGACCAGCTTGGACAACTGTGGAGACAAGGGGTGTTGCTTGAAGAGGTAGGAAAATGAACTTGATTTTTTTGTTAGAAGAGCGTTCTATGAAGGAGGTACTGGATATTATCCTGCCTAAAATCTTGCCTGGCGAGGTTACCTTTATTACGATCCCCCATAATGGAAAAAGTGATTTGGAAGCATCAATTCCGAAAAAACTGAAGTCCTGGAATCAGCCAAATACAAAGTTTGTAATTATCAGGGATCAGGATAGCGGGGACTGTGTTGATGTGAAGCAGAAGTTAAAGGAATTGAGTAGCCCATATAACCGTGATGTCTTGATTCGAATAGCCTGTCGGGAATTAGAATCATGGTATTTTGGTGACTTAGAGGCGGTATCGGCAGCATATGGGAAAGATGTAGCTAAATTGTCACAAAAATCTAAATATAGGGTACCGGATAGAATCGGAAATCCAAAAGATGAGTTAAAAAAACTAATCCCTAAACATCAGCAAATTGATGGAGCTAGAAAAATTGCAGTACATATGGATATCGCACGAAACACGTCAGAAAGTTTTAAGTGTTTCGTATCGGGTGTAAAAAGATTATGCAATACTGATTAACGGAACCGTATTTAGAAGAGTTGGAGTGCAATCGCACGGTAAGTTCGCTAAATTAAAAAATCGAACCTTTGCAGTACAACATTGCAGAGGTTCGTTTTTTTTGAAGGCATTGAGAATGTATTTCATACAACAGGGTATGCAGATATCTTGCTACTTGCTGAGATATTGCCAGATTTTTAGAGAAATCAGCAGATGCAGCCGTTTGTCGCTGTCATCAAGCTCCAGATTGTACTCCTTTTCCAGCCTGCTGATGTGATAGAGCACGTTGTTTCTGTGCATATGGAGGACTTCTGCCGCCTGGGTCAGCTGCCTGTCATTTTCCAGATAGGCCGTCAGAATCTCCAAAGGCGAAGCCGTACCTGTCTGCTTCTTTGCGGCAATCTGCCGGATAACAGGATTACAGAAATTGTCCAGAGGACTTACCTTGCTGCAGGTTTCGAAGAAATGCTCGAGCCAGTAGTCCTCGTATAAGATCAGGCATTTTTTTGTGTCAGATTCCAGATCATAGGCGACACGGCATTGCTCATAGGCATTGGTGATTTTTGTAATACAGTCAAAACTCTTACTTACACTACAGCGTAGCCGCCTTTGAGACAATTCTTCTCCGATTACAGCCTGGATTTCATCAATCTGCTCTCGGAATTTTTTGGTGGACAAATCCTTCAGCTGCAGCAGCACCAACACATCTTTGCCGTAAGAAAAGACCTTTGCTGAAGGCAGCAGTGTAGCTAGAGAGTTGATAATGAAGCGGACAGGTACGGAATTGAAATCTTCAAACCTCAGCACCATCAGAGCAAAGTCCCCATCAAAAGATAAGCCTACATACTTGATTCTGTCGGCAATGGTCGTCTCGTCCTTGAGAGAACCGCTCAAGATGTCTGTAAGAACATAGTCATATACGGCATTTTTGGCATTATAGAGCTTCAGGTTGTCCAAGATCAAGTCACAAAGGACGTTGAACAGGTACACCTGATAATCCCTGCTGGCAGAATCCAGCAGCAAAATCACGCCGTGGCCTAAGACTGCCGTCTTCGTCTGTATGATTCTGATGTAATCCCTGTGCTGCCGCAAGTCCTTTGGCTCTGATTCCGCAGCGCCCTGTCGGTTCAAGCTGAGAAATACTTTTTCGTGTTCAAAAAAACTGATGTATTCATTGGGCAGATATCCCTGCCTGACTACTTCGTTGAAAATCTGATCCTCCACATCCATATGCTCTGTCGCACCGATGATTTTCAAACTGGGGTCGTAAATCAACATAGGTGCTTGAATGATCGATTCTGATGCACTGAGCATCTCCTGCACAGAGACATTTTCGATAACCATTCGTTCTAACTTAGAATGCCAGTCCTTAAAAGATACATAAATCTCTTGTAAGATGTTTAAAAAAAGTGCGACTTCCATAGGGCTGTACAGGAAGACCTGCCTGCCATTTTTGATGGTGGATTTTGCTCTGTCGTCGATGCAGACGATGTAGAGTTCCTCGGGAATTCCGTCCTGCAGAATTGGGTGAGAGCCATCGCACACGTAAAGACAGTCGTATTTTAAATGTATTTTCTCAATTGGCAGCAATCTGACGCCAGTCAGACCTTTTTCTTTGTCTAAAGCGGATATATCAAAGCGTATCTGGGGCTGCTCCATGAACAGCCTGGTAAAAATCAAATCCATCGTTATTTTCATCGGTTTACCTCCACATCTACTGTACACCCTATTGTAGGATATTACAATAAGGATGAGCGGATTTTTCTGAAAATTGTAAGTTCTGTAAATGAATTAAATGCGTTGCAGCAATATAATGGAGACAGAGAATGTAAAAAATTACAAAGAGGAGGATGTCCGATGAATACCATTATAGTCAATAAAGAACAGTGCATCGGCTGCAAAATTTGCTTCAAAGCCTGTTTTATCGATGTCATCAAATGGGATGATGTTGCAAAAAGACCGATCATTCAATATCCCGAGGAGTGTGTCCAATGCATGTTCTGCGAGCTGAACTGCCCGAAACGGGCGATTAAAGTAGAACCGGATTACGACAGTTATCTGTTCCCAAGGGAATATATCTGCAGAATGAACAAGGAGGAACAAAAGAATGGCTGAAAGAATCAAAACTGATATTTTGGTAATCGGCGGCAGCCTGGCAGGAATGGCAGCGGCCATTACGGCAAAAGAAGCAAATCCGCAGACAGAAGTCACGGTAGTTGAAAAGTATACCGCAGGTTATGCAGGCAAAGCAAACCGCGGCGCTGGAATCATGACCATGCTTGGGGACGCAAAACCGGAGGACTATGTCGCTTATCATACCAAGTACATAGGGGATTATCTGAACGATCAGGAAGCCCAGCTGCAGTATGCTGACAATCTCAACCGAGGAGTAGAACTGCTGGATAAGTGGTCAGGCGGTAAAATTGACAAGAAAGAAGACGGCTCCTTTAAGACGCTGAAATGGCTGGCACAGGTGCAGGGAAAGGATGAGAATGGACAATTCGTCTTTGATGAACCAGATCATTTTCCGTGGACGCTGGTAGCCATAGATCTTGACTTCATGGTTAATGTAAGGAAATACGCACAGAAGACTGGTATTAAATTTGTTGATAGAACTGGTGTCGTGGATTTGCTGCTGGCAGACGGAAAAATCGGTGGCGCAGTCGGCTACAATATTGATGACTGCAGTCAGACGGTTTTTCAGGCAAAAGCAGTGGTCCTTGCTACAGGTTCTCAGAATTACCGCATCATGCCGATGTGGTCGCCAGGAAGGGGAGAGGGGTTGGCAGCAGCCTTCAGAGCAGGTGCGAAATTCAGAAACTGTGAATTCGGTTCCTTCTACAACTGGATCAGCCTACAGAACTTCGAATCCAACATGGGAGTAGAATTTGCACTCTATAACGACAAAGGCGAGAATGTCGGTCTTGCGCATACCCAGGGAGAGCACCCTGACGTGGACCAGGATTCACTGGCTGAGTGGTATAAGCAGACCGTGGCGGGAAACGGCCCTATGCATTATCGGCAGCATGAGAATCCTTTGATGCCTTATCTGATGACGACGCTTGCTTGCGATGACTATTTTCATAGACCTTTTGCAGACGCTTTCTGGGGAAGCCTCTTCTTCAACGCTTATTCCCAGCAGATTAGTGACGAAATCGTACCGGGGTTGATTGGAGAGTTTTCTGGACTGATGGTGGATAAGGATATGAAAACGACCCTCGATGGACTCTTTGCGGCAGGTGATATCTGTTATGGCGGAAGTGCTGCGGCAGGAGCAGTTCCACCTCCGCCAGGCAGAGTAAGAGGCAGTGGTTTGGCTTTTGCCCAGAACTCAGGCTGTATTGCTGGCAGAAGTGTGGCGGAATATGTGGTGAACACATCGCACGGAGCAATCGACGAAGATGACATCAGAACCATCGATCAGAGGTTTAGGAAGCCGATGAAAAAAGGAGGAAGTGTCACGGTGATGGAGTTTTTGCCAAAGATCCACAGAGTGATGCAGCCGCTGGAAAACAGCCTGTACCGGAAAGAGGAGCGCTTGCAGGCAGCTTTGGTGGAAATAGAAAAACTGCAGGCCGAATTGGGGACGCTGAAGGCGGAATCTGCCCACGACCTCTTTGGGTGTAATGAAGTCCAGTCGATGCTGCTCTGTGCGAAGCTGTTCTTTACGACATCTCTCTACAGAAAAGAATCCAGAGGCTGGTTCCTGCGAGAAGATTATCCTGATCATGGCAAAGAATTGACGTGGTACACGGCAACGCCGACAGGTGAGGGCACGGATTTTGTTGTAGAGCCGATGAAACTTCCTATCGAGAAGTATCCAAATAAGGAGGTAGAATAATGGAAATGAAAGAAAAAACGGCAATGCCTTTGAATGAAATAGAAAGCAGACGAATCTATGCAAAGTACTTTACCGAACAAATGGCAGAACCAAATCCGCAGCTGATGGCAGACTTGTTAAAAGGACCGATGGACGCTGGCCTTGCAATCTATCCGGAGGATGCAGCAAAATTACTGGAGCCGGGATATGTGAATGGAGAAACAGGCTACTGCATTTTGGATAACGGCGCAGGATATCTGGCGGTCAATAACAAATTTCCTGGAGCTACCCTTGACATGATAAAGTGGTGGTTCGCCTGGCATCCGTTAGAACAGGCGAGGTACAGAATCTGGAACCCATACTGCCATCAGTCTGTGGCTGTTTCGGATCAGGATCGAGAGAAGATTCTCAATCCAAACCTTCCTGTAGAAGAAAAAATTGCTGACGTAGTCCATTTTGTCATGGAGGATATCGGCGGAGGGATGGAAGATGTTGTGATTCACTTCAGACCTACAGAAGAATTGGGTTTCTCAAAAGAAGACTTAGCAAAACAGCATGCTTACATCATTGGCGGATATGGACTCACTGAAAACCGTGCACATCCGACAGGGAAAACACCTGCCATTATGATGCATTATTACAGAGAGACTACAGAGGGAATCGAGTCCAGAACCCGGTTCTGGCTGGGGTACCGCATCATCAAGGGCAATCCCGTGTGTGTACTACCGAAAGGCATCAAAGTACCAGAGATCGTACCAATGGGCCTGGCTTTTCACAATGTAGAAGAGTTTTCACATTTGGCAAGTTTCCTGCCGCAGTTGTATAAAGAGTTGGGGGAGAACAAACAGATTCAATAATTTAAAGTAAAAAGCGTTATGCAAAGTGTATCACATGTATAGCGCTTTTAGTTTTAATAAATTCTATTGGAAGATGTGCAGGATAACATGTACCATATGAAGGATTTGAGCCGCTGAGCCAACGAGAAAAATCAATCCTAAAAAAAGTGATCCATTTACATTAAAGCCAATTCCCCTTGATTTTTCGACGAGAATCTGATACATTCATAAAAAAGACAGGAGGAGAGGATTATGCCGGAATTGCCAGAGGTAGAAACCGTAAAGCGTCTGATTGAGCCGCAAATTGTGGGGCGGCATATTTTACAGGGAATCGCACTGCATCCACAAGTGATTGCGCATCCGGGAGCTGATGTATTTTGCAATGCGCTGAGAGGGCAGAGGGTGCAAGGGACCGATAGAAAAGGAAAATTCCTGCTCATAAATCTGGAAAGTGGAGATGATATTGTCGTGCATTTGCGGATGACAGGCAGCCTCTATGCAGCACCGACAGATTTTCCTTTGGAAAAACACACCCATGTGATTTTAAAGCTGGAAGGTGATAGGGAATTACGCTTTGTGGACATGCGCCGCTTTGGTCGCTTGTGGCTATTGCGCCGGGATGAAGAGGACTCTTTTTCCGGAATCACGAAGCTGGGACCAGAGCCATTTGCTGTAGAATTCAACGGAGGCTATCTACAGGATGCCTTGATCAATAAGAAGCGGGCGATCAAAGATTGCCTGCTCGACCAGCATATTGTCACAGGCATCGGCAATATCTATGGCGATGAGATATTGTTCGCAGCAAAAATCCATCCCCAGAGACCCGCTTCGAGCCTGTCAGCTGAAGAGTGCCAGCGATTGTCTGAATTGATACCGCAGGTGCTGCTGCGGGCTATTGAGCAAAATCGCATATCGCCAGAAGAATATTTGAAAGAGAAAGGCCGGGGGTATCGAAGCACACCTTATTTTAAAGTCTATGGCAAAAAAGGACAGCCTTGCCCTACCTGCGGTGAACCTCTTTGTCGTGTAATTGTGGCTGGCCGCAGCAGTACATATTGCCCCAGCTGTCAGAAATAGTTTAAACTCCGGGCAGTGGCGAAGCTGAGGCAGCCATGATTGACAAAACCTTTTGAAATGCTATAATGAACAATGTTCATTTTGGGGGTGATTTCCGTTAACAATGTAGTGACTTCTAAAGAGGCCATTTTGCGGGCCTGTAGAAAAATGGTGTCAGAGGAAGGTCTCCAGGCAATCAACATGCGTGGGGTAGCGAGACGGTGTGACGTGGCTCTCGGTTCATTATATAACTATTTCCCGTCTAAAGAAGATCTGGTCACGTCGACCATTGAAAGCGTGTGGCGGGATATTTTTCACACAGAGAGCAAATGCAAGACGGACATGCCTTTTCCTGACTATGTGAATTGGATCTTTGAAAATGTAAAAAAGGGGGCTGAGCAATATCCTAACTTTTTTACAGCCCATTCGATCAGTTTTGCCAGCAATGCTGTAAGCCGCGCACGAAAAACGATGGAACAGTATTTTTCTCATATGAGGGAGGGACTGCTTCAAGTCTTGAAGGCCGATCAGCGTGTTCGACAAGATGCATTTTCTGACACTTTCACACAGTCAGCCTTTGCTGACTTTGTACTGAGGAGTTTATTATCAGCTCTCGCAGAGGAGGAGAACTGCTCTGTGTTGAGCGAGATGATTCGCCGAAGCATATACTAAAATAAATGCCCGCCGCCAGGCGGGATTTCAAAGAACTCAATATGAACTTTGTTCACATTGATGGAAAGGAAGTAATAAGATGAAGAAATATTTGAATCTATCGCTGATTTATGCCATTGCAGCCATGGCGGGAGGCGTTTTTTACAGGGAATTTACCAAGTGGAATGGATACACTGGAGTTACAGCTTTGGGAAAGGTCCATACACATTTGTTTCTGCTGGGTATGGTGCTCTTTTTAATTGTAGCGTTGTTTGCGGCTCATACCGACCTGAAAGAAGAGAAGCTGTTTCGCATCTTTCTCAAGGTGTACAATATCGGTGTGCCGTTGACTGCGGTGATGCTGGCGGTTCGGGGTATCACACAGGTCCTTGAAACGACACTATCTACAGGGGCCAGTGCCGCCATATCAGGGATTGCGGGAATCGGCCATATTCTCACAGGAGTGGGTTTGATTTTGTTTATCCTGTCTCTGAAGAGAATAGCGAAGAATTAGGAGGCAGTCATGGGAGAACATACCTTATTTCACGTTAAAAAGAGAACACTGCTGTGTATTGCGGGATGGGTCTGGCTGGCAGCTGGAATCAATGTGGCCAGACTGGGCATTTTGTCTTTTATGGAGTATCAGATCACCTGGATTCATATTTTGCTGTCCCTTGCGGTATTCTGCATCTTTGGCCTGATGTTTTATGGAATGTCGGTCAAGCATTCCAGGCGAATTCTCGGTTATGAACAGGAGAAGCGGCCCTTCTGGCATTTTTTTGACATAAAGTCCTACTGCATCATGTGTTTTATGATGGGCGGGGGTATCTGGCTTCGTTCATCTGGCCTGGCACCGGGATTGTTCATCGGCTTTTTTTACACTGGACTTGGCTGTGCGTTGGCATTGGCGGGAATTTTGTTCTGGATAAACTTTTTCAGGCTGAAGCCAGGAACGTGTTAGCATAAATTTAAAATTCTCATACTCCTCCAGGGAAAGGGTATGAGAATTTTTTGATTGTACTAAATGTGGTGTATTTACTTAGCAGTTCCCTTTTCTAAGGCGGAGGCAATCAATTCCCGTGCACTAGCTCGCGTGGTTTCTGTGATATTTTCTCCACCTAAAAGTCTGGCGATTTCATCGACGACTTCTGCTTCAGGCAGCCTGTCTACATGAGTATAAGTGCTGTTTTCATCGGATTCTTTCTGAATGCGGTAATTGGCATCTCCGTTGGCTGCAATCTGGGGCAGATGGGTGATGCAGATAATCTGATGATTTTGGGAAATCTCCCGCAGCTTGCGTCCGACGATGCTGGCTGTAATGCCACTGATTCCGGCATCGATTTCGTCAAAGATCATAGTAGGGATGTTATCGTAAGTTCCCGTGATGTTCTTGATGGCCAGCATGATCCTGGATATTTCACCGCCGGAGGCGATTTTGACAAGTGGTTTTAACGGCTCGCCTTTGTTGGTGGTGATCAAAATCTCCACGATGTCGTTGCCGTCGGGGCCGATGACATCGGGACTCTTAAAATCTATGGACAACCTCGCTTCTCCAAAGTTGAGGTCGTGGAGTTCTTTTTCGATGGACTTTTCCAGCATAGAGGCGCTCAAACGTCTTGCCTTAGTCAGCAGATCAGCTTGCTTCTTCAGACTCTCATAACATCTAGCCGTTTCCTTTTCGAGAGAAGCTTTAACTTCGTCAAAGTTCTCAATTTGATTCAATTCCTCACTGATGCGATCCCGATAAGCCAAAATCTCCTCTACATTGCTGCCGTATTTCTTTTTTAGGTTTTCAATTAAATCCAACCGGGAGATGGCCTGATCCAGTTCCTCTGGTGTGAAGGTGATTTTTTCTCTGATATCGCGTAGAGCGGCAGAGATGTCTTCCATCCGATAATACATGTCGGCAAATTCTTCCGTGAGAGCGGAAACCTCTTTGGAATACTCAGAAATCCCCTGCAAAGCGCGTAAGCTGCCGCCTAATGCTGACATAGCGCTGGCCTCGCCTTCGTTGAGCAGACCATAGGCGGTTTCAATACCGGCAAAGATCTTTTCACTGTTTTGCAGTAGGGAAATTCGTTCTGCCAGTTCCTCGTCCTCACCGGGCTTCAAGTCGGCCTTGTCGATTTCGCTCTTCTCAAAACGATAGAAGTCCATTTTCTTTAAATTATCAGCTTCCATGTTCAGCAGTTTGTTCAGCTTTGACTTTACTTCGTGATACTTCTGGTAAGCGGTGTCAAAAGCGCTGCGAAGAGGTGAAATCTTATCTGCGTGATAGCTGTCTACCAGACGGATGTGATTTTCTGCATTGAGGAGAGATTGGTTGTCATATTGTCCATGGATATCGGCCAGCTTGCGGCAGGTCTCCGATAACTCGCCCAGAGTCACCAGCTGTCCGTTGAGTTTGCAAAGGTTCTTGCCTGCGGCGGAGACTTCCCGAGTGATGACGATTTCCTCTCCGTTCAGTTCGCCTGCCAGTTGCACAACCGCTTTGCCGGCACCGTGACGGACAAAAGCAGAATCAGCCCTGCTCCCCAGAGCAAGGCTAATGGCTTCGATCACTATGGATTTTCCGCTTCCGGTTTCACCAGTGATGATATTCAGACCCTCTTCAAAATCGATTTCTGTATTCTCAATAATAGCAAAATTGTTAATACTGATGTGATTGATCATTGTCCTTTTGACCTCATGATTAACATATCGTTAAAAATAGCCATAATTTCTTCTACGTGTTCCTCTTTGTCGATGATGAGGAGCAGTGTATTATCTCCTGCCACAGAACCTACCACGTGGGGCAGTCCGATACAATCGACTGCCTCGCCTGCAGCTGGTCCGCAGCCAGACAATGTTTTGATCACAATTAAATTCTGGGCGGATGCAAAGGACGTAATCGTCTCTCTGAAAATCTTGACGAATCTGTCAGAAATCGGTGCATCCTGTCTGGCGCTGACTGCATACTTGTATTTGCCTGTAGAGGACAATACCTTGATCAGCTGTAATTCCTTGATATCTCTGGAAATAGTTGCCTGGGTAACTTCGAATCCTTCAGCCTTCAGCATGGCAGCCAGTTTATCCTGTGTTTCTATCTCATTGTTTGCTATAAGTTCCAATATCTTGTTTTGTCTTGAATAGCGCATGATGTTCTCCTTTAACCGTATAATCAAATCCTAAATTCATGTATGATTATACCATGGTATACATCAAAAAGAAAGAATAAATATTATTTGAGAGAGACAAAAAGCCGAGGATTCAGACGCATAGCTGTTTTTTGCCTTATTTTTTAACGGTTGCCGTTGCCACTGTATATGATGTATAATCGTTTGTAAAATATTACCAAAATATCGTTGGTAAGCGCCTTTTGTGGACAAACGTACGTTCTTGTGGTATACTATAACTTAATTTCATTAAGTCTATTAGAGTTAATGGTAAGTCGAAAAGAGAAGCAGGTGAATGATATGGCAGAACGATATGAGCAACCCTTTTCCATGACAGAGAGTATTATGAACATGGTGATTGAGATTGGTGAACTGACAGGACAGATTACCGCACATGATCAGTTGTCAACCAATCCGAGGCTGCGTCGCGAAAATAGAATCAAGACGATCCATTCATCTTTGGCAATTGAGAACAACACGCTGTCCTTAGGGCAGGTTACAGCTGTCATAGAGGGAAAAAAAGTGTTAGCACCACCGCAGGATATACGGGAAGTAAAAAATGCTTATGAAGCTTATGAAAGATTGCAGAACCTGAATCCGTACTCTTTAGAAGATTTGTTAGAAGCCCATCGTTATATGATGAGCGGGTTAATAAAGGAAGCAGGTGTATTCAGGAGCAAAAATGCAGGCGTATATAGCGGGACAGAGCTGATTCACGCAGGATCACCGGCAAACTATGTCCCGGAGTTAATGTATAATCTCTTTACTTGGATGAGGAATTCACAAATACACCTTTTGATAAAGTCCTGTATTTTTCATTATGAATTTGAATTTATCCATCCTTTTGCCGATGGTAACGGACGGACAGGAAGACTTTGGCATTCATTGCTATTACAAAAATGGCAGTCTTTTTTCGCTTGGCTTCCAGTAGAAACGATGATTCACGAACATCAGGAAGCATATTATGAAGCCATCAATGCTTCCAATACGGCTGGAGAATGTACCATATTTGTAGAGTTCATGCTCGGGATGATTAAGTCTACATTGGAAGAAATTGTAGACAGCCAAGGTGTATATCAGGACAATTGAGTATAAGGGAAATAGAGTGAGAAAGTCACCTTATAATTAGAAAGGATCAGAATGCGTATATTAGGAATTGACCCGGGATACGCCATTTTAGGATGGGGTGTTTTGGACATGAAGGGAAATCATTTTTCTGTAGTCGATTACGGAGCCGTCACCACCGATGCCAAGATGGAGATGCCCCAGAGACTGCAGCATCTATATACAGAACTTACTGCCATTATAGGACAGTATCAGCCAGAAGAGGCTTCTATAGAAGAACTCTTTTTTAACAACAATGCCAAGACGGCCATCATGGTGGGACAAGCCAGAGGCGTTGCTGTTTTAGCCTGTGTCAACGGAGGACTTGAAATCAGCGAATACACGCCCCTGCAGATCAAACAGGCTTTGGTAGGATACGGACGGGCCGACAAAAAACAGGTACAAGCCATGGTAAAAGCAGTCCTCAACCTGAGCGAAGTGCCAAAGCCGGACGATACGGCGGATGCAGTGGCGGCAGCCATCTGTCATGGCCATTCCGCAGGTAATCGAGTGAGAAAGTTATTGAAAGTCAAGTAATAGATTAAGAGGAAACATATGATTAGATTTATCAAAGGTATTTTTCATCCGGGGCTTTCAGGTTCCGTAATCATAGAGACAGCGTCTGGGATGGGGTTCGAGGTGAACATTCCTGCCAATTCCAGTCTTTACAAGAATCTGGAAGGGGAAGAGGTCAAAGTGTACACTTCAATGATCGTGCGGGAAGACGACGTGAGCCTCTACGGCTTTTCCGACAAAGAGAATCTGGAACTCTTCGAACTGCTGATCACGGTCAACGGTATCGGTGCAAAAGCCGGCATGTCTATCATGAGCGCCCTTCCTCCGTCAGAGCTGAAGCGTGCCATTGCCATGGGAGATGCGAAAGCCATTTCTGCAGCCAACGGCGTGGGCAAAAAGACGGCAGAGAGGGTCATATTAGAATTGAAAGACAAGGTGGGAAGTTTTGATGACGACATCCTGGCAGAAAGCGACGTATTTGTCCCTGCCAGCGATGAACGAAGCGAAGCCGTTGCAGCACTGATTGCTTTGGGATATACCAAGAACGAGGCTGCCGATGCAGTGGGAAAAGTCAAGAAAGAAGACCTGACCTGCGAAGAATACATTAAAAACGCACTGAAAAACTTATTTTAGGGGATAGAATATGAGTGAAGAGAGAATTACACAGTCCAGTGCCGCGCCTATGGAGGAGAAACAGGAGACGACCCTAAGACCGCAGCATTTGGAGGACTTTATCGGACAGAAGACCGCCAAAGAGAATTTGAAGATCTTCATAGAGGCGGCGAAACTGCGAGGGGAACCGCTGGATCACGTCCTTTTTTACGGACCGCCCGGTCTGGGCAAGACGACTCTGGCAGGAATCATCGCTAACGAGTTAGGCGTCGATATCAAAATCACTTCTGGACCTGCTATCGAAAGAGCAGGGGATCTGGCTGCGATCCTGACCAATCTCAACGAAAATGACGTGCTCTTTATCGACGAGATTCACAGGCTGAACCGTTCCGTAGAAGAGGTGCTATATTCTGCCATGGAGGATTTTGCCCTGGACATCATCATCGGCAAAGGACCTTCTGCCAGATCCATCCGTCTCGATATCGCCAAGTTCACTTTGATCGGGGCGACCACAAGAGCAGGAAGTCTGTCAGCGCCGCTGCGCGACCGTTTTGGCGTGATCAGCAAATTTGAACTGTATGACACAGAGGAACTGGCAGAAATCATCAGACGTTCTGCCAGCCTTTTGAATATCGAGACTGATACCGATTCCCTCTGCGAGATGGCAAAATGCTCTCGCGGGACACCTCGTGTAGCCAACCGGCTGCTGAAACGAATGCGAGACTTTTCGCAAGTTCGCGGAAGTGGCGTCATAGACGCTGAAATTACGAGAAAAGGACTGGCGGCTCTGGGTGTAGACGAGCTGGGCTTGGAACGGCTCGACCGGGAGATTTTGACCACGATTATTGAACGATTCAACGGCGGCCCCGTGGGAATCGATACGATTGCGGCCTCTATCGGAGAGGAACGAGTCACCATCGAGGACGCCTATGAACCTTATCTGATTCAGTCCGGTCTGCTATATCGTACCCAGAAGGGGCGAATGGTATCTCAACAGGGTTATAAACACCTGGGACTTGACTTCCCAGGCGCTGAAGATTCTGCAGTGCCAGAGGAAGAAGAGAATGCCCAGGAAAAACTATTTTAATCTGTGAATGGAGTAAAACATGAAAATAGATGAATTTGATTATGAACTGCCTAAAGAATTGATTGCGCAGAAACCGTCAGAAAAGCGGGACATCTGCCGTATGATGGTTTTGGATCGGCAGGAGGAAACCATTGAACATAAACACTTTTACGACGTGATTGACTATTTGAATCCAGGAGACTGTCTGGTATTGAACAATTCCAAGGTACTGCCGGCAAGGCTCTTCGGCGAGAAAGAAGGCACTGGGGCAAAGGTGGAATTTCTGTTGATTAAGAGAATAGAAGGGGATAGATGGGAGACCATGGTCAAGCCGGGTAAACGTCTGAAACCGGGGGATTCCGTTACTTTCAGCGATCATTTCCGGGCGGATATTTTGGACTATGGTCCTGACGGCACCAGGATTGCAGAGTTCCGGTATGACGGCATCTTCATGGAACGTCTGGAGGAACTGGGCAAAATGCCTCTGCCGCCATATATCGAACGGGAAAGCACCTTAGAAGATAAGGATATGTACCAGACAGTTTACTGCAAAGAGGAAGGTTCCGTGGCGGCGCCGACAGCGGGGCTGCATTTTACGGAAGAACTGCTGCAAAAGGCCCAGGACAAGGGCGTCAAACTGGCTTATGTGACGCTCCACGTGGGCATCGGCACCTTCCGTCCGGTCAAATGTGAGAATGTGGAAGACCATCACATGCACTTTGAGGAATATTTTGTCGATGAGGAAACGGCAAAGACCATCAACGAGACCATTATAGAGGGCGGCAGAATTATCTCCGTGGGAACCACTTCGACCAGGACCTTGGAGAGCGCGGCTTATCACGACGAGGCCTCCGGCAAAAATCTGATTCGGGCAGGAGAGGGCAGCACCGGAATCTTCATCTATCCTGGCTATGAGTTCAAGGTCGTAGATGCCCTGATCACCAACTTCCATCTGCCAAAGTCCACATTACTAATGTTGATTTCAGCTCTTTACGATAGAGAAAAAATCCTGGAAGCCTATCAGGCTGCCGTGGAGGAGAAGTACCGGTTTTTCAGCTATGGGGATGCGATGTTGATTAAGTGAATGAAAGAATTGAGCATATAAGAGCCCGCTGCGAAGCGGGAAGATCAGGAGGTCATTACGGTGGATAATCATGGCGAAATGCTGATCTGGAAACTATAAAGAGACTGGAACAAAAAGGCAAGGAGCAGAAGTGAGTTGTTCGAAATGGGAAAAATAAAATCCCCATAGTCGGAGTGTGATTTTTCACATATCGGAATTTTGAAGGAGGGAATAAAGCATGTGGGCATGCCCCAAATGTGGAAGAGAGTTTAAAAGAACAAATCAGGGACATTATTGCGGAAAAGCACCCGAAACGGTACTAGAGTACATAGACTCGCAACCATTAGAAACACATTCCCATTTAACAGAAATGATGATTACATTGCAAAATAGTGTTCCATGTATCAATGAACGTATACTATGGAGTATGCCGTATTATGAAAAAGTAGGAAAATCTATCTCTTTTTCTGCTTGTAAAAAGCACATTAGTTTTTATGCAGGGGTTGAAGCTATTGAAGAATTTGCCTCAGAGTTAAGCGTATTTGTCACAAAGAAAAATGCAATCTATTTTCCTTATAATAAAGCGTTGCCGACAGAACTGATTACAGATATTGTAAAATGGTGTTTAAGCTGATTTGACAACTTCCAGTTTGCAGTATTGATTAAAAATTAGATTTTGTATTAGAATTTTTTAGAGGAGGGATAAATTTGATGAATGATTTATTAAGAAGCGAAGAATACGATTTCGTTAATTCTAAGGATAAGCAGTTTATAGTGGCTTTCGATTCTGAAATGTTAAAGTTAGGCTATACTTGTAACCAAACAATAGGAGAGGGATATTGTTGGGGAAGGAAAATGATTATTTACACAAAAGCAGGCGTAAAAAGCAAAAAATCATATGCTCGAATTTATTTACGTGATAATGACCTGATTCTCCGTATGTATTTCAGTAATGTAGATCAACATAAGCAGGCAATTGAACAAGCTCCTGACTATATTCAGCAGGCATTTACTGGTGAGTATGGAGCTTGTAAGCATTGCCATAATATGAAAGAGGATGGGACATGTAATCATAGAAAAAGCTATACGGTTCACAATCAACAGTATGAATTCTGTGACGGTTTTGCTTTTTGGTTCTTTTCTCCTGACCTTGCAAGAATACCGGATTACATCAAGTTGTTTCTAGACTTTTATCCTGATAAAAAGCGAAAAGTAAAAGTTATGTCATAATGGACCAAGGGGATTTACTAAATTTCAGTTTATCGGAGAGTCAAATAGCGGAGGGATAATCGTCTATGAAAATGCCAGCAGAAAATATCGATACGGTCATGTTCGCTCCTTGTGGAATGAATTGCAAGGTATGTTATAAGCATTGCTATCACAGAAAACCATGTGCCGGGTGCCTGAACAGCGATGTGGGAAAGCCGGAGCATTGCCGTAAATGCAAGATCAAAGACTGCATCAAAGACAAAAGCTTGTCTTATTGCTTCGAGTGTTCCGACTATCCGTGTAAGATGATAAAGAATCTTGAAAAAAGCTATAACAAGAGGTACCAGGCAAGTCTTATGGAAAATAGCGAGTCTGTTCGTCAGTATGGGTTGGAAGCATTTATGAGGAAGCAGAAAGAAAAATATACCTGTTCAAAATGCGGCGGCATTATTTCCATTCACGACAGAGAATGCAGCGAGTGCCAGGAAAAGATGAAAAATGAAGCGTCTGGCTTAAAAGGTTAGAATATAAGGAAGTGAAAGGGACTTTCACATAATCGTACCAATATTTTTGTCTATCACTGCAAGGGAAACGCCCTCAAAAGCACATCGGATCGGTCGCAACTAAAACAACCACGGCAAACGCATGAAATAACTGTGATCTGCTATACTGCTCGCCTTCATTCTTGATTTTTTTGAATTTGCTTGCGCTACTCCCTTTGCAAAAATGGTAAAAACAAGCAGATTTATCTTTTTTATTGATTTTCATCGCTCTTTTGAAAACAGTATATCCCTTAAATGGAAAATAAAGAGAAAATATTCCGCCTAAATCGCTGAAACGCGCAAGAAATCAACAATTATCAGTAAATGAAGGCGCGCGGTTTGTTTCCTGTCTTTGCCGTGCTAAAACAATTTCTGATACTTGATATACGACAAGCAAAGCAGGTGTAATCCTATAGAGATGGAAGTGTATGAAGATTTTTGCAAGCAGGGATGAGCTTGATCCGCAAAGTGTGGATCAAGCTCATCTCGTTTACTATGAAGGTGTAAAACGCTTTTATGTTGAAGTGCCGGACGATGCCGACCCATGGGAGACACCGTTGCAGTTGTCTTCTTTTGTTAAGCGCGGAGAACGAACTGTGAATGCTTACTGGAGCAAGCTTTGGGTACAGCAGCGCATTGTTCCCTCGGATCGACAAAACCTCGACCAGATGATGATATGATTATTTCTTTTGGCTGACAAATTTAAGTGAACTCCTTGCGTTAGATCAACTCTAGCTCCCGTGCTTTTAGAACCGCATCCATAGCATTGTTCACGCCCAGCTTTTTATAGGCCATGGAAATATGTGTTTTTACAGTCGTCAGTTTGAGCCCTGTCATATCACAGATTTCTGCGTTTTTGTATCCCTGGGACAGAAACTCGATCATTCGCTGCTGCTGCGCCGATAACTTTATGGGTTTACTGTTTAGGGACAGATGGAAGGTAATGCCTTTTTGATGTTTAGCAGTTTCATAGGCCGCCAGCATCGTATCATGGACAAAGGCCCGCTGTAATGCTCCATGGTAATCCTCATGACTGATCTTGGTGAGAATTTTTTTCAGGACAGCGACAATCGAAGCCCCTTCATCTGAAACCGTCATGATAAAACCATAAGGCTGCAGGATTAATAGCGCTTCCTCCAATTCTGTCACCGCTTCTTTTTTCTTTCCTACGGCCCAGTAGACCGATGACAACAAAACACAGGCTTCGGCCAGATCCAGAGGTCTGCGGACATTTTTGCCAAAATCCTTTAGCAGATTGCAATACTTCAAGGCCATCGGGGTATTTTCCAGTACAATGTAGGCTCTTGCAGTAGTAAAATGCTGAAAGGAGCGGAACAATTCGATATGCTGCGTATCAATGACAAAATATTGATCCAGCCAGGCAGAGGCTGCGCTCTTACTGCCATCCCAGAGCTTTAGCCTGGTCTGATAGGCTTCCAGGTTAGGAATAAAAAATTGTGCGCGGGACTGGGTAACCTCTGAGAGACGATCCAGTACATGGCGGGCTTGTATATATCTGCGCTGCCGCCATAAAATGCTGTGATGAAGAATCAACATACAGATCAGTCCTTCTTCTTTATTCTCGTCACGAAAGGCTTTCAAGGCACGGTCATTTTCGGCAAAGGCAGTGTCCAGCTCTCCCCTTTCATAGGAGAAGCAGGCGGGAAGACCGTATTTAATATAATTCCACTCCGCCCCCAGAAGTACAGCAAAGGTCTTATCCAGCTTTTCAACACTTTTCGGGTCCAGGGCCAGATCCGTATAATCCAGGTTGCTTCGATGCATGTAAGGCATATTGTGACTAAAGGAAGCGATGTTCGTTGCCAGTCCGCCTGCAGTAAACTTTTTTACATAACGACCAAAGCGCTTGAACTGGCGAATCTTAGTCAGCATACTGGTGCGGTGATCCACACTGTAGGCCAGGATCGCATATTCTACAAACTTGGAATCTCCTAGTGCGATGCGGGGGAGCATTTTGTAGACTGCGTCCATGTGTTCCTCGAACTCCTGATGATGGCTGGTAAGGTAGTAATACCAGGCGCTCAGGATGTGGAGGGCAGGCACTTGCCTGAAGGCTTCCTTGGGGAAATCACGTGCAAAGAACGTTCGCAGAAAATCTGCATAATCTGCAATAATACCCTTGTTATTTTCAAAAAGAAATAAATAGAGATAAGTATCAATACCTTTATAATCGCCGCTGTCCAGCCAGAAACGCAAAGCCCTGGAATAATCTTTGTGCTCCCGGTAGTAAATAGCGGCTTTTTTGTAGAGGGCGCTATTCTTATCGTGACCGTTTAGCAGTAATTGCTCCCGGAGAAAGTCCAGAAATAAGTGGTGATAACGGTATGTATCGCCATGGAGGCGGCTGAGAAAGGAATTGGTCTGGCTCAGATGTTCCATGACGGCCCCTGCATCTTTGCGGCCTGTTAACAGCGAAGCCAGAGAAATATCGAATTCGTCGGCAATGGCGGTCGCCAGACAGAACTCTCTAAGCGGCATCTCCCATGTGTCCCACACCTGCGTTTTAAAATACTGATCAAAGATATATCCGCTCCGCAGATCAATCTCGCCGCTCTGGGCCATTGTATTGACTCCCATAGCCCAGCCTTCGGTGGCCTGATAGGCGAAACGGGATTCTTCCGGAGTCAGGAACCGTCCCAGGCTGTTGAAGTATTCACGGATTTCATCCTCTGAAAAACGAAGCTGTTGAGCTGTGATGATCTGCAGGTTTCTGTCATGGATTAGAGGCATAAACTCTTCAGGTGCTTCATGACGAGATAGAATCAAAAGAGTAAAAGAGTGGGGCAGCCTTCTGATGACAGCAGGGAGAGACTTGCGAATCTCGCCGCTTGTGATGGTGTGCATATCATCAAGAACCAGTGCATAGTGCCCGTCTTCAGGTACCATATCTGTCAGCAGTTGTACCATGTGTTCTACCGGGGTCGCTGAAAAGGCAGGATCTGTCAGAACCTGTTTCATCGCTTCATTATCCGGCTGCGTCGAAAAAATGCCGGTAGCCAGTTGTTTGTAAAAGACAGAAGGGGAGTTATCATAGGCATCGAGTCCGATCCAGACAGGTTTTCTGCCGCTGCGGGCAAGCCAGAGAAGCGCAGAAACCGTCTTGCCGCTTCCGGCCGGCGCACAGACATAGACGGTGGAATACCTGGCGGCGCGGTCAAATACAGATAACAGCGTCTGACGCGGTGCGTAAATTTCGGGTAGATTATTGGGAGCGAATTTTTCACTGAGAAAATTCAATTCTGACATTTCTTTTCTCCTTAGCTGTCGATTTATGTAATACGTATTATGAGTCCTTATGTAAGTGATTGATTTCTTATATCAGTATACGACAAAATTCACACGCTGACAATCCTCAAGGCAAAAACCTCATACTGTTATTTAATTAACAATATATTTTATCCAAAAACCTCATACTGGTTGAATGGCCTGTCACTGTACATAATGTATAATACTAATAAACTAGTGGCTTCAGTTTTGTGATTGGAGGTCTCGTCATGAAAAGCCATACGATAAGAAACAAGGGGTTTCAATATTCAATACGGACCGCAGAACTGGTTCGGTACTTGCAGGAACAGAAAAAAGGATTTCCGCTTTCAGAGAAGCTCCTTTCCTGCGGCCTTGAGGCAGGAATGCACTGTCGGCAAGGGGAGGAAGAAAAAGATTTGCATAAGCTTGCGGCAGAAAATATCAAAGAAGCGGACTTCATCATTGAGATGGCAGTATACGCAGGATACCTTACAGAGAAGCAGAGTCTTCCCATAAGAGAAGAAGGCAGCGCTTTGCTGGAGCTCTTGCAGCAAACTGAGAAATCAACTTAGTGATGGCAGCAGATGCCGCCTCAATTGCTGCATCTATCATTTTGATTGTCAGAAAACAAAGGAAAGAGAAAGGAATAGCACGATGTATAAAGAGAGACAGACTATGAAAGTGATTGCGCAGGCACTGTGCCTGTGCCTGCTCCTGGGGGCCTTTGCCTTTGGAAATCCACAGGCAGTCTATGGGTGGGCGCCGTCGGAGCAAGAGCAAAAGATGAATCTAAAGGAAATCAAGAGCGAGGCTACAGTCAACTCATCGTGGGACCAGGAGGGGATGTATGACCAGTCCTTCTATGATGAAATAAAAAAGAACTATGCAGCCTCCTATGGCAGTAAGGACGAACCATTGCAAATTAAGACTGCAGAGCAGTTGGCAGCCTTCGCGAAGGTTGTTAACGAAACGGGATCATCAACATATGACTTCCAAGGCAAATATGTTGAACTAACAGATGATATTGAGCTTAATGGAGGTAAATTTAATATAGAGCGCTACAATAGCTACAAATCAGAGTATGAGATAAAAATAAGTGGGAGCTGTGACAATGTCTGGAAGCCGATTGGAATTGATCCCGATCATCCATTCCGAGGCACGTTTGACGGAAAGGATCACGAGATTAGGGGTATGGTGGTCTTAAATGAGCTTACTGAAGCTAACGTGTATTCCGGTTTTTTTGGGGTTCTTGCTAAAGGTGGAACAATTCAAAACCTGAGAATTCCAGGTGGGAATGTACTATCTGCTGTTAACTACGATTCTGGTGAGAAACAAGATTTTTCTACCTATGCAGGGGGCCTGGTGGGAAAGAATAACGGAAGTATAACGAAAAGTTATAGCACGGGAGACGTAGCGTCTATTACTAAGAGAGCTAAGACTACCTTTGCTCCTTACACTTCTGCCTATGCAGGGGCCCTGGTAGGATGGAATGGAAAAACGGGCAGTATAACGGAAAGTTATAGTGATGGAACCGCGATGTCTTATTCTTTTTCTACGTACACCAATATCTCAGGTGCAGGGGGTCTGGTGGGAAAGAATAGTGGGAAGATAACGGCAAGCCATAGTACGGGATACGTATTAACTTGTGGCGACGCCCCGAATCAAGCAGGCGGCTTAGTGGGGCAAAACGACAAGGGGGCGGAGATAGAGACGAGTTACAGTACGGGAGCCATGATAGCTTCTTATAATCGAAATGAACTTAAGTCTAATGCAGGGGGCCTGGTGGGAGAGAATCAAGGGAAGATAACGGCAAGCTATAGTACGGGAGGCGTGAAGTCTACTGCTATAAAGAATTCTACCCATGCAGGGGGCCTGGTGGGATGGAATGGAGATAAGGGCAGTATAGCGGAAAGTTGGAGCACGGGAGCCACGACATCTGTTAGTGAGTCTATCCTTGGTGGCACCAATCCGGCGTTTGCAGGGGGTCTGGCGGGATGGAATGAAGGGGTGATAACGGCAAGCTATAGTACGGGAGACGTGAAGTCTTCTGCTAAGACGAGTTCTGCCTATGCGGGGGGTCTGGTGGGAAAGAATGGAAATCAGGGCAGTATAACGGAAAGTTATACTGCAGGAACTGCGGGGGCTGTTGTTAATGGGGATGCTCCCAGTCCGGTGTTTGCAGGAAGTCTGCTGGGAGAGAATGACCAGAACGCAGGGTTGGTTGAGAATAACTACTGGGACAACACCGTAAAGCCTACCGCTAGTGGGGGGAGCGGGCAAAAGATAGAGAAGGCGGGAACTGCCCTGGACCCAAGGAAAATGACCGGCATGGGCCCGGGAAGGGCGGAGACAACGATGGACGGTTTTGATGAGAGTATTTGGGAATTTGAAGCGGACAGCGAGATAACCGGAACCGCACCGAATTATAGTCAGACATGGTACTACCCGAGATTAAAAGCAATAACCTATACGGATAGCAGCCAAAAACCAAAATATACCAAAACTGGCCTTCGCCTGTCCGACGACATCAGCAATCTGGAAATCACAGGAACGCCAGAGGCAGGGGAGACATTGACCGCCAAGACTGAGGGAGGATCTTCAGACGGCCTTCAATATCAGTGGTATGTGGAAGGCGTCGGTAACAAAGGAACTGCTCAAACCTATGTAGTAGAAGAAGAGGATGCGGGAAAAGAGGTCATAGTCACCGCGTACAAAGAAGCTTACGTAGGAACGCTGGAGGCCAGTGTGAAAATCCCATGTTCCGTAAAGATTGTAAATCCGCAGGAGAATCACATCCGACAGATTTCCGGGGAAGTATCACAAAGCGGCATCACAGGAGCAATGGAGAACGTGGTGTTTGAAGCGGAAAAAGGCTACTACTTCCCAGAGGATTACAGGGTAGATGGGGTGAACGGAGTCGAAGTGAAACGGGACAGCAATACGCAGATCACCGTATTTGGAACGCCGACTACGAACACGACCCTCACGCTAAACCCGACGACAAAGAAAGCGGATCAGAGTCCGCCGTCCGGCATCAGCGATGGTGTAAGGAAGATCAGTGGTACGGATAAGACCATGGAGTATGCGGCTTCTTTGGACGCTGTGAACTGGATTACCTGTGATGAGGGCACAACGGCAGTTGAGCCGGGCACCTGGTTCGTGCGCTATAAGGAAACAGACATGAAGAATGCAGGTGCTGCGTTTTCGCTGATGGTGACATCCGGCTCATCGGTTCCATCCGTTCCATCTACCCCATCCGTCTTCTATACGGTGACAATTGTTAACCCGACGGACAGTCACATGACCCGCAGCGTAGATGCGGGCAATGGATCTGATAAGCAGAACGTGTATTACACAAAGTCTATGAAGCCGGTAGTGTACAAGGCGGATAAAGGCTACTATTTCCCAGAGGATTACAGCATAGAGGCGGTAAAGGGGATTCAAGTGAAAAGGGACAGCTACACAGAGATCACCGTCTTTGGTATACCAACCGCGGACGTGTCTCTCATATTAAAATCTGCTGCCGGGAAAGCGGCCCAGAATGCGCCGTCCGGACTGAAGAACGGCGAGAGCCGCATCGTGGGGACGACAGAATCCATGGAATACGCGGCTTCCTCCCATGCGGAAAAATGGAGCGCCTGTAAAAACGGAAGTACAGCTGTGAAAGCAGGGACTTGGTTTGTGCGATACAAAGAGACTGCGACGAAAAAAGCAGGGGTGGCTGTCAGGATAACCGTAGCACCAAAGATCAAGGTGACTACCACCTATAACAGCGCCAGAATTTCCTGGAAGAAAGTCAGCGGCGCCGCCGGCTATCAGGTCTATCGGGCGAGCAGCCAGAACGGAAAATACAAAAAGGTAAGGACGACGGCAAAGACCAGCTGGACAAATGAAAAACTGACGACCGGAAAAGTCTATTATTATAAAGTGCGGGCTTACAAAAAATCAGGAAGTAAGACCGTCTACGGCAGCTTCTCAATTAAGACAAAAGCCGTGCCAAGGACCAAAGCGCCGACCTTCAAACTGACCGCAGGGAATCATAAAATACAGGTTTCCTGGAATAAGGTGAGTGGCGCGGACGGATACCGCATCTACCGGGCCAAGAGCAAAAATGGCAGCTACAGAATGATCAAGGATTCCCGCAGCAAACTGAGACGCTACACCAGCGTCCGGCTGACGAGCAACCACAAATATTACTACAAGATGCGTTCTTATCGGGTTGTCAAAGGGAAGAAAGTCTATAGCGAATATTCCGGGATCAAGAGCAAGAAGACCGAATAAGTAAATCGAAAGAAGTCATGGATGACGCAAAAATGACAGGCAATTTAGTCTGTCATTTTTGTCGTTTAGGAGGCATCGAAGTTTTCTATCTTTCATACACACTTCCGGCAGTCTGTACCAGTCTTTCCATGAGTTTCTCCATTTTGGATACAGCCGGGTGCTGCGCCAAACCGTAGTCTGCAGCCATGGCCGCAATCCGAGGGAATGCCAGCCAGGTGCTGCCAGCTTCATCTTCCCACACGGAGATTCTAAGTGGCAGCTCCAGGGAGATGCTTTGATCTGTCTGCATCAATGCTGTTCCCACCTTTGGTGAACCGAATACCAATACTGTCGTCGGTCTCAATGTGAGCCCAGCCTTTGCTGCGTTCTGTGCATGGTCGAATTTGGCGAATAACGGGATTTCTCGTTCCTCCAGTTCTCGTTCCAGATTCTTTACCGTGTCGCTGACGGAGAGCTGGCCTTCCATCAGATACAGCTTGTTGTCATCGTAATTGGTTGAAAGAAGATCCCCGAAGGCACCGGCAATGCGGCGGCCCAGGTTGGTAAAATCTACGCCCTCCTTATTGGCCATCAGTGTGACACAGACCAGTTCTTCAGGATCAGTGAAACGGCTGAGAAACATCGAATAGCCAGGAATGGAGCCTTTGATGTCCATCAGCCCGCGATGCTTGTAAAACTGCCAGCCAGCGACTGCCGGGACTTCTCGTCCGTCAGGCAGCTTCCACGGCGCATAGACCAGGGCGCGGTTTTCAGGGTCGTGAATCAGTACGGAACCTGCAAGTCCGATATCCCAGGTAGAGATATCCTGTGCGGAGGCCCAGATGTCAGAAAACCCCCGCAGCGCCGACGATGGAATCCGAGGTATGGGCGCGCCCTGTTCCTCATAGCTGGCGGCTGGTTCGGTCGGATCGATGTACTTTCCATCTTTTTTAAATAACTGATGGACGTAGTCCGTCAAAGAGACGTCTTCATAAACAAAATCCCCAAGATCTTCGGCAAAGCCGGTGTGACGGAGACCGAGATATTCTATTTGACGTTCCGTGACAAAATCGTGATAGGATTTTCCACTAACGATTTCCACAACTTCCGTCAAAAGCAGAAAGTTGGTGGCACTCTGCTTCACCTCAGAGCCTGGCACGAATTGCAACGGCTCATCTGAAATCAAGTTGATCAGATCTTGAAAGGACCACTGGCTGAAAAGGTCAAATTTGTCAGCCTCTCTGTAGTCTGCAATACCCGATGCATGGCGCAGCAGCTGCAGGATTGTAACGTCTTGCCAAGGTTCAGGTAATTGAGGAATCAATCGAGAGGCTTTGTCGTCCATCTGCAATTTTCCGTCTTCATACAGCTGCATGACGGCAACTGCGGCAAAAGCTTGGGAAATTGGACCGGCAGGCCATAACGTATTAGCCGAAACCAATCTTTTTTGCTTTGCGTCTGAAAGGCCGTAGCCTACGACTCTTGGAATATAAGGTGCCTGGACGATGGCTAGGGTCAGGCCTGGGATTTCCTCTTGCTCCATAAATTCCCAAATCATTTCATCGACAGTGCGCCCTAAGTAAGATACATCAGCGCTGCCTCTCATTTTCATCATTTCATGTTCTCTTGTATTCATTATGCTTTCTCACTTTCTGTTTCATAAGGCCAGTCTGTTATGCCGCCGAAATCGTAGACTTTCTTATATCCGAGAGCTACTAATTTGTCTGACGCTTCCTTGCTCCGAACCCCTGTACGACAATGAAGAAGGAGTACAGCCTCCTTGTCAGGCAGTTCTTTCGGCGAATCGTTTCCAATTGACTCGTTCGGCACGAGAATTGCGCCAGGAATATGTTTTTCGGCATATTCTTCTTCTGTACGGACGTCGACGATTGTGACGTCTCCTTTATCAATCATTTCTTTTGCCTCTTCAGCAGTAATCTTATGATAGGCGCTGCTGGTCTCTTGCTTTTCCGTTTTTTGCGAGTTTCTGCGTTCCATAGGGCAGGTACCGTTGCCGCAGGCTGACAATACTAAGATGCAGGCGAGCACCAAAGCCAATACCAGTGATAATCGTTTCATTTTTTCCTCCTCTGTGTAAAATCTCTGCGAAAGAGAGATACCACTACTGACAATCTGTAATTAATATAGTAACAGTTTATACTGTAATTATAGAAGTTACAGTTAGGGATGTCAAGTATTATTTGAATATTTTAAAAAATAATTTGACAAAGACGTTTATCACTTCTTTTCCATAGGGTTTATAATCAGCCTTCAATGGTCATAATACTGATAAATAATGGAGGTGTAACAGATGAATGTTGTAAATGCAGTGAAGAGCGCTGTATCAGAAGAGAACATGCTGATTTCTTTTTTGAGAAAGTTTGATGAAAACCCGTTTCGCGTCAAGATAAGGGACAGGGTATATGAAATAGGTGAAGGAGAACCGGCGTTTACGGTAAAACTGTCAAAAACGATACCTTTTTCAGATTTGATTACCAGTACATCTTTGGCACTTGGAGAAGCCTATATGGATGGCGTTTTGGAAATTGAAGGAGATCTTTATTACGCGCTGGACCACTTTCTAGGACAGATGGGAAAGTTTTCTACGGATCAGGGAGCCTTGAAAAAACTGATCTTTACTGCTGCTACCAAGAAAAATCAGCAGAAAGAAGTACGCAGTCACTACGACATAGGCAACGATTTCTACAAGCTGTGGCTGGACGAAACGATGAGTTATTCCTGTGGGTATTTCAAACGAGAAGATAATACTCTCTATGAGGCACAGAAAAACAAGGTGGATTATATCTTGGAAAAGCTCAATTTGAAAGAGGGAATGTCTCTGCTGGATATCGGATGCGGCTGGGGGTTTCTTTTAATTGAAGCGGCGAAAAAGTATCGGATTCACGGTCTTGGAATTACTCTGAGCCAGGAGCAGCACAAGGAGTTTGAAAGACGAATTGCAGAAGAAGGATTAGAGGACTTGCTCAAGGTAGAACTGATGGATTATCGCGATCTTCCCAAGTGCGGCTTACACTTTGACAGAGTTGTCAGCGTAGGCATGGTGGAACACGTCGGAAGGGATAACTATGCCCTATTCATAGACTGTGTGGACAAAGTCATGAAACCGGGAGGCTTATTCCTTCTTCACTTTATCAGTGCGCTGAGAGAAAATGCCGGCGATCCGTGGATCAAAAAATATATCTTTCCCGGCGGCGTAGTGCCCAGCCTGCGAGAGATGATTGCCTATTCCACTGAGCGAGGCTTTCACATACAGGACGTGGAAAACCTGAGACCCCACTATAATCGTACACTGCTCTGTTGGCAGAAAAATTACAGACAGCACATCGATCTGGTACGGCAGATGTTCGATGAGAGTTTTGTACGCATGTGGGATCTGTACTTGGCATCTTGTGCAGCGACATTTCACAATGGGGTCATAGATATCCACCAGATTTTGATGACCAAAGGTATTAATAATGACTTACCATTGGTAAGATGGTACTGATAAGGGAAATCAATCGTAAGAAGCTTTTGCAGGCAAACAGGTATGCCAGCATCAGCTTCTTTTTTAATTGATCTGATAACCATGTATAAAGGATTTTTCCATCAAAATTGCTGCATGTAAAAGGTTTTTGATAGACATTCTGCTTGTAACATGACAAAATAACAGTGAAAGGAGAAACAGCCAAATGGAAATAGGGAAGAAACTAAAGGATGCTCGTATAAAAGCTGAACTTACACAGGAGAATGTGGCAGAAAAAATCAGCGTATCAAGGCAAACGATATCAAACTGGGAAAATGAAAAATTTTACCCGGATATTATAAGTGTCATAAAACTAAGCGACCTTTATGCGATCAGCCTTGACGAGTTGCTGAAAGGAGATAGCAGAATGATAGAACACTTGGAAGAGAGCACAAATATTGTAAAGAGCAATCAAAGATTGATTGGTGCGATTATAATTAATATTTTACTGGTTGTTCTGTTGGTCGTATTAAATATGTTCATCCCGAATAACTATTTTTTTCTGATTGGAGTATTTTGTCTGACGATTATCAGTTCAGCAGTCTTGCTTTATCAAATTATAAGGAAATTTTAAGGAGGAATCTATGATGGAAATGAAAATAATCATATTTTTGGTGGCATTTGCTGCTGTAACACTCGTAGGCGCTTTTGAATGCAGCTATCAGATTTATCATATGACCAGAATAGATGCAGAAGCACGAGGTTTAAAACACCCTAAATTTTGGGGTCTGTTTGCAATGAATGGTAATAATTCGGGCGGTTTGGTCATGTATCTGATTGGCAGAAGAAAATACCCCGTCATAAATATGTCCGCAGAGGACAGCAAAGAAATAGAGAGACGGAAAAAATCAGCAGGAGCAGGATTGATTTTTCTGACCATTGGTGCAATGGGACTGGTTATCTGCATTATCTTTCAATAAGGTCAACAATTGTATTTTTAATCAAGGAAAAGAAGGTCTTCCATCCTTTTTTAATGATGTGAGACCTTCTTTGATTCATTTAGCACCCGAGACAGCGGAGCAGCTGCTGCATCTCCTTGATTCCTTTCTGCTGCGAAGTGATAATCGCATCCAATATGGGTTTTAGCTGGGGACAGATGTCGAACCCCAGGGCGTTCTTCGACATTTCCACTGCACCTCTGTGGTGGGGAATCATCTCGTGCATGAAGTCACAGTTGATTCTATTGTCAGCACGAGCACCGCTCATAGCTGTAAACATGGTCTGCAGGATTTGGTTTACCCTGCGCTGATACAGTTCTATGTCACGGTCGCAGTTTTGGTGTTCACTGCAGGTTCCCTGAATCTGACGCATGTTCTGGATACTCTCTGTTTGGGATGTAATAATATTTGAGGCAATATCCTGTAAAGGGATATTGGTCGTATATTTTAAGATGTTGTGGGACATTTCTATGGCTGCCATGTGGTGAGGAATCATCTGCACGATAAAATTTGCGGAAATACTGCTGGTTAATTCCGCCTGGGTCATCCCCCGTATCATTTCATCCAAAATACAGTAATAGGCAGAGAGATAGTTCTTTGCTACGTCGCTTAGTTGATTTGAATATTTCATAATTCACCTCCTTTTCTTATTATTATATGCAGGGGCACCTGCTGCGTTGAATCCGTCGCAATTGATTTAACAGAGGCAAATGGGGATATAATACTTCTATCAACTTTATGTGTAATGGGAAAGGATTGAATATGAATACATTTTTGATTGAAACTGTGATTGGACGTGAAATCATCGATTCCAGAGGAAATCCTACTGTAGAGGCGGAGGTGCGCCTTGCAGGCGGCGCCGAGGGACGTGGTATGGCTCCCAGCGGAGCGTCTACTGGCAAATGGGAAGCCCTGGAGTTGAGAGATGGTGATTCTGGGCGCTATGGAGGAAAAGGGGTTTCAAAGGCTGTGAACAATATCAATACGGTCATCGACGAGGTTCTGCGCGGTATGGATGCCCGCGATATCTACAAGGTAGACCGCGCGATGTTCCGCGCAGATGGCACTACGGACAAATCCCGTCTGGGCGCCAACGCAATCCTCGCCGTGTCCATCGCCTGTACGAGAGCAGCAGCTCAGGCCCTGGGACTTTCCCTCTATCGGTTTTTAGGCGGGCTTGCCGGAAACCGCATGCCTGTCCCCATGATGAATATCTTAAATGGGGGCGCCCATGCGGCAAATACTGTGGATGTACAGGAGTTTATGATTATGCCCGTAGGTGCAGCGTCTTTTCGTGAAGGCCTGCGCCAGTGCAGCGAAGTCTTCCACGCCCTAGCCGACCTGTTAAAGTCCAGAGGACTGGCTACTTCTGTAGGAGATGAAGGAGGCTTTGCACCGAATCTTGCCAGTGACGAAGAAGCCCTGGACTATATCTTGGAGGCAGTTGACAAAGCCGGGTATGAACCGGGAAAAGACTTTGTCCTGGCTATGGATGCGGCAGCAAGTGAGTGGAAAGGTGAACGACAGGGAACCTATCTTCTCCCTAAGAGCGGGCTGAGATTTACCTCTGCAGAGCTGACGGCACATTGGAAATCACTCTGCGAAAAATATCCGATCTACTCTATTGAAGACGGTCTGGACGAAGAGGACTGGGAAGGATGGAAGCTGCTGACCGAAGAGTTGGGCGACAGTGTCCAGCTGGTGGGCGACGATCTGTTCGTCACCAATACCCAGCGTCTGGCTAAGGGTATCGAACTTGGCTGCGGCAATTCCATTTTGATCAAGCTGAACCAGATCGGCTGTGTATCAGAAACCCTGGAAGCCATTAAGATGGCCCATGAAGCCGGTTTCACTGCTATCGTTTCTCACAGGTCAGGGGAAACGGAGGATACCACCATCGCGGACTTGGCCGTTGGACTGAATACCTGCCAAATTAAAACCGGCGCCCCCAGCCGCAGTGAACGAACAGCAAAATATAATCAGCTGCTGCGTATTGAAGAGGAGCTGGGTGAAGGCGGCGTTTATCCGGGATTTACAGCATTCCATGCCGAGGGTTTCCCTCGCTGAATTTTTTGGCTGTGAATCATTTTGAAATTGCCCAAAAACCTTGAGAGAAGCGGAAAATTTAGAACTCTGCATATGTAAATTCTTCCTTCTCTTGAACATGTATTGACAAACAGGGTGCAAAAAAATATAATAAAATACATGAGTTAGGGAATACTAACTTTTGATTATATTTAAATTGAAAAGGGGATTCGTTTTATGTCTATGATAAATAAAGAAATAAATGATTTTGCCGTACAGGCTTTTCAGGATGGTGATTTCAGAACGGTAACAAAGGAAGAACTTTTAGGTAAGTGGAGTGTGTTTTTCTTTTATCCGGCAGATTTCACCTTTGTCTGCCCGACAGAGTTAGAGGATCTGGCAGATAAGTATGCAGAGTTTCAGAAAATCGGCTGTGAAATTTATGCGGTATCCTGTGATACGCATTTTGTCCACAAAGCGTGGCACGATGTTTCGGAAAAGATTAAAAAAATCCAATACCCGATGCTGGCAGACCCGACTCACACCATTTCCAAGGACTTTGAAGTGTATATTGAAGAGGGCGGCGTAGCGGAAAGAGGCAGCTTCATCGTCAATCCAGAGGGTAAAATCGTCGCTTACGAAGTCATCGCAGGAAACGTAGGCCGCAATGCCGACGAACTGCTGCGCAGAGTGCAGGCCAGCCAGTTTGTCCATGAGCACGGCGATGAGGTGTGCCCGGCGAAGTGGCAGCCAGGTGGGGAAACCTTAAAGCCGAGTCTGGATCTGGTAGGGCAGCTGTAAGCCTATGAAAAATCAAAGAAACGACCAGATTTATGACGTGGTTATCATCGGCGGAGGTCCTGCGGGACTTACCGCCGCCCTTTATTTAGCGAGAGCCCGTCACAGAGTCGTCGTCGTAGAAAAAGAACAATTTGGCGGGCAGATTGCGACGACTTTAGATGTCGTCAACTATCCAGGCGTAGAAAAGACCAGCGGACCGGAATTGACAGAGACCATGCGTCTGCAGGCAGAGAACTTTGGCGTTGAATTTTTAATGGCTGAGGCTGAGGAATTATCACTTTCCGGGGATATAAAGACTGTGAAGACCAGCAGAGGAGAATTATCCTGCTTCTGCGTACTGCTGGCGGCTGGTGCAAAACCGCGGCTGGCAGGATTTTTAGGAGAAGAGATATTTCGCGGACATGGTGTCGCCTACTGTGCAACCTGCGACGGTGAATTCTTTACTGACAAGGATGTCTTTGTCGTCGGCGGAGGGTTTGCAGCTGCCGAAGAAAGCGTCTTTCTGGCTAAGTATGCAAGGCAAGTGACCATACTCATGCGGAGTGACGATTTTACTTGTGCGAAGGCGACTGCAGATATGGCCCGCAGTCACGAAAAGATTAAGATATTACCAAATGTAGAAGTAGAAGAGGTAAAGGGCGACTCGGTACTTCGCTATCTGCGTTATCGAAACCTCAAAAACGGAGAAGTGACTGAATACAGGCCGCCGGCTGGCGAGACCTTTGGATTGTTCATCTTTGCCGGCTATGAGCCGGCAACCGAACTGGTGCGCGACATCGCAGAGCTTGACGACCAGGGTTATGTGTTGACAGACGAGCGCCAGAAAACCAATGTAGAAGGCCTATATGCCGCCGGAGACATCTGTGTGAAAAGTCTGCGCCAGGTGGTGACGGCAGTTGGCGAAGGCGCCCTTGCTGCTACGGAACTGGAGCATTACGCAGCGGCCATGCAGAGAAAAACGGGTATACAGCCACGACCGCAAGGCCCTAAGCTGCCAGAAGAACGTGATTCTGAAGAAGTACATTTATCTGATGGGGAAAGCTTATTTACTGCGGACATGCTGAAGCAGCTCAACGCCGTCTTTGAAAAGATGCAGCATTCTTTGATTTTGAAGCTGTATCTGGACAACCGGCCAATTTCTGCAGAGCTGCGCAACTATATGGAGGTTCTGGCTGCGCTGACAGAGAAGCTTTCTGTCGAAGTCGCAGAAGAGGGAACAGATTCATCCTATCCTTGTGTGAAAATCTGTTCAGAGGATGGAACTGAAACCGGCCTCGCCTTCCATGGTGTACCAGGCGGTCACGAATTCACTTCCTTCATACTGGGTCTGTATAATGCGGCAGGACCGGGACAGGCGGTAGAGCAAGAAGTGATAGAAATGATACAGACCATTAAAAAACCTGTGGAGATGAAAATCATGATTTCTCTGTCCTGCACCATGTGTCCGGAACTGGTAACCGCTGCTCAGAGAATCGCGGCAGAAAGTGAATTTGTCAGAGCGGAAGTTTATGACCTGAATCATTTTCCAGATTTAAAGGACCGATATCAGGTTATGAGCGTACCCTGTATGGTTATCAATGACAGAGAACCTATGTTCGGTAAGAAAAACATCCGCCAATTGCTGGACATGATAGGCGGGTTATAGATATTGCGTATGAATTGGCATGAAAATTGACAGCATCTGCTACAGACAGGTGCTGTTTTTTCATGCATAGGAAATATAATCTGAGGAAGGTATTTCCATCGGTTTAATGAGGTACATAGTAGAAGAGATTTCTGTTTACTTAGTGAGTCTTACATGGTAGAATATGTCTAAATCATAGATAGAGAGGGCATAAAGAAGATGACTTCAGTGGTAAATAGCAATAATATCAGTGGACTGATACAGAGAACGTTGAACCATGTTGATCCGAGACTGGTAGACCATGGAAAGAGGGTTGCCTACCTGGTCTCTCGTATGCTGGAAACCTCAGGGGAATACTCCGAGAAGGAGAAACAGGATATTTTCTTTCTCGCACTGCTCCACGATGTCGGTGCATACAAGACAGAAGAAATCAACGAAATGGCAAAATTTGAGACTGTGGATATTTGGGAGCATTCCATCTACGGATATCTCTTCCTCTATCATTTATCACCTTTGAGGGAATGGGCTGATGTCATTCTCTATCATCACATTTCTGCAGATCACCTTGACGGTGTGGCGGAGCGAATCGCAAAAATCTCTCAGGTTGTGAATCTGGCTGACAGAGTAGATATGTTTTGGCTGCATCATCCCCATCGGGAGGCGTTGAACCAGTATTTAAACAGAAGCCGTGGCAGCCGTTTTCGCAGTGAAATTGTGGATCTTTTTATGGAAACCCAGCAGAACTATCATGTGATAGAGGATTTAAACGCTGAGACAGATTTGAAAAAGGTCATGCCTGATGTAGTTCTCAGCGCTGAAGAATGCGAAGACTATCTAAAAATGATGATCTTTGCCATCGACTTTAGAAACCAGCATACAGTGACCCATACGATTACCACCACCAGTACGGCACGCTTGATGGGGATGAATGAAAAACAAATACGTCATATTTATTATGGCGCTTTACTTCACGATTTGGGGAAAATCGGTATTCCTGTGGAAATCTTAGAGTTTCCAGGAAAATTAAGTCCTCAGGCGATGAAAATCATGCGCACCCATGTCAATATAACAGAAGAAATTCTCGCTGGTACGATTACTCCGGACATTACAAAAATCGCAATTCGCCATCACGAAAAACTGGATGGCAGTGGTTATCCCAGAGGTATGCGCGGAGACGAAATGTCGATGGAAGAGCAGGTGGTAGCTGTAGCTGATATCGTCAGTGCGCTTTTAGGCACGCGCAGTTATAAAGAAGCTTACTCCAAAGAAAAGACGTTGTCTATTTTGGAGGAACAGGCGTCCAATGGAAAGATCAATTCTCAGATTGTCTCTATCATCAGAGAGAACTTTGATGATATTCTTGCGGAGGTCAAAGACAAGTGTACGCCGATTCTAAGGACCTATTACGGCTTACAGAAAGAATATGAAGTTTTACTCGAAAAGCACCGCGGTATAACAGGTTGACTTTGGTGCCCTAAAATTGTATAATTTATGACAGATATACGGTACGTCAGACTAGAGATGACGTACCGTTAATTATTGCAGAAATATATTTTTGAATAGAGAGGTTCTTTTATGAAACACGCGGTTACTTATGAGCTGCTGAAAACAGATAGCAGGACAAAAGCTCGCAGGGGCATCGTTCACACCCCTCATGGCGATATACAGACGCCGGTATTTATGCCGGTGGGCACCCAGGCTACAGTAAAGGCAATGCGGCCGGAGCAGGTAAAGGAGATGGGCGCTAATATTATCCTGTCTAACACGTACCACTTATATCTGAGACCGGGACATGAGCTGATCAAGGAAGCGGGAGGCCTTCACAAGTTCATGAATTGGGACAAGGCGATTCTCACCGACAGTGGAGGATTTCAAGTTTTTTCCCTGGGAAAATTGAGAAAAATTACTGAAGAAGGCGTGAAGTTTCAAAGCCATATTGACGGGTCGAGACACATGCTGACGCCTGAAAAGGCCATAGAGATACAGAACGCTTTGGGATCGGATATCATGATGGCTTTTGATGAGTGCGCGCCTTATCCGGCTGACAGAAAATACGTCAAAGATTCCCTGGAACGCACGACCAGATGGCTGAAACGATGCAAAGCAGCCCATAAAGATATAGAACGTCAGTCTCTTTTTGGTATCATGCAGGGCGGTATGTACAAAGATCTGCGCAAGCAAAGCGCCGAAGAAATCGTCGAACTAGACTTACCAGGTTATGCTATTGGAGGGCTTTCTGTCGGTGAGCCTAAGGATCTGATGCTGGAGGTGCTTGACGATTGTGTAGATTATCTGCCGCAGGAAAAGGCAAGGTATCTGATGGGCGTCGGCAGTCCGGACTATCTCTTTGAGGGGGTAGAGCGAGGCGTGGATATGTTCGACTGTGTTCTGCCGACTAGAATTGCACGTCACGGTTTGGCGATGACCAGTCATGGACGTGTCAATATCAAAAATGCCAAGTTCGAGAAAGACTTTGCACCGCTGGATGCAGAATGCGACTGTTATACCTGTAAAAATTACTCAAAAGCTTATCTGCGTCATCTCTTCAAAGCTGATGAGATGCTGTCTGCGATGCTGTTGTCCAATCACAATCTCCATTTTCTGCTGAAGATGATGGAAAATATCAGAACCGCAATAGAGGAAGATCGATTTTTAGAGTTCAAGAAGGAGTTTTATGATCAGTATGGAAAATTTTAAAGTATGCCAACACGACGAATTTTGTGGAGGATGCATTTACCAAGGTGTACCTTACGAAGAACAATTGGCAATCAAAGAGGCAGAAGTAAAAAATATTTTTGCAGAAAAGGACATTCAGGCGGATATTTTCGACGGAATTGAGGGCTGTCCCGAGGAACATCGATATAGATACAGGAATAAAATGGAGTATACATTTGGCGATTTTGTAAAGGATGGACCGATTTGCCTGGGTATGCATAAGAAGAAAAATTTCATGTCGATTGTCACGGTAGACCACTGTCAATTAGTTGATGAGGACTTCAACAAAATTCTACGGTTTTCCCTAGACTTTGCAGTTGAGATGGGTTATAAACATTATCATAAGAAATCTCACACAGGTCTTTTGCGGCATCTGATTGTCAGAAAAGGGATCAGGACCGGTGAACTATTAATCAATATTGTCACTTCAAGAGAGGACGGTTTTGATGAGGAAGCTTATGTCAATGGTTTGTTAGCATTACCGCTTACTAATAAAATCAGTGGAATCTTAAGAACTTTAAATGACAATATCGCCGACAAAGTAACCTGTGAAGAGCTAAAAATTCTTTGGGGAAAAGATTATTATATGGAAACCATATTGGGTCTGCAGTTTCGGGTCAGTGCATTTTCGTTTTTCCAGACCAACGTTGAGGCGGTAGAGCGACTCTACAGTGAGGCTTTAGCGCTGGTCGAAGACTTTGCAGGCAAATCCGTATTCGATTTATATTGTGGTACGGGAACGATCAGCCAGGTACTAGCTTTGAAGGCAAAAGAAGTGCTGGGAATCGAAATCGTAGAAGAAGCAGTGGAGGCAGCAAAGGAAAATGCCAAGCTGAATGGACTGGAAAACTGCCGGTTTCTCGCAGGCGATGTCTTTGAAGTGCTGGAACAGCGCGAAGAGAAGCCTGATGTGATTGTGGTTGATCCACCGCGGGTCGGTATGAGTACCAAAGCGGTAGGCAAGATTGTCAGCTATGGTGTTGATCAGATCATCTATATTTCCTGTAACCCAAAGACTCTGGCTATCAACCTGCAGCAATTCGTTTATGAAGGTTATGCGGTCAGATATGCCAAATGCTTTGACAACTTTCCGGGAACGAAACATACAGAGTGCATCTGTCTCTTGGAAAGGAAAAAGAGATAGAAAGGATCTGATAGTTACAAATTGGGTATGAACAAAGTGTTATGTGTGTTGAGAGAAAATAAGGAAATCAGGGAAAAATATTTTTCGACTGCAAAGGAGGAAATTTCAGATACAAATTTACATTTAATGATATGGATTGGCATTTTTACCATTGTCATAGAGATGGTATTATTGTGTTTTGCTAAAATGCTCTTACCGTCATGGGTGCTGAAACAAGAGCATTTGCAGGTGGCTATGATCAATTTAGGCTTTATATTTTTAGCTGCGAAGCTGAAATCGATACACTACAAAAACGACAAAGTGGTGGCGAATCTCTGTATGATATATATGCTGCTGATTGCAACATGTATCATCAAAATTGACGTATTCTACGAGCCAGAAACTTTGAGCTCTTTTATTCCGCTCTTGTTTGTAGTGACACCGGCGGCTTTCGTATTGAGTCTTTTCAGAATCTATTTGACGATGATACTGGTAGAAATTGAATATATTATCGCATTGTTCATGGTAAAGGACGCCATACTTGTTTACGCGGATATTTTCTATTCACTGGCAGGGCTTTCTTTTGGCATGCTGGTGACTGCCATCATTCTCAGATTGAGGAGCAAAGATAATTACGACAAACTGACATACAGGCATCTATCTATGACGGATTCTTTGACAGGCGTGCTGAACAAATCCACTGCCCTCAGTCAAATTGGCCGTTACCTGCTGACTAGGATTGACAATACCAATTGCGCGCTTCTTATCATCGATTTGGACAATTTTAAGAAAGTCAATGATAAATATGGTCATCAAGTTGGAGACCGGTTGTTAAATCAGGTGGGCGAGATTTTGCATGAAGCTTTCAGAGGCAATGATATTGTAGGCCGTTTTGGCGGCGATGAGTTTGTCGTCCTGATGAAAAATATCTTTGACGATGAAATCATTGAGAGAAAGTGTGAAGAGATTTTAAGTCTGCTTGAAAGTTTGACGTTAGATGAGGAAAACTTTAAGATATCCTGCAGCATGGGCGCAGTCATCGCGAAAAAGAAAAATGAAAGTTTGGAGCGGCTATTTAAGATTGCAGACGATGCGCTTTATGAAGCGAAGGCAATGGGGAAGAACGGCCTGGTTAAAAAGATAGATAAATAATATGGGTCATTTCTAAATGAAGGAAAGACACTCTGCGGAAAGCGGGGTGTTTTTTCTCTGGAATGAATTGAAAGCGAGGTGAAAGCACGGTATAATGTTTTCACGACCTAACGACGTTTTCATAATATTATTTGAAATCGTGATTTTTTGTATATGAAGAGGAGGGACTGATATATGCAAAACTTTATCAAAGCATTGACCAGCGAAAGGAAAAATACAGAGCTGCCCGAAGACTGCAACTATTTCGGGAAACTGATCGGCAGCTGGAAAATCGACTATATCGACAACAGCACTTCTCGCGTGCGAAAAGGCGAATGGCATTTTTCATGGGTGCTTGAAGGAATGGCGATACAGGATGTGATTGTCCTGCCCGGTTTTGAATACGGAACAACACTTCGCGTTTTCAACCCTGACACGCGAGGCTGGGATGTGGCATATTGCTTTACCGGCAAAATTATGCGGTTTGAGGCAAGAAAGCAGGGTGACAGAATCGTCCTTACGAATACGGAGGACGATAGAAGAAAATGGGTCTTTGCCAAAATCGAGGACAAGCATTTTCATTGGCAGGACGTTATGGTTGAAGATGACGGCAAGTGGCATGTTAATTTTGATCTATATGCCAAGCGCATGAAATAAGCATTCTATGCATATGAAAATATGGTAATAATCTGGATTGATGCCCATCCTGACGTGTCCACCACAGAAGACGGTTATCCCAACGCTCACGCCATGGTGCTGGGTTCCCTTTTGGGGTATGGAGCATCACAGCTTTCTGAACAGATGGAGAACAAAAGGTTTAAAGCCGATGAAGTGATGTATGTCGGCCTGCAGCCGCTGCATGAGTACCAGGAGAACTTTTTAAAAGGCATAGGCGATGGCTCCGGCGGCGGGAAGATGACGATGGAAAGTGCCGCCGAGGTGCTGAAGGTTATCACAGAGGAATCTGACGTGGTCGGCTTTACTATTGCAGAGTACCTGCCTTTTGATGAACATAAGCTGCACAAGATGTTCTCTGAAATAAAACTGTTTACGGAATACGGGGAGGTGTTCGGATGAACTTTGCATTGTGGATAGCAATAGGCGCGGCGATCATATGTGCCGCCGTTGCAATATATTACGGGCATAAAAGAAAAAAATAGTGTTTAGAAGTCGAAAGAGGTGCTTGAGGATATGAAAAGATACGTTGCCTTGTTAAGAGGAATTAATGTAGGCGGAAAGAATAAAATACCAATGGCAGAGTTAAAAAAGGGATTCGAAAAGCTCGATTTTGAAGAGGTTAAGACATATCTGAACAGCGGTAATGTGATTTTCTCAAGTGGTAATGAGGAAATAGAAAAGCTGACAAAACAGATTGAAACAATGATAAAAGAACAGTTTGGTTTTGATATTCCTGTATTTGTTATCCCTCAGAAAAGACTGGAGGAGATTCTGCTCAATGCCCCGGAGTGGTGGGGAGATGACAATAAAGAAATCTATGATAATCTGATTTTTATGATACCGCCGGCCACATTTTCTGATGTATTTCATGAAATCGGTGAGCCAAAGGAAGGATTGGAAAAGATACAGAATTACAAAGAAACGATATTCTGGTCTTTTCGTCTGAAAGAGTATCAAAAAACCAATTGGTGGCCTAAGACGGCAAGTACAACGATCAGCGACAAGCTGACGATCAGAACTGCCAACACCACTAGAAAAATCGTTAATATGTAATTGCGATTCAAATTCGAATTTGTAGGGGTGCTGAGATGATAAATATTATGGAAACAGAACGTTTGTTTCTCCGTCCGCTTACACTTGAAGATGCAGATATCGCTTATTATGGGTGGACGGGCGATGCGGAAGTAGCAGAATATGTAAGTTGGCTTCCTCACCGTTCGATTGATGATACAATTGAATGGCTGAAGGAAATCGAGTGGAAACAGGATGATATAGGAAATATTTTAGAAAATGACAATTACATTTGGGGATTTGTATTGAAAGAAACAGGGCAGCTTTTTGGTTCTGGTGGGTTAATTTGGGAAGAACGATGGCAACAATTTCAAATCGGATATAACATCATGAAAACGCATTGGAATCACGGATATACCACCGAAGCGATGCAGGCAATACTCAGTTTTGCCGCCGCCAATTTGAGAATAAAACGAATTGCTGGCAGTCATGCAAAGGAAAACCTTGCTTCTGCAAAGGTGCTTGAAAAGCTTGGCTTCGTTTATGAAAGAGATGGTATTGTTTCCCATGTTGATGGTGTTCGTCATTTTGATAACCGAGAATATTTTTTAGAGTTGAGCAGATAAAATGCAGTTTAGGGTACTATGAAAAATATGAAATTGTCAGATCTTGGGTTATTCAGAAATAGAGATTGAGGTGAAGGTATTGAGAGCGATACATCATGCAGTTTTAAATGAAATTAGTTGTTCATCGACAATTCCGCAAACTATTTTAGATGTCGGCTGCGGAGATGGGGCGTTTACGCAAGCAGTTTCTGCGGCATTTCCGCATAGCGATATTACTGCTGTTGACACTTCTGTTCCCAAGTCTTTTTCATCTGACAATATAACATTTGTGAAAGGAAGTGTTGAACAACTGCCCTTTGTTTCAGAATCGTTTGACTTGGTTATTACCGTACTGTCGTTACATCACTGGAAAGAAAAAAACAGAGGAGTCAGCGAAATATATCGAGTTCTTAAAAAAGGCGGCAGAATTATCATCGGTGATCCGTTACTTGAAGATTGGATGAGCAATCGTATTCTTGGATTGTTAATGCAGAAATTAGATGGCGGCATCTTTACAGATAAAAAAAGAGTAAGCGGATATTTAAACACGGCCGGATTTGAGGATATAAGTATAGGGCTTATCCCCAATACGATGAAGTCGCTATATCTTATTACGGCAAAAAAGTAATATAATTTCCAGGTTATCGGGCAGAACAACATTTCATCAAAGAATCATACCTATCAAATTACTTATAAATAAAAAAGTACATTGCTTCTCAAATGAGATGCAGTGTACTTTTTCCATTTTAGGGAAATGTCCTACACCATGGCAGCTCCATCGACGGATAGAATTTCCCCGTTCACATAAGTGGCCAGGTCGCTGGCGAGGAAGAGAAAGGCGTTGGCAATATCCTGCGGCTCGCCCAGACGTTTTAGCGGAATACCTTCTGTAACGCTTTTTCGCAGCTCTTCTGGCAGGGATTTGAACATGTCGGTTTCGATGATGCCCGGCGCTACGGCGTTGACGCGGATGTTGTCTTTGCCCAATTCCCTGGCAAGAGACTTGGTCAGGCCGTTGACGGCAAACTTTGACGTCGGGTATCCGACACCGGCAGCCTGTCCGTAGAGGCTGACCATGGAGCTGGTATTCAGGATGACGCCGCCTCCCTGGGTTTTCATGATGGGGGCGGCCGCTTTGGCACAGTTGAACACCGCCTTCACATTGAGGTTGATGATTTTTTCAAAGGACTCTGACGTATATTCATAGAAGGACTCTTTTGACGAAATGCCTGCATTATTGATCAAAATGTCAATCCTGCCGGACTTTTCCTTCACTTCTTTGATCGCTTTCTGCACCTGATCAAAATTTGTGATATCGGGATGCATTCCCTCGGCATCAGCGTTTGGAATCTCCTTTTTCAGCTGTTCAAGAGCTTTTTCCACCGTTTCCTTTCTCGTCCCAAAGATAAAAACCTTTGCGCCGTTTTTCAGGAACGTCTTTGCAGTCTGATAGCCGATGCCCCTTGTTCCGCCTGTAATGACTGCGACTTTATTTTCTAACATATTCTAACCTCCAAATTTGTAATGTTGATTTGTGCTTAGTTATACCCCAAAACGTAGAAATTCATGCTATTGTGACTTTGTTACAGAACTTCGGGCTCAAAACAAGGTAAAATAAAGTTACATTGATAACGAGGAGGACTTATCATGAGCAAAACAGTCATTATCGGAGGCGTAGCTGGAGGCGCTACAGCCGCAGCAAGACTTCGCAGATTAGATGAGAATATGGAAATTATCATGATGGAGAGAGGAAAGTATATTTCCTATGCCAACTGCGGTCTGCCGTACTACATTGGCGATGTCATTAAAAGTAGAGATTCTCTTCTAGTACAGACGCCGCAAGCGATGAAATCGAAATTTAACATAGATGTAAGGGTTGAAAATGAAGTAGTGAAAATCAACAGAGAGGAACGAACTGTTGATGTAAAAAATAGTGACGGAACACTTTATAAAGAAAGTTATGATAACTTGATTATTGCTACAGGCTCTTCACCGCTGAAACCGCCAATTCCAGGCATTGACGGTGAAGGAATCTATACGCTGTGGAATGTCGATGATACCGATCGAATTCGAAAATTGGTCGATACGCAGCATCCGAGGACGGCAGCTGTCATCGGCGGCGGTTTTATCGGTTTGGAAATGGCGGAAAATCTTCATAAACGGGGAATTCACGTCTCTATCATCGAGGCGCAGAATCAGGTCATGGCACCGATAGATTTCGAAATGGCGCAGATGCTCCACGAAAATATAGACCTGAACGGCGTAGAGCTTTGTCTGGGCGACGGAGTCAGTTCTTTTGAGAGAAAAGAAAATGGAACCCTGATCAACCTGTCCAGTGGAAAATCCATAGCGGCGAATATGGTTCTGCTTTCCATCGGTGTCAGACCAAACAGCCAGCTGGCAAAGGAGGCAGGACTTCCCCTTAACGAAAAGGGAGGCATCAAAACCGACAAGACACTGAGAACAGAAGACCCGTACATCTGGGCAGTCGGTGATGTCATCGAGGTAGAAAATTTGGTGACAGGCAAAAATGTCATGATTCCTCTGGCTGGTCCCGCCAACAAACAGGGCAGAATCGCAGCGAATAATATCTGCAGGCTGGATGATCAGATGGAGGAATATGAAGGCTCTTTAGGTACTTCCGTGGCGCAGGTCTTCGACTTGACAGCCGCTGCAACAGGTGTCAACGAAAAGACACTGCAGAGTTTGGGTATGACAAAAGGAAAAGATTACGAAGTGGCGCTGATCAATCAGAAGTCTCACGCTGGTTACTATCCGATGGCGATTCCGCTGACATTGAAACTGCTCTTTGGTCTAGACGGAAAAATCTTTGGCGCCCAAATCGTTGGCCAGGATGGTGTTGACAAGCGAATTGATACCATTGCGACGACCATGAGAGTAGGCGGCACGATCAGAGACTTGGCAAAATTGGAGCTGGCTTATGCACCTCCTTATTCTTCGGCAAAAGATCCAGTAAATATGGCAGGATTCGTAGCTGATAATATTATCAAAGGTTTGGTTCGTTTCGTGATGCCGGAGGAAATTTCTGATGATATGGTGGTATTGGATGTGTCAGAAGATGTGGAACGATCCGTTTGGCAGATGCCAGGCTCCATCCACATCCCTCTCGGACAGTTGAGAGCGAGGATGGGTGAACTTCCGAAAGAGAAAACCATTGTAACCTACTGTGCGATCGGTGTTAGGTCCTATAATGGGGCGCGAATGCTGATGCAGAACGGTTTTCATGACGTGAGGGTTTTAGCAGGCGGTTCAGGGTTCTATAAGACCTTTTATAGTAAACCAGAGAGAAAAGGCTTTGAGCAAATAAAAGAAGAGGTGAGGGAAGTGTCAGATAAAGAGATCAAAATTCTGGATTGCTGTGGTCTGCAGTGTCCCGGTCCGATCATGAAAGTCAATGCGGCATTAAATGGTATGGAAGAGGGAGAATGTATCAAAGTGTCCGCTACAGACATGGGTTTTGCAAAGGACGTAGAGAGTTGGTGCGAGCGGACTGGCAACACCTTTGAAGGAAGAGAACGCAAAGGAAAAGAGAACATCGTAACCATCAGAAAGGGAAGTCAGGTGACCATGGCGCAGCAGTCTTGCCAGGCAGCCGCAGAACTGCCGCAGGGAAAAACAATGGTCGTCTTTGATGGAGATTTGGATAAGGTGCTGGCATCCTTTATCATCGCTAATGGGGCCGCAGCCATGGGCCGTCCGGTAACCATGTTCTTTACCTTCTGGGGGCTCAATGCGCTGCGGAAATCGACGTATGTAAAAGTAAAGAAGTCTTTTATTGAAAAGATGTTTGGCAGGATGATGCCGAGAGGAACGTCAAAGCTGAAGCTTTCAAATATGAACATGCTGGGTATGGGGACAAAAATGATGAAGAGCGTCATGAAGAAAAAGAACGTATCTTCTCTGGAAGAACTGATGGAGCAGGCGAAGAAGAATGGTGTTAAGCTGGTAGCCTGCACTATGTCCATGGATGTCATGGGAATCAGACCGGAGGAATTGATAGACGGCGTGGAGCTGGCTGGCGTTGCCAGTTATCTGGGCGATGCGGAGAAATCAAATGTCAATCTATTTATCTAGTTCAATAAATTAGAAAAATAAAAAGCGCAGGGAATCAGTTTATTCATAATTCTCTGCGCTTTTGTTTTCAATATTATTTTACTATCAGCTTGCAAATATCCTCACTGAATTTAACAGGGTCGTCTACGGTCAGCCCACAGATGAGAAGGGACTGATTATATAGCAGACTTGCGTAAGTCTTTACTTTTTCTTTTCCTTCCTCTCCAGCAGCATAGGCTTCTTGCAGTGTGTTCATCACTTCGTGATCTGGGTTGATTTCCAGAATCCGTTCTGCTTTGATCTGCTGATCAGTCGGCATGGCGTTTAAGACCTTTTCCATTTCCAGGGAAATACCGCCCTTGGTAGTCAGGCAGACTGGAGAATTTTTCAGTCGTGGAGACAGCTTTACTTCCGTTACTTTATCTCCCAGGGAATCTTTGATAAAATCAAGCAGTTCTTTGTTTTCCTCCTCTGCTTTTTTGATGGTTTCCTGCTGTTCGCTGGAACCTTCTTCTGCCAGGTCTTCCGCCGAAACGGACTTGAATTCCTTTTCTTTGTAATCGCGCATCATCTGCAGGACGAATTCATCAATTTCGTCGGTCAGATAGAGGATTTCATAGCCTTTGTCTTTGATAAACTCGGTCTGCGGCAGCATATCGATTTTTTCTACAGATTCGCCGGCTGCATAATAAATGTATTTCTGGTCATCACCCATCTTGGCGATATATTCGTCAAAGGTAATCCGTTTCTTTTCCATAGAAGAGTAGAAGAGAACCAGATCAGCCAGCACTTCTTTGTGCATACCGAAGTCGTCATACAGCCCGTATTTAATCTGTCTGCCAAAGTTATCGAAGAACTTTTCGTAACCTTCACGGTTTTCCTTGAGAAAGTCGAGAAGTTCTTTTTTAATTTTCTTCTCTAAATTTTTGGCGATATTCTTCAGCTGTCTGTCGTGCTGCAGGGTTTCACGGGAGATGTTCAGAGACAAATCCTGAGAATCGACGAGACCTTTGACGAAGTTGAAGTAATCTGGCAGCAGTTCTTTACACTTTTCCATAATCATGACGCCGGAAGAATAGAGCTGCAAGCCTTTTTCGTAGTCCTTTGTGTAATAATCATATGGCGTGTGGCCAGGGATAAAGAGAAGAGCTGTGTAGCTTGAAACACCTTCCACACTCGTTCTGATGACCTTGACAGGATCTTCGTAGTCACCGAATTTGCTCTTATAATATTCGTTATAGTCCTCTGGTTTTACTTTGCTCTTTTGACGTTTCCAAATCGGCTCCATAGTATTGAGGGTTTCAAGTTCCATGTAGCTTTCCATCTCAGGCGCTGTTCCTTCTTCAGGTTCTGCCCCTTCTTTTGGACGGTGTTTTTCTACCATCATCTGAATCGGATATCTGATGTAGTCAGAATATCTCTTGATCAGGTCTCGAACGGTGTATTCTTCTAAGAATTTGCTGTAATTTTCGCCTTCTGTGTCTTCTTTGATGTGAAGGACGATTTCTGTGCCGTAATTGGATTTTTCGGCCTCTTCTACAGTATAACCGTCTGCGCCTTTGGACTGCCATCTGTAAGCCTGTTGGCTGCCATAGGCTTTTGAGGTAACGATCACTTCGTCAGCAACCATAAAGGCTGAGTAAAAACCAACGCCGAACTGACCGATGATGTCGATGGCTTTTTTCTCTTTGCTGTCCTTGTCTTCCTCTGCATGTTCTTCTTTAAAGGTCAAGCTGCCGCTTTTAGCAATGGTTCCTAAATTCGCTTCTAATTCTTCTTTTGACATGCCGATGCCGTTATCACTGATGGTCAGGGTGCGAGCGTCTTTATCTGCTGACACGTTGATCTGAAAATCAGAACGTTTGATACCGGTATCGCCGGACTGCAGACTCTGATAATACAGCTTATCCAGCGCATCGCTGGCGTTGCTGATCAGTTCTCTTAAGAAAATCTCCTTATGAGTATAGATAGAATGAATCATCAGGTCTAATAACCTCTTTGACTCTGCCTTAAATTGTTTCTTTGCCATAATCTCGCCTCCGTATATATTGATTTTTTAAAGATCGGATATTGTTAGCACTCTGAAATAATGAGTGCTAAAACTATAATATAATTTATCACTTTTAACAAAAAAGTCAAGAGGAGAAAGCATTTTTTTTGCGGGACGAGAGGAATGGATTGCCCATAGATTGAGAATATAGTAAAATAAAGCGAAAGAACCTCAGTGTGATGGAGTCATAAACAGGCGAATATCTGACTAAAATGTTGTATGGAGGTATTTGCAATTGAAAATCAAAATTTATCGCGGCACCCATCAGATTGGAGGCTGCATTACAGAAATAACCACAGAGAAAACCAGAATTATCATAGATTTGGGAACTGTATTGCCCTATAGAAACGGCAAGATGCCAAAAGAAAATCTAGTGATTGAAGGGGTGACCTATATAGGACATCAGAAGTGCGATGCCATCTTGTTTACGCACTATCACAATGATCATACAGGACTACTCGGAAAAGCGATTGAAGGAATTCCCCTGTATATGGGTGAGGGTGCAAAGAAAATTTTTCTTCTTTCGCAGAAGCATAAAGACAGTGACCTCATATCGCGTATAGAACAGATGAACAGCTACAGAGACGGAGAAACTTTTACAGTAGGAGATATAAAAATTACACCAATTCTGACAGATCACTCTGCCTTTGATGCGTATATGCTGCTCATTGAAGCTGACGGGAAACGAGTCCTTCATACAGGTGACTTTAGAACCCATGGCATCAAAGGAAAAATAGTCATTCCACGACTGAACAGTCTTCACGGCCTGGTTGATGTCATGATTACGGAGGGGACAAATTTATCTTATAAAAACCCTGTTGTGACCAGTGAATATCTGTTAGCAGAGGCGGCGGAGATTTTAATGGAGCGATACAGGTACGTCTTTGTCATATGTAGTGCGACAGATATTGACAGGCTGGCAGTATTTCACAAAGCGTCTGTCAGGAAGAAACGTTTCCTCTGTGATGCGTATCAGATGTCATTGCTGGAAACAGCGGCAAAATACGGCTCATCACTGACTGACTGCTATCGCTTTGACAGAAGCAGCGTTTATTTTGAAGACTTGGATGGGCTGCAAGACGGATTCTGCATGGCTGTACGCAACGAAAAAGATTTTCTGGAAATTATGGAGCCTTATAGAGAAAAACATAATGAAGAATCCCTGGTGATTTATTCGATGTCGGAAGGGTATTTAAAAAAACATCAGCAGACAATTGAAAAGATGATTGGAGGATTTCGCTATCACATAAAACTTCATACATCTGGTCACGCTTCCGAGGAAGCGATTTGGGAGGCTGCAAATACAGTCTGCGCCAAAAAAATCATCCCCATCCACACAGAGGATCCAGAAAATATCAGAGTAGGCGCATTACAGGAGCGAGTCGTATTTCTGGAAGATGGGGAAGACTTTCAAGTATAACACGAAAAAGACATAAGGAGGCACAAATGGATAAGCATGCAAAGTGGATTACAGAAGCTGTAGAAGCGGTGGCAGAAACAGCTCTTAGAGAAGACGGAGAATACTGGAGAAGTACTTACACGAGAGAAGATGATAGGGCAGTAGCACTGCTGAAAGAACTGATGAAGGCAAAGGGGATGGAAGTCTGCTCTGACGCAGTAGGGAACCTCTTTGGACGTATACCGGGTCGCAGTCAGGAGGTGATCATGGCCGGCTCTCACAGAGACACTGTCAGAAGAGGCGGCAAATATGACGGCATGCTGGGCGTATTGACAGCGATAGAGGCTGCAGGTTCTCTGCAGGAAGAAGCAGGTATACCGGAGAAGACTGTGGAAGTGGTCGCTTTTTGTGAAGAAGAAAGCAGCAGATTCCCTACTAGTTATTTGGGCAGCAGGTATTTGTGCGGTGAATTCAGTGAAATAGAACTTGCAGACCGGGATGCAGAAGGCATCCCTCTGGGGGAAGCGATGAAGCAGGCGGGCTATTTAAAAGAATCCTTAGCAGGAAAGCGAATGGATTTAGAGCGCTTCGTGGAATTGCACATTGAGCAGGGAGGCATTTTAGAACAGAAACAGAAAGAAATCGGCATCGTTACGGCAATTGTAGGCCTCTTCAGCGGAGAAGTGTATTTCAAAGGGCACCAGAATCACGCTGGAACGACACCGATGTATATGAGGAAAGATCCGACGCCAGTTGCAGCAGAGTTTATTTATAGATTAAACCAGTGGGCGATGGGCCATCAGTATGACCTGGTCTGCACTGTCGGTAAGATGAACATAAAACCGGGCAATGCCAATGTCATTGCTGATGAAGTCATGTTTACTTTTGACATACGTTCTTCAAAAGCAGAACTGATGCAGGAAGCGGCGGAAGTGGTGGAGCAATTAAAAGATGAAATGGAAGGACTGATTGAAATTTCTATCGTAGTACCTTGCAATGAGCCGCCAGTTTCCCTGGACGAAGAAGGTGTGGCATTGATGAAACAAATTGCAGACAATGGCAATTATAACTATATGGAAATTGTCAGTGGGGCTGGTCATGATTCGCAAGTCTTAGCGCAGTCTTTCCCCGTCAATATGATTTTTGTCCCCAGCGTCCAGGGCATCAGTCATAACGAAAACGAATTTACCAGGGCAGAAGACATTGAGGCAGGGGTTCATTTCCTGAAAGACTTTCTGCTGGAAGCGGCATGGAAGGCATGACGATCAGCCTCATATATGGTAGAATAAAGAGAAGCTATGTTTGTGGTGAGGAAACAGCCGATCAGAAAAGATTCAAAGAATTTTATTTATATTTTATGCCGGAGGTGCAGCCATGGATCACAATAATTGTTTTGGGCAGAAACTAGGACAGCTTTTAGTAGCAGCAGATATCAAAAACTTGACTGTCGCACAAAATTTGAAATATGATGTCTCCTATATCAGCAAATGGATTTCAGGAAAAGCTGTTCCTTCCAAGAAAAATATTGAATCCATTGTCAATTTAGTATGCAGTTTGGTAATCAATAATGGAAGCAGTGCGTTTAAGAATCAAATCAGAAAAGAATACAATGTTGACGATGACGAACTGCTCCGTGATGCGCTGAAACGAGATTTGCTGGCAGCATATCACGAGACTGTTGGAGATTTTGACTATTCTAAATATGTGAATAATGCGTCTGTCATAATCAGGCCAGAGGGTCAATATCCGCTGCTGCAAGATTATGCGAAGAGTGTGGATACTGCAAAACCTGTTGAGATTGCCATTCTGGCGGATTTGTTCTCGTTGGATCACATGTCAAAATTACTTCTGGCTGGTATGGAGGAACATCATTTCCGCGTGACGAGAGAACGAAGTGACATCCATCTCCATTTTATTCTCGACATTGAACAACTGGATGGACACTCTGTCTATGATGTAATCTTATTTATCCATATGCTGACCAATTATTCTCTTTTAGATTTCACTTTATCACAGAGCAAAGCGGCCAAAGGAAAATTGATGTTTTCTGTCATAAAACATTATGCAGGAATCAGCATGTTGACGGATAACGGACAGATTCTCTGTACCGTGTCCAGCAGAGACAGAGAGGTCGGACACAGTATCTACGACAACATCATCACTTATGAAAGTCCTGATCAAAATCTCTTCAGCAGTCTCACCCTGGCGTCCATGCTGGAGACGCATGAATATATGCAGCTGCTTTTGGAGAAAAATAACAGATGGCTGGTGGGCCACATGATGGAACTATTTATTACAAAAGATTTGTTCGATCGTTTGCTTGAAAGAGAATTTTCAGAAGATAATTTGGCACGAAAGGAAGCGAGCAGAGCCTACTTAATTGCTCAAAATCTGTTTGCACGGGAAGACGTTTTTATCATGATTTACAACTCGGCTTTGACGAACTTTATGTTATCTGGGGAATTGGACTTCTTCAATAAAAAGGTGGTCTTAGATGCAAAAGAACGCAAGGTGCAGCTGGAGCATTTCAAAGATTTGCTGGATGTGCAAAGTGATTTACGTATCAAAATGATCAGCGGCGGTTTCAGCGACGATTTCAGATACATTACGAATCCATGCATTTTTTTGTCTGATTCGATTAATTATTTAAGATTAGAAAATAACTATTATGACAAGAATATATTATTAATTCGTGATAACAAGCTGCGGGAGATTTTCAACACCTTTTACGACAAAATTTGGATTGACCGACAGGATGTAGTCGTTTCTGAAAGACAGCTCATCTTAGAGCAGTTAGACAACTTAATCAATGCGGCAGGTCTGCTCTGCGATGTGGAATAAATTGAATTTGTTGATTCAACTTATTCCTGTTCTATCCGCTTCTTGCTTTCTGCACAGTTGTGATATCTGTTATCCTATAGTTATATAGAGTTTGAGATTTGATATAATTGGGAGGATATTACATGAATAGTTTTATGACTGCATTCGGCCTTGCCAGCGTGGCACTGTGCATCGGCACCTTTTTAAGAGCAAAGATACCGGCATTAAGGAATATGTTGGTACCTGCAAGTGTTATCGCAGGTATCATCGGCGTGATATTTATGAACCTGGCAACCCAGTTCAAAGTTAATATCGGGACGGATTCACAGATGTATACAGAAATCGTTAATCATCTGTTTACCATATCCTTTATTTCTATTTGTCTGACTGGGGCTAGCAAGAGCAAAGACAATACGCCAAAGCACATTCTTAAAGGCACTTTAGGCATGGGCGGCGTCTGGTGTCTGCTTTATGCCTTGACACCGCTGATTGGATTCGGACTCATCACACTGCTGGGTAAGAGTTTTGACATGGATTCCGTCTACGGGACACTGATTCCTTTCGCCTTTACCCAGGGTCCAGGACAGGCAGCTTCTTACGGAGCTCTCTATGAACAATTTGGATGGGAGAATGCGGCTATGGTTGGCGTCACCTTTGCAGCGATCGGTTTTGTTGTAGCTTTTCTGGTCGGCATACCGGCAGCAAAGCTGGGCGTCTCCCGTGGAATTGCAAAGAACTGTGGCGCTATAGACAGCAGTATTTTGAAAGGTTACCTGAAAAAAGAGGAACAGACCAACTACATGGTCAAGGATACCACTTGTAACAGCAATATCGAAACCTTGACCTTTCACTTCGCACTGATGGGCCTCTGCTACATCTTTGCCATCGGCATTTCTAAGGTCTTCGCTCTGATTCCAGGCTTCCTGGGGCAGTCCATGAGCGGACTGATGTTTATGAACGGCATGGTTGCAGCGTACATCGTCAAATTCTTGATGAAGAAACTGAACATTGACTTTCTGCAGGAAGATGTACTGCAGACGAAAATCACTGGCTGGACGGCTGATTATCTGGTAGTCTGTGCTTTCATGGCTGTCGGATTTCATGTTCTGGGCAGCTGGCTGGTGCCAATCATCGTTGAAAGCCTGATTATCACAGTCGTTACGTTTATCGTTTGTTTTTACTTCGGACAGCGGATTGGCGGCAGCAACGACTTCGAGAGAACCCTGGGGCTCTACGGTACTGCTACAGGAACTGTGCCTAGCGGTATCGCATTGGTTCGTATTGTAGATCCGGAGTTCAAGACTTCCACTGCTGTGGAGCTGGGTCTGATGAATCTGGTCATGTTGTTGACGGTTCCGGTCTATCTGGTTCTGCTTGCCATGGCGTCAGGAGATCTTTCCACCAACATGGCGATGCTTGCGCTAGCCGGACTCTGTGTGGTTTACCTGATTTTCATGAAAGTAACGCGTACTTGGGGACAAAAAACCTTCAGCTGGAAAAAATCAAAGGAGGAAGAGAATGGAAACAATTTATTATGGCGGACCGATTCTGACTATGGAAAAGCAGAGTGATCACCCAGAAGCGATTCTCGTTAAAAAAGGAATGATAAAGAAGACAGGGACGTTAAAGGAAGTTTTAGACGCCGCTGACAAAAATGTAAAGAAGATCAATCTCGACGGCAGATGTCTGATGCCGGCTTTTATCGATGCTCACGGACACATTTCCATGAACGGACAGATGTCCCTTTGTGCGGACTTGTCAGAGTGCAAGTCTTTCGATGACATCATCGCTGTCATGAAACAATATATCGCCGACAGGAAATTGACATCGAAAGACGTGGTTATCGGCTTTGGTTATGACCATAATTTTTTAAAGGAACAGAGCCATCCGGGAAAAGCTGTGCTGGATCAGGTGAGCAGGGATATCCCCATCATGATCATGCATGTTTCCGGACATCTGGGCTGTGTCAACAGCAGTATGCTTGCTTTGGCGGACATCGACAGCAGTACCGCAGATCCGCAGGGCGGGAAAATTGGAAGAGTGCAGGGATCACAGGAACCAGACGGTTACTTGGAAGAAGCTGGCATGCTTTCGGTTCAAGGCACTGTCATGAAGAAGGTCAAAGTCAATATCAGGGAAATGATGAAAGGGATGCAGAAGGTCTACATTGAAAACGGTGTGACCACTGTTCAGGACGGCGCAACGAACAAGATGGCGCTGAAGCTTTTGAAATTGAGCAATGCTTTAGGAGCATTGAAGATCGACGTGGTAGCTTATCCTCTGATGAACGATGGCGGGCGGGAAGTCATCAAAGACAATCCGAAAATGGACAGAACCTACAAAAAACATCTCAAATTAGGAGGATACAAGGTTGTTCTAGATGGCTCGCCGCAAGGGCGTTCTGCCTGGATGAGCCAGCCATACCTGGGTGGCGAGGAAGACTACTGTGGTTATCCGTGGATGCCCGATGAAGAGGTCTGCAAATATGCCCTGCAGGCAGTCAATGACAATCAGCAGTTGTTGGCTCACTGCAATGGAGACGCGGCGGGAGATCAGTTTTTAAACGCATATGAGAGTGCTTTAGCTAAGAGCAGTAATCCCAACAAAAATAATCTTCGCCCGGTGATGATTCACTGTCAGACAGCGCGTAACGACCAATTGGATCGCATGGCAGAGATGAACATGGTGGCTTCGATCTTTGTTGGCCATGTCTATTACTGGGGGGACATCCATGTAAAGAATTTTGGTGAAGAACGGGGAAATCATATCAGCCCGGTGAAAGACGCCATGGACAGAGGACTGTCAGTGAACTTCCATCAGGACACGCCAGTGACCAAACCTTACATGATGCATTCCGTATGGTGTGCGGTTAACAGAATCAGCCGTGATGGAAATATCATCGGCGCTGACCAGAAGATATCGGTATACGAGGCACTGAAGGCTGTGACCATCAACGCTGCATATGAGTATTTTGAGGAAGACAGCAAGGGAAGCATCAAAGAAGGCAAGCGGGCAGATTTAGTCATATTAGATAGGAATCCGCTAGAAACAGAAGCTATGGAGTTGAAAGATATCAAGGTTCTTGAGACAATTAAGGACGGAAAGACTATTTATGTAAGAAAATAGAAGCATGAGAAAGGGCGTTCTTCGGACGCTCTTTTTTGATATGGATTTGCAGACATTAGTCTTCTATGATACAATAAAAAAAGGTGATAATTTTACAAGTCAAGGAGAGGTCTTATGAGAAAAGGATTTAAAACTCTTATCATCTTATTTATTACTATAAGTATGATTTTGATGTATATCTCATGCGGAGAAGAATCCACAGTAGCTGCTGAGAATGCTGTTACGAAGGCTTTTACCGCTTTGCAGTCGGGCGATGTGGAAAGTGCAGACCAGTACATGAATGCAGACGATCTTACAGAGTTTACGAATATGGAATTTAGTGAAGACGATGTACAAAAAGAACAGATACTGACCATCATCAAAGCGCTCTTTACCCATTTTGACTATGAAATCTTATCTTCAGAAGAGCAGAAAGATGGAACTGTCCAAGTGAAGGCCAGACTCAGTAATGTGGACCGGAAAGAAGTGGCTGACACATGGTCGGCTGAAATCATGAAGATCGGCATGAAGGCCTGTGGCTTGGATGATGCAGAAATCCAAAGGAAAATTGATTCCTTGAAACTGTCAGATGTGACGTTCTATGCCATGTCAAAGAAAGATATTCAGGAGATGGTCGATGCATCAGAGGACTGTGTAGAAAAGGCTGCAGCTGATCAAAAATTCGAATCGTGCACAACTGTTTTAAGAGCAGAAAAGACAGATGGCAAATGGAAATTACATTTGGATAAAGAGCAAAGAGAATTCATTTTTGGAGCTTTTACGAAAGTGATGAATAGTGTATAGAAGAAAACGAAAGGGCGCTAATCAGCGCCCTTTAATAATGTATCAAATAATCTTACAGCGTCAATCAGCACGCTGTCATCGAAATCGTAATTGTCGCTGTGCAGAGGAATGCCACTGCCAGTTCCGAGGAAAAAGAACACTCCCGGCATTTGCTGCTCAAAGAAAGAAAAATCCTCAGCAATCATAACTGGCCTGCGCAATTCAACGAAGTTCAGATCCATGAGTACCGGCTTGACGCCTGCGTACAGTTTCTCGTCGTTGACGACGGCAGGGTGGCTTTTGCTCACATCCAGATCAAATTTGACGCCGTATACCTTTTCGATTTCTTCTCCCAGACTTTTCATGGCATTAACCAGGGTTTCCCAGGTTTCATCGTGGAAGGTTCGCATAGTTCCATCCAGACGGGAGAATGGGGATATCGCATTTCTCACATTGCCGCTTCGCATCTTGCCGAATTTCAGCACACAGCGATCGCGGACATAGAGGGATTTAAAAGTATAGATGTCGCTGACGAATTTGCAGGCGGCTTCCAAGGCGTCTTTACCTTTTTCCGGTTCTCCGCAGTGAGCACTGACTCCTTCAAATTCGACTGCTACGGCAGTGGATTTTGCCATCATCGGACCGGGGCGGGAGGCGATTTCACCTTTAGACAGCATAGGCCATAGATGAAGCCCAAAAATTGCTTTGATGTTATAGCGATCAAAGATATGTGTTCCGCAGATTCTGAGAGCACCATCGATAGTCTCTTCTGCTGGCTGGAACAGCAACAAGGCGTTGCAAGGCATTTGGACGTTATTTTTTTTGTAATCGTCCAGAACCTTGGCAAACCCCAAGAGTCCTGCCATATGGCCGTCGTGGCCGCAGGCATGCATACAGCCTTCGTGACTGGAAGCGTAAGGGAGACCGGTCTCCTCCTGGATTGGTAAAGCATCCATGTCCGCACGAAAAGCGACAGTCTCTTTCCTGCCAAAGTCAAAATATGCAATTAAACCTGTTTTTACGATCTGCTCCACTTCGCAGGCGAGTCCTGCTAAGATGTTCTGCACATAAGCGCTGGTCTTATAAACATAGAATCCAAGCTCTGGAATCTGATGTAAATCTCTTCGATATTGAATAATTTCATGTGACAATTGATTGTAATCTATCATAACGCGCACCTCTCTTATCTACTATAATAAATGAGAAAAAGTGGATAGTCAAATATTCTTTCCTTCATCATAAACATATGTTAGAATGTTAGCATGAGAAAAACCAAACAGAAAAAAATATCAATGAGAATAAAGATTATCATCATATCAGCAGCCTTGGTTATGTTCGTATGTACGGTTACCGTTTTTTACCTCATCCTGGGAAGTTATGATGGATTAGGTCTGCGCCAGACCATTCCGAAAAATCCCTATGATATGAGTTATGTCTATGAGAAAAACGGATTTCTCCATTATGATGACGGCACCTATCAATCCGTTACGGGTATTGATGTATCGGTCTATCAAAAGGAAATTAATTGGAAAAAAGTAAAGGCAGCGGGCGTTGACTTTGCTATGATCAGGGTGGGCTATCGAAGCTATGACGAGGATGGTGAGCTGGTTCTAGACTCTAGATTTAAAGAGCATCTCAAAGGAGCAAAAAAAGCAGGGCTTGACGTTGGGGTCTACTTTTTCTCCCAAGCGAAGAACACGGCAGAAGCCATCAAGGAAGCCAGATTTGTTGTTAGACACATCAGAGGAAAGGGCATTACATATCCAGTAGTTTTCGACATGGAACCTATCGATGGGGCAGATCGAATTACCGATCTGAATGCAGATGAAAAGACTGAGATTGCAGACGCTTTTTGCCAGGTCATCGACAGAAATGGTTATCGGCCGATGATTTACGGCAATCCACAATGGCTGAGAAAACATATAAATCGAGAATACCTGACCAAATATGATACTTGGCTGGCACATTATGCCGATGAGACGGACTACCCGTATGACTTTAAGATGTGGCAGTATTCGCATACAGGCAAAATCGACGGTATCAAAGGCCATGTGGATCTGAACATGTATTTTATTGAATCTTAGTATTATAGAAAGGATGTGAAGATTGTGGCAGAGTATGAGCATCATAATCAGCCTTTTACGCCAGTCTATGATGAGAACTCGAAAGTCCTAGTCCTTGGCACTTTCCCATCTGTAAAATCTAGAGAAAATAACTTTTATTATGGACATCCTCAAAACAGATTTTGGAAGGTGATGGCGGCATTGTTTGACGAACCGCTGCCGCAGACAGTAGAAGAGAAAAAGACGCTGGTCCTAAGTCACCATATTGCCATATGGGATGTCATCGAAAGCTGCGATATCATCGGTTCTTCAGACAGTTCCATCAAAAATGTGATTCCAGCAGACATAGCGGGACTCCTCGCCAAAACGAGGATTGAGAGAATTTATGTAAATGGAAACTTGGCAAAGAGGCTGTATGACAGATTCGCCTTACCTGTTACAGGTATTGAAGCAATCAAATTGCCATCTACTAGTCCTGCTAACGCCAAGTTCCGTTTGAACCAGTTGATTGAGAACTGGCAAGTTATACTGTAGGCAGATTGCTCAGATTGTTATCATCTGTTCCATCGGGAATGGATTTCAGATATTCGGTATCTTTTCTATGAGCAATGCCTACGCCTGCGATATCCCCACTTTTGGCCATGTTGACACCTTGTTCCCTGGTGATGACATTTCCATCTGATAATTGATATCCTGTAATTCTGCCACTCTTTTTAACGAGCGCGACGATGTGCTTTGCATCTGGTTTTGTCTGGGGAATGCTGTCAAGAGCGTTTATCGCCAGAGCACTGCCCATGTTTGGTGTGTCTAAATTATTATCATTAAAATTCATTTTTTCTTTCCTTTCTCAGAAATGATGTGCCAAGCTTTCTATAGCTTGCAATAGTATTTTCTCTATGCAAAAATATAATATACCTGTTCTATTGGTTAAAAGTATTGAAAAAAAATGTCATGAGTTATAAAATAGAAATAATAAATATTTATTTATGGAAAAGTTTATGAGGTGTAAGAATGATGTTTAGAAAAATGAGACGCAGCGAAAAAGCCACCGATATAGCAAAAGCAGAAGAATTGCTCAGATCAAGAGATTTTGGTGTTTTGTCGGTATGCGGAGATGACGGTTACCCTTATGGCGTACCAGTCAATTACGTTTATGATGAAGGTAAAATCTACTTCCACAGCACTTCTTCCGAGAGCCACAAGATTGAGGCGATCAGGAAAAACGAAAAAGTTTCTTTCACCATCGTGACAGAACACGAGCTGATTCCCGAAAAACTGGATACCATGTACACCAGTGTCATTGTTTTCGGACGTGCCAGGGTCATCAACTCCAAAGAAGAAACGAAGGAGGCATTGCGGCTGCTGCTGGCAGGGCTCTCCCCATCATCGGTTTGTAATACAGAAAAAATCTACAAGAGTTCAGAAGAGAAGTTCATCATGGTAGAGATTTCAGTAGAACATATATCAGGAAAAATAGGAAGGTAAGACATTTGAAATTAGCAGAATTATTTAAGAACAAAAAAACAGTATTTTCATTTGAGGTGTTTCCACCGAAAAGAAACAATCCCATTGAGACGATTTATCATACCTTAGACGAGTTACAAGATCTCAAGCCGGATTTTATCAGTGTTACATATGGAGCTAGCGGAAGCCTGGCGGACAATTCCACCTGCGAAATCGCATCGGCCATCAAACATAGATACGGGATTGAATCTGCAGCGCATCTGACTTGTGTCAATTCAACCAAAGAAGAGGTGACACAAGTATTGAAGCAATTGCACGAGAATGAAGTAGAGAATATTTTGGCGTTGAGAGGTGATCTGGTGCCAGATGTGTCTCCGAAGGAAGATTTCAAACATGCCAGTGAATTGATTACTTTTATCAAAGAGAGCGAATATGACTTCGGAATCTCGGGTGCTTGCTACCCAGAAGGACATTTGGACAGCAGGGACCAGATTGAAGATATTTTAAATCTAAAGAAAAAAGTAGATGCTGGCGCGCAGCACTTGATTTCACAGCTTTTCTTTGACAACAATTTATTTTATGACTTTTTGGATAAGGCGCGGATTGCCGGCATCAACGTGCCAATCGAAGCGGGCATCATGCCGGTGGTCAACAAGAAGCAGATTGAAAGAATGGTTTCTCTCTGCGGTGCCAGCCTGCCTGCTAAATTCACCAAGATGATGTCCCGATATGAGACAAGGCCGGAGGCCATGAGAGACGCAGGTATTGCTTATGCTGTAAACCAGATTGTAGATTTGGTATCCCAGGGGGTAGACGGCGTTCATCTCTACACGATGAACAATCCGTATATTGCCAGAAGAATCAGCGAAAGTGTAAAATCTTTGTTTTAGTGAGGAGTTATTTTGAACAAACTATTAGAATTATTTAAGAATCGAGAATTTATTTTTTTAGACGGCGGGTTTGGTACCATGCTGCAGAAGGAGAACCTGGATGTGGGACGTGTACCAGAGGTGCTGAATATCACTCATCCACAGGTCGTACAGGGAATACAAAGGGCTTATATCGACGCAGGTGCAGACATAATCTGTACCTGTTCTTTTGGTGTCAATAAATACAAAATTGAAGGCTGCGGTTACTCAGTAAAAGAGTTAATCTGTACTGCTGTCCAAAATGCCAAAGAAGCGGCAAAGGGGACGGATACGAAAATCGCTCTGGATATCGGTCCCATCGGCCGTTTGCTGGAACCCAATGGCAACCTCACTTTTGAAGAAGCTTATGAGATATTCAGAATGCAGATTGAAGCCGGTAGTGATGCTGATATCATCATCATTGAGACGATGACAGATCTCTACGAGATGAAGGCAGCCGTGCTGGCAGCCAAAGAAAACTCCAATCTGCCGGTTATTGCAACCATGACCTTCGAAGCGAATCAGAGAACTTTTACGGGAACGGAAGTTCGCTCTATGGCTCTGACTTTGGAGGGGCTGGGAGCTGATGCAATCGGCATGAACTGTTCATTGGGACCGGCTGACTTTCAACCGCTGATGGAAGAACTGTCCAAATGGACCACACTTCCAATTGTCTCCAAGGCCAATGCGGGCTTGCCTGACCCTGCGACAGGGGACTATGATATAGAGCCTGCGGAGTTTGCAGAGCTGACCGCTGCTTTGATTCCTTATGGTGTCAAATTGGTGGGCGGATGTTGCGGCACCACACCAGACTTCATCAAAGCTATCCGTGACGCTTTTGAGGGAAAACACTACTGTCAGCAACAGCCAGAGATACCAGCTGCGGTCTGTACACCAGAGAAAACCGTCATCATCGATCAGCCTAGAGTCATTGGTGAGAGGATTAATCCTACGGGTAAAAAGAAGCTGAAGGAAGCTCTAAAAAATGGCGATATGGATTATGTTCTCTCTCAAGCGGCAGATCAGATCAGAGATGGGGCTGAAATTTTAGATGTCAATGCCGGTGTGCCGGGAATAGACGAGAAAAGTATTATCGTAAACATCATAAAAGCCCTGCAGGGTATCACCGATGCACCCTTGCAGATTGATTCAGGCGATCCAGAGGTCATTGAAGCGGCACTGCGTGTTTACAGTGGGAAAGCTATTGTCAATTCTGTCAATGGTGAAGAGAAGTCTCTGGCCTCAATTCTTCCTGTAGTGAAGAAGTACGGCGCTGCAGTAGTAGGACTTACGCTGGACGAGGAGGGGATTCCCAAGACAAAAGAAAAGAGAATTGAAATTGCAGAACGAATTTTAAACAGAGCGCTTGCCCTGGGAATTCCACGGCGGGATATATATATTGATTGCCTGACGCTGACAGTCTCTGCCGAGCAAGAAAATGCTGCCAATACTCTGGATGCCATCAGATATATCAAGGAAGAGATGGGACTGAAAACGGTACTTGGCGTCTCCAACATTTCTTTTGGACTGCCTAATAGACCGATTATTAACCACAACTTCCTGCAGATGGCCTTGACCGCGGGGCTGGACCTGCCGATTATGAATCCTGGTTCACCGGAAATGATGCAGGCCATAGCTGTTTATAAGCTGATTATGAACATCGATAAAGGCTCTAGGCATTACATCAATAATTACAGTGGAGAAGTTGTCGCGAATACGACAGTAAGCAAACAGGCAACAAAACAGGAACATGCACAGGAGAGCGAAGTGGAATATGCCATTAACAATGGCCTGGGCCCCAAGTGCAGAGAACTGATAGAAAAGGAACTGGAAAATAGAGAGCCGCTGGATGTGATCAACAATACCTTGATTCCAATTCTCGATCGAGCAGGGAAGGATTTTGAAGCTGGTATCACCTTTATTCCGCAGCTGATGCTCTGTGCTTCTACTGCCCAGCAGGCCTTTGATGTAATCAAGGAGAAGATTGAAGCTACCGGTACGCAACAAGTATCCAGAGGAACCATCGTCATCGCTACCGTAAAGGGAGATATCCACGATATCGGCAAGAACATCGTCAAGGTTATTTTGGAAAACTACGGCTACGAAATTGTAGACCTGGGCAAAGATGTGGAACCGCAAGTGATTGTAGATGCTGTCAAGGCAAAAGACGTCAAGCTGGTAGGCCTGTCGGCTCTGATGACCACTACGCTGCACAGCATGGCGGAAACCATCAGATTACTCAGGATACAGGCTCCATACTGCAAGATCATGGTCGGCGGTGCGGTGCTGACAAAAGACTACGCCATGGAGATCGGCGCGGACTTCCACGTAAAGGATGCAAAAGAATCCGCAGATGCAGCAAAACAAATTTATGCATAATAGTGATGGAGCGACAGGATGAAAAGTAATGTGAAAAAGGGCACCATTTGTGCCATTTGTTCGGCCCTAGTCTTTGGACTTACACCTGTTCTTGCCAGTATCACTTTTGACATGGGCAGCAATGCACTCACTCTGACTTTTTATAGAAATACCATGGCTGTTCCTGTTCTGCTGGTCGTGCTGCTCATACGCAAAGTGAATCTGCGTGTAACGCGCAGAGAACTTTTAACCTTGGCCGCCATCAGTGTTGTCTTTAGTGCGCCGACGACATATATTCTGTATGCAGCCTATGACTATATCGGGGTTGGACTTTCTACAACTCTGCACTTTTTATATCCTATGTTTACGGTCTTATTTGGATGGATGCTTTTTAAGCAAAGGCCAGATAAGGTCAAAGTGATTGCGTTAATCCTGGCAACAGTCGGCGTCGCTTTGGCAACAGGCAACAGTGATTCCTTTGCTTTAAAAGGAATCATTCTTGCTGTGACATCGGCCATTACTTACGCTGGTTATTTACTAGCTATCGAACAGACCTCAGTACACAAAATGGATTCTATGAAGGCCATGTTCTACATGTGCATTTTTTGTGGTATCTCAGTCAGCATCTTTGATCTGCCGAGCGGCAATATCGTATATGCATTGGAGCCGTTGGTTCTATTGTATACATTCATTTTGTCTGTGGCAAATTCGGCCTTTGCATATGTATTGCTCATCGTCGGTGTCAAGCTGATTGGTGCAGGGAATGCTGCCATTTTTAGTATGCTGGAACCGGTATCCGGTGTCATTGCAGGGGTTATGTTTCTCGGAGAGGGACTGCCGGCGCTGAAACTGATCAGTTGTCTCCTTATTTTAATTGCAGTAGCCATGCCGATTATCAAGGATCGGAATGATAACTTACGTGACGACGTTTGACAGATAATGATTGATTTTGCGGCTTGAAAGTGGCATAATTAAGTATAACTGCGAAATTATAATTTGGAGGATGGATATGTTTTTAAAAAATTTATTTAAGGCATGGAACAAGATCAGCCTGGTCAAACAGATTATCATCGGCCTGCTTGTGGGGATTATCCTGGCTTTGACAGTTCCTACACAGGTATCTGGAATTACGATTCTAGGTGACTTATTTGTCGGCGCCTTGAAAGCCGTAGCGCCGATTCTGGTATTTTTCTTGGTGATGTCTGCAATATCAGGGCATAAGTCTGGTCAGAAGACTAACATGAAGTCAATTATTATTCTCTACCTTGTGGGCACCTTTGCCGCAGGATGTGTAGCAGTAATTGCCAGCTTCATTTTTAAAGTGAATCTGACATTGGTAGAAGGCACCGGCGATGTGACTCCGCCAAGCGGAATTACGGAGGTTTTGAAGACATTAGTATTCAATATCGTTGCAAATCCTGTGGATGCGCTTCTCAACGCTAACTACATCGGCATTCTGACTTGGGCATTGCTTCTAGGTGTAGCTCTGAGATTTGCATCTGATTCGACAAAGAGCATGCTCGCTGACGTTGCCAATGCCGTTTCACAGGTGGTCAGATGGGTCATCAAGTTTGCGCCTCTCGGTGTCATGGGGCTGGTATTCAACGCCATTGCTACGAGCGGTATTGGGACTTTATTCAGCTATGGAAAATTGATTGGCTTATTGGTAGGAGCTATGTTCTTCGATGCTTTGATCGTCAATCCGATTATCGTATATGTCAAAACGAGACAAAACCCTTATCCACTGGTATTCAAATGCCTCAAAGACAGCGGTATTACAGCCTTCTTTACCAGAAGTTCTGCTGCCAACATTCCTGTCAACATGAAGCTTTGTGAAGAACTGAAGTTGGACAAGGATACCTATTCGATTTCAATTCCTCTGGGTGCGACCATTAACATGGGCGGCGCGTCCATTACCATTGCCATTCTGACTCTGGCTGCTGTTCACACTCTGGGGCAGTCGGTTGACTTCGGAACTGCAGTGATTTTATGTGTATTGGCTGCTGTCAGCGCTTGTGGAGCTTCTGGCGTAGCTGGCGGGTCACTGCTTTTAATCCCATTGGCGTGTTCTCTATTTGGTATCCCAAATGACATTGCCATGCAGGTCGTCGGCGTCGGTTTTATCGTCGGCGTGATACAGGACTCCTGCGAGACAGCTCTGAACTCATCTACAGACGTGCTGTTCACAGCTGCTGCAGATATTGCTAACAAGAAAAAATTGGCGAAACAATAATCGTATAGATGATTACAGAGATAGAGCACCTCTAAAGCCTTTCTGACTTTAGAGGTGCTTTTTTGATTCCACGACGATATCCATTTAGGGGAGATAACAAGAAAGCCGCAGCATAGAGAATGAAATTCCCAGGCACTGCGGCTCACGTTTTTGATTGTAATTTTTAATGCTGCTTTTTAATCGGCCACTTCTGTATGCGTTTGCTCCATCATAAAGGTAATGATGGTACCCGTATATCTTTCCATTTTGTCTTCATTGACCGACACGTTGATGATGTTGCTCTTTTTGTTCTTTTCGTATACATAGCTGGCGTTGGTGGCAGGAACACAATCCTTATATTCCATATCAGCATCAGAATATTTGTTAAAGGCAGCTGCGACTGCTTTGGCAAATTCAGATTCCATGTCGCTTGAAAATCCAAGCTGCTCATCATATTTCTTGTATTTGATATCAGAGAGGCCGCAGATTGTCTTGTACGTGGTATCAATCTCAGACATGTTGGATTCTGATAAACTGTTGCCTACGGCCGAAATCGTATAGGACCCATCCTTACTGTGGATAGCGCCGATACTAGTAATAGAAATTAAATTATCGTCGTCGTCTTTATAATAGACTCCATCCAGCAGGGTATATAACATGCTGACAAATTCGTTCTGATATTCTTCTGTTACGACTTTTTCCGGCAGAGGCACCTCTTCGTAAGTGTAAGTCATTTCTGGATAATCCTCCAGATAGTTATCGTTGAAATTCTCCATTGCCGTTTCCATCCTCGACTCAAATTTGTCGATATCATCTTCATCAATGACGATGGTCATCGATGAGGATTTCGGATAGAGATTTCCGCTGCTTCCGCCTGTAATATCCGCCAGTTCATAAATAAGAGCGTTGGTCTTAAAATAGGCTAACAAATCTCCCAGCTCCTTGATGGGATTAGGGTAGGAGGAAATCTTAGAATCAGGGATACCGCCAGGCAGGCCGCTGATTTTGATTTTGTAAGCCTTTTCGCCGGTCGGGGCGGTATAGGCTACGTTGTTGCTGAAGGTATAGGACGATCTGGCACCAGTGCTTGTAGACCACATATTTTTCTCTCCTCCATTGAGGCAGAACACATTGGAATTGTCCTTGAAATATTTCTGATCCAAGGATTTGATACCGGCATAATCATGTCCAACTTCACTGGTAAAAATGACGTCCAGCTTTCCTGTAGATTCGTTATTCTTTGCAATATACAAAGCCATGGCCATAGGCTCTATGTTATTATTGAACTGTTTCGCATCGTAAGAACAGACAATGACTGTTGGGTCAGCCTCTTTGTACTCTTTGCTTGCATTGACACTCATAATCACATTATTATGACTGTCGACGGAATATTTGATTCCCTTTGATTTTGCCCAATTTGAAAGATAATCTCTAATAGCTTCTGTAGAAGTCAGGGTACTGGCTGAATCTTCAAGGTCTGTCTGATATGCGATGACTTTCTCCTCTATTTTTGATGAAAGGTCTTCTTCCTCTTCGCCACATGCAGAGAGAAGGAACATAGAACCTATCATGGTGAAAAGCAAAGCTATCGTTGTCAACTTCTTCATTGCCCAATCTCCTTTTATTGTTATTTTTTTATAAAATTTATAAATAATCATTTATTTTGTATGAAAAATCATATATAATGATAACATAATCGTGAAGAAATTAGTAGCGTTTTTATGAAACTTCACATAATCTTAAGATTTTGACGGGAGATAACGAGATGGAATCAAAAAACCTAATTGTGAGAGAAACTGTATTTGACGACTGCAAATATTTTGCAGAGTGGGAGAAACAGCCTGAGGTCACAGAGTTCTTTACAATGGACGAGGAGAGAACCTACGAACAGGTTGTAACTGAGTTCGTAAGGAACAATCTGGATCCGACCAAGATGCAGTTTACTATTACACTCAAACCGGAGGACAAGCCCATCGGCAAGATTTTTTTGTCAAGAATCAACAGAGCGGATGATTCCCTGGATATCACGCGAATATACATCGCTGACGTTGACAAGCGAGGAAAGGGATATGGCGAAGAGGCGCTTCGCCTGGTTTTAGAGTACGCCTTTATCAATCTCCATATGGAAAGAGTCACGATAGATCACTTCGAAAAGAATAAACCGGCAGCATCCTTATATGAAAAGATCGGCTTCCAGACGGAAGGGCTGATGAGGAACGCTGGAAAGAAAAATGGAAAATATGTAAATCTGCAGCTGAAATCCATGCTGAGAGCAGAATATTATGACAAAATTCATACAAAATAAAAGGAAAAAATAATAATATTTTTTTAGAATCCGCAAACCTATGCAATCACTAAAGCTGGCTGATTATTGGCCAGCTTTTCCTATGGAATTGATCAGATTCAATGTTGACCAATGCCTGCAATGATAGTATAATTTGTTTGGATTATTTGGAAAAGGTACTATATATTGTGTGTTACGAAGGAGAAGAGACTAGATGGAACGTATCATGAAAATCATTAAACGAGACGGAAGGACTGTGGAATTCGATGTAGACAAGATTGCCGGTGCCATATTTAAGGCGGCGCAGGTCCTCGGGGGGAAAGACCGTGAGATGTCAGAATATCTGGCAAAACAGGTAGAACTGTATCTGTTGGAAGTTTGTCATAATTCATATCCTACTGTAGAACAGGTTCAGGATGCCGTGGAGAAGATTTTAATCGAAAGCGGACACGCCAGAACTGCAAAAGAATATATTTTATATCGAGCTGAGCGGACCAGAGTAAGAGACATGAATACGAAGCTGATGCGCATTTATGAAGATCTTACTTTTAAAGAGGCGAAGGATAACGATGTAAAGCGAGAAAATGCCAACATTGACGGCAACACCGCCATGGGAACCATGCTCAAGTATGGATCTGAAGGTGCAAAAGAGTTTTACAAGATGTATGTCATCAATCCCAAGTATGCAAAGGCCCATGACAATGGGGATATCCATATTCACGACATGGATTTTTATACACTGACGATGACCTGCTGCCAGATTGACCTACTAGAACTGTTGAAAAACGGATTCTCAACAGGACATGGCCATCTGAGAGAACCCAACGATATCGAAAGTTATGCGGCTCTTGCATGCATTGCAATTCAGTCGGATCAGAATGACCAGCATGGCGGACAATCGGTGCCGAATTTTGATTACAGTATGGCGCCGGGCGTTAAAAAGTCATATAAAAAATTATATTGGACCAATCTTGGCAAAATGCTGGAATGCATGTACGATATAGAAGATGGCATTAGCAAAGCGAAACAGATTGGTCAGTACATAGAGGAAAAAGAAGGCATTTATCCTTGTATGGCGTGGAACCATAATTATAAAGAACTGGAATGCGGCTATCTGGAGGAGTTTGCATCTGCGGATGAGGCGAAGAAACTGCAGGAGATGGCAACAAAATTCGCTGACAAAGAGATCAGACGGAAAACATATCAGGCTATGGAGGCCTTGATTCACAACTTAAATACCATGCATTCCAGAGCTGGGGCTCAGGTTCCATTCAGTTCTTTAAATTACGGCACAGATACTTCCGAGGAAGGCAGACTGGTTATGAAGTGCATCATGGAGGCGACAGAAGCCGGACTTGGAAACGGCGAAACACCGATTTTCCCAATCCAGATTTTCAAGGTGAAGGAAGGCGTCAGCTATAATCCGGAGGATCCCAACTATGATCTGTTTAAGCTTGCCTGCAAGGTTTCTGCTAAGAGATTATTCCCTAATTTTTCTTTCCTGGATGCGCCATTTAACCTGCAGTATTATAGACCGGGACAGCCGGAGACAGAATGTGCATATATGGGATGCAGGACCAGGGTCATCGGGAACGTTCACGATCCATCAAGAGAAATCGTATATGGGCGAGGCAATCTATCCTTTACATCTATCAATTTGCCGAGACTTGCTATCAAAGCCAAAGGGGATGTGGACATTTTCTTTGATGGACTGGATCACGTCATCGATATCGCTATCGCACAGCTCAACGAGAGATTTCGAATTCAGTGCATGAAGAAAGTGAAAAATTTCCCATTTCTCATGGGACAGGGCATTTGGATAGACTCCGAAAAGCTAAAGCCGGAAGATACTCTGGAAGAAGTGCTGAAACATGGAACACTGACAATCGGGTTCATTGGATTAGCAGAGTGCCTGAAAGCTTTGATTGGACAGCACCATGGAGAATCAGAAGAAGCCGAGAAGCTGGGGATGGAAATTGTTGCATATATGAGGAAACGCATGGATGAGGAGGCCAGGAAGACAGGTCTCAACTGGTCATTGATCGGTACGCCGGCAGAAGGTCTTTCCGGCAGATTCATCAGGCTTGATAAAGAAAAATATGGCGTGATTCCTGGTGTAACAGATAGAGACTATTATACTAACAGCTTTCATATTCCTGTTTATTATAATATCAGTGCTTTTGATAAAATCAAGAAAGAGGCGCCATTTCACGAGATGACCAACGGAGGACATATTTCTTATGTAGAGTTGGACGGTGATCCGCTGAAGAACCTGGACGCTTTTGAAAAAGTTGTCAGATGCATGAAAGAAAGTGGTGTCGGTTACGGTTCCATCAATCATCCAGTTGACAGAGATCCAGTCTGCGGGTATACAGGGATTATCGACAATGAGTGCCCGGCTTGCGGAAGACGAGAAGGCGATGGAAACGAGGATTTTGAGCGAATCAGACGTATTACTGGCTATCTGGTAGGTACCATGGATCACTGGAATGATGCGAAGACCAGTGAAGAAAAAGACAGGGTGAAGCATGGAATCGGGGAAGGATTTGAAAGACTATGACAGATCATGAGGACAGCATCCGCATAGCTGGAATTGTGCGAGAATCTATTGTGGACGGTCCTGGAATTCGTTTCGTCATCTTTTGCCAGGGATGTCCGCATCATTGTCAGGGCTGCCACAACAAGGTGACCCACGATTTTGACGGCGGTTATGAATGTGAGACAGACAAGCTCTTAAAGGCTATAGACGAAAATCCGTTGCTAGACGGTGTAACCTTCAGTGGGGGAGAGCCGGCTTGTCAGCCTGAGGGTTTTTTGACTTTAGCAAAAGCGATTAAGAAGCGTAATCTGCATATCATGATGTATTCCGGATATACTTTTGAAGAGCTGCAGAATTTAGCGGAGGAAAACGAGGCACTGTACCAGCTGTTAGAATATGTTGACATCCTAGTAGACGGAAGATATGAGGCGATCGAGAGAGATTTGACTTTATCTTTCCGGGGCAGTCGGAATCAAAGAATCATCGACATGAAGGAAGCTTGGAAGCGAGGGGAAGCCGCCCTTGCAGAAAATTTCTAGGCAAATTATTGAAAAAATGCTTGTAAAGCGAATAGACACTATGGTATAATATCGTTTGTTCGACTGAACTGATAATCAAAAATATGTTACTAGATTATTTAAAAAAATATGCTATACGCTTAATGATATTAAAGGAGGTGCGGTAGATGTCAAGAAAATGTGAGATTTGCGGAAAAGGACAGGTTTCCGGAAACAATGTATCCCACTCAAACAGACACACTAGAAGAAAGTGGAATGCAAACATTCAGACTGTAAGAATCAACGACAATGGTACAGTAAGAAGAGCTAACGTATGCACAAGATGCATCAGATCCAACAAGATTAACCGTGCCATCTAATTTATTTTGGTGACAAGACCCGCTTATGGCGGGTTTTTTGTTTAATAATAAATATCAATTTCCTATTAAACAAAAAAGGGGTGTGCAGAGGGGAATCCCCTCGCCGCCTTCAGGAGTTAGATTTATGGAACAGAGAAAATTAGGCATGTCGATATTGGGTTATGGCTGCATGCGGTTTCCTAAAAAGGGCAGCCGCATCGACATGAAAAAAACAGAAGAATTGATTGCTTACGGAATTTCCCACGGTATCAACTACTTTGATACTGCCTATATTTACAAGGGCAGTGAAAAAGCTCTTGGAGCTGTTTTGGCAAAAAACGGCTGGCGGAAACAAGTGATGATAGCCACAAAGATGCCCCATTATCTGATTAAGTCCATCGAGGGATTGGAAAAGGTATTTCAAGAGCAGCTCGACAGACTGCAGACCGATTATGTAGACAGCTATCTGATGCACATGCTTCCCGATGCGAAGATCTGGGAACGACTGGTCAAAATGGGCATCCTGCACTGGATTGAAGAGAAACGGGCTTCTGGACAGATTAAATATATCGGCTTTTCCTATCACGGAGGCAGCAGTCAGTTCATGGAACTTCTCGATCTTTATCCCTGGGATTTTTGCCAGGTACAGTACAACTATATGGACGAACACAGCCAGGCTGGAAGAAGAGGCGTGGAGTATGCGGCGGAAAAGGGAATTCCCGTCATCGTGATGGAACCCCTTCGCGGAGGTCTTTTGACGGAAGGGCTGCCTCAGAAAGGGAAGGAGACTTTTGCAGAAGCTGAAACAAAACGCAGTCCGGCTGAGTGGGGACTGCGCTGGCTCTGGAACCAGCCAGCGGTATCCACAGTGCTCTCGGGTATGGATTCTATGGAAATATTGCAGGAAAACATCAGAACTGCGCAGTCGGTAAAAGCAGGTGAGATTACAGATGAAGAACATCGAGTCTTTGCATCGGTAAAAGCGGCAATCAATGAGACGATTAAAATACCCTGCACTGGTTGCGGCTACTGTCAGCCATGTCCAAAAGGCGTGGATATTCCTGGGATTTTCAGATGCTATAACGCCAGCTATGCAGACAGCTTCATTACGGGTATGAGAGAATATTTGATGTGTACGACTTTCCGTGTACAGCGAACCAATGCCTCTCTATGTATTCGCTGTGGCAAGTGTGAGATGCATTGCCCGCAGGAAATCGCCATCAGAGGTGGGTTACAGCAGGTTGTAAAGCGATTAGAGAACCCGGCTTATAAAGTCATCGCATTGGGCTCGAAGGCTGTATTTCGATAGGGAAAAACAGCCTGCTGCATGTTAGTAGTGACGCAGCAGGCTGATGCCGCATAAGACTAGAACTCCACCAAGGAGCAGAATCCAAGCTCTCGGCGGCAAGAAAAATGCACATACCGTAACGATACCGAAGACTATGAGGACGAATCCGATGTCTTTGGCTTCTTTATATTTACAGATCGGTTTTCTCTTTCTATTATTGTTCATAAAACACCTCGGTATATTTTATGAATTAAAGGTCATTTTTGTTACTGTATGTGTTATAATGGTTCTACAATCTTCCGGCGTTGCCGCAGGGAAAGAACCATTGAATCATGACGTTTGATTCTAATTTCAAAGGAATCGTCATGTTATAATAGTTCTATAATCTTCCGGCGTTGCCGCAGGGAAAAGTGCCATAAAACAGATAAAAATAGGGCATTTTAGGCAGATTTTACCAATGGGCAGGGGTATATCGGTTCAAAATAAGAAAAATGATCTGATTTAACCAGCGATATCCGAACGCTGAGTTGTTTTTTTGCCGTTCTTTTGCTTTTTATTGCCTTATAAAACCTTGAGCACAGGGCTGATACGATGTGAAACATGGGTTTGCTGCAGACATCTGCCTAATTAAGCACCAAATCCAGGCATTTTAGGCATTTTTCATTTCTAACATGCCCCGTATACCGGGTAAGGGTATGCGAACTGCCAGATGCCTGGTTAACAGAATCTATGGAGGTAAGTAATTTGACATTATCAAGAGAAACGGATCTGGGGACGATCACCATTTCTAATCTGCTTTTCGCACAGATTATTGCAGACAGCTTTAAGATAGAAAGCTGTCAAGGCAAAGTATGGCCTTCAACAAAAAAAGGTCGTCAGATTGGCAGCGATGCAAAATATAATATCTCAGAATTTGCTAACAATATAGAAGTGGAGCGCAGCTTATATGGAGATAGCGTAGATATTGAATTCAATATCATCGTAAAGTTTGGTACTAGTATCAGAAATATTACTGACGATATCAGTGATTATATCGCCAGTGTTATCGATATGAAACAGGGCAAAAAACCAAATCAGATTAGAATCAGAATTGCCGGTGTCAAATCGAGACAGGTGGCAAGAAGAAATCTAGAGGTTGTGAAAAGATATGAATCTGAATGACAAAGTAGGCAGCTTGAAGGGAATTGGACCGAAAAAAGCAGAGAATCTTTCAAAAAACAACATTGATACACTAGAAGATCTGCTTTATCTGTTCCCCAGAAAATATGAGGATCGACGGCAGGAGACCAGAATTGCAGATTTACAGCCGAGCAAAGAATATCTGATCTGTGGCAAGGTGTTATCTCGCAGATATGCCGGCAATCCATATAAAAAGAATACGCCATTGACACTTTTAGTCTCCGATGAAACAGGAACGATAGAAATTCTTTTCTTTAATGGAAGATATATTGCGAATTTATTTAACATCAATCAGGATTACTCTTTTTATGGCAGAGTTTCCGAAAACTTCGACCGCAAACAGATGATTCATCCAGAATTCCACCGGATTGGAGATCCTAATGATATCCGAGGTATTATTCCTATCTACCCTCAGATCAACGGCATCTCTCAAAACGAACTTCGTAAAATTCAGCTGCAGCTGCAGGAACTCTATCCACAAGTAGAAGAGTGGCTGCCAGAGGAAATCGTATCGGAAAATCGTCTGGCCAGTCCTTCCTATGCCATCGAAAATATTCATTTTCCTAAAGATGGAAAACAGGTTCTAAAAAGCAAATTTCGTTTAATCTTTGACGAACTTCTTACTTTAGAGACAGGGCTTTTTTATATAAAGAATGAGACCAGAAAAGATACAGGCGGCATTGTCATCGATGCCGCCTGCGCTGACGAATTTGCCAAAGATCTGCCTTTTGAACTGACAGAAGGACAGAAAAGCGTGTGGAACGATATGCAAAAGGACTTGGCAGCAGAAAAAGTGATGAATCGGCTGATTCAAGGCGATGTCGGCTCTGGAAAAACAGTGATCGCGGAAATGGCCATGTTCGCTGCCGCCAAAAATGGCTATCAGAGTGTCATGATGGCTCCAACAGAAATTTTAGCGAAACAACATCTGCAATCACTGTCCGCAGATTTTGAAAAATATGGCATAGCAGTGGGGCTTTTGTGCAGCAGCATGAAGACCTCTGAAAAAAGAGAGACTCTGCAGCAGCTGGCGACAGGCGAAATTCAAATTTTGGTAGGCACCCATGCTGTGATTCAGCCGGATGTAAAGTTTAAAAATCTGGGAATGGTAATCACAGACGAACAGCACAGATTCGGAGTCAACCAAAGAAGTCTTTTATCCAAAAAAGGAGAAAATCCTAATGTACTGGTCATGACGGCAACGCCGATTCCAAGAACTTTAGCGGTTATCATTTATGGAGATTTAGATATTTCACAGATCAGGACTATGCCAAGGGGCAGACAGCCGATCAAAACCTTGCAGGCAGACATGGAAAATCGAAACCGGGTCTATGATTTTGTTAAAAAACAATTGAAAGAAAAGAAACAAGCTTATGTGGTAGCACCCCTGATTGGAGAATCAGACAAGATAGATGCCAAATCGGCAGAGGAACTGCATAAAGAACTGAGCCAGAAATTTAAGGGATATCAGGTGGCTCTGATACACGGTGCCATGAAACAGGAAGAAAAAGATTTTATCATGAGTGAATTTTCTGATGGACATATCGATGTGCTGGTTTCCACTGTTGTAATAGAAGTAGGCATCAATGTGCCTAATGCTACCGTCATGGTAATTGAAAACTGTGAGAGATTTGGCCTGGCTCAGTTGCATCAGCTGAGAGGACGCGTAGGCCGCGGCAGCGACCAATCATATTGTTTTTTGATTTGTCATAATGAAACCGATGTAGCAAAAGAACGAAACAGAATCATGTGCGAGAGCAATGATGGCTTTGAAATCGCAGAAGCAGATCTCCGGCTGCGGGGACCAGGTGAGCTTTTTGGAACCAGACAGCATGGACTTCCTGAAATGCACATCAGCGATCTGGTGCGGCACGCTGACGTTTTGGAAAAGGCAAAGAATACGGCGAAAGCGATCATAGACAGAGATCCCAATTTGCAGGCACAGAAATTTGTAAAGCTGAAAAATCGGATCAGAAAAATGTTTGGCGAAGACATTAAACTAGAATTATGATTTTATCCATATTTTACAAGACATAGAAATCTCCGTTCGGGTTAAATTAATAACGTAAACAGGAGGTGAAAAAAAATGAGTAACAACAACAACAATAACAACAGTTTACAGCAGATGGGAATTAATGTGAAACCAGCATTAAACAACCTGAAAACAGAGGTTGCAAACGAACTTGGTCTTTCTAACTACGAACAGACTGATAAGGGCAACTTAACTGCAAGACAGAATGGTTATGTAGGTGGCTATATGACTAAGAAGCTTGTAGAAATGGCTGAACAGCAGTTAGCTGGCAAATAAGGAATTCGATTCCTTAAATAAGAAGTTGAAATAAACTTTTTGCTTAAAGGGGCTGTCTCAATTAACTTTGAGACGGTCCTTTTTCGTTTTAAGATCCATTCAGCCAAAGCATAAATTAATAGCATTCTTTGATAATTCATGGTATACTGTTAGTTTAGAAGGCGGTGACAAAGGTGAAATTTTTATATAAAAAAGAAATTGTAACCTGCAGTGAAATGAAAGCCTTAGAAAAGGCGGCTGACGAAGCAGGACTGTCTTACTATCAGATGATGGAAAATGCGGGAACGAGAGCCGCTGAATTGATTTTACAGCACCATGGGCAGACAGAAAATGCCCTGGTATTTTGTGGAAAAGGAAATAACGGCGGTGACGGTTTTGTCGTAGCAAGGAAGCTGAGAGAAGCTGGTGTACATACACAAGTCATTCTCGTAGAGGGTCCACCTGCGACTAATGATGCGAAGACAAATTATCAATTGATACGAGAGCATATGCCGATTCTCACAGCACATGATATACTGCATATTCAAGAGACGGACCTTGTCGTTGATGCCATTTATGGGACAGGCTTCCACGGACAGCTTCGCTATCCGGCAGACAGAATCATAACCAGAATCAATGAGGCAAACGTTTATGTTGCCGCATTGGATATTCCCAGCGGGCTGTCCGGAGATATGAAGACTGGCGAGGCACCGGGCATCTGTGTAAAAGCGAATTTGACGATTCCTTTTCACGCAAGAAAACCGATTCATTGTCACGAAGCAGCGGCACAGTTCATGGGCATGGTCGTTTCGGCGGATATTGGCATAGGAAAAATTTTAGGAGATAGATGATGAGAATAATTACTGGAGATTATAGGGGAAGAAAGTTAGAAACGCCTGTAGGCACAGACGTTCGGCCTACGACAGATAAAGTAAAAGAAGCAGTTTTTAATATATTGATGAATGATATTTGGGATTCTGTATGTGTGGATCTCTTTGCTGGAACAGGAAATTTGGGCTTGGAAGCGCTGTCCAGAGGCGCAAAAAAGTGCTATTTTTGTGATAATTCCAGAGAGAGCCTGAATCTGATAAAAACAAATATTGAGAAATGCGGTGCACGAGATCAGTCCGTGGTTTTGGCCGGAGATTACACGAAAGCTTTGACCAGAATCAAGGAACCGGCAGATATTTTTTTCCTTGACCCGCCATATCAGGCCGGCTTATATGAAAAATGTCTGGAGATGATTGATTCTCTTGATTTATTGACAGAGGAAGGTATAATAATAGCAGAACACGGTGTACGTGATCAAGTGCCAGATCAAATAGGCCGATTGATGAAAGTCAAAGAGCGAAAATATGGCAAAATCTTGGTCAGCATTTACAGATATGCAGCGGGGGACGAAGAATGACAAAACGGGCTTTATACACAGGATCTTTTGATCCTATGACCAACGGCCACCTGGATATTATTACCAGGTCATCAAAGATGTTCGATGAACTGGTCGTCGGTGTCATCGTCAATCCAAATAAGAAACCGTTATTCACAAAAGAAGAACGAGTCAAACTGATAGAGGAAGTCACGGCAGATTTAAAAAATGTGACTGTAGAATGTTTTGACGGACTTTTAGCGGACTACGTGAACAAAAATCACTTCGATGCGGTTGTCAGAGGCCTTAGAGCGACATCGGACTTTGAATACGAGATTCAAATGGCACAGATGAACGCCTGCCTTTTTGACAAAGGCATAGAGTCGGTATTTTTGATGACCAGTCCAAAGTATTCATTTATCAGTTCAAGTATGATTAAAGAAGTGGTCTCTCTGGGCGGATGTGTAGATGGATTGGTGCCAGAAATCATCCTCAAGGAGATCAAAGCAAAATACATCAAATAAGAGAATCGAGGATAGAAAATATGACAGTATTAGAATTATTAGAGGAAATCGAGGATATAGTTGATACTGCCCCTGGTTTGCCACTTACCGGCAAGATCATGGTAGATGCAAATGAAGTGCTCGAAATTGTAAGGGAAATCAGATTGAGTCTTCCAGACGACGTACAGCAGGCAAAATGGGTGAAGGATGAAAAAGAGAGAATCTTAAGTGAGGCTAAATCGGAATACGAGAAAATCATCATCGAAGCGAAGAAACAGGCCGATTACTTAGTTGAAACTGATGATATCACTCTAAAAGCACAGAAAATGGCTGAAAACATCCAGAAGACGGCAGAAGATTACGCCAAGGTGCTGAAGATGCGTACATATGATTATGTTGACAAAATGCTCTTCGATATGCAGGCCAAGATGGACGATTTGAACCTTAAATATTTTGGTGAAATGTATGCGAACTTGGAAAAATCTTTTGAGGAAATCAACGGCGTACTGCAGAATAACAGAGACGAAATTAAAGAGATGGCCTATATGACTCAGAATGGACAAGACGGCGTAATTGTTAGGCGAGACGATGAATAGTCATTAAAGAAATGCCACGGCAGCGGATTTTTCTGTTGCCTTTTTTCATGGGGAGCTTTGGGAGAAAACGATGAATAAAATACTATTAATTGAAGATGACAAAGACCTGAGCCTAGGTCTGACCTATGATTTGAGAGCAGAAGGTTATCAGGTGTATTCTGCCAGAAACCTTGGCGAGGGCATGACGATTCTGAAAGAAGAGGAGGTAGACTTGCTTCTCCTGGACGGCAACTTGCCTGATGGTGACGGCTTTGATTTCTGCAGGGCAATCAAGACAGAGGAGGACCTGCCCGTCATTTTTCTGACAGCGAGGGATCTGGAAGCGGATGAAATTACAGGATTTAATTGTGGTGCGGATGATTATATCACAAAACCCTTCAGCATGGCAGTGCTGCATAAGAGAATCGAAGCTGTTTTTCGCAGAGGTGTCCATAAGAACGACGCCCAAAAAAATCTGTATAACGACGGTTATTTGCTAATTGATTTTGACAGTTTGACTGCATATAAGGATGGAGAATCGCTGGTGCTGACGCCTACTGAATTTAAACTGTTACGGCTTCTCATCGCCAATGCCCAGAAAGTGGTGACCAAAACATTGATTTTGGAAAAACTGTGGGATCATGCTGGAAATTTCGTCGATGAACATACGGTGGCGGTCAATATCAATAGACTCCGCAAAAAACTGGAAGATGAAACCCATCAATATATCAAAACCATGTATGGCATGGGATATCAGTGGAAGGGGGAAAAATGACAACAATCATTTTATTCACCGCAGCAGGGCTTCTTTTTCTGGCAGCAGTAGGAATCATAGCCTACACCAGACACAGTCTCATCATGTATACCAAAAAACTCTCAGACTGTCTGGACAGTATGATTGCCGGCGATGAAGAGATAGCATTTGAAGAAGAAGAGGACAGCCTGGTGGGTAAGGTACAAGTCAAAATGCGTAAGCTGTATGAAATTTTGCAGAGCCGCACAGAAGACAGCCAAAGAAACCAGAAAAATTTAGAGAAGACCATCTCTGATTTGTCACATCAAGTGAAAACGCCGATTGCCAGCATCAGAATGTATCAGAACATTTTGATGCGTCAAGGTATCAATGAAGAAGACAGAATGGAATTTCTCCGCAATGCTGAGAAGCAAGTAGATAAACTGGAGTTCCTGATTCAGGCGATGATCAAAATGTCTCGCCTGGAAACCGGTATTGTCAACGTATCTCCTAAGTTAGAATCTGTGTATCAGCTGGTTGAAGCCGCGGTCTGTGACGTTGCATTAAAGGCCGAAGCCAAGAATATTGGAATTTCTGTGGATTGCAAGGAGACGTTATTTGCGTATTTTGATAAGAAATGGACCACGGAGGCTCTGTTCAATATCATAGACAATGCGGTAAAGTATACAAAAGAAGGCGGAGAAATCAGAATCTCTGCCAGCGCTACTGATTTTTTCATCAGAATCCAGGTCAGAGACAATGGCAGAGGAATCGAAGAATCGCATATTACAGAAATCTTCAAACGATTTTACCGAGAACCTTCGGCGGCAGAAGTAGAAGGCGTAGGTATTGGTCTTTACCTGGCGAGAGAAATTATTACCAAAGAAAAGGGTTTTATCGAGGTGCGGTCAAAAATTGGCATCGGCTCTCTTTTTTCTCTCAATCTGCCTATAGAACCATAGAAAATTAAAATTATCTCAATGCTGTGATTTTTTTGAGAACAGAATGAGATAATTTTTTTCTATACTAAAGGCAATCTACAGAGAAAGGACAGAATGTCAATGAGTTATATATTAGAAGCAACGGAAATAAAAAAATATTATGGGAGTGAACCGAACGTTACAAAAGCCTTGAATGGTGTCAACCTCTGCATTGAGCAGGGAGAATTCGTGTCTATTATTGGTACGTCAGGAAGCGGAAAATCCACTTTGCTGCATATGTTGGGAGGATTGGACGTGCCCACATCAGGAAGTGTCGTCATAAGAGGAAAGGAAATTGCCAAGATGAACGATGAACAGCTTTCTGTCTTCCGCAGGAGAAACATCGGATTTATCTTTCAAAACTATAATTTGGTGCCAATTTTAAACGTATATCAGAACATCGTATTACCTATCGAGCTGGATGGCGGAAAGATTGACCAGAAATATATCGATAATATCGTGCGTCTATTACATCTGGAAGAAAAACTCACGAACCTGCCCAATAACCTGTCGGGCGGGCAACAGCAGAGAGTCGCTATTGCCAGAGCCTTAGCCAGCAAACCGGCCATTATTCTCGCTGACGAACCGACAGGAAATCTGGATTCCAAAACCTCGCTGGAGGTTATGCAGCTCCTGAAACTGACGACGGCTGAGTTCAATCAGACGCTGGTTATGATCACACATAATCCGGAAATCGCTCAGGTTGCCGATCGCATGATCCGCATTGAAGATGGAAGAATTGTCACTGGATATAAAGAGCTTTAGGAGGCGGGAGAGATGTTATTAAAAAACGACAATCAGAAATTCATCAAAACCTTGTCTACAAGCTGCCTTGCGGCCAATAAGAATAGAAACCGGATTGCAGTTCTGGCCATCGTCCTCACTACCATCCTTTTTATGGCGGTCGCTACGGTTTTTCAAGGTTCAGAAGAGACAATTAAACAGCAAGACTTAGAAATGGCAGGCAGCAGATATATGGTTACTGCAAATTATCTGAGCAGAAATGATGCAGTAAAAATCAAAGAGCATCCCGACTTCTTAGAAGCTGGCATGTCTCGTACGGTAGGTACAGTGCAGAACCGAGAATTGACCAGTATCACCGCTGAACTGATATGGGGAGATGAAAATTATGCGCAGAACACTTATAAGAGCCTTACCCAGGGACGGCTGCCCCAAAAGGAAAACGAGGCAGCCTGCGATACAGAGGTGATTCGAAAACTTGGAATTCCAGCAAAGATAGGATCAAAATTTGTTTTGAAATACGAAATAAATGGAGAGATTGCGGAAAAAGAGATGACCCTTTGTGGTATTTGGAAAGGGGAAAAATATGAACAGAAAGCACAAGTTTTGATTTCAGCGGTATTTGCAGAAAAAAGAAGTCCTGAAAAAACTTATGCTGTAAGCGGAATTTTTGATTCTGAAGAGCATCTGGCAGAACACCTGGATCAGGTACTCGCGGATGCAGGAATGAACCCGCAGAAGACCGCACACGATATCTGTCAGGGTTATGCCTATGACCAAAGTAGTGACAGCGGAACGATCTTCGGTGCTCTGATCAGTGTTCTGCTAGTGCTGGCTGCTGGTTATTTGATTATCTACAATATCTTCCGAATTTCGGTGCTGAAAGACATTCGCCTTTACGGGCAGTTGAAAACTGTAGGCGCTTCGCCGAGGCAGATCAAATATATGGTAAGAAGACAGGGGCTGAAACTGTTAGTTTTCGGGCTGCCTGCAGGTCTTGTTTTGGGATGGCTTCTCGGAAACCTGCTTTTAATCTTTCTGATGAAGAGCACTAATTACAGCAAACCGGATTTTGTCGTACCCGACCTATTCGTATGGGCAGCTGCTGCGGTTTTTACTTTTGCAACCGTATGGATCAGTTGCAGCAAGCCAGGAAAACTCGCAGGCAGAGTTTCACCAGTGGAAGCGCTGCGCTATCAGGAAAAGGAAACTGGAAAGAAAAGAGAAAAGAAAGGGAAGGAGAGCAGTCATCGAATTGCCTCCATGGCCTTTGCTAATCTGAAACGAAATAAGGGAAAAACCCTCTTAGTGGTGCTCTCCATTTCCATTTCTATCGTCTTGCTCAACAGCGTTTTAAACCTGACCCAGTGCTTTGACGAAGAGACGTATGTGCGCAGAGATGCCATAGCCGACTTTAACGTATCTAGCAGTGCATGGACAAAGTCGGTACCGAACGGAGAGAAAATCGTCCCTGCAAAATTTGCGGCAGATATCAAGAAAAAAGACGGTGTGAAGGATTTGGGATTTATCTATTACCACCCTGTGGATCAGGAAAAAGAGACGGCAGAAAACAAAGAACTGATTCGCATCACATCTATCAATGGCGATGCGGTATCAGAGAATCTTGATGAATTTGATCCTAACAGACAGCTTTTCGGCTTTGACGAAAAATCTCTAGAACGAGTAAAAATTGTGGAAGGTGAAATCGATTATAAGAAGATGAATTCCGGGGATTACGTTCTTATGGCTGGCTTTTTAAGTGATAAGAGCGAGTATGATAAAGAGGCACAGGAATTTCACACAGGCGATGTGGTCAGCCTTAATATAAAGGGAACGGTCAAAAATTATACAGTCATGGCCGTGGTAGGCGTGCCGACTCAGTTACTGACAGACTACAGTTCTGGAGGATTTGAAAGTGTCATTTTGCCGGCGGAAAAGTTTTTAAACCTTTATCCACAGACGAAAGAAAATCCGCTTCACTGTGTATTTGATGCGGAGAAAGAATACTTTGATTCATTGATGAAGTATATTGACCGCTCGAGCAGTGATTATGGTATCAGCGTCATGACAAAACAGAAGGCGCAGCAGAACTTTGACGACATTACATCCACTTACGATGCCAGTGGAGCAATTCTGGCGCTGATATTTGGCAGCATCGGTCTGCTGAACCTGCTGAATGTCATAATGACAGGCGCTATCGCCAGACAGAACGAATTCGCCGTCATGAGAAGTATTGGCATGACGAGAAAACAGCTGAGAAAATTGTTTATATACGAAGGCCTTTCCTACATGGTTCTCGTTTTAATCTTCAGTATCCTGACCAGTGGTGTGATGTCGTTAACAGTGATAAAATCCATCACCGCAGGCTTCTGGTTCTCACAATATCACTTTACGGTAGTGCCTGCCTTTGCCGTTTCGGTGCTGTTCCTTTTCCTTGCAGCAGTGATTGCTTATACAATTGACCGGATTTACAATAGAGGGAATATCATCGATAATCTGCGAAAAGTAGAGTAGGTGACGAATTCACACATAAAACCCATGGATGGAGAATATTCTCTACTATGGGTTTTAAATTTATAGGAAAAAACAGAATCGTAATCGGCGGGGCAATTCTCTGCTGTCTGATCATGGTGGTATTTCCCGAGGTCACGGCTACAGCATCCAAGGAGGCAATCAATCTGTGGCTGAATTCAATTGTACCGACGTTGCTGCCTTTTTTTATTGTGGCAAATTTTTTGAAAAAAACGGGCATTGTCAACAAAATTTCACCAAAGGTTTATCCCTTCGCCATGGCGCTGTTATCCGGCTATCCCATGGGAGCCAGGATTACCGGCGATTATTATCGAGACGGTTTCATCGACAAAGATCAGATGAAATGGATTCTCAGTTACAGCATGGTGACAGGACCGGCTTTTCTAATCGGCGCTGTCGGTGTCGAGTTTTTAGGCTCTCATAAACTGGGTCTGATCCTGGCAGTGAGTCATTATGCCAGCGCCCTTGTCAATTGTACGTTTTATGGTCTGGGGAGCGCTTCCAAAAAACCGCTGCGCGGTAATAAAATAGCGAGGAATGAGAGCTATTACAACATACTGACCGATGCAATTGTCGACAGTTTTCGCTCGATTGCCATTATACTGGCATATATTGTCATGTTCATGATTGCGACAGATCTGCTGCAGTTTTCAGGTATTTTCATGTTTATCGATAGTCCGGAAATTGTGGCAATTATAAAAGGGGCTCTGGAAATGACCGTAGGCTGTAACAGCCTGATGGTATGCGGGTGCAGTGATACACTCAGAACCACCCTGGCATCTTTTATTATCACATTTGGAGGGCTATCTGTTGCAGGCCAGTCCATGAGCATGCTCCGTAACTGTGACATAGGATTTGGTCAAATTTGTAAGATGAAACTGACGCAAGGCATCATCAGTGCAATTTTTGCTTTTTCAATTTGCAGTTTTGTGGTATGATGAGATGCATGAAGAGTTTAGGAATTATTGCGGAATTTAATCCCTTTCATCAGGGACATCAGTATTTGATAGAAGAAGCCATGAAACAGACTGCATCAGAAGTCTGTGTTGCGGTGATGAGCGGCAGCTTTATGCAGCGTGGAAGTGCTGCCGTCAGTGACAAATGGACACGGGCGAAAGAAGCCGTTAAGAATGGCGTCAATCTTGTCGTCGAGCTTCCTACGGTCTATGCAGTGAGCAGTGCTGAATACTTCGCCAAAGGCGGCGTTGGCATCTTGGAGGGCTTCGGCTGTATAGATGTGCTAGCCTTTGGCAGTGAGAGCGGTGACATTGGACAATTACAGTCAGCCGCTGCATTTTTGAAGGACAGAGATGAAGAACTGCATAGCAGGATTCAGGCTTTCATGAAGATGGGACATTCTTATCCAAAGGCACGGCAGATTGCCGCCGCGGATCTATGTCCTGGTATGGATGAGACTTTGATTCGAGAGCCGAATAATATATTGGCTCTCGAGTACTTGAAACAATTAAAGACTTTGAAACCTCTTACCATTAAGAGAAAAGGCTGCGGTTATCATCAGTCTGCTTCGATGATCAGGAAAAAACTTGCAGATGAGAATCCGCAGGCTTTTGCACAGATGGATAGGACGTATTGGGCGCTTGTAGCAGCAAAAGTTCTACAATCCGATAGCGCAGAATTAGAAAAAATTCTTTCTGCTGGCGACGGACTGGGCAACAAATTGAAAAAAGAAATTCGATATGCTTCATCTACGGAAGAGCTCATCGGCAGAATCAAGTCAAAGGTATACACTTATAGCCGTATATCCAGACTGCTGACGCAGACCTTGTTAGATATTGATAAAGCAGCAGTCGAAAATGCGAAAGGATATATTCGCATTCTGGCCTTTGACGAGATTGGCGCAAAATTTGTAAAAGAGATGAAGAAAAAGGAGTGTGCGACGCTGCCGATCATCACCAATATCAATAGGGAACTATTCAACCATAACGACATTCAAGAGACTTTGAAGAAGGACATTCTCGCTTCAGATATCTATAATATCATCACTAAAAATAATCTGTATGATTATGCAGATTTTATTGTAAAACCATACAGGAAGCTGTAAATACCCCTTGATTTACCGATGCGTTGGGTGTATAATCTTATGGTCACTATACCAAATATGAACACGGAGGATTGGAATGAAAGTATTAGTAATAAATTGCGGCAGCTCTTCACTGAAATATCAGGTTCTGGATATGACCAATGAGAGTCTGCAGGCAAAAGGATTAGTTGAAAGAATTGGAATGGACGGTTCAGTCATCACTCACGAGAAGATCGGAATGGACAAGGTCAAGACAGAAGTTCCGATGAAGGATCACAAAGACGCTATCAAGCAGGTTCTGGATGCGGTTCAGAACGAAGAGTACGGCGTTGTCAAGTCCATGGACGAAATCGGCGCAGTCGGACACAGAGTCGTACACGCTGGCGAAAAGTTTGCTGAATCTGTATTGATTGACGATGCTGTAATCGCAGCATTGGAAGAGTGTGTTGAACTGGCTCCGCTTCACAATCCGCCTAACCTATTAGGTATCGCTGCATGCAAAGATTTGATGCCGAACACTCCGATGGTAGCTGTATTTGACACAGCATTCCACCAGACGATGCCGCCAGAAGCATATCTGTATGCACTTCCTTACGAATATTACGAAAAGTATGGAATCAGAAAGTACGGATTCCACGGAACTTCACATAAATATGTAGCACAGAGAGCAGCTGCAATGCTCAATGTCAACATCAACGACCTCAAACTGATCACTTGCCATCTGGGCAACGGTGCATCTGTTTCTGCAATCAAGCACGGCAGATGTATCGATACATCCATGGGCTTCACTCCACTAGAAGGTCTGGTAATGGGTACTCGCTGCGGCGATATCGACCCAGCCATCGTAACCTACATCAGAAAGAAAGAGAACCTGCCACAGGGTGTTGCTAACGAAATCCTCAACAAGAAGTCTGGCGTACTGGGTATCTCTGGCGTTTCCAGCGACTTCAGAGACTTGGAAGACGCTGTTGCTGAAGGCAACGAAAGAGCTGCTTTGGCGCTTCGTATCTTCGCTAAGAAGGTTAGATTCTATATCGGTGCATATATCGCAGAGATGAATGGCGTAGATGCTATCGTATTTACTGCCGGTGTCGGTGAGAACGACGTAAACATGAGGGAGCTGATTTGCACAGATATCGGAAATCTGGGCATCAAACTAGACCTGATCAAGAACAAGGTCAGAGGAAAAGAGACTATCGTATCTACAGAAGATTCAAAAGTGAAACTCCTTCTGATTCCGACAAACGAAGAGCTGATGATTGCTAGAGACACATATAATATTTCAAAGAAAATAAAATAATGTTGACATTCTAATACTTTACGTATATAATTTAGAAGTTGACGAAAAATGAACGCTTTTTTTCATATAACCACAGACGAGGAGGTGTAGACAATGGCAGTTCCAAAGAGGAAAACATCGAAAGCTAGAAGAGACAAGAGAAGATCTCCAAACATGAAGAAATCTTTACCAGGGCTCTCAATTTGTCCGCAGTGTCACGAGCCAAAACTTCCACACAGAGTATGCCCTAATTGCAATTATTATGATGGCAAGGAAGTTGTTGCTGAAGCTGTAGAAGCTTAAGACCATAGAAAAAAGTACTTTTCCCTGAGTGCGTGCGCACTCAGGTTTTTTGTTGTATAGAAATGAATGCGGCCTGGACGGTAAGGCTGGACCGCTTTCCGTCCAGACAGCACTATTCGCTGCGGGCAAGGAATACTCGTTATACGCGTATTCCGTATCTCAGCATTTCATCGTAGAGCCAATAAAGGGTCTCGTTGGTCGGTTCACACATCGGCATGCGGTACTCTTTTTCGATGTATCCCATCATGTTCAACGCCGCCTTGACTGGAATCGGGTTGACTTCGCCGAAGACTGCCCGAATCAGAGGCACCATTTTCAGCTGCATTTTAGCGGCAGCTTTGTATTTCCCCTTGAGAAAATCAGCTGTCATCTGGTGGTAATCTGCAGGGATTATGTTAGCGACTGTTGAGATACATCCGACGCCTCCAATAGACATAATTGGAATGGTCTGATCGTCGTTGCCTGAGTATATGTCAAAATCACGACTTGTCAGGGAAGCGATGCGGGCGATTTGTGAAATATCACCGCTGGCCTCCTTGATACCGACAATATTTGGATGTTTGCTGAGTTCCTTTACTGTGTCTGGTTCTATGTTCACACCTGTTCTGCTCTTCACGGAGTAGAGAATGATGGGCAGATCTGTATAGTCTGCAATCATATTATAATGGCGTATCAAACCTTGCTGGGTAGCCTTGTTATAATATGGTGTCACAACGAGCAGACCGTCAGCGCCTGAATACTGGATTTCTTTAGAAAGATACATGGAGTGAGATGTATCGTTGCTGCCAGCTCCGGCAATGACTGGAATACGCCTGTCGACTTTTTTTACGGTAAATTCGATAACAGAGAGTTTTTCTACGGCAGTGAGTGTTGATGCTTCGCCTGTAGTACCGCAGGAGATGATAGCGTCAGTACCGGACTCAACGTGCCATTCAATGAGCCTTTCTAACGCATCATAATCTATCCGTCCGTCTTTAAATGGTGTAACCAGAGCTACACCAGAACCTTTAAATAATGACATAGGCTGCTCCTTTCTTTAATGTTTTATTACATCATGTGCTTTCTTTTGAATATATCATTCCAGCACATGTTTCAATGGGTTCTATCTTGCGACAACGTCGTAAGATCGTGCACTTTATAACTTGACGATTTTTTATAAGATAGGAAATATCGTCCGAAGGGCGGAGTTCCGTATGTTTCATCATTCGCTTTGTTCACTCCGCCAGTCGCTGACGCTCCTTTCGCTGTCCGTATCGCTCTGGGCATAGAGCCGGGTCGAAACGACAAAGAACGTACCTTGCGAAGAGTTGCCCCTTGCAAGGCGGCATGAGTGAATGGGAGACAGATTCCTTCATACGCTCTTTTCTTATAGTATTCATAAAGTGATTTTTGTGTTAATTTTTAGTGATAACTATTGATTGTTTTTAGATATTGTTATAAAATGTTTTGCACAAATAGTTAGAAAGAAAGGGATCGAGATGGGAATACTAGGGCGAATCAGAAAATCCTCAAAGAGTCATCAAAATAGCAGTATTTATCATGCAAGACAGATGCTTATCCAGGAGGAAGAGCGAAATCTTGCAAGAGATCTTGCAAACAGAAAAAAGAGTGAAGATGATTATGCACTTCCTGATGATAGAGACTTAACATCGGAACAGGTAGCGGAAATTGACGCGTTTTGGAGTAAATATGAATTTCTAGGAAAAATTGATACCAGGGCATTTAAGACATATTATAATCGTTCAGGTATTTTTGACCCCAGATATCTTCCTCAATATATCTATTCATATTTTTTACGTCCCAATACAGTACCAGAACAATATGCAATTCCGTTTCAAATTAAGGCATATTTACCAAGGTTGCTGAGCAATGCGAAACAACCTGAGATGATTATTAGAAAAATAGAAGGTATTTACTATAACAGTGAGTTTGAACATATTACCAAGAATGAGGCTGTTCAGATATGTCTGGACGTTTTACAAAGCGGTACAGAAATCGTTGTAAAACTAAGTGGACAAGGAGGCGGAAAGGGTGTAGTATTTCTCTCTAGTACGACGGCAAAAGAACTGAGCAATCTGTTTAAGACTAAAAGTAAATTTTCGGTGCAGAAGGCGATAAAACAGCATCCTGAGATGGCGAAGCTTAACCCGAGCACAGTAAATACAGTAAGGCTGACTACGGTTTTGCATAAAGGAAAGTTTAGTGCAGCCGCCGCGTTAATCAAAATTGGCAGTCCCAATGCGAGAGTAGACAACTATAAATACGGAGGATGTCTGCTGGGCGTCAATTTGGATGGTACGGTCTTGCCCTGGGCATTAAATATCGAAAGAGAAAGAATTACGGAACTTCCTTCGGGTGTACAACTAGGTGAGGGAGGATTTACCAAGGTTCCTTGCTTTGACAGTGTTATAGAAATGGCTGAAAAAGCCCATTACTGCATTCCAAAGATTAAGGTTGTTTCATGGGATATTGCCGTCGATGATGAAAATGAGGCAGAAATTATTGAAGCTAATTTTTTTGGTGATTTAAGGATGCATCAGGTTTTGACTGGCCCTGTATTTGGGGATATGACAGAAATGATTTTGGATAGTTATGTTCTTCCAAATTATTATAAACGTGGTGTGACGAGAGACTATGACTATAAAGAATTTGTAAATCATATAGAAATCACAAAGTATGTTGGGAATGAAAAGGCAGTCACTGTGCCAACTGAAATAAATGGCAAACCAATTACTGTAATCGGAGCCTATGCATTTGCTTATAAACGGAATATTAAAGCAGTTACACTGCCGAATACTGTTACAAGGTTACAAAAAGGTGCGTTTGCGGGATGCACTTCTTTGGAAGTCTTGAAGCTGAACCTGGATGGCTTGAAAAGTGCCGGAAAAGAGGTGGTCAATTGGTGTGGTAAGCTGGATTTGGATACAAAAAAAGCGATAAGGGCAAAAAGTTAATCTAAATATAGGTTTTTAAGGATGGGCAAGGAGAATTCTCCTCAATCATCCTTTTTATGTGTTGAAAAATCAACGAATAAATGGTAAAATATAACGATATGATTTATTGTATAAATAAATAGATTAAAAGGAGACGTTATGAGACAGTTAGAGAAAAAATTAAGAGTTGGCATTTTGGGCGGTACTGGAATGGTTGGCCAGAGATTCATATCTCTTCTTGAAAACCATCCTTGGTTTGAGGTTGTAACAATCGCTGCAAGCGCAAGAAGCGCAGGCAAGACATATGAAGAAGCAGTAGGCGGGAGATGGAAGATGACCACGACCATGCCGGAGGCTGTTAAGAACATAGAAGTAATGGACGTAAAAGACGTGGAAGCTGTAGCTGAAACTGTTGACTTTGTTTTCAGCGCAGTGGATATGTCAAAAGAAGAAATCAAAGCGATTGAAGAAGAGTATGCGAAGACAGAGACACCAGTCGTTTCAAACAACAGCGCTCACAGATGGACGCCGGATGTGCCGATGGTCGTTCCTGAAATCAATATCGATCACTTCGATGTCATCAAATATCAGAGAGAAAGGCTGGGGACGAAGAGGGGCTTTATCGCCGTAAAACCGAATTGCTCTATTCAGGGTTACGTACCGGCATTGGCCGCATGGAAAGAATTTGAACCGTACGAAGTCGTCGCCACCACCTACCAGGCAATTTCAGGGGCAGGAAAAACCTTTGCCGATTGGCCGGAAATGGTGGAGAACATCATTCCATATATCGGTGGGGAAGAAGAAAAGAGCGAGCAGGAACCGCTTCGCATCTTAGGTCATTTAGAAAACGGCCAGATCGTTAAGGCTGAAGAACCAGTTATTACTTGTCAGTGTATCAGAGTTCCCGTGCTGAACGGACATACGGCAGCAGTTTTTGTGAAGTTCAGAAAGAAACCGACAAAGGAACAGTTAATTGAAAAACTGCAGAACTTCAAGGGCTTTCCACAGGAAGCAGGGCTGCCTAATGCACCGAAGCAGTTCATCAAATACATGGAAGAAGATGATCGGCCACAGGTGAAACTGGATGTGGATTACGAAAATGGATTCGGCGTAACGATCGGCAGAGTGAGAGAAGATTCTATTTACGATTTTAAGTTTATCGGTCTTGCCCATAATACAGTCAGAGGCGCTGCCGGCGGAGCTGTTTTGTGTGCAGAATCATTAGTGGAAAAAGGATATATTGAGAGTAAATAAAGTAGGGGGTAAAGCCATTGGGTTATATTGAAGCGATTATTCTGGGATTAGTACAGGGGTTGGCAGAATTTCTGCCCATCAGCAGTTCTGGACACTTAGCGCTGCTGCAGGATCTTTTTCATGTAGATGCAGAGAAAGTCCTGCTCTTTGCAGTGCTGCTCCACTTAGGAACGTTAGTTTCTGTTTTTATCGTCTATTGGAAAGACATCTGGGAGCTGCTGGTTGAATTGGTGATCACCATAAAAGATTTATGCACTGGAAAAGGGCTCAGACTTGAGGAGCGACCGATCAGAAAACTGGGAATTATGATCATCGTGGCTACGATTCCTACTGCGGTCATCGGGCTGCTGCTCAACGACTTCTTTGAAGGATTATACACTTCCATGATTGCTGTTGGCGCGGGTTTTCTCATTACAGGCGTTATCATGTTCCTGGCTGAAAAGATGAGTTCAGCTAACAAGGGAATTGAGAAGATGAACTTCAGAAACGCAATCTTCATCGGCCTGTTGCAGGGGGTAGCTATTTATCCGGGAATTTCAAGATCTGGTTCTACATTGGTAGGCGGTTTGACGACAGGATTGAAACGAGAATTTGCAGTAAAGTTTGCATTTTTAATTTCAATCCCATCGATTTTGGGGTCTGTAATTTTAGAGTTGCCTGATGCAATTAAGGCTGGAACGGATCCCACTCTGATGGGTCCGATAGCTGCCGGAGTCGTAGTAGCGGCTGTATCTGGGTTATTTGCGATTAAAACGATGATCAAAATCGTCTCAAATAAGAAATTAAGCTATTTTTCATATTATGTATGGATATTAGGTGCCTGTACAATTGCATATGGTGTATTTTGGGCATAACTGGTTGAGAATGCTTCGCATAATTTATTAGGAGGGGGAACGAGATATAAAGTGGCTCAAGCTAAGAAAAAACCTGGCAGACCGCCGGGATCAAAAAACAAAAAAAATGCAAACAATAGCAAGGCCAAAACAGAGATAAAGGAAATACAAGAAAAAAGAAAAGCAGATAAACGAGTAATTGATGAAATATGGGGCGTAATTTTTATAGCAATTGGAATCTTTCTCTTTGCCGCCGTACAATTTAATGCGGCTGGAGAACTTGGCAACAGTATTGGAAATGCTTTAAAAGGTGTCTTTGGAATGATTGGTCTGTTGCTTCCTTGGTACCTGATAGGATTTGGAGTCCTTCTTTTTGCAAATAAGACAGTGCATCTTTCAGGAAAGTCTCTTGCACTGGTCTTTCTTGCGCTCTTAATGCTGTGTCTACTCAATTCGGGCAGATTTATTGACAGCAATGAATTGGTCTACGCTTACAAAGAATTTTACGAGAACGGCATTGAACTGGAAAGTGGCGGTGTCTTTGGCATGACCATAGGCACATTTTTGATTAAGACGATTGGACGGGTAGGTCTGTATGTCTTTTCCATCGTGGTGATTATCGTGTGCCTATTGCTGGTCATCAACACACCATTTTCGAGAGGAATTGAAAAGATTTCCAGTAGAGCGGAGGAACGCAGAGCTATAAGAGAGACGTATGTGCCGGAACCGGTTTATGAAACCTCACCGGACAGAGAAGAGACCTCTCAACTGAGTATGTTTTCCGGGGGGAAGCATGATATAAAAATCATTACACCTTTCGATGACGAAGGACCTCTGGGAAAAAATGCAGGTCGTTCTGTCTCGAAAAATAAAAAGAATAATGTATTGAAATATATGAACGATGACAGTCTCTTCAGCCCATCCGATCAGAGAGAGAAAAGCGAAAAAGAAAACAAAGCTTTCGGTCTGGAAGGCAAGGTCAGCTATGGGGAGGGATTTGGCCTCGATGGCGAGACGAAAAGTGCTGAGCCGGCCCAGGGCTTGGGTCTTGAAGGCGAGGGTGTCAGCGGTGTCGTTGTCGCAGAGACTCCGCAGAAATTGTCAAAGAAGGAAGCAGAATCTATCACTTTAGCACCAGGAGAGATTGCAGCCACAAAGAAAACTGGTAACTATAAAAAGCCGTCCATCAGTCTGCTAAACAAGCCCCAAGTAAAAAACAAAGGCAATATTAACATCGATTTGAAGATGAAAGCCGCTAAACTGGAAGAAACACTGAAGAACTTCCATGTAGATGCGAGGGTTGTGCAAGTAACCCAGGGTCCGGCGATAACCAGATATGAAATTCAGCCTAACGTAGGGGTCAAAGTAAACAGCATTGTCAGATTGGCAGACGATATCGCTCTAAATTTGGAAGCGAAGAGCATTCGAATCGAGGCGCCGATTCCAGGCAAGGCAGCAGTGGGAATCGAAGTGGAAAATGACAAAATCAACATGGTCACTTTGAGAGAAATCATCGACTCTAACGAGTTTAAGAGTGCCAGTTCCAAGATCACCTTTGCTGTGGGCAAGGATATTGCGGGCAAAGCGATCGTGGCAGATTTGAAAGGAATGCCCCATTTGCTGATTGCTGGGTCCACCGGGTCGGGTAAGAGCGTGTGCATCAACAGCATCATCACTAGCATTTTGTATAAAGCAGACCCTGATGAGGTTAAACTAGTATTGATCGATCCAAAAGTGGTTGAATTGGGAAATTATAACGGTATTCCCCATCTACTGATTCCAGTGGTCACAGAGCCAGCAAAGGCTGCCGCCGCATTGAACTGGGCTGTAGCGGAGATGACTGATAGATACAAGAAATTTGCAGAAAACCAAGTGAGAGATTTGGAAAGTTATAATGACACCATGCGCTTAGTGGGTGAGAATGACCAGGTTCTGCCGCAGATTGTAATTATCATCGACGAATTGGCCGATTTGATGATGGCGGCGCCTTCTCAAGTGGAGGAGTCGATCTGCCGTTTAGCACAGATGGCCAGAGCTGCAGGCATGCACCTGATCGTAGCCACACAGAGACCGTCGGTTGACATCATCACAGGTGTAATTAAGGCCAACATCCCTTCCAGAATCGCCTTTGCCGTATCTTCTCAATTTGACTCCAGGACTATATTGGATATGTCTGGTGCAGAAAAGTTGGTGGGAAAAGGTGATATGCTGTTTAATCCATTAGGCATGGGCAAACCTGTCAGGGTGCAGGGAACCTTTGTATCGGATAGTGAGGTACATAGCGTGATAGAACACGTCAAATCTCAAGTCGAGGAAGTGGAATATTCTGGGGATGTGATCAGCACGATCGAAAAGGGAAACTTGCCCCAGTCAAAGGATGACGATGCAGATGAACTTTTATCGGAGGCTATCGAATGCGTTGTGACAGCAGGACAAGCATCGGTATCGATGCTGCAGAGAAGATTCCGCATCGGCTACAACAGGGCTGCTAGAATTGTAGACATGATGGAAGCCAGGGGCATCGTAAGCCCACAAGATGGAAGCCGCCCGAGACAGGTTCTGCTGTCTGAGGAGGAATTGGCAGAAATGAAAAGCGAAGTAAACGAGTAATACGAAGTGGAGAATGGATGAAGGTATATATAGAGACGTTAGGCTGTCCAAAGAATTTTAACGATTCTCAGGTGGCAGCGGGAATATTAGAAAAGAATAATCATATTATGGTGGAATCACCGGAAGAATCGGATGTCATTATCGTAAATACCTGTGGATTTATCAACGATGCGAAGACGGAATCTATTGACCGCATTTTTGATATGGCACAGTTCAAAGAAAATGGGCGTAAACTGATTGTCTCAGGCTGTCTTTCGCAGAGGTATGCAGATGAACTCTTTGAAGAGATGCCAGAGGTTGATGCTTTTATCGGCGTCAACGAATATGAACAACTTCCACAGCTATTGGAGAATCTTAAAGGGAGACAGATTGTCAGAAATGGCTGTAATCTCGATACTTTAGAGCGTTCCGTCAGAAAGCTGGATGAAAATCCCTATACAGCAACCATAAAAATCGCAGAGGGCTGCAACAATATCTGCGCTTACTGCATAATTCCTAAAATCAGGGGTAAATACAGAAGTAAACGTGAAGAAGATATTATCGAAGAAGCAAAAGAACTGGCAGCGGCTGGATGCAAAGAATTGATTCTCATTGCCCAAGATGTCACATACTATGGCAAAGATTTATATGGTGAGTATAGACTGGCGAAACTGCTCAGACAGCTTTGCAGGATCGAGGGCATCGTCTGGATCAGACTGATGTATTGTTATGAAGATAGAATCACCGATGAATTAATTGAGACCATAACCAGTGAAGAGAAGGTATGCAACTATCTTGATATTCCAATTCAGCACGCAAGTGACAATGTACTGAAAGCCATGAACAGGCGATCTACAGCTGCATCCATTGATCAAACTGTAAAAAAATTAAAGAGCTCTATCCCGGACATTCATATCAGGACGACATTGATTGTCGGATTTCCAGGCGAAACAGAAGCAGATTATGAAAAGCTGATTGATTTTGTAGAACGCGAGCGCTTTGCACGATTGGGTGTCTTTGCTTATTCGCAAGAGGAGAATACAATTGCGGGAGAAATGAAAAATCAGATTGACGAGGAGATTAAGGAGCAGCGCCTGGATGGAATTATGAGACGTCAATTGGATGTTTCCCTGGAGCTGAATCGAGAGAAGATTGGCAGTACGCTGGAAGTCCTTGTTGAGGAAGAAGATGAAGATGGCAGTTATATCGGCAGAAGCAGATACGACGCACCAGAAATTGATAACGCGGTTATTTTTACTTCTGATCGTGAGCACAAGCCGGGAGACATCGTAAAAGTTTTGATTGATGATGCTTTTGACTATGATCTAGTGGGACGGGAGGTTTCATAAAATGAATTTACCTAACAAATTAACAATTGCCAGAATTATATCGGTGCCGTTTTTTATTGCGGCCTATATGTTTGGCTATTATATTCTTGCTTTTGTATTATTTATCGCGGCATCTTTCACTGATATGCTGGACGGAAAAATTGCCAGAAAGTATAATCTGGTGACCAATTTTGGAAAAATCATGGATCCGCTTGCAGACAAGATTTTGGTGTATTCCGCCTTCTGTCTCATGGTGGAGGATGGAACTGTTCCAGGCTGGATGCTGATTGTCATTTTGGCGAGGGAATTTGCTATTGCAGGTATGAGAACTGTAGCAGCATCTGATGGAACTGTCATCGCTGCAGGCATGAGCGGCAAGATTAAAACTGTCTTGCAGATGATTGCAGTACCTCTCTTGCTTTTGACAGCGGCAATTGACAATCTCGATGTTTTTTATTATGTCAATTTGGCTGCGCAGATTTTCCTCTGGGCGTCGTTGATCATGACGGTGTATTCGGGTGTCGAATACATAGCAAAGAACAAAAATGTCTTTGCTCAATAAGGGGAGGTAAGGATGAAAACTGCGATTTTAAGTGTTGGAACAGAAGTTCTGTTTGGCCAGATCACAAATACAAATACTGTCTACTTATCCCAGCAACTTAATTTGCTGGGGTTTGACGTTATGTATCATTATACGGTAGGTGACAATTCCGGCAGACTGGCTGAAATGATAGAGTTGGCTTTTCGTGATTGCGATCTCATTATTACGACGGGAGGTCTCGGTCCAACGGAAGATGATTTGACCAAAGAAACAGTCTGCCAGGCGCTTCACGATCAGTTGGTCATGCATGAACCCAGTCTCAGGGCATTGCATGAAATAGCTGAAAAACGAGGCAGACCGATGACAGAAAACAACTATAAACAGGCAATGATGCCATCAAGAGCGACTGTTTTTGATAACGACGCAGGCAGTGCTCCGGGCTTTGCACTCTCTGAGGGTGGAAAGACCGTTGTCTGTATGCCGGGACCGCCGAGAGAGATGATCAGAATGTGGGAACGGAGGGTGCAGCCTTATCTTGAAAAATCACAGACTGCTGTGATTTATTATAAGACACTGAGACTCTTTGGCATTGGGGAATCCTCACTAGAAACCGAACTATTGAATTTGATTGACGCACAGACGGATCCGACGATTGCAACCTACGCAAAAGAAGGGGAGTGCAGTCTGCGAATTGCGTCAAAGAGGAACAGTTTGTCTGAAGCACAGCGCGCTGTTTCGGAAATGGCAGAACAGGTTGCAGAACGTGTCGGCCAGTATATTTACAGTTATGATGATGAAGAATTGGCTCAGGTAGTGGGGAAAAAATTGATTAAAGGAAAAATTTCTATCTCTGCCTGCGAATCCTGCACTGGCGGATTGTTTGCTGGTGCATTGACAAGCGTACCTGGTATATCGGAAGTATTTGATCGCAGTCTGGTAACTTATACCTATAATGCAAAGATGAAAGAACTGGCTGTCAAAGAAGAAACGCTCTCGAAATACACTGCAGAGAGCAGCCAAGTAGCTCTAGAGATGGTTCAAGGCCTCAAGGAGAAAACCGGAAGCAGAATCTGCATTTCAGTAACTGGTCTCACGGGTCCGGGCGGAGGAAGCCCTGAAAAACCAGTGGGGCTGATTTATATTGGCTGTATTTTTGATGACAGAACAGAAGTGAAAGAAATCAGAATGCGAAATGTGAATCGAGAGTGGAACCGGCACTATGCAGTCCTGTGCATGCTGGATATCGTCAACAAGATGCTGGAGCAAAAGGCTGTTTGACATATAATGGAAAATAAGGTATAATAAGGATATTACAGTTATCTATTATGCAGGAAATTGGGAATCTTTGATTCCGTCATTTCCACGTTCTTTACATTTAAGATAAATGACTTGACCTTTCACAGAATTTAAGGTATGATTGTTTAAGAACAAATGTTCACATTTTCGGAGGTGAAAAATGAGTACAGCAAAAGATGAAAGAGAAAAGGCCCTAGAAGCCGCAATGTCCCAAATCCAGAAACAGTTTGGCAAAGGCGCCATCATGAAACTGGGCGAAGGGGCAGCGCAGATGAATATAGAAACCGTTTCAACAGGATCTATCAGCTTGGATCTGGCCACAGGTGTAGGCGGTGTACCCAAGGGTAGAATTGTGGAAATTTATGGACCGGAGTCTTCAGGTAAGACTACGCTGACTTTGCATATTGTTGCAGAAGCACAGAAAAAAGGCGGAAAGGCAGCCTTTATCGATGCAGAGCACGCTTTGGATCCGGTTTATGCCAGAAATTTAGGTGTACAGGTTGATGATCTCTTGGTTTCTCAGCCAGATACAGGAGAACAGGCACTGGAGATTTGTGATATGCTGGCAAGGAGTGCAGCACTGGATGTCATCGTCATCGACTCTGTTGCAGCATTAGTACCTAAGGCGGAAATTCAAGGAGAGATGGGAGATTCCCACGTTGGCCTCCAAGCAAGACTGATGTCTCAGGCACTGCGAAAGATTGCTGGTACCGTAAATAAATCTAATACCTGCGTTATTTTTATCAACCAATTGCGTGAGAAAATTGGTGTCATGTTCGGCAATCCAGAGACAACGACTGGCGGACGTGCTCTCAAATTCTATTCTTCCATGCGTCTCGATGTCAGAAGAATTGAAACCATTAAAAGCGGTGATCAGATGTTGGGAAACAGAACCAGGGTCAAGGTCGTAAAGAACAAGGTCGCGCCGCCATTCAAGCAGGCTGAGTTTGACATCATGTATGGTCAGGGTATATCTAAAGCTGGGGATGTGTTGGACTGTGCTGTAGAAGAAAAAATTGTCGAAAAGGCTGGTTCCTGGTATAGCTATGCAGGCGAGAGAATTGGACAGGGTCGCGAAAACGTAAAGAAATGGCTGGAAGATAATCCGACTATATTGGATAAGATTGAAGGTCAGCTGTTGGAAACCTTGAAACCAGAAGAAGTTTCAGAAGAGCCGGCTGTTGATTTAGAAGTCGATGAAGATGGTGTAGTCATCGAATAAATACTTACAAAAATTTAGGAGAAATCAATGGAAACAATCAAATGTATTACAGACAGAAGAAGTATTAGAAAGTTTAGGAGAGAAAAGGTAGACTGCAAAGTCGTCAAGGAAATCGTAGCTGCGGCCGCCTTTGCACCATCTTGGAAAAATACACAGATTACAAGATATGTAGTAGTCGAAAACGAAGCTGTTAAAAAGAAAATTGCAGAAGAATGTGTTCTTGGGTTTACTTTTAATGCGAAAACAATTGAAGGTGCACCACAGTTGGTAGCGGTGACTTATGTTGCCGGCAGGTCAGGCTTTGAAAAAGATGGAAGTTATTCCACATCTAAAGAAGACAGATGGGAACATTTTGATGCAGGAATTGCCACACAGACCTTCTGTTTGGCAGCCTATGAAAAAGGTGTAGGGACCGTTATTCTTGGCATATTTGATGAGGAAAAGGTCGCTCATGCGATTTCACTTCCAGACGGACAAAGAGTGGCAGCACTCATTGCCATGGGTTATGCAGAAGGAGAAGTACCAGCAGCACCAAGAAGAAAAGAAGTAGAAGAACTGGTGCGCTTTGTTTAGGCTGCAACCATATCGTCTGCCAAATGCAATGTTGTAAGGCGGGGGGTTAGACAGATGTCATAGATACAGAGTATACTTTGTGTATGCTCTGTTTTTTTTCGTCTGGCAACACTTGACAATCATAATGTTATGTGATACTATTTTGATATCAAATTAATATCGAATTAGAGAAAGAAATGAGGAGGCTATCATGGAAACGAAACAGATAACACAAAAGGAAATAAGACCAATTAACGGCATATTGATGTTGATAATCATTACAATTGGCATTCTCGCTGCCATCGCACTGATTGTCGTTGGGGCATTTTTCTTGGATGACGGGTCTATTGGTGCAGGTGTAGCAATGCTGGTTATCGGAATTCTCGGTACAGTGATCTGCCCGATATTGTACGTAGGGCTCAAAGTAGTCGGTCCTAACGAAGCACTGGTGCTGACGTTGTTCGGAAATTATTACGGAACAATTTTGAAACAGGGATTCTACTATGTGAATCCATTTGCCACATATAATAATCCATCTTATATGAATGCCTTGGAAAAGGCGAAAGCTGCAGCATCGGCAGATACAGAGAAAGGACGCAGAGGTAGTTCTGGCTCTGTCAAAGTCAATGCTAAAAAAACGATTTCTCTAAAGGATACGACATTGAACAATGGCATTCAGAAGGTCAATGACGTTATGGGTAACCCAGTCATTATCGGAGCAGTCGTAATCTGGAAGGTTATCGACCCGACGAAGGCAGTCTTTAATGTAGAAGACTACACAGAATTCCTTTCTATTCAGACGGATTCGACCATTAGAAATATTTCCAGAATGTACCCGTACGATTTGTTGCAGAATGAAGAACACGACAATTCGACAGAAAAAACCTTAAGAGGCAGCGCTCAAGAAATTGCAGAAAATATGAAGACGGAGCTTAGTAAAAAAGTCGAGTTTGCAGGTCTTGCAATTCAGGAGGTCAGAATTACGCATCTGTCTTACGCAGAAGAGATTGCAGCGGCTATGCTGCGCAGACAGCAGGCTGAAGCTGTCATTGCTGCCAGAGCAAAAATTGTTGATGGCGCAGTCAGCATGGTAAAAATGGCGATTGATAAATTAGGGGAAGAAGAGGTCGTCGTCCTGGATGAAGAACGAAAGGCTGCTATGGTATCTAACCTCATGGTAGTTCTTTGCTCCGAAAAAGATACGCAGCCTATTGTAAACAGCGGAAGCATCTACTAAGTTCAAAAGGGGACAAGGGATTAGAAAGCGGAGGGATCCATGGATAAAGATAAAAGTATAGAGGAAAAAGAGCGGGAACTCACGCAAAGACTGCAGAAACTGCAGCAAATGGAAAAAGAGATTAAGGAAAAGGAAAAATCCATCAAGCAGAATGAAAAAGCAAAAAAACAAGTCATTCTGCGCATTGCACCTTCTCTGTGGGAAGAGATATCCAGGTGGGCAGATGAAGATTTCCGTTCCATCAACAGCCAAATTGAATATCTTCTGACAGAGTGCGTCAGGTCGAGGAAAAAATAGGGGTAATAGGAGGTCGAAAATGCGCTGAGAAATCAGCGTATTTTCGTGCGTAAATACAGAAATTATGGTAAAATAGAAATGAAAATGATGAAAAGTGGGGTGGAGGAGTTGTGTGATGAAAAAACGTTGAACTTTACAATTTTTCTAATACACAGGCTTGCGGAAAATTGGGAAAAGCTCCCATCTGAAGTCTATCGGATATTGAATACAACGAGAATCATGGACGAGTATATTATCCCTTGTTATGATACTCTTCATTCCTTGGGAGCAGAATACCTGGTGGAAGATATCACTGAGTATGTGAAAGAAAAAGAGGTAGATTTATGATTGTCTATCATGGGAGTATTTCCATAATCAAAAAGCCAGATATCTCTTATTCAAAGCAGTTCTTAGATTTCGGCAAAGGATTCTACGTGACCAGCTATAAAGAACAAGCAAAGCGATGGGCAAAAAGAAAAAGTTTACGAACAAAGAAAACAGCATTTGTAAATGTCTATGAGCTTATCGATGATTTAAGGGATTACCGTGTATTGTCTTTTGAAGAAGATGATGAAAAGTGGCTGGATTTCGTATGTGCCTGTCGTAAAGGTCAATTAATCTTTCAAAAATATGATGTTATAATCGGAAATGTGGCAAATGATGATGTTTTCAGAACTGTAGACATGTATTTTCGCGGTCTTTGGAGTAAGGATAAAGCATTAGAAGAGCTACGATATTTTAAACTAAATGATCAAATCTGTATCATAACACAAAAAGTATTAGATGAAGTTTTGATTTATAAAGGTAGTTATCAGATGGGAGAAAATCATGGTTAAAATAGATAGTATGGATTTTATCTATAAACAAGATTTGGAAACTAGAATTATTATGTATCTGGCGGAGATTAAGGACCTTGATTTGAGAAAAGCGATGGATATTTACTATCGGAGTAGATTGTCCGTGGAAATCGAACAAGGACAATATGGCATTGAAAATTTGGACTACAAATATCTGGCTGAGGATTTGGTTGAGAATGAGCCGGAGCTGTTTGCCAGCTGAACACGAAACCCGAAAAAACTTTGCAAATACCTGGTAAAAGCATTTGACAATACTCGTCCAATGTGCTAAACTAATTGAGTTAGACCGCTCGGAAAAGGTGTTCAAAAGAACAGCGAAAGCGTCAAGAGATGCTACCTGAAAAGGCGAGACTGGATAGAGGAGGTAAGAAAAGAATATGTACGCAGTAATTGAAACAGGCGGAAAACAGTACAGAGTTCAGGAAGGCGACGTTTTAACAATCGAAAAGTTAAATGTTGAAGCCGGAGACAAAGTAGAATTTGACAAAGTGCTGGTTTTAGCTAAAGAAGGAGACCTTAAGGTAGGTGCACCTTACGTAGAGGGCGCTAAAGTATTTGGAGAAGTTGTAGAGAACGGCAAAGGACAGAAAGTCATCATCTACAAATACAAGGCTAAGAAAGACTACAGAAAGAAACAGGGTCATAGACAGCCATATACAATGGTCAAGATTGAATCCTTGGATGGTTCAGCACCGAAGGCTGCTCCTGCAAAAGCAGAAGTAAAGGCTGAAGAGACAGCTGAGTCAAAAACTGAAAAGAAAATTTCAGCATCTATGAAAAAAGATGAGTTAATTACTTATGCTAATGAGCATGGCATTGAAGTAGATGAAAAGGCAACGAAAGCTGTCATTATTGAAACAATCGAAGCAGCAATAAAGTAATAAGTTTTTAGTTATAGGACTAACGCCAAGCCGGCTGAAGCCGGGGCGTTATAACATAAGGCCTTCCCATCGATTTTCTTTGAAGATCATGGTAAGAGCCATTAGCCACGAAATAGCAAGGAGGTGTCTGGTCTATGGCAAGTAAAAAAGGAGTAGGTAGCTCTAAGAACGGTCGTGATTCCGAGTCCAAACGTTTAGGCGTGAAGAGAGGAGACGGTCAGTTTGTTAGCGCTGGCAGCATTTTGGTTAGACAGAGAGGTACAAAATTCCATCCAGGAAATAATGTAGGCATCGGCGGAGATGACACATTATTTGCTAAGATAGAAGGTACTGTTAAGTTCGAAAGAAAAGACAAGACTAGAAAACAGGTAAGCGTTTATCCAAAAGAAGCATAAGAACCATGAGCCCCTAAATTTTTAGGGGCTTTTCTGTTAGTTACTAGCACATACTAAAAGTGTAAGGAGGTTCTGTTATGTTTGTAGATAGAGCGAAAATATATATTAAATCAGGGAAAGGCGGCAATGGCTGTGTTTCCTTTAGAAGAGAACCGTTTGTACCGGAAGGCGGTCCTGACGGCGGCGACGGAGGCAAAGGCGGAGACGTTGTTTTTCAGGCAGATAGAAACCTGAGAACCTTGATGGACTTTCGCTACAAGAGAAAATACGAAGCGGAAAATGGTCAAGATGGCATGAAGAAAAAACGCTTCGGAAAAAATGGTGAGAATTTGATCATAAAAGTTCCTATGGGAACGGTGGTTATAGATGAAGAAACCGGTTTGGTCATGAAAGATCTCACGGAAGATGGTGACTCTTTTGTTGCGGCAAAAGGGGGAAAAGGCGGAAAGGGAAATACTAACTTTAAAAATTCCGTCAGACAAGCCCCAAACTTTGCAGAAGCGGGCGGCTTTGCAAAAGAACGAAGTGTCATTTTGGAAATGAAGATGATTGCAGATGTTGGACTAGTAGGTTTTCCAAATGTAGGAAAATCCAGCCTCCTGGCCACCGCAACCAGTGCACAGCCAAAGATTGAGAACTATCATTTTACTACGATCGCACCAAATCTGGGCGTAGTGCAGATTTTTGACACCAGTTTTGTCATGGCGGATATCGCAGGCATCATTGAAGGCGCACACAAGGGGCTGGGTCTAGGACTGAAATTCCTTAAACACATCGAAAGAACAAAGGTTTTGATTCATGTAGTAGATGCTTCGGGCAGCGAAGGCCGCGACCCCATTGATGATTTTGAAAAAATCAACAATGAACTGCATCAGTACAGTGAGAGAGTATCAGAGAAACCGATGCTGGTGGCGGCCAACAAGATGGATATGATAGAAGAAGATGATCCTCAGTATATGAAATTTAAGGATTATGTTGAAGGAAAGGGTTACAGAGTTTTTCCAATTTCTGCGCCAATTAATCTTGGTGTCCATGAGCTGATGGCAGCTGCAGCAGAAGAACTGCAGAAAGCCGCGCAAAATCCCGAACCAGAGGACGAATACGAATACTTTGATTTTGAAGTGGACGGTAAAGAGCCTGATTTCAAGGAAGTTTATGCCTCAAAAGAGGGTGATGTATACGTGATAACGGGAAAACAGCTGAAAAAGATCTTTGATTCTACGAACTTTAACGATATGGGGTCCTTGCGATATCTCTATAAATATATCGAGAAAAAGGGCGCTATAGAAAAATTATTAGAAATGGGTTTGGAAGAAGGAGATACCATTCGGATATTCGACTATGAATTCGAATATTGGGACGAGTATTAAATGTCATGCAGCTCAATGAATTTCGCTGGACAGAATGTCATAACTTGCACCTCTATATAATACTTTATATAGAGGTGATTTTATGAATAAGAATAAATTGTACTGGCAGATTGCTGCCTGCATGGTGATTTCTGCAGTAGCGGTCTATGGCGGAAATATTAAAAACGAAACCTTTGCAAAGTATTATGCAGAGGCGAAGGCGCAAGTCATGTATCAGTTGAATCTGGAAGATGTAAAAGAGGCGGGAAAACAACTGTCGACAGCATTGGCTGATGCGCCGGCAAAGGTAGTTTCAGTTGTAGCTGATGTCAATTCTGCTTCTAAATATGGAGAACCGATGGACGAAAAATCCGATACAGATATTAAACAGGTACATGCAGTAGCAGGTGGTATGGTGCTCAGTTCGGGCAGAGATGACAAAATGGGACTGTACGTAAAGATTAAACACGAAGATGCGATATCTGTTTATGGAAATCTATCGGATATCAGTGTATTTGAATCTGAACGAGTACAGCGAGGAGAAATCATCGGTAGCTTCGATACAAATTCTGGCAAAGAATTTTATTATGACCTGCAGAAGAATATGTGATATACTTATGCTAGTTGAAAGGCTGGTGAATTCATGGTAAAGAGAATTACAGAAGAAGAGTGTGAGGCGTTATTTAAAAAATATCATACGCCAGATCATGTAATCGGTCACTGTAGGGCTGTCAGCAATACAGCTGTGACAATCGGCAGAAAACTCAACGAACAAGGCTTTGCTTTGGATCTTGAATTGATCAAAGGAGCAGGCCTTGTTCATGACGTGGCCAGAGTCTGCGATCAGCACTGGGAAGTCGGGGCAAAAATCTTGGAGAATCTGGGTTATAGAGATGAAGCAGAGATCGTCAGGGTTCACATGACATATGATTTTCACGCTTTTGATAAACTGGATGAAACTGATTTAGTCTGTCTGGGAGACAGGCTGGTCAAAGAAGATCGATATGTAGGCTTAAACGATCGAATTGAGTATATCATTCATAAGGCAGGGGATGTACCGGAAGTAACCCAAAGGATTCTACAGAAAAAAGCAGAAACCGAGAGCTTCATGAACCGCATAGAAGAATCTATAGGACAAACTATAGATAGTTTATTTATGAAAGGCTGAAAAATGAATCTGAATGAAAAGTTGAACAATTTACTAAAACGAGTAGAAAAACCAGCTAGATATATCGGTGGAGAGACCAATATTGTAATAAAAGATCCTCGAGATGTGAAAGTCAGATTTGCTTTTGCGTTCCCAGACTTGTACGAGATTGGCATGTCCTATATGGGATTACAGATTCTCTATAACATTTTAAATAAAGAAGAAGACGTTTATTGCGAACGAGTCTTTGCACCGGCGCCGGATATGGAAGAACTGATGAGAGAGGAAGAAGTGCCTCTTTTTACTTTAGAAACCAAGACGCCGATGAAAGAAATGGATTTCCTGGGATTCACGCTGCAGTATGAGATGTCGTTCACTAGCATCTTGGACATGATGGAACTGGCGGGAATTGCCTTGAAATCGACCGACCGCTTAGAATCGGACCCTATCGTTGTTGCTGGCGGTCCTTGTGCTTTTAATCCAGAGCCTTTGGCTGACTTTATCGATGTCTTCTTAATTGGCGACGGAGAAGAGAGCCTGCCAAACCTGATGAAAGAATATGCTGAGGCAAAAGACAGCGGAATCAGCAAAAACGAGTTTTTGAAACAGATCGCAAATGAAGAAGGCGTGTATATTCCGTCGCTTTACGATGTAACCTATCATGCAGATGGAACAATCGCATCTTATGAAAAAAAATATGAAGAAGCGCCTGACAGAGTAACGCGGTGCATCATCGATGATATTGAGAACACCGAATTTCCGACAGAACCCATCGTGCCTTTCATTGAGACGGTTCACGACAGATCCGTTATAGAAACCTTCAGAGGCTGTACGAGAGGCTGTAGGTTCTGTCAGGCCGGCATGATTTACAGGCCGGTCAGAGAACGATCCAAAGAAACCATCATGAGCCTGGCGAGCGAACAGCTGAAAAATACGGGGCATGAAGAGTTATCGCTGCTTTCTCTTTCAACCAGCGATTATTCGGAATTTGAGTCATTGGCTATAGATTTGATGAAAGAATGCAAAGGCGAGAATGTGTCCCTTTCTCTGCCGTCTTTGCGATTGGATACGTTCTCCTTCAATGTTTTAGAGGAAATTCAGGGATATAAGAAGTCAGGACTGACTTTTGCGCCGGAGGCAGGCACCCAGCGTTTGCGGGACGTTATCAACAAAGGCATTACAGAGAAAGATATCTACGACGCAGTCGAACAAGCAATTGAGCTAGGGTGGAAACATATCAAACTTTACTTTATGATTGGGCTGCCGACAGAAACCTATGAAGATCTCGACGGTATTGCGGAGATCGCTCAAAACATCGTAAATATTCATAGGAAATCTGGCCATGGTGGTAGATTTAACGTGACAGTCAGTGTCTCCAATTTCGTACCTAAGGCTCATACTCCGTTTCAGTGGGTCAGCCAGAACAGTACAGAAACATTCACCGAGAAACACAACTACCTCCATGAGAGGCTGAAAATCAAGGGTGTAACTTTTAACTATCATGACGATGCTGTCAGCACCTTTGAGGCAATCTTTGCCCGCGGAGACAGACGCCTTTCAGCCCTTTTATTGGCGGCTCACAGACTAGGCTGCCGCCTCGACGGGTGGTCGGAACACTTTGACTTGACGAAGTGGAAGACCGCTATAGAGCAGTCGGGGATAGATGCAGACTTCTATACGACAAGAGAACGGCGCTATGACGAAGTGTTACCTTGGGATATCATTGATTCTTCCATTACCAAGAAATTCCTACAATCCGAGGCAGAAAAGGCAATGAAGGAAGTGACGACGAAAGATTGCAGATATGGCTGCAGTGGCTGTGGCATTAATCGAAGAGTGAAATGTAAAATGGGAGGCATTTATGAATAGATACATCATTAGATTTTCCAAGGAAGGTTATATTAAATATACTTCACACTTGGACATGCTTAGATTATTCAAAAGAGCATTCAAAAAAACGAGGATTCTACTTGCATATTCGCAAGGCTTCAACCCTCATCCCAAAATGGGGTTTGCACAGCCTCTATCCTTGGGTTATACAAGCAAATGCGAGCTTTTAGAGTTTGAGACGACGAAATCCTTTGATCCGCTGGAAATCAAAGAGCGGCTTACCAATGTCATGCCGGAAGGAGTGGAACTTCTGGACTGTAGAAGACTGGATACGGATGTAAAATCCCTGGCTTCTGTAGTGACAGAGGCTGAATATGAAGTCATATTCCCTGTACCTGCTGATATGGTAAATTTTCAAAAGCTGGTTGAAAATTACTTGAATCAAGAACAGATTATTGCAGAAAAGCGCCAGAAGAAAACAAGGAAAATGGTTGCTGTAGACATCAAGGGAAAGATTAGAGAAATGGCTATAACAGCAGGCGAGAAACTGACGCTTCATTTGAAATTGGACTCCGGCAGTAATTCTAATCTGAGTCCAGAACAGGTAATCGCAACCTTCTTAGCCTATACTGGTCTGGATGTAAAACGATATGACGTAGAGGTAGAACGAACGAAGATTAATTTTGACAGTAAATTACAATTTTAGCTTGACTTCCCCATAAAACACATGTAAAATTATGTAAAATAAAAATGTGTATATGGAAAGGGGAAGGAAACGATGGAACAACTCATGGATAAGCTGAAGTCGTATACAGATTATTTGAAAGAACATAAGAAGATCGCAAGAATGGCGGCAATCGTTTTCATCATGATTGTCGCTGTCGTATTTTTTGGACATAATGAGGAAAAAGATGAAATTCCAGTACAATTACCTGTAGAAAATGAAGAGGCAGGAATAACCGACTCTGATTCGGAAGCAAAGAGGGAGACGGAAATTTATGTCGATATCAGCGGACAAGTAAAAAAGCCAGGCGTATATCAGGTTACGGATGGAACTCGGTTATTTGAAGTGATCGAGATGGCAGGAGGTTTGACTGCAGACGCAGATAAGGACGGATTTAATCAAGCCGAAGTCGTCAGTGACGGAGAAAAGGTCATCATCCCGGCAAAAGGAGAAAACAATGATAGCCTGACAGGATCTGGCATGACTACCAGCGGTTTAATCAATATCAATACGGCTGACAGCACAACACTGCAGGAAATTCCGGGAGTGGGACCCGCTACAGCCGACAAAATTATTGCCTATCGCAGTGAAAACGGCCGCTTCGCATCAAAAGAAGATATTAAGAATGTCAGCGGTATCGGAGATAAAACTTATGAAAAAATGAAAGACAAGATTACTACCTGAGTAAACTCCCACATATTTTGTTTGGCAAGCCTAGTATAAAATGCATATATCTGGCAAGAATATCTTTCGAGGTGATAATATGTTCAGCCAGAAAAAAAGAAATTTAACTTGGATTTACGTTTGCATTATATTACTCATTGCAGTTATCGCAGTGTTTATATTGATTGGGGCACTGAGTAACAAAAATGCGGAAGATGCAGAACGTACAAATCTTGAGAGTAAAGTTAGCGAAGAAAATCAAACAGAACCGAACGCAGATAATGCAACGGATGTACAAGAACCCGAGGACTCAGAATCTGATGCGGAGAAATTTTATCAGTCATATTATCTGGTCAAATACGATAATAATGTTATAAAGATCTATTTCTCTGATGAAACAGGAAAACTTACGGAGCTAGAGAGCACGTCTATCGTCTATGAGACATTATCTCAAGGAGATCAGGCAAAATTCCGTGAGGGAATCAAGGTTGAGAACAGAGATGATCTTAATAGATTAATGATGGATTATGAGAGTTAAATTAAATGATTGATGTAAATTTTAAAAGTACAAAATTAAAAAGCAGACTGAAAAAATGTGCAGTCTTATTTGCAGGTGTCCTGGCTTTTGTCGCGTGTGCAGGTGTGTTGTTCCCTGAAAAATTGTCAGTGATTACAGGGTCTGATAATGTAGTATCTGAAAGGGTACTGATTCCGGGCGGGCAGTCTGTCGGTATTCAGATGAATGTAAAAGGTGCTTTGATTGTCGGCGTAGAGAATAATTCAGGACCACAGGTTGGCGATATGATTGTAGCCGTCAATGGGGAAAAAGTAGCAGGACCGGACGATGTGGAAGAAATAGTAGGGGATAAAGGGAAAACGGTGGAAATTACCGTTATGAGGAATAAAAAGCCCATCAACTATGAAATCACACCGTACTATGACAAGTCAAGCAAGGAATATAAATTAGGTTTCTGGATCAAAGAGAAGATTGCCGGCATCGGCACATTGACTTTCTACGATCCGAAAACGAATAAATTCGCTTCTTTGGGCCACGGAATCTATGAACCAGAGACTGGCACCCTTTTACAGACCAAAAACGGTAGTTTACTCAATACAAAGGTCAATCAGATTACAGCAGGATCGAAGGGAACACCAGGTGAAATTGGCGGTATTATTTACAATTTCCAGAGACCGCTGGGATCTATTGAAAAGAACACCGAGTTTGGTATTTATGGGAAAGCTGATAATGCGCAGAGTTTTGAAACCAACGAGCCGATGATAATGGCATCAAAAGAAGAAATTGAAGAGGGCGACGCTTATATTCTGACCACAATTGATGGAACCGAGGTTGAAAAGTTTAAGATAGAAATTACAAAAATTCATCATCAAGGTTCTGCCGAAAGTAAAGGTTTGGAATTTCAAGTGACGGATAAAAACCTCCTTGCATCATGCGGCGGCATTATTCAGGGGATGAGCGGCAGCCCAATTATACAAAATAACCGGATTATCGGGGCAGTTACCCATGTTTTTGTAAATAACCCTCAAAAAGGATATGGAATTTTCGCCGAATGGATGGTAGAAGAAATAGATAAATAATGGTATACTGTCGAATTTGTGCGAATTTGTAGTAATTTAAAAACAAATTGCGATAAATACATGCAGAAAAATAGTGGAATTCATTGTAAAATAATATCATAAGAAAATGAATTTTCTTGAAAAATGTCCCGAGGGAGGATTATGCGTATGGGAAAAATTAAGTTAGGAATTGTTGACGACAACAAAGACTTCTGTGAGGTGCTGCAAAATTATTTTGGGCAGCAGAATGACATAGAAGTCTCTTTTGTCGCAGAGGATGGTCTGCAGGCTTTAGAGAAGGTCCAGGAGAATGAAATTGATGTGTTGATCCTGGACTTAATCATGCCACATTTGGACGGTATTGGAGTTTTAGAGTCATTGAACACGATGGATTTAAAGAAATATCCTCGCGTAGTTATGGTTTCTGCCGTAGGTCAGGACTCTATGATACAACGAGCAGTCGGACTGGGAGCCGAGTATTACTTAGTGAAACCAATCAACACAGATGTTTTAGGCAAGAGAGTCAGACAGGTGATGAACAGGGATGGAGGCATTCGTACGAATGCGAACAGCCAGCTGAATCTTCGAAAATCTACAGTTTATAAAGATATTATTAGAGAAAATGATTTAGAAATTGAGATTACAAATCTGATTCATGAAATCGGTGTTCCTGCTCATATTAAAGGATATCAATACTTAAGAGATGCTATAACGATTGTTGTGAACGATATGGACATCTTGTGTGCCGTAACGAAAGAATTATATCCAATGATTGCCAAAATGAATGATACGACGCCTAGCAGAGTTGAACGAGCCATCAGACATGCGATAGAAGTTGCATGGAATAGGGGAAGAATTGAAACAATAGATGCTTTATTCGGATATACCGTAAAGAACGATAAAGGTAAACCGACAAACTCAGAGTTTATCGCAATTATTGCAGACAAGCTTAGACTGGAGAGAAAGGTTGGATAAACGTTAACCCCTAGACGAATTATTTAACCGATTACTTACGAAATACTAAATTTGAAAACAAAGAACCAGGAATTATTATTTAACATAGACCAATACCGGCAATGCATAAAGTGACATTTATCCATCGCCAATTGACAGCTCCTTTCATTTTTTGTGTGGATGAAAGGAGCTGTCTCTTTTTTGCCTCGCTGACATCGATAAAATACTGGCTTACATGTGCTATATATTGACTATGCACATGATATGTACTATAATACTAGCTGTTAATTTATGAATTGTCACAGTGAGAATTCATCTGACATCTTACGAGGACTGGAACACATCGTGATTTATTTGAAAAATACCATCAAAGCCGATTCACATGAAACATGGAGGAATTTTATGATAACGGAAGAAAAGATAGAGAGAATCAATGCGCTGGCTCGAAAATCGAAAACGGCAGAAGGCCTTACAGAAGAAGAAAAGGCGGAACAGCAGATTCTGCGGCGGGAATACATTGATTCTTTCAAAGCGAATTTGCGCTCTCAATTAGAACAAATTGAGTTCGTAGAAGATGTAGAAGAAGCAGAAGGACGCAAAAAAGGCGATTATGTCGTGGAAATTGAAGAAAATTTAAATTAATTATTAGAAAAGAGCAGAATTTTACAAATTCCGCTCTTTCTTTGTTTTATGATAGGAGACGGGGAAAGGTGGGATTATTATGAAAAAAGTATACGCAATAAACGCCTGCGTACTCGTCCTCATTTTTTTGACGGCGGGAATCATAGCCAGGCCTAGCGACTATAATGGTGAAATGAAAAATCTGATTTCACAGAGAACAGAAGTTTTGAATGATTTCTATGATGGCAGTCGAGACTTTGACACATCAAGGGACAAGCTGGAACTCTTAGAATCAGGAAGACTGTTGAAAACGGATGTTGCAGCTATGAAGGCATATCAATCTACTGATATAGACCAGGTGGTTAACTATAAGATTAAGATAAAATCTTGTAAGAAGACAAGCTATGGCATCATCAAAGGAAAAGCGGAAATCAGATGGGTTATGAGAAGTGTCAATGATACGAGAGAAGAAAAATATTTGTACTATTTCACAGGGGAAATCAATCAAAAAAATACAAAGCTGACACAACTTAAAAAAATTTAAAAACTTTGTTTTCACTGTTTAATGGCGGTAGATTATTGGTATAATATAGACTTGAAGATTAAATTTAAACATTGAAGGAGCATATTCACATGAGACAAGTATATTTGGACTATTCAGCGACGACGCCAGTCAAAGAAGAAGTCTTAAACGAAATGATTCCTTATTTTACAGAAAAATTCGGCAATCCTTCAAGCCTTTATACCATGGGGTTAGAGTCTAAAGAAGCTGTTGATAAAGCAAGAATGCAGGTAGCGCACCTGATTAATGCCCAGCCAAAGGAAATTTATTTTACTGGCTGCGGAAGTGAGGCTGATAACTGGGCTGTTTTTGGTGTAGCAAACGCATTAAAAGATAAAGGCAATCACATCATTACGACAAGAATCGAGCATCACGCAATGCTGCATTCCTGTCAGTTTTTAGAGAAAAATGGCTATGAGGTTACATATCTGGATGTGGAACCGGACGGCACAGTAAAGCCAGAGACTCTCGAAGCTGCCATCACAGACAAGACCATACTCATCAGTATCATGTTTGTCAACAATGAGGTAGGAACGATAGAGCCGATTAAAGAATTGGCTCAGATTGCAAAAGAACACAAAATCTTATTCCATACTGATGCAGTACAGGCATTGGCCAATGTCCCTATAGATGTGAAGGATCTGGGCATTGATCTGATGAGCATGTCTGCTCACAAGATTTATGGTCCTAAGGGCATCGGCGCATTATATATCAGAAAAGGCCTGCGAATCTCAAACTATATTCATGGCGGTGGTCAGGAAATGGGCAAAAGAGCTGGTACCGAAAATATGGCGGGTATTGTAGGTTTTGGCAAGGCTGCAGAAGTGGCAGAAGCCCATTTTGATGAGCATATCAGCCATTGCAGAGAAGTTAGAGACTATTTAATTGAGAAAGTTTGCAGAGAAATACCTGATGCATTTGTCAACGGAACTATGGAGCATAGACATCCTGGAAATGCCAACATTACTTTTAAGTATATCGAGGGGGAATCGATTCTGCTGCTTCTGGATTACAAAGGTATCAGCGTTTCAACAGGATCAGCCTGTTCATCAAAATCACTGGAACCGTCTCACGTATTATCTGCGCTGGGCGTACCAGTAGAGATGATTCACGGTACGGTGAGATTTACAGTAGGTGATTTTACAACAAAAGAAGATATTGATTACGTAGTAGAAAATTTAAAAGAAGTTGTGACAAAGCTGAGAGAATTGTCACCAGTAAACAGTGAGAAAGGTTGGTAAGAAAATGGGTTTATATAACGATACAGTGATGGATCATTTCATGAATCCAAGAAACGTAGGAGATCTTGAAAATCCTGATGGAACTGGCACATATGGCAGCCCTGTCTGTGGAGATATGATGCAGATTCAGATCAAGGTAAAAGATGATATTATTACTGATGCAAAATTTAAAACTTTTGGGTGTGGCAGTGCCATTGCATCTTCCAGCATGGCTACATCTATGATTATCGGAAAATCTATAGATGAGGCACTGGCGATCAGCAATAAGCAGATTATTGAGGAATTAGGCGGACTTCCGGCAGTGAAAGTACATTGTTCTGTTCTTGCCGACCATGCGATAAAATCAGCCATTTATGATTACGCACAGAAAAATGGTAAGACTTATGAGGGTCTGGAAGGATTTGACCCTGATGCAGATGAGGACGATCATGAACAAATTACCTGCGAATAAAGTTGTATTAGGTTTAAGCGGCGGAGTGGACAGCACTACCGCTGCTTTGCTATTGAAAGAAAAAGGGCTCACCGTCATCGGTTTTTATTTTGACGTGCTCGGTACGAACGAAAAAGGTGCAGAAGCAGCAGAACGGCTGGCTCAAAAACTGGAGATTGATTTTGTCAAAATGAATGTTTCTGACGAATTTGACAAGACTGTGATAAATAACTTCTGCACGGAATATATGCAAGGGCGGACACCCAATCCGTGTGTTGTCTGCAATCCTAACATCAAATTTAAGAAATTGCTGCAGGTGGCCGAGGAAAAAGGGGCATACTATATTGCGACAGGACATTATGCCAGAATTTTTCATGACGAGGTAAACAATTTATACTTTATCAGAAGGGGCGCAAATCAAAAGAAGGATCAGTCTTATATGATGTACAGGCTTGGCCAAGAGGTGTTGTCCAGGCTGATACTGCCTCTAGGAGACTTTGACGATAAAGAAAAGACTAGGAATATTGCCAGAAGTCACGATTTGCCTAATGCAGAGACCGCCGACAGCCAGGAAATCTGTTTTATTGATGAAGAAAAAGAAAATTATGTGACTTATATCAAAGGAAGATGCTTGGAGGCAAAAAAAGGGAATTTTGTCGATTCTGACGGCAATATTCTGGGCGAGCATCGAGGTCTGGTTCATTATACGATTGGCCAGCGTAAGGGACTAGGTATTACCTTTGGCAAACCAGTCTTCGTAACCTCCATTGATTCGGAAAAGAACCAGGTTACATTGGGAGATAATGAGGATTTATTCAAACGGGGCGTGATCTCTACAGAAAACTTTTTTGCGGCAAACGCTCAGGAGAATCTTCCGGAGGAGTTCGGCGATGAGATTCGTGTGACAGCAAAGATCCGTTATGCCGCAAAACCGGCTCCAGCAACGGTGCGTCAACTGCCAGATGGCAAAATTCTAACTGTATTTGATGAACCCCAGCGTGCAGCTACGCCAGGCCAATCGATTGTATTCTACAAAGAGGATTATGTCATCGGCGGCGGTTTTATCGAATCTGCGTGCAGCCCCAAGTAAAGTAAGGAATTAGTACTAAAGTTTATGAAAATAGTCCTCAAATCATATTGCATATCTTAAATCTTGTCATTATAATAGGTTAACAGTTTGCATTATGTAAACGAAAATGATATTTAAAAGATTGAGAGGGGATAAATCATGAACAGCATCATTTTGCTGAGCCTAAAAGAGCAGCTTTTGAAGGCCTCAAAAGAAGTAGAACTTTCAGGGCTCTGCAGACATAAGACTGGAAATCTGAGCGTTATCAACCGAAAGGAACAATATATTATCATCACTCCATCGGCTATTTCTAAAGCAAGGCTTGTATTGGCAGACCTGGTAGTCTGCGACTTCGAGGGGAATATTTTGGATAATCCTAACAACAATAAACCCTCCAGTGAACTGCCCATGCATATCGCATGTTATAGAAACAGAGGCGATGTGCACTCCGTAGTGCATACTCACTCCACTTATGCAACAGCTTTTGCCGTAAAAGGGCTGGAAATACCACCTGTCGTCACAGAATCCGTATTCTATAACGATAATACGACGGTAATAGGTTATGGTAAACCTGGAAGCGCAGAACTGGCCGAAAAGGTGGCAGCAGGGATTTCAGACAACAGCGATGTGTTGATTTTAGAAAAACATGGCGTCATCGTCATGGGAGAAGCCATCGCCGAAACGATCCTGAAAGCAAAATATGTCGAAGAAGTGGCAAAAGTTGCCCTTTTATCCAGCATGTTGAACGAGAATAATCTTTGAATGGATCAGACATACTAAGTCATATCAAATTATGATGGAGGTGTGGTTAATGAACAAAATTATCAAAGATGCGGTGATGCTGGCAGCTGCAGGTACTGCAGGGTTTTGTGCTTATAAATGGATGTCCCCGACTGATAAGCAAAAAATCTCTAGGGATGTAAAGCGTACAGTTGAAGATATGGGAGATGTGCGCCATGATATGTCACGCATGGCCGGTACCATCAAAGACACATTCTAAGTTTGATGCAAAATAGCGCGTATGCGCTATTTTTGTTTTTTGTATTTCATTTTTTATGGTATACTAACCATATGAATAAAAATGAAATCAGAGAATATGCAAATAGTGAATACAGACGATGGCTTGAAAAGTCCGAGGGCGATATACAACTGCAGCAGGAGTTAAAACAACTGGCTGACAATGAAGAAGAGCGGATCGATTCCTTTTATACCGATTTGCGATTTGGCACATCAGGCATCAGAGGCATTATCGGTGCGGGTACGAATAGAATGAACGAATATGTGGTGAGGAGGACTACGCAGGGGTTAGCGGATTATCTCAATGCGCACTGTAAAAAACCTTCTATCGTCATCGCCTATGACAGCAGAAAAAAATCCAAGGTCTTTGCGTTGGAAACAGCTAGGACACTCAGAGGAAACGACATAGAGGTCTTTCTCTTTCCCGAGATTGCGCCGGTATCATTGCTCTCCTATGCCATTGGCAGGCTGCACTGCAGCATGGGCATCATGATTACAGCCAGTCATAATCCGAAGATTTTTAACGGATACAAGGTATATAATCAAAATGGATATCAAATTGTTGGAGAGGAAGCGGAGCAGATATCAGAGGCCATCGACCAACTGGATTATTTTGAGGGCATCAAGGTAAGTGAGGAAGGAATCAGCTGCGTAGATCAGCAGGTGTGTGATGATTTTATTGCGAAAATTGCTTCATTTTCTCTTTTGTCAAGTCAAAGGGATATACTCAACAAGTTATCTGTCGTCTATACCCCATTAAATGGAGCGGGCAACCGTTATGTGCGTCAGGTGTTATCTGACATCGGTTTTGAAAATTTGACAATGGTACCCGCACAGGAAAATCCTGATGAGAATTTCGCTACTTGTCCTACGCCGAACCCAGAGAAAATCACCGCATATACGGAAAGTTTCAAAATTCTAGATCAAATTGGAGGAGACGTGATTATCGCGACAGACCCTGACAGCGACAGAGTCGGTCTCTGCCTTCTCTATGATGATATGAAAGTCCTTTTAACAGGAAATCAACTGGGAATTTTGATCTTCGACTATCTCTGCCAGATGCGCAAGCCTCTGCCAGGACAAGTAGTCATTAAGAGTATTGTCTCTACACCGTTAATTGAAAAAATGGCAGAAAAATATGGCCTTCAGGTCATCAACACTTTGACTGGGTTTAAATATATTGGGGAACTGATCACGGCGCTGTCAGATCAGGGACAAGAGGAAGCCTACTTTTTCGGTTTTGAAGAGAGCAATGGATATCTGGTCGACCCCTTTATCAGAGACAAAGACGGTGTCAGTTCAGCAATGATTGCGGTAGAAATGGCAGCTTATCATAAGGCGCAGGGGAAAAATCTCATAGAGCGTCTTCTGGAGATATATGAGGAGTTTGGCACCTGCAGAGATAAGACCAGAAATTATTTTTTCGAAGGACCTTATGGCGCAATGGCCATGAAATCTTTGATGAACCATTTCAGGAGAGAAATTGATGAGTCCATCGGTGGCAGGAGAATTCTCAAGAAGAAGGACTATATGAAAGCCACAGGTCTGCCAAAGGCGGATGTTGTGGAATTTATCCTTGAAGGCGGCGCCAGATTTATCATAAGACCTTCAGGCACAGAGGCAAAGATTAAGGTTTATCTCTTTGAAACAGAAAACAACACAAAATTGGAAAAAGCTATCGAAAACATCGTCGAAACTTATAAGGAGATATAATTATGAAAAAAACGCTGATTATCATTCTGCCTGTGCTCATCTGTATTCTTGTTCTCTGCGGCATTCTGCTGCATCGCACTGCTTCACCTCCAGCAGTCAAGGTCCATTCTTTTGACGGATCGGGACAAGTCTCTATCAGGTGGGAGGCAATGAAGGATGTTGACGGATATGCCGTATATCGGTCCAATACAAAAGAGGGAACCTATGAACTGATAAAGACCTGTGATGGTGATGCGCGTCAGTATACAGACACGAACAGAAAAGTCGGTCAGAAACTTTATTACAAGGTATGCAGCTACACGCTAAAGAACGGAGAGAAATCATATGGCGATAAGTCGGGGGCAGCCGAGGTTCAGGTGAAGAAGGCCTTAGAAAAAGATCCCGAAGATGCCCTGATGCTAGTCAATAAGAAAAACTGGCTGAGTGACAGCTATGTGCCGTCAAAACTGATTTCTCTGGGCAGTCTGGCAATCGTGAATATAGAAGCCAAAGAGGAGGTCAGAGACGCCTATGAGAAGCTCTATCGTGATGCGCGTAAGGCAGGCTTTGACATTAAAGTCATTTCTGCCTATAGAGATTATGACTTACAGGCTTCCTTGTTCGACTACTGGTGCAAAACAGACGGTGTGAAGCAGGCGTTGCGAACTAGCGCTAAACCAGGCAGAAGCGAGCATCAGACGGGGTATGCCCTGGACGTTTCTTGTCAGGATTTAGCCTGGGATCTGGTGGAGAGCTTCGGTGAGACGGCAGAAGGCAGGTGGCTTGATAAGAATGCGTATCAATACGGATTTATCGTCAGATATGGTAAGAATACCGAGGCGATTACCGGATATGCATATGAGCCTTGGCACATCCGGTATGTAGGCAAGAAAGCCGCCAGAGAAATATATGAACAAAACATCACTCTGGAAGAATATTTAGGGTATTGAAATGGACAAGTTTGAGGATTTATGATAAAATTAATGATTATTGCGAAATGAATGATAGATAACGCTAAGCCAGCTAAGGCTGGGGCGTAAAAGCATCACATTCTGTCCGGCAAATTTCGTTGTGCTGCTGATAGAATTTATGCTGGTGTTCCCCAGCTTCAGCTGGCTTGGAACACGTCGTATAAGAAGTTCCCGCTTATTTACTGGGAGACGGATTCACATGTAAATGAGGGTAACTTCATTAGGAGGAAAGATAGAAATGGAAAAATTAGGTTTAAACCAAATCAGACAGATGTTCAGGGAATTCTACATGGACAAAGAGCATTATCCTGCGAAGAGTGCTTCATTGATTCCCCAGAACGACAAATCACTGTTGATTATCAACTCGGGTATGGCTCCGCTGAAACCTTATTTTGCAGGGTTGGAAACCCCACCGGCAAAGAGGATGACCACCTGCCAGAAGTGCATCAGAACAGGAGATATAGACAATGTCGGCATTACGTCCAGACATGGTACTTTTTTTGAAATGTTAGGAAACTTTTCCTTTGGAGATTATTTCAAAGAGGAATCACTGAGGTGGGGCTGGGAATTTATCACCCAATGCTTGAAAATGCCAGAGGACAAGATCTGGGCGACGGTTTATTACGACGATGACGAGGCTGTAGAAATTTGGAAGAAAATCGGCGTGCCAGAAGAGCGGATTGTGAGACTGGGCAAAGAAGATAACTTTTGGGAAATCGGACTGGGACCGTGTGGTCCATGTTCCGAAATATATTTTGACAGAGGACCAGAATACGGCTGCGGAAAACCTGATTGCAAGCCGGGATGTGACTGTGACAGATACCTGGAGTTTTGGAATCACGTGTTTACGCAGTTTTCCAAAGAAGAGGACGGCAGCTATACGCCATTAGAGCATCCGAATATTGATACTGGTATGGGATTAGAAAGAATGGCCTGCATCATGCAAGGCGTAGATTCCATCTTTGATGTGGATACGATCAGGCATATTCTCGATGGTGTGGTAGAAATGTCAGGTGTAAAGTATGAGGATGGTGCCGCGAAGACGGACGTTTCTATCAGAATCATCACTGACCATTTGAGATCCATGGTTTTCATGATTGCTGACGGAATCATCCCCTCCAACGAAGGACGCGGCTATGTGCTGCGCAGATTAATCAGACGTGCGGCGAGACATGGCAGAATCCTCGGCATTGATGGCAAATTCCTCGTGGAATTGTCTGATAAAGTAATCGAAGTATCCGCCGGCGCTTATCCAGAACTGGAAGAAAAGAGAGCGTACATTCAGAAAATTATCTCCGTAGAAGAAGAGAAATTTGCAGCTACCATCGACCAGGGAACTTCCATCATTCACGAATATGTGGAGGAACTGAAAAAAGAAGGAAAATCAGTTTTAGAAGGGGAAAAAGTTTTCAAACTTTATGATACTTTTGGTTTCCCTCTTGAACTAACGGAAGAAATTTTACAAGAGGAAGGCTGCAGTGCCGATGTAGATGGTTTTAACCAAAATATGCAGAAGCAGAAGGAGATGGCTAGAGCCGGCCGAAAATCTGCTGATGAAGAGGGATGGAAGGACGCAGTAACTGCAGTAGACGTTCCAGAAACCATTTTTACCGGATATGACAAATTAGACGATGAGGCTGAAATTTTAGCAATCGACGTTGATGGCGCATTGACAGACAAAGTGGATGTTTATCAAAATGCCACAGTTTACCTTGATAAGACGCCATTTTATGCAGAAGGCGGCGGTCAGGCCTCCGATAATGGTTTTATGTCTACCAATGGCTGTCACGCAAAGGTGATCTCTGTAGAAAAATCCCATGGCGTTTATGCTCATAGAATTTTGGTAGAAAAGGGAACTCTGCAAAAAGGGGATAAGGTGCAGTGCGGCGTCAACCTCTTCAAGAGACATGCCACAGCACGAAACCATACAGCGACACATCTTCTGCAGAAAGCTCTGCGGGATGTGGTTGGTTCTCATGTAGAGCAGGCTGGTTCCAGCGTCAATGAGAATATGCTTAGATTTGACTTCACTCATTTTGAGGGAGTTACACCGGAACAACTGGAACAAGTAGAAGAATTGGTAAACCAGAAGATTACGGAGTTTTTACCAGTTGATATTTGTGAAACCTCTATGAAGCATGCCCAGGAGATGGGTGCTATGGCTCTCTTTGGTGAGAAATATGGGGAAGAGGTTCGTGTAGTCAGCTGCGGCGACTGGAGTGTGGAGCTCTGCGGAGGAACCCATGTGGCAAACACCGGTCAAATCGGTGCCTTAAAGATTGTCAGTGAATCTGGCGTGGCATCCGGCGTGCGCAGAATTGAAGCTGTAACGGGAACAGGCGTTCTGCTGAAGACGATTGAAGCAGAAGAAACCGTCAGACAAATTGCAGCAGCGCTCAAATCCAACCCTTCTGCTGTGGTTCAAAAGACAATTTCTGTGATGGAAGAGTTGAAAGAGACGAAAAAGGAATTGGAAGACTTTAAGAAAGCTGCTATGGGGTCTGAAGTTGACGATATGGTCAAAAATGCGAAAGATGTCGGCGATGTCAAGCTTGTGACAAAGGAGTTTAAGGATTATAATATCAATGATCTGCGAAATCTCTCCGACGATATCAAAGCCTCATACAAAAGCATCGTCATGGTCTTCGCTACAGTCAATGGATCAAAGGTCACGTTCTTGGTATCCATTACGGATGATTTATTAGATCGAGGTCTCCATGCAGGGAAGATGATAAAACAGATTGCAGCGGCTTGCGGCGGCGGTGGCGGCGGAAAAGCCGATATGGCCCAGGCAGGAGCAAAAGATTCGTCAAAAATTCCTGATGCATTTAAGGTTGCAGAAGAACTTTTATCATAGTATACTATAGTTAGGAAAAAGGAGGTCGTTATCATGGAAAGAAAAACAATTATGTTTGACGCAGCGAAAACTCAACAGAAAACTACGAAAGAAATCCTGGAGGCTGTTTACGCCGCTTTGGAGGAAAGAGGGTACAACGGAATTGATCAAATGGTTGGATACATTCTTTCAGGCGACCCGTCATACATTACAAGTCACAATAATGCGAGAATGATGATCAGCCGCATTGACAGAGACGACTTGGTAGAAGAAATTCTAAAGGATTATCTAAAAAAATAGAATAGAAATGAACGGCAGGCGATTTGTTTTAACCTGCCGTTTTTTTAGGAAGGCAGGAAATGACTACACTATTTGAGAACAAATGCACGTATACCTATCAATATTACTTACAGCTTAAACGGACAACTCTGAATAAGAGTTTCGTGAACACTTGCTATGCTGCACTTATTATCGTCATCGCTGCAGGCATCCTTACAGTCATGAAAGGCTGGTATCCATTTACGGCTGTAGCAGCGGCCGCCTTTTTATTCGTGGTCTACAGATTGGTGGGAACGCCTGTTCGATTGGCATCTTTTGCAGCAAGGAAAAATCGCCAGGTCCACGGCAGGGACATTGAGACGATAAATAATTTCTATGAAGATCACATTCTTGCTGTTAACACGCTGTCACAGAGCAGGACCAATATCAAGTATAGGGAAATACGTTCTTTGATGCAGTCTAAGGACCTGTTTATCATCGCGATGGATAAGGGACTGGTGCTTTTGATTGATAAAAATGGATTTTTAAAGGGAACAAAGGAAGAATTCGTGACTTTCATGAGAGAAAAATGTGTGAATGCTGAGGTGAAAATATGAGAAAAATAGCTCTTGATGTCGGCGACAAAACGGTAGGTGTCGCCTTAAGTGATGCCCTGGGTATTACTGCCCAAGGATTGACAACGCTGGAGAGAGTGGGAATACGAAAAGACACTGGGAAAATTTTAGATTTGGTCAAAGAATACGACTGCGATACCATCGTCATTGGCCTGCCAAAAAAATTGGACGGAAGTGACAGCATCCAGACAGAGAAAGTCTATGAGTTCCGTACGATGCTGGAAAATAAGATGAGAAGCACAGGGATGAAAAATATCGATGTGGTCTGGCAGGATGAACGCCTGACTACCGTCATGGCCGAAAAAGTCCTCATTGAAGCGGACGTCAGCCGCAAGAAAAGAAAGCAGGTTATTGACAAGCAGGCAGCGGTTCTGATTATGCAGAGCTACTTGGACAGCTTACCCCAGAAAAAAGATTAAAATACGAATAATTATATCGATATACCCAAATATAATTCGTAATTTTGCCTAATTTAATCAAAAAACTAAATAAAAGTAAAGTGAAAATACGAATTTTACTGAACAAATGTTGACACCAAAAGTATATGTGATAAAGTTTATTGTGTATGATATTCTGCATATACTTTTGGTTTTTTTTAATATAATGATGGAGGTTAAATATATGAAAAAGATTGGAATCATCATGGGAAGCGATAGCGATCTTCCTGTAGTAGAAAAAGCAATGACAACATTAGACGAATTCGGCGTGCCTTATGAAGTTCACGTGTACTCTGCCCATAGAACACCAGCAGAAGTAAAGAAATTCACTGAGAACGCCAGAGCAAACGGCTTCGGCGCGATTATCGCTGCTGCTGGAAAAGCGGCACATCTGGCCGGTTCCATTGCCGCCAGCACGACCCTTCCTGTCATTGGCATTCCAGTAAAATCATCCACTTTGGACGGCCTGGACGCGCTTCTTTCAACAGTGCAGATGCCTGGAGGCATCCCGGTAGCTACAGTTGCTATTGACGGCGCGCAGAATGCAGCCCTCTTGGCAATTCAGATGCTGGGCATTGAAGACAAAGAAATTGCCGCGAAATTGGACAACCAGAGAAAAGAAGCAGCTGATAAAGTTCTGACTAAGAATAAGAATATTGAGGAAAAATACAATCAATAAATCAAAACAGAAGCAAAAATATGAAAGAGGTGAAGCTTATGCGCGTTGAAAAGAGAGAAGAACTATATGAGGGAAAAGCCAAGAAGGTCTATGGTACGACAGACGAAAATCTCTGCATTGTATCTTACAAAGACGACGCTACTGCTTTTAATGGTCTGAAAAAGGGTACCATCATGGGAAAAGGCGCCATCAACAACAGAGTGACTAACTTTTTGATGCAGATGTTAGAAAAGAAGGGCATTCCTACACACTTTGTGGAAGAGTTGAACGAGGAAGAGACCCTCGTAAAAAAAGTTAGCATCATACCTCTTGAGGTGATCGTGAGAAATATTGCGGCAGGCTCCCTGGCCAAACGGCTCGGTCTTGCAGAAGGCACCAAGATGGGTCGTCCGATTTTGGAATTCAGTTACAAGAATGACGACCTGGGGGATCCCATGGTCAATGACTACCATATCCTCGCTATGGAATACGCCACAGAAGGAGAGCTTTCTATCATCAAAAGCTTTGCTTTGAAAATAAATGAAATTTTGTCTGATTATCTGAAGGACGCGAATATCGAACTGATTGATTTTAAGCTGGAGTTTGGAAAAACTGCAGACGGTACAATCGTCTTGGCAGATGAGATTTCTCCTGATACCTGCAGATTTTGGGATACAGTGACCCATGAAAAACTGGATAAAGACAGATTTAGAAGAGACTTGGGCGGTGTAGAAGACGCATATCAGGAAATATTGAAGAGATTACTTGGAGAATAAAACGGGAGAGTATGAAAAAATGAGCAGTTTAAGAGAAGAATGCGGTGTTTTTGGCGTTTTCGGCACAGAGACACAGAATGTAGCCAGCACCACATATTATGGTTTGTTTGCCCTGCAGCACAGAGGACAGGAGAGCTGCGGCATCGTAGTGAACGATGACGGCGTGTTTAATTACTATAAAGACGCGGGACTTGTCAATGATGTCTTCACGCCAGAAATTCTGGAGGAGCTGGGGGAAGCCAATATGGCCATCGGCCACGTCAGATATGGAACTACGGGAAAAAGCGATAGGCTCAATTCGCAGCCCATCGTCGTCAATCATCATAAAGGCAGAATGGCACTTGCTCACAATGGAAATCTGGTCAACTCATATGAGCTGAGACAGGAATTGGAAGCAGAAGGCTCCATTTTCCATACGACAAGCGATACGGAAGTCATATCCTATATTATCACCAAGGAGAGAATCAAAAGTGATTCCATCGAGGAGGCTATTGACTCCGCCATGGACAAGCTGAAAGGTGCTTACTCTCTGGTCATCATGTCCCCATCCAAGCTGATCGCAGTCAGAGATGAACTGGGTATGAGACCTCTATGCTTCGGCCAAAAGGAAGACGGAACTTATATCGTTGCGTCAGAAACCTGTGCTTTGGACTCTGTCAGTGCAAAATACATCAGAGATGTGGAGCCGGGCGAAATCGTCGTTTTTGAAAAAGACGGTGTCAGATCCATCAAAGATCACTGCGGAAAGCAATCACAGAAGCTCTGCATCTTCGAATACATCTACTTTGCAAGACCTGACTCCGTAGTGGAGGGGACCAGCGTGCATGAAGCGCGTCTGAAAGCCGGCGCATGCCTTGCCATGGAACATCCTGTGCAGGCGGATGTGGTCATCGGCGTACCGGACTCAGGACTTGACGCAGCCATCGGCTACTCCAGACAGTCGGGTATTCCTTACGGCATCGGATTCATCAAAAACAAATACATCGGCAGAACCTTTATCGCACCTGGTCAAAAAGCGCGAGAGGATAAAGTCAGAATCAAACTCAACGTGGTAGCAGACACTGTGAGGGGGAAAAGAGTGGTTCTGGTAGACGACTCTATCGTCAGAGGTACAACTTGCGCCAGAATTGTAAAACTGCTCAGAGAAGCCGGGGCTACGGAAGTACATATGCGGTCATCTGCACCTCCGTTTATCAATCCGTGCTATTATGGAACAGATATCGACTCCAGAGAGAACCTGATTGCGTGCAAGCATACTATTCCGGAAATAGAGAAGATTATAGGTGTAGAAAGCTTGGGTTATCTGGACGTAAATCATCTGAACATGCTTGTAGGTAAGGCGCCGGGCGAAGGCTACTGTCACGCATGCTTCAGCGGAGAGTATCCGACAGAGGAGCCAAGCAGCTCAATCAAAAACAGGTTCGAAAAAAAGATTAGTGAAAAAGAGGAGAATTAGTCATGGAAAAGAGTTTCAGCGAAAGCTACAAAGCGGCCGGCGTAGATATTACAGCAGGATATAAAGCAGTTGAACTGATGAAAGAACACGTGGCAAAGACGATGATGTTCGGAAGCGTTCCGAGTGATATTGGCGGCTTTGGCGGTCTGTTCGAATTGGATATCAAGAACATCAAAGAACCGGTCCTGGTCAGTGGTACAGACGGCGTAGGGACAAAGCTGAAAATGGCCTTCCTGATGGACAAGCACGATACTGTTGGTATCGACTGTGTGGCCATGTGTGTCAACGATATCATATGCGTCGGCGCGAAACCGCTGTTTTTCCTCGACTACATTGCAGTCGGCAAAAACTATCCAGACAAAGTCGCGATGATTGTGAAGGGCGTTGCAGAGGGCTGCATCCAGTCCGAGGCAGCTTTGATCGGAGGAGAGACTGCAGAAATGCCGGGATTCTATCCTGAAGACGAATACGACCTGGCTGGATTTGCTGTTGGTGTCGTAGACAAATCAAAGGTATTGAAAAAAGATACTATTTGTGAGGGAGATGTCATCATAGGATTACCATCCTCTGGCGTACACTCCAACGGATTTTCCTTGGTGAGAAAAGTGCTGGATGTGGAACATGAAGATATGAAAAAGCCCCTTGAAGCCCTCGGCGGAAGGTCTATAGGTGAGACGCTGCTGACACCGACAAAAATTTATGTGAAGCCGATGGTGAGACTTTTTGAAGAGGTTACAGTAAAATCGGCAGCCCACATCACCGGCGGTGGTTTCTACGAGAATATTCCGAGAAGTCTGCCAAAGGGTTATGGCGTAAAAATCAAGAGAGAAAATGTCAAAGTCCTGCCGATTTTTGAACTGATTGCAGAGAAAGGCAATATTCCGGAGAGAGATATGTTCAACACCTTCAACATGGGCGTAGGCATGACTGTTATCGTTTCCAAAGAAGATGCGGAAAAAACTCTTGATATACTGAAAGTAAACGGCGAAGACGCTTACATATTAGGCAGTGTGGTAAAATCTGAGGAAGGCGTGGAACTATGCTAAAGACAAAGATTGCCGTCCTCGTCTCCGGCGGTGGCACCAATCTTAAGGCGCTGATTGACGCGCAGAACAGCGGATTGATTAAAAGCGGCGAGATTGTTCTGGTCGCATCGAATAATCCGCAGGCATTCGCTCTGAAGAGGGCAGAGGATAACGACATCAAAGCTGTTATCATGTCCAGTGAAGAGGCGCTGCTACAAATCTTCAGGGAAGAGGGCATCGAGCTGGTGGTATTGGCCGGGTTCCTGAAGATTTTGAGCCCGACATTTATCAACGCTTATGAGAATAGAATCATCAATATCCATCCATCTCTGATTCCCTCTTTTTGCGGGAAAGGGTGCTATGGTCTGCACGTTCACGAAAAGGCTTTGGAATATGGGGTCAAAGTGACCGGAGCGACGGTGCATTACGTCAATGAGATTCCTGACGGCGGCCAGATTATTGCGCAGAAAGCAGTGGAAATCTTGGAGGGAGATACGCCAGAAATTCTCCAGCGCCGCGTTATGGAACAGGCCGAATGGGTGCTGCTTCCGAAGGCCGTAGAAGAAATCAGTGAAAAATTAGCGAGAGGTGAAAAATAACCAATGAATGTTTATGAAATAAAAACAATGGAAGCTGCCGTAAAAGGAAACTCTTATGTAGGAAGAGGCATCGTTCTGGGCAGATCCAAAGACGGAAAAAAAGCTGTCAGTGCTTACTTCATCATGGGCAGAAGTGACAACAGCAGAAACCGGGTTTTCCTTGAAGAAGGAGAAAATGTGATGATCAAACCTTTTGATGCGTCAAAGGTGGAGGACCCGTCTCTGATTATCTATTATCCGATGAGGAAACACGAGGACAAACTGATTGTGACCAACGGCGATCAGACAGATACTATTTATGAACACTTACAGAAAGGTAAATCTTTTGAAGAGGCGCTGGACACCAGATGCTTTGAACCGGACGGCCCCAATTGGACACCGAGAATCAGCGGTATGTTCACCTTTGGTCAGGAACTGACTTATAAGATGAGTATCTTAAAAAGTGCTGATGCATCAGGCTCTGCCTGCAACAGATATTATTACAATTACTCTGCACTGGCCGGCCTCGGTCACTTTATTCACACCTATGTACAGGATGGAAATCCGCTTCCGACTTTCTGCGGCGAACCGGAGAGAGTGGAGATTCCAGATGATATTGATGCATTCGCCAACGAAATATGGGCAAATCTTGATGAGGACAATAAAATTTCTTTATATGTAAGGTACGTAGATCTGGAAACAGGCAAAGCGGAAAACAGAATGATCAACAAGAACGCATAATTGGAGGTGTAGAAATCATGAAAGAATTTGAACTGAAATATGGATGCAATCCCAATCAGAAGCCGGCAAAAATCTATATGGCCGATGGAAGCGAGCTTCCCGTGGAAATTTTAAATGGCAGACCTGGATATATTAACTTCCTGGATGCTTTTAACAGCTGGCAGCTGGTAAAGGAACTGAAAGATTGCCTGGGCATGCCGGCAGCGACATCCTTTAAGCATGTGAGCCCTACTTCTGCGGCTGTAGGCGTACCGATGAATGATACATTAAAGAAAGCCTGCTTTGTTGACGATATCCAAGGGCTGGACGATTCGCCTATCGCCACTGCCTATGCGAGGGCGAGAGGAACAGATAGGATGTCCTCCTTCGGCGACTGGGTAGCCCTCAGCGATACCTGTGATGCTGTCACCGCTACGATTCTCAAGAGAGAAGTATCTGACGGTATCATAGCGCCGGATTATACAGAGGAAGCCTTGGAAATTCTCAAGACAAAAAAGAAGGGCAACTATAATATCGTTAAAATCGATCCTGATTTTGTGCCGATGGAACAGGAGACAAAGCAAGTCTTTGGCATCACCTTCGAACAGGGCAGAAATGACTACAAAATAACCCCGGACCAGCTGACGAATATCGTTACTGCCAACAAGGAACTGCCTGAAGACGCGAAGAGAGATTTGATCATCGCTCTGATCACTCTCAAATATACACAGTCAAACTCTGTAGCTTATGCTAAGGATGGTCAGGCCATCGGCGTAGGAGCGGGACAGCAGTCCAGAATCCACTGCACCAGACTGGCAGGGAACAAGGCTGATTTCTGGCATTTGAGACAGGCGGATATTGTAATTAATCTGCCATTCAGAGAAGACGTAACCAGACCAAATCGCGATAATGCCATCGACGTCTATCTGGGAGATGAGTACGAGGATATCTTAAAAGACGGTGTATGGCAGACGTTGTTTACAGAAAAACCAGAACCATTTACTAAGGAAGAACAGAGAGAGTATCTGGATTCCATCAGTGGCGTATCTCTTGGCAGCGATGCTTTCTTCCCATTTGGCGATAACATTGAAAGAGCAAAGAAGAGCGGCGTCTCCTATATCGCTGAACCTGGCGGCAGTGTGAGAGATGATAATGTCATCGAAGTTTGTGATAAATACGGAATGGTAACCGTATTCACTGGTATGAGATTGTTCCATCACTAAGATTTAGTCGTATAATGGTTCTGGCCCCAATTTGCAAAGCAAATTGATGGGCAGACCTTATGCTTTAACGCCCCGGCATTAGCCGGCAAGGCGTTAGTCGTATAATGGTTCTGATCTCGATAGTTTATGTGTACATATTCGGTGAAACTAAACTAGTCCGAATTCGGACTTGTTTAGTTTTGCAAAAAAGTATATACACATCAAACGTTTAATTGACGTCAAGTAGGAGGTACATAATGAAAGTAATGGTTGTTGGCGGTGGCGGCAGAGAGCACGCTATCATCAAAAAAATAAAGAAGAGTCCAAAGGTCGATGAAATCTATGCACTGCCGGGAAATGGGGGCATTGCTGCTGATGCGACCTGTGTAGACATCGGAGCCAAAGACCTGCAAAATATTGTCAAATTTGCAAAGGAAAACAAGATTGAATTCGCCATCGTGGCGCCAGATGATCCACTTGTTCTGGGTCTTGTGGATCTGCTGCAGGCAGAAGGCATTCCTTGCTTCGGACCAAATAAGGACGCTGCTATCATCGAGGGCAGCAAGGCTTTTTCTAAAGATCTGATGAAGAAATACGGCATTCCGACAGCAGAATATGCAACTTTCACCGACATGGATGAAGCTCTTGGCTATCTGGATACCTGCAAGATTCCAGTGGTCGTCAAAGCTGATGGACTTGCCCTGGGCAAAGGTGTCATCATCGCCGAGACACTGGAAGAAGCAAAAAAAGCAGTGAAAGATATGATGGAAGACAAAGTCTTCGGTGAAAGCGGCAGCGTGGTGGTCATTGAGGAATTCCTCACAGGACCGGAGGTTTCCGTCCTTTCTTTCACCGATGGAAAAACATTGATTCCTATGGTATCCTCTATGGATCATAAACGTGCACTGGATGGTGACAAAGGTCTCAATACAGGCGGTATGGGAACGGTAGCACCAAACCCATATTATACTGCAGAAATCGCATCTCGCTGTGAGGAAGAAATCTTTCTGCCGACAATGATTGCCATGAACAGAGAATGCAGAACCTTCTCTGGCTGCCTCTATTTTGGCCTCATGCTCACAGAGGATGGACCAAAAGTCATTGAGTACAACTGCAGATTCGGCGATCCGGAAACACAGGTCGTTTTACCACTTTTAGACAGCGACCTCTTTGATATCATGATTCATGTGGCGGATGGCACTTTGGATGAGGCCGATGTCAACTTCGCTGACGATGCGGCTTGCTGCGTGGTCATGGCCAGCGAGGGATATCCAAAATCCTACGAAAAAGGTTACGAGATCAAAATCGCTGATGATGTGGAGGATGTCTATGTTGCCGGCGCAAAACTGTCCGAGGATGGAAAGCTTCTGACCAATGGCGGTCGTGTTTTGGGCGTGACGGAAAGAGGCGGGGATATCAAAGAGGCCATCGAAAAAGCGTACAAATCTGTAGAGAAAGTAAGTTTTAATAACGCTTACTATAGAAAAGATATCGGCCAGAAAGCACTTGCAGCACTTGAAAAATAAGGGAGAAATCATGGTATATAGAATATATGTGGAAAAGAAAAGAGAGTTTGCTCATGAAGCAGCTTCCTTAAAAAGTGAAATTGTCAAGCTCCTTCAGATTGACGGACTTGAGGAGCTTAGAATTGTCAATCGTTACGATGTAGAAAACTTGGATAAGAGTCTCTTTGATTATGCTGTGGGCACTGTATTTTCTGAACCCCAAGTTGATATTGCTTCTGAAAACCTGGATTTTTCCATGGCGGATCACGTATTTGCTGTGGAATATCTGCCGGGGCAGTTTGACCAGAGAGCCAATTCTGCGGCGGAATGTATTCAGATCATTTCAAAAGGGGAAAGACCGACTGTGAGAACCGCGAAGGTATATATGCTCAGTGGCAGTCTGTCTGCTGAGGAACTTACGGAGATTAAAAAATACGTCATCAACCCAGTCGAAGCCAGGGAAGCAGCCCTGGAGGAATTTGATACCCTCAAGGTTGACTACGAGATTCCGACAGAGGTGGCAGTCTTAGACGGCTTTAACCAGATGAACGAAGAGCAGCTTACTGCATTCCTGGGAGATTACGGACTTGCTATGGATCTGGCTGATTTAAAATTCTGCCAAGACTATTTCAAAAAAGAAGATAGAGATCCGACCATTACGGAAATCAAAGTCATCGATACCTATTGGTCTGATCACTGCAGACATACGACTTTTAACACGACTATCGACAATGTAAAGTTTGAAGATCCGGCAGTACAGGCAACCTACGAGGATTACATCAAAACCAGACAAGCGCTTGGTAGGACCAAACCGATTAATCTGATGGATATCGGCACTATCGCTGCCAAATACCTGAAATCAAAAGGAGCATTATCAAAGCTGGACGAGTCAGAGGAAATTAACGCCTGCACTGTAAAGATCGATGTAAATGTAGAAGGTGAAATCCAGCAATGGCTGCTTTTGTTCAAGAATGAAACCCACAATCATCCGACGGAAATCGAGCCTTTCGGCGGCGCGGCTACCTGCGTAGGCGGTGCCATCAGAGATCCGCTTTCAGGCAGAAGTTATGTTTATTCTGCCATGAGAGTCACAGGTGCAGCAGATCCGCTGAAACCAGTATCAGAGACACTGAAGGGCAAGCTTCCCCAGCGGAAGATCGTGACGACGGCTGCAAACGGCTACAGTTCCTACGGAAACCAGATCGGCCTTGCCACAGGACAGGTTGATGAACTCTATCACGATGGCTATGTTGCTAAGAGAATGGAAATCGGTGCGGTCATCGCGGCGGCTCCAGCAGAGAATGTACGCAGAGAGCGGCCGATGGACAGCGATATCGTTATTCTTTTAGGCGGCAAGACAGGGCGCGACGGCTGCGGTGGTGCAACCGGTTCATCAAAATCTCACACTTTGGAATCTCTTGAAAGTTGTGGGGCAGAAGTGCAGAAAGGAAATGCGCCAGAAGAGAGAAAACTACAGAGACTGTTTAGAAATCCACAGGCTTCGAAATTGATTAAACGCTGCAACGACTTCGGTGCAGGCGGCGTTTCTGTTGCCATCGGAGAACTGGCGGACGGTCTTGAAATCAACCTTAACGCGGTTCCAAAGAAATATGACGGTTTGGATGGTACGGAACTTGCTATCAGCGAATCTCAAGAGAGAATGGCTGTCGTCGTCGGCAAAGAGGATGTAGAGAAATTCTGTAAACTTGCAGAGTCAGAGAATCTGGAAGCTACTGTCGTCGCTGAAGTGAAGGAAAATCCTTATTTGAAGATTTTCTGGAACGATAAGGCAATTGTAAATATTTCCCGGGAATTCCTCGACACCAACGGTGCCGAGAAACACATCGACATCGAAATCCCGAAGCACGGCGATTTTGCCAAGAAAGCGGCAGGGAACTTTACTGATGAATATATGGCCCTGGCAGGCGATCTCAATGTCTGCTCAAAGAGGGGACTTTCGGAGCGTTTTGACTCCACCATCGGCGCAGGCACTGTGCTGATGCCTTTTGGCGGCATCAAACAGAGAACGCCGAACCAAGCCATGGTCAATCTGATCGCTGTGGAAAAAGAACACACGTCAACCTGCTCACTGATGTCTTGGGGTTACAACCCGTTCATTGCTGAGAAGAGTCCGTACCACAGCGCCTATCTGGCTGTGGTAGAATCTGTATCAAAATTGATTGCAGCAGGTGCATCTTTTGAGGACATCTACCTGTCCTTCCAGGAATACTTCGAGAAACCGATGAAAGATCCGCAGAGATGGGGCAAGCCGATGGCTGCTGTATTGGGTGCTTTTAAGGCACAGAAGGAACTGGGTGTTGCTGCAATCGGCGGCAAGGACTCCATGAGCGGTACCTTTGAGGACATCGACGTGCCGCCGACTTTGGTATCCTTCGCAGTGACCACAGACGATGTCAGCAATATCATTTCACCGGAATTTAAAGAAGTTGACAATAATGTATTTATGTTTATACCTGAATACGACGAAGAAGGGCTGCCGAAGGCAGAATCTCTGAAGGCGATTTATGAAGCGATTCATGAGATGATTGAAGATGGAACCATCATCAGCGCTTATACACCTGGATACGGCGGTGTGGCGGAAGCTGTGCTGAAGATGGCCATGGGCAATGAGATCGGATTTGCATACGGTGAGGATGTGGATCTTGAGAAAATCTTCGGATACGCTTATGGCGCCTTTGTCGTAGAAGTTTCTACTGCAGTGATGAAGAAAACAATGGGTGCCGAATGCGGCGATGATATGCATTATTTCGGATTTAAGCTGGAAGGCGCGGATATCATCGACTTGGGTAAGACGACAGCCGAGAAAGCCATTGTCCGTGGAAGTGAGAGAATCGACCTTGCAGCGATTGAAAAAGTTTACGAAAGCAAATTAGAACCGATCTACAGCTGCAATATCGAAACTGCGGAGAATAAGCTGGAGACTTTCAACTATGAGGCATCCGAGAGACCACATGCGAAAGTCAAAATAGAGAAACCGAAAGTTTTGATTCCTGTATTCCCTGGCAACAATTGTGAGTACGATTCCGCAAAGGCCTTTAGAGACGCAGGGGCGGAGCCAGAAATCTTTGTCATCAATAATTTGACGGCAGAAGCTGTTGCTAAATCTGTAGAAGACTTTGCAGCAAAGGTGAGAGAATCGCAGATTATCTTCATACCAGGAGGATTCTCCGGCGGTGACGAGCCAGATGGTTCCGGTAAATTTATCACGGCATTCTTTAGAAACCAGGAAGTCAAAGAGGCAGTCACGGATCTCCTCGATAACAGAGAAGGACTGATGGTCGGTATCTGTAATGGATTCCAGGCTTTGATCAAGCTGGGCCTGGTGCCTTATGGAAAGATCATGGATATCGATGAAACCTTCCCGACTTTGACTTTCAATGAAATCGGACGTCACCAGTCCAAACTGATCAGAACGAGAATCGCATCCAACAAATCGCCATGGCTGGCCAATACCAAGCCAGGTGAAATTTACACGGTGCCGATTTCTCACGGCGAAGGCCGATTCATCGCTTCAGAAGAATTGATTCAGGAGCTGGCAAAGAACGGTCAGATTACGACGCAATATGTAGACCTTGACGGAAATGTAACCAGCGACATTCAGTTCAATCCAAATGGTTCCTATTACGCCATTGAAGGAATTACTTCCCCAGATGGAAGAGTGTTCGGAAAGATGGGACACGCGGAGAGAACTGGAGAAGGGCTGTACAAGAATGTACCAGGGAACTTTGACATCGGTATGTTCAAAGCGGCAGTAGAGTATTTTAAATAGGATTGAACGAGAAGGGAGGGCTTTATATGGATACGAGATATCAAGTGGTGATGAGTCAAGTCATGCTTCCGCATCAGGCTAATGTTGCGGGAAACGTGCACGGTGGCGAGATCATGAAATTCATGGATACGGCTGCGGGGGCTGCCGCCATGAAATACGCCAGGTGCAACTGTGTGACTGCCAGAGTGGACGAGTTGATTTTTCATCTGCCGATTTTTGTCGGCGCCTTGGTGACCTGCACAGCGACCATCGCTTATGTAGGGAATTCCTCTATGGACGTCTACGTGCGTGTGGATTCAGAGGATATGGAGTCTGGAAACGGACCAGAAAAAGCTCTCTGCGCACATTTTACCATGGTAGCCATGAGCAAAACGGGCAAACCGCAGAAGGTGCCCCCGTATACGCCGGAGACAGAAGATGAGAAAGAGCTGTATGAATCAGCCCTTGAAAAAGTACAGGCGAGGAAAAGACTGAAGTAAGTATAAAAAGAGATTCTTTGAGAGGTAACTCTATACAAAGAATCTCTTTTTTCTAGTTATAGACTAAAAAAGATATATATGTTATGATATATACATAATTTAGTATTCTATAGAAAGAACTAAGAGGTGGTTGTAATGAATAAAATGCGTCAGATTCTAGTCTGGATTTTGGCATGTAGTTTAATATTTTCCAGCTTTACTGTAACTAGTTTTGGTGCGGCAGCAAAAGGAAAGATAACCGTAGCAAAGACAAAGATTACACTTGAAATGAACAAATCTTATCAATTAAAACCAAAGGCAAGTAACAAGGTTATTTCAAAAAAGGGATACAAATACACATCGTCAAATGCTCGAGTAGCAACGGTTTCTTCTAAGGGTAAAATCATTGCTAAGACGAAGGGTAAAACAACAATTACAATCAAGTCTAAGGCCAAATCGACAGTTTCCAAAAAGATCAAAGTCACCGTCGTAAAGCGTAAAAACAATGTAATTGCTATGGAAGGGGGAACTGCGGCCAAGATGAATCTAGGCACGACAAAGGTTAAGAACGACCAGGCGAAATGGATTTCATCTAATAAGAAGATTGCAACGGTCACTAAAAACGGTATTGTAAAAACGATCAGCTATGGAACTACAACAATTACGGCAAAATCAAAGAAATTGGCTGGTGGTAAGAAAGTTTTTAAGATTCAATCTGGAAAAAAAGTCATTACAGAAAAGGCACTGAGGGAAGAAGTTCAAAGAGGCACAAAAATGATTCTCATTGCCAAAGATATAAAGGTGACTTCCAGTTTAACGATTCATAAAGGTACTAATTTGATTTTGGCAAAGGGTGTAACTTTAAAAACAGGCAAAGATGTGAGCTTAAAAAACCTTGGCAGGATTACGAATGTGGTCGATAAGGTTTACGCCAAGAAGACTGGCAAGACTGTAAAGTCACTATCTGATGAGACTGCTGATAATGGGAACAGCGAGCCGACAGTGCCGCCAACGGCAGATGTGCCGGAAGTACCAGAGCCTCCTAAAGACTCGGAAACACCTGAAGAACCAGAGGTGCCTGATAACCCCGGAACCCCTGATAATCCAGAGGTGCCTGATAACCCCGGCGATGTAATGGAGCCAGAACTTCCGACTGATGAGGCGATAGATCAGACAGAAGAGCTGAATCCAAAAGAAGAAGAAGGAGTCATTGAGGCTGAAGATAAAGAATCGATAAAGACAGAAGAAGCATCCGTCATCGAGGTCGTGGATTATGCTAATTTGGTACAAGAAGATGCCTTGATTTTGAGAGAAGGATGTACTGTCATCGTAGGCGGCCAGAAAGTTATCGGCCCTGCAGGCAGTGATGCCTGGATGACTTTGTCTGACCCTGTTGATGATTCAGGTGTTGCAGCGATATGGAGTGTGAATGGAGACGGAAATCTGCTGCTTACGGTATGGGGGACGTTAACTGTACAGAGAAATGAAGAGAATTTATTGACGGGTATTGACCTCCACGCTAGAAAAGTAAAGGATTATGATCCGGTCATCATTTTGCCATCATTCAACGTACTTCCTTATTGGGGGATGGTATCCATTTGTGACAGTACGTTATTTGTAGGCGGTATTAAGGTTGTGAGCAAGTCTGATCCTGACAGTGTGTTTAATGCATATAATGAAGGGGAGGAAGAAGAAAATAGACTTCTCTTCAGGCGTATGGATAACGGTACTACTACATATACCTCTGGCTATGTTGAGATCAACAGCTATTATCCGGGATTAGAGCTGGATGTCAGCGGAGTTGTGAACTTTTTTCAAGGGAAACAGCCTTATGTTAAATTCAATTGTGATGTTAACCAGTGGATCGATGGACAGATGAAGCATCATATCAGTGGCACAAGCGGCGCTTATCCTTTAGATGTAGCTGATATTTGCGGTCTGGCGTATCATTTTGAACTAGCGGATGCTAGTGAGATAGAGAAGATAAAAGATGCAGCTCCTGGAGCCGAGATTAATTTTATGCCCTATTTAGGTCCCTATCGGATGATTCAATTTATTGAAGCTGTAGAGGATAGTGGAAGGTCCATATCGATGAAAAAAGTTATGGGCGACAGGGATGGATTTATCATGCGTTATCAGTTTACGATGCCGTCCAGCGGTGTGTTCATCAGAACATATACGAAACATTTTAATATCTATAGTAAGGGTGAAATCGTAACAGGTAATCCAAAATCATATTATTATTTCAACAGTCTGGAAGAAGCGAAACAGCAGTTTGTGGATTTGACCATTGAGGTTGATGGCGTGCAGTATCCGATTACTGTTGAATGGAAAAAAATGAATGCTTATGATGGGCAGATAGATTATTCTGGCTTGATTCATTGCCCGGATTTAGAGGGGCAATATGAATTCCTAGGATATATACCAGCATATATCTTAGAAAATTAGAATAAAAAACATGGAAATGACGGAATCAAAGATTACTATTTCCACATGCCGCCCTCAAAAGGCGACCCATCGCAATGTACGTTCTTTGATATTTCCTATGTTATAAAAAAGGGAGGCGCCTTGTAAAAAGGCGTCTTCACTATTTTTAAAATAATTTTTATATATAAAAAAATATTGATAAAATTAATTTTTTTTTATATATCCGATAGAGACGAAATCTGAAGTCATTGGCGTTGAAGGATTTAGAACTTTCAGAAAATGGCACGATTCTTGCTTTATATATTTGCATCAAATAAAAGTTAAAAAGAAGGAGAATACATATGAGTACAATGAAGGCGACAGCTTACACAAATGGTAAGATTTTTACTTCTGACGATGCGAATTTATATGCAGACGCTATGATTGTAGAAGGAGAACGAATCAAATGGGTAGGCAAAGAAGCTGATATGCCTGCTGGAGACTATGAAAAAATAGATTTGAATGGCAAGAGGGTTATCCCGGGTTTTATCGATGCACACATGCATCCCATCATGCTTGCAGATTTTAGTAAGAAGATTTCTGCCCTTCCACCAGTTGTCAACTCTTTGACTGATTTAGAGGAAAAAATTGCTGCAGTTAGAGAAAAGCAAGAAGCTGGAGAATGGATTCAGGGTTGGGGCTACGACGAAGGGAAATTGGCGGAAAAGCGTTCACCGAACAGATATGACCTGGACAAGGGCTGCAGTGATTCTCCCGTTATCATATTCAGAACGTGCGGTCATGTGAACTGCGTCAACAGCAAAGCGCTGGAACTGGCGGGTATTACAAAGGATACACCAGATCCACAGGGTGGAGAAATTGATAGAGACGAAAACGGGGAACCGACAGGCGTTCTTCGCGAAAATGCCAGATCTTTTATCACACCGCTTCTTCCTGTATCCAGTGACGAAGAAAAAATTGACGAAATTGTGGATCTGGGAAAATTGTTGGCATCCCAAGGTATTACAGGGGCAGCCGATATCGGATGTCTCAGTGACGGCGATGTGTACGGATATTACATGAATGCGAAGAAAAAAGGCTTTAAACAGAGAATCGGCATCTACTACATGTGGGATTATTATTGGCAGAACAAAGATTTTGCCATTGCGAAAGAACAGATGGACGGTGATCAACAGATACATGTAGCAGGATTGAAGACCGTTGGTGACGGCAGTTTCTCTGGCAGAACAGCCTGGGTCAGTGAGCCGTATTACGGAAGTACGGACGAATACGGTATTTCTGTTTGCTCTGACGAATTGATGGAAAGTGCAATCAAATTCTGTAAAGAAAACCACTGCCAGTATTCCATGCACGCTATGGGCGGGCAGGCCATCGACAGAATCGTCAACAGAGTGGCTAAGGAAGAAAAGTGGAACGATGATGAAACACCGCATCTTCGTATTGAACATACCACAGAACCTTCTGAGGAAGCAATTGCAAAGACGGTAGAACATGGTTTTGCATTCGCAACACAGCCGATCTTTTTCTATGCAGAGATAGAGAGTTATTTGGCTAATCTGGGTCCAGACAGAACAAAAAAAGCTTATCCTATTAAAAAACTGCTGGATCGTGGTGTCAATGTGTGCTTCTCAACTGATGCACCGGCGACATCCTGGGCAGTTCCATCAGATCCATTCCCATGTCTGAAAGCAGCGGTAACCAGATACGCATATGACGGCACAGATTGTGGTCAAGATCAGGCGGTTGATATTGAAACGGCAATTAAACTCTATACTAGAAACGCCGCTGTGGTTACCGGGCTGAAAAATGCCGGTCAATTGAAGGCTGGTTACCATGCAGACTTTGCCGTACTCAGCGATGATCTTTTGACCGTTGCATCGGAAGATATTGACAAAGTGAAAGTGGAACAAACCTATATCGACGGTCAAAAAGTATTTGGTTAAAAACAGGATCATACAATTTGACAATGGTATAGATTTTGCTTAATATATTATAGTAGATTGAAAGGAGTAATAACATGAGCACAAAGAAAAATGCATATGTAAACGGAAAAATATTTACTTCAGACGACAATAATTTGTACGCTGAAGCAATGATAGTAGAAGATGGTGTCATCACTTGGATTGGAAAAGAGGCAGAGATGCCATCAGGTGATTATGACAAAGTAGACCTAGAGGGAAAACGTGTTCTGCCAGGTTTTGTAGATGCCCATGAGCATCCGGCGATGCTGGCTGAAATGAGCAAGCAGATTTCTTGTCTGCCTCCAGTGGTGCATTCCATTGAGGAACTGATTGAAAAGATTAAAGAGGTCAGGGCAGAGCAAGGTCCGGGAGCATGGATCAAAGGATGGGGCTACGACGAAGGCAAGTTCGCAGAAAAACGCTCACCGAACAGATATGATCTGGATAAAGGCTGCAGTGATTCACCAGTTTATCTGCTGCGTACTTGTGCCCACATCATCTGCCTTAACAGTAAAGCGATCGAAATGGCAGGCATCACAAAAGACACGCCGGATCCAGAAGGCGGTGCTATCGACAGAGATGAAAATGGAGAGCCGACTGGCGTACTACGTGAAAACGCTAGAAATTTAGTGAACCACCTGCTGCCAAGTCTCACGAGAGAACAGAAAGCAGATTTAGTGGCTGATCTGGGACAGTTGTTACTGTCACAGGGTATCACAGCGATCTGTGATATGGGAAATATGGATCCTTCTGATAATTATCAATTGTATTATGCAGCTGTAGAAAAAGGGTTCAAACAGAAGGTCGGCATTTACTACATGTGGAACTATTTCCACGATGATCCAGATTTCAAAATCCCTGAAAAACAGTATGACAAGAATCAGCAGATTTTCTCTGCCGGCATTAAAACCATCGGTGACGGAAGCGTTTCTGGCAGAACTGCTTGGATGAACGAACCTTATCTCGATTCAGATGAGCATGGAATTTCGACGATTACAGATGAAGAGATGGAAAGCGCTATTGCATTCTGCAAGAAATATCATTGTCAGCTTTCCATGCACGCCATGGGTGGAAAAACGATCGACAGAATGGTTAACAGAGTGTATCAGGAAGAAAAGTGGACTTTGGACGAAACGCCGCATCTTCGTCTCGAACATATAACAGAACCGTCAGAGCAAGCTATGGAGAAAACCATTGAAAAGGGCTTTGCTTTTGCAACCCAGCCGATTTTCCTCTATGCAGAAATCGAAAGTTATCTGAAAAATTTGGGACCAGAAAGAACGAAGACTACATATCCTGTGAAAACGATGTTGGAAAAGGGTGTCAATCTGTGTTTCTCCACTGACGCACCGGCGACGTCCTGGGCAGTTCCATCAGATCCATTCCCTTGCCTCAAAGGAGCTGTGACCAGAAAAGCTTACGATGGTACAGACTGTGGGCAGGACCAGGCAGTGGATATTGAAACTGCAGTGAAACTCTACACGAAAGCATCTGCTGGTGTAGCAGGATTTAAGAACATCGGTCAGCTGAAGGAAGGATACAAGGCAGACTTTATCGTATTGTGTGACGATTTGCTCACTGTTCCTGCCGAAGACATCGATAAGGTGTGTGTAGAAGCAACTTATGTAGAAGGCGAAAAAGTATATCAAAAATAAATAGCAGATATTCAAACTTGAGTGCACGAGAGGTTTTCTCCGTGCACTCTTTTGTTTTAGGGTAAACTATGATAAAATAATAGAAAAGGTCAGAGAAGAGGAGGTGGAAACAATGACAACAAAGCTTGATTTTTATACAGAAATAAGAGATAAGGAGCAGCCTTATCACAATCAAATGTTAAATTTGCTCAAATTCGTAGATGAAGAAGAAATAAGTATTATGAGTGGCGCCTGGATGGAGCATATGGAGAATCCTGATGCCGAAATGAAGATTAAAGATTTCCTGCTCAATCCAAGCGAGGATAGTGCATTTACCGTTCCGCTGCTGCGTCAGTGGCTCTTTGAGCTGATTGTAGGCACCGTTGTACTGCAGGATAATTTCAACGAGGAACTACCTGTTACTGCAGTTTTATATCCGCCGACCCATTCCCTGATGATTTGTGAGACGGATATTGGTATCATTGCCAGCGCCTTAGATGAGGTTGAGTATGCATTGATTGGAGATATCGACAATCGAGATTTTAATTTGCATCTGCAACAGGCCTATGAAAGTGTTAAAAAATCGGTGGAAGGCTTTGGTGTATTATCTATGCCGGACTTTGATCGAATCAACGATAGAGTGGCTCACTTCTCTAATTCAGGACGCCTTGTCGGTCTGATTCGTGAAATCGATCTGCGCCACGCCTGCGGCAATATTGTAACTCTGATGAATAGAAAAACGAGAGAGTTAGCATTAGACAGCCCCCTGACTATTTTTGTAGGAGGCAATGTTCTCAACGGTGATTTTACAGTACCGAATCTGATCAGTGTTTACTACGGAATCGATGCCAATACTTTAGATGAGGGAATGATTCAGAACATTTACCGGCCGTTTACCGAAAGTGACAGCAGGCTGCTGTCGGTCTCGAGAATGTTTGGAACAGAGAAACTGCTTCGACGGTTGTTTGAGCAGCGGCAATAAAACTAAACGAGGAGAGGGTTTAATTACATGGACTACCTAAAAGAAGTAAATCGAATCATTTCGTCCAGCGATTCTGTCGCTGGATTGATGGTTGTAAACAAGGAAGGAATTGTTGAGTATTATAAGCCTTGCAGTAATTTTGGCCTTGACGAGATAGAATTTGGAAAAAATGTGAGAGGAAAGTATCTGCTAGATGTCTATAAAGAAATAACCACTGACAACAGCACGGTGATGAAAACGTTGAAAACAGGCCAGGTGACGATTGGCCAGCAACAGACATTGACTACAGACCAATTCCAGTTGACAATTTCATCTACCACCTATCCGATTCTCGATCAAGATGGTTCGATTCAGGGTGCTATTGATGTGGCCAGGTTGTTGGACCACAAAAAAATTGGCTCTAATGAAAATGTGAATCCGCATCTATCGATTTTAGATGATATTGTGACGCGGAATGAAGAAATGGTCAGGCTTAAACGTATCGTACAGGAAGTGGCAAAGAACAATTCACCGACGATGATCTGCGGAGAGACTGGTACGGGAAAAGAGTTGGTTGCTGAGGCTCTACATATGCTATCAAACCGCAAAAATAAGCCTTTTATTTCTCAAAACTGTGCAGCGATTCCAGCTAATCTATTGGAAAGTCTTTTTTTTGGAACGGAAAAGGGAGGATTTACTGGTGCCGAGTCAAGAAAAGGGCTCTTTGAGTTAGCTGACGGCGGCACTTTGTTTTTAGACGAAGTCAACTCTATGGATGTTTCGATGCAGGCAAAACTGCTGAAGGTGTTGGAAGAACAAAAGGTAAGGCGAGTCGGTGGCAAGGAGGATATCAGATTTGACGTCAGAATCGTATCTGCCTCTAATGAAAATCCTGAAATGCTGGCAAGTCAGGGAAAGCTTCGTTCTGACTTTTATTATAGAATCAGCGTGGTGAAGCTGCTGCTGCCGCCTCTTCGTGAAAGACCGGAGGATATTTTGCTTCTGACAGAACATTTTATCAAGGTCTATAACCAAAAAATGAATAAGCACATTAAAGGTCTGTCACAGATGACGCTTCACCTCTTTACAGAGTGGAAATGGCCAGGCAATATCAGAGAACTGAAAAATACCATTGAAAGTGCTTTTAATATGGAAGACGGCGATTTTATCACATTGGACTCTGTCCAAGACTTGCTTCAAAAAATTGAGGAAGATGGAGCCGTAGCAAGGAACACGCAGAATACAGTTCCAGTGAATTCGACGAAATCTGATGACATCATATTCTCGCCTGAAGCCATAAAGAAATTATTGGCGACAAATGGAGTGAATTTAAAACAGATGATGGAGGATTATGAGACGTTTATTCTTTCTGAAGCCTTGAAACAGGATCGGAAATTGGCGAAAGTGGCGGCGAGATTATCTATTTCTCCCCAAAAACTGCAGTATAGAATGGAAAAGTTAAATTTAAAATAAAGAGGAGAAGTTATGACTGAAACGACGAGAACAATTATCAGCAGGATTACAGAACTAAAAGAAGTGTGTCAGAGCGAATCTGCCGCAACAAACCAGCCTTCGATAGAGGAATTTGCACTCTTACTCAGCGGGATCTCTGCCTGTAGGAAGACACCTGGCATTGATATTCATATGGGATACGAGCATCTGTATCTCTGCAACGAAGAAAAAGCGGAGATTGTCAGAGATCATTTGAAAAGAATTTATCATATCGTAGACAGAGATACACTGATTAACGTCTGCAATGAGTTGTATAGCACTGATAACGATTTATCAGATTTTCGTTCTTTTTGGAATGAAAGCCCGTCCTTCGATATTGGTGAACTGACGCAGGAGTCAAGAGATTTTTTTGAAAGCTGTATGGAATACAGCAGAAATTTTGACGAGCTTGCAGGAGAGGGCGGTTACTACGCTTGGGACTGCAACGAAATTATCGGCCTTTTGAGGGTAGGGTATGCTGCTGGTCTGATCACGAAGGATGACTTTTGGGCTTTTGTCAGACCGATGGCTAAAAATGCAGCACAGCTTTACAAATCTTGGAGAGAATATGCGGCAGGGTGCCTCTGCGGATGCGCCTATTTTATGTTCAGAGAACAGGGCTGCAATGAGGAAGTGTTGAACTTCTTTGATATCAATTGGAACTTGATTGACCATCTCCTTGGAGAAGACGGAGCCTGGCAGAGAAACGGCTGGTATCAAATTCCTGAAAAAGACTTTCTCATCAAAGCCGAGGATATGAAGATTATTCTTGACTCCTGGAAAGGCGCCGAAGGCTGTCTTGCGACAGATAGAATTTTGGTAGATGGTGAGAAGGTTGGTTACATGTATCGCGAAGAGCCTGACAGCAATCATGATTGGGACAGTGGCTGGAGATTCACTGCCGGTGATGAAACCCCGGAATACATGGATGATCCAGATCAATCAGGCATCTATGCGCTGAACACGATCTGCAATTATGATCCTGAGATTACAAAATTATTGGATGCGCCATTCGGTACAGCCTATATCAGAATCGATGGACGTTTGGTTCTGGATGAAGAGAAAGATGGATAACTATTCCTAAAATCTACAAGGATTTTCGGAATAAATTATTACAAAATTAATAGAAATACATCGATTCCGATTTTGGAAAATTTATTTCGAAAATCGGGGTTTTAGGAAGTAAATTTAACCACGTTAACTATTGTTATCGTGGTTTTTTAATTGAAAAGGAGAAAAGAAATGAAGTATTACATTGTCGGGATTGATTCAACACTGGTTGATGCGGGTCTTTCTTCCGAGCCTGACTTGGCAATCATTGCTCGCTTTTTTGAACTGAAAGAGGCGGAGTGTTTCCTAGAGGATTGTTCCCAGGATTTGGAACATCTTTCTTACAAAATCGTTGCTTCATTTATTTAGAAAGGTAAGGTATTAAGATGAATGTAAAAGTAGTAAGTGTGCAGAAGGTTACAACAAAAGAGGGTACTGTTATGTACCGTGTATTTGCTTCCCTGCCTGATGGCTCTGTCGGGAATTTTTGGGGCGTGAATGAATACAAAGTTGGTGATACTGTCACACTTGTCGTTGCAGTCAATAAGGAATGTAAATTCATTGTGCGACCAGCATTTAGCAAATAACGCAAGGGCGCATACGGTTTACCGTGCGCCCGGCGTTTGTGGCTATACTTGATATTAGCCACAAATAACAGTCATTTTGTGAAAAATGGCTTTCTATCGTTATAATCAGCGTACCAAGATTTATCCTGACGGGCAGACAAAGACGATTACATTTAACCATCCTGTTTTCAATCCTCACAAATTACCAGTTGTCTCACACAGGAGGACTTATAAAAAGGATAAGAATGTAACCCGGTCTGACAGTCTCAAAAGGGGTATTGATAAAATCTATGATATTGCAATGATAAATGACTTTGATTACTTTATCACCTTTACATTAGATAAGAACAAGGTCGATAGATATGATTATAATGAGATTTGTAAGAAGTTAAAGAACTGGTTAAATAATGGTACAAAGAGGATGAACCTGAAATATCTGATTGTCCCTGAACTGCATAAGGATGGAGCTGTCCATTTCCATGGCCTTGTCAGTGGTGATTTTACTATGCTGGACAGTGGGAAGGTTACAAGCAATGGTCAGCCGATATATAACCTTAAGAACTGGCATTATGGGTTTACAACATGTATCCCTCTCTATGGTGAGAGGGTGGCGGTCGCACGTTATATTTGTAAATACATAACGAAGGACACCAGGCGTATTTTAGGCAATCTTTATTACAGTGGGGGAGGTGTGAAACGTGAACCCGATTCAAGTTTTTCTTATACTCCTTACTTCCGTGCTCTTGGTAATGAGTTTCTTGTGGGCTGTACTGGCCTGCGGGTCAAATACTATGAATCTTACGGAACCTGTGGAGAGGAAGGAGAAGTATGATTATGAGTGACAGAAGGGTGAGGGTAGTGACATACATAGATGTGGATATGTTGTTGATATTGGACAGGATATGTAAACACGCTGGCATTCTGCGTGATGATTTTATCAATTCATCGTTACGGGGTGCAGTCAGCTATCTGAGGGGTGACTCTGATGAAGACAGAAAATAGCACTGATGTCCTTGAACTGTTGACCAATATCAATGACAATCTGAACGTGCTGAACTGCATGTTCTATATCTTCATCGTGGTCGGCGGTGTATATCTGTTCTGGAAGATGGTGTATAAACTGTTGATGCGGTTTGGCTGATTGGGTGGTGAATCTATGGATAGAAATACGAAGATACTGGCTTTTGTCGATATGCTTCTGATGGTCCTATTCGCAGGGGCATTGTTGATGCTCATGTGTTCAGGGGAATAGATAATTTAAAGAAAGGGGTATATTATGGGAGAAGATGTAAACCTGGCATTCCTTACCAGTGGGATGCTCAAGCCGATTACCGATGCTCTGAGTGATAACCTTGAGGTCTTGTTGCCTGTCGGTATCGCTGTCATGGGCATCCTGGTAGGCATTTCGTTAATTCCTAGGATAGTCTACAAGTTCCTGTAACTGTATGCTGAAATGAGATTTAGAAGAAAGGGGTGTACATATGTTGACTAGTGCCATGCTTGCACCGATTACCTCTGCGGTCAGTGATAACCTTGGTGTGTTACTGCCAGTGGGTATTACCATCATGGGTATCATGATTGGTGTCAGCCTGATTCCGAGAATCGTCTATAAATTCCTGTAATTGGCTGTATGGGGTTGGCTTTGTGGCTGACCCCTTTGTTATTGAAAGGGGTGTTTTTATGGTCTTGGATACCTATAATTATGTGATGAACCATAGGTTATTGCGTGTCATGGTTCTTGCCTTCATGATATTCAGCATTATCTTTTGTGGTGCAATGGTGGAATATTCCCATGCGATTGTTTGGGCGATTCCTGCAATTGAAGTTGTGGCAACTATTTTGATTGCCTGTGGAGTAATTTCTGCAACGGATACTGATTTAAAAGCTGTAGCGACTGCATTTTATAATTCTTTGGCGGGTCAAGCCTTACTTGATGTTGTAAATATTGCTGGTACGTTTTCAGAAGTTACGAGTGGAAATTTTACGTTTAAAGCCACGAAGGCGATTGTTAATGCTGTAGCTGATTGGATTGCTGATATTTGGGAAGAGAGTGGTAATTTAGTATTACCTGGTGGCGGGGTTGTGATTGATGATGTTGATTTGTCTTTTTTGCCTGTTATAAGTAGTAATACTATAGCGTCATCTTCATCTTCTGATATTGTTGGTATGATGATGTCTGTTTCTTCTTTGGCTCCTTATACCACTTATTTTCCCAAACAATCTCCTTATACTGATTATTATTTGCTTGAATTGCCTGCTGTGCGTTCTCTGCATAACGTTGGTATTTCTGATGATCAAATAATTGGTACTTTTTTAACCATTTATACTAATGATTCTGTTACTGCTCCACTTCCAGTAGAAGATTCTCAGGCTTATTCTACTTATTATGATTCTACGGGGGCTTTAGCTAAATCCTGGCGTCAATCAAGTAGGTATAGGCGTATTGCTTTGGCTGATTACGATGGTGTGTATCGTCTTTTGTTGGCTACTGATTCTGGTAGCTATGCCGCTTATGATTTTGTTGGGACTACTACAACTTTTCCACGTACAGAGGTAAAGTCGGATACTACCTATTTCCCAAAAGAAGTGACAGATGCTGCTGCCGGAAGTTCTACGGCATTTCCATCCAACACAGCTAGCAAGCCATTGACTACCGAGACTCCTTTGACAATCCCCGAAACTGGCGTGAACAGTAATACGGGCGTTGGTGATGTCCGTACCGATGCGGGGACTGCCGAAGGGGAACAGACAGGTACTATCATCGGGTGGCTTGAAATGGTGTGGGATGGTGTTTGTGCAATTCCCGATGCGATAGCAGGGGCAGGCACTGCCGTGATAGACTTTGTCACTGACCTGGTTGTTCCTTCTGATACTGTATGGGATGATTTCATGGCTGATGTCGTTGACATTGTTTCACCGCCAAACACGGTCAACTTTAATAAATATGTGTCCAGTATTGCAATTCCCGATGTCAAGGTGAATTGGAAGGGGCAGACACTTACCATTGTCGATAATGGCAACTTGAGGGACAATGTTACTACATGGCGTAAATATATCGGTGCGTTCCTGGCTGTACTGCTGATAATCTATAACTACAACATGTTCATGAAGCTTATGGGTCTTGGCACGCTGACATTGACGGAAAGCGGACGTGTTCCCGATGTCTCCATCAATAACCTGAGTGGCAATGCGGCACTTCCTGTGCCGAAGGGAAAGAGGTGATTTCATGATTTGGACGTTTCTGTTGAAAATCATCTTAATCCCCGTCAGGCTTATTTTTGGTCTGATTGGACTTCTCCCGAATGTCTCCGTGACAGTGGGGGAGTATGCTGTCAAGGCAATTGGATGGGGCTGCTATATGTGCGGTACGCCTGTTATATCTGCCCTTTTTGTCAGCATTGCGGGTTGGTGTACGGTCTTTGCCGTGATAGCCGTGTTCAAGTTCATCAAGCAATATATTCCGTTAGCCTAGTGCCGGAGGTGGGAACCACTAGAGCTTATGGCTCTAGTGGGCGGAGACCTAGTGGAGCAACGGCACTAGCCGTTTTGTTGGCATGAAACTGGCGTTGCCATCATATGAGAAAAAAGGAGGTATGGAGTCATGAGGTTTTTGAGTCAGCCGTTCTGGCTGCGTTTGTTGTTGGGGTTGCGGTATCTGCTCCGCTGGCTGTTCAGGAAAGACAGGGGAGGTGGACAGCTTCATCTCTATGGAATCTATGGGTTTTTGGGATTGCCTGGCAAGGGGAAGACCATGGCAATGACGTATGTATTGAATGAATATCGAAAAAAATATGGTGATGATATCCTGATATGTTCGAACTATTATTTCGATAAACAGGACTTTGCATTTACAGATTGGAGACAGCTGTTGGTTCAATATGACAAGCCCTTGATTGTCGCATGGGATGAAGTACAGAATGAATTCAACAGCCGTAATTTCAAGAATTTCCCGACACAGCTGTTGACGTTGCTCACGCAGAACAGGAAGGGACATGGCGTGCAGATTCTCTATACCGCTCAACGTTTTGACCGAGTTGACAAGGTGTTCCGTGAACTGACCAACTATTTCTTCGACTGCAAGACCCTCTGTAAGCGTCTGACCATCTGTAAGGGGTATGATGATGAAAATTATCTGATGCTACATAACGAGGTGGATATCAACCGAAAGATGAAGATACATCCTAGTTTCAAGATTAAGTTCATACAGACCGATGAAATACGTGAGATGTATGACTCTTATAAGATGCTGGATTCTGCAAAGTCGAAAGAGTACCTGAGCAGGGAAGAGCAGGCACTCATCAACCAGTAGGACGTGAAGAACAAATCAGTTACCTTCCATGGATTCGCACCATTCAGACTGACGTCATAAAATGGGATATGATTGAAGGTAACTGATTTGTTGCGAATCCTTCCAAATTGCCTGTCAATTTGGAACTGTTCCGTATATAGATAAAATCCCCATCAAGGGGATTTTTCCTTTTTATTACAGCCATTCTATTAATACAGGTAGCCATATGTATATTGCAATTCCTGTTAGAAATATTGCCAGGAATTTATTTATATTTCTCCATATCATTCTACGTTTGCCTTTTGGGGTGAATTCGGCTTGCTTTTTCTGTCTTATGATTTGATAGGTTACGACTTCTTCGTGTTCATCTTTCCATTTCTGTTCATGGTCGATGACTTGTTGTGATGAAGTGGTTGATTCTACATTCTGGTGCTTTTCATCTTCATATTCCTTTAAGTGGTTCTCAAATTGGGGTGCAGAGCGTTTCATTTCCTTCTTCCAGTTCTTTCTGAGTTCCTTGTATTGTGCCTTGCTGTCAGGCTCGTAGTATTTCATCGCACACATTTCTTTTCTCCTCGTATCGCATATGAGATACCTAGATTATACCATGAATTCAGACAATTTGTAAATATGGCTTGACAACCAAAAGGGCATGTAGTAATATGATAGCAGTGGTTAAATCTATTCCTAAAATCATAATTTTGGGAATAGTTTTGACGACTTCTCAAATAGATACCATTCAAGGACTTCAAATAAATAAAACCTCCTGGACAAATTACTATAACTAGTCCAGGAGGTTTTATTTGTATAGGAAAAATCATTTGTGTGTTGCCTGTTATATTATGTGGAAACTGGAATCGAAAATTCCGCTATTTCCATTTTTATAATTAGAAATCTTTAAAAAATCGAGGCTCTATTTTGCGTTTTAAGCGATTTTTTTGTATGCGGTCGATATCTTGTCCTATGGCATTGTCCCTTAAAAGGCTTATTCTGCCTGCTTTAAAAAATTTCCCTTTTGCTGATTAAGAATATACCGGTATGATGATTTTTTGGCCAGCCTCCAATTGGTCGGCGGAAATTTCGTTGAGGTCGCAAATCTCATAAACGACTTGGCGGAGATCCATGTTGTCCGGTGCATATTCTGATGCGATATCCCAAAGTGTATCGCCGGATTCTATCTTAACCAAGTTGTATTCCGTCATGGATGAACTGCTGACTGTGTTTATGCCGGTCAAAGAGCCTAGTATCGTAAAGATGCAAAGAATTGCAACAACTAGAAAAGTTGTAAACCTAAATTTGGATGTAATTCTGTATTTCTTATTCATTCTCTCACCTTCTTAAACATTTGTTCGTTTTCTATATAATATCAGAATAAATGTTCTTTGTCAATAGAAAAATAAACAAATGTTCGCACAGAGGGGGATTGTAAAACAGAGACGCTGACAAAGCTTCATTCATATGTACTTGTGCTATCCGCATGAGAATGCTCTTTTCTAATTAAAAAAGCTCCTTACATATAGTAAAGAGCGACTGTGTTTCTTTGTGCCTATCCGGCAATGGTTCCGTTAGGTACTGGTTTTTCAGGCTGTGCGAGAACAGGTATGATACCACTTTCATATCCGATATCGAAAAGCATGCCTTCTGACAGTTCTCCTGCCATCTTTCTCGGAGCCAGGTTAACGACAAAGAGCGCCTGCTGCCCTTCTATTTCCTTTGGATTATCCCGTTCTCCCTTCATCCCCACCAAAATCTGCCTTTTAAAATCACCGAAATCGACAATCAATTTTACCAGCTTATTGGATTTTGGCATGTCCTCCACTGTTTCAATCGTTCCGACTCTGATATCGATTTTATCTAAATCATCGATTGTAATGTTAGGCTTTACATCTTTCATTTTCTTGTTTCCTTTCATTTATAATAGATATTGAGAACCTTTGATTTGTCTTTCAATTCATCTTCTAAAAGAATCTAATCGACGATTTTTTCATAGAATTTGTCTAAGTATTTACTAATTCTTTTTCGAAAAATAATACAGATGATAAATGCTATGACTGCAAAGACAGCAATGATTCCCATGCCGATATAGTGTTGCTTCATATACAGGGCGCCGATCAAAAGACTGCCAGCCATGCCAGGTGTTCTGCCGATCAAAGATAAGATTAAAAATGGCTTAAATTTCATTTCTGAAACACCAGCAGCATAACTGACGATATCTTTCGGTAGTCCAGGTATTAGATAAATCAAAAATACGATGGTATAGGCTTTTTTGCTGTTGAGCCTGTCGATAAAATACGTCATTTTTTCTTCACCAAAGAACAGGTGAATCGCATCCTTTCCCAGCAGCTTTGCCAGGTAGAATGAAATCAGCGTACCTAGGGTTGCGCCTACAATCGAATATAATAGGCCCGGCAGAAATCCATACAGATATCCGGCTGCGAACTGAAAAGCTTGCCCTGGAATGATGCTGATGACGATCTGCATGACCTGGACACCGATGTAGATAAAGATGCTCTGTGTCTTGTACATTTCTAAAAATACAATGATATCCTCAAAGGATCGAAACTGATTGAGAAAATCCCTTTGAAAAAAGTACACATATAGAGGAATCGCGATGACGATTCCGGCTAAAATTGTCAGCTTCAAAATTGACAAGATAACCTTCACCTTTTTGGCGCGTTTTAGATTCGCTTTCACCTCGTCCTTCGTACGGTGAGCACTCTCTTTCAATTCATCAAATTCATCTTTTGCACGGTGCGCGTTGTCCTTGAATGATTCTTTATCCATAATACACCTCTAATCCTGTAAACTTAAAAATTCTCCAACAACCCTTTTTTGTACAACTGATTTACGGATTTCAAAACCCCGAATTTTGAATGTTCGTAAGTCAGTCCCCCCTGAAAATAAACATTATAAGGTTCCCTGATAGGCGCGTCTGCACTGAGTTCGATAGATGATCCTTGAACAAAAGCGCCTGCTGCCATGACAACTTCTGATTCATAACCTGGCATTTCCCATGGGAGCGGTGTAACATGTGCATCGATTGGTGCTGCGGCCTGAATACCTTCACAAAAGGAGACGACGGCTTCCGCAGAACCCAGCCTGACAGCTTGTATGATATCACTGCGGTCATCGCTGGCACCGGGACAGACTTCATATCCCAGCATTTCGTAGACTTTCGCACAGAGTATTGCCCCTTTGACGGCACCGTTTACGACTTTTGGCGCCATAAAAATACCTTGCAGCATAGATCTGGTCTGCCCGAAGGTCAAACCACATTCACCGCCGATGCCCGGACAAGTCATTCTATAGGATATTTTTTCTACTAAATCGCTGCGGCCGCAGACGTAACCGCCTGTCAGAGCGAGGCCGCCGCCGGGGTTCTTAATTAAAGAACCCGCCATTACATCAATTCCAACGTTTGTCGGTTCTTTGATATCCAAAAACTCTCCGTAGCAATTATCCGCCATACAGACGATACTCGGATTCTTTTGATGAACAAAATCCGTCAATTCTTTGATTTGGTTTACGGTAATAGATTTACGCCAACCATATCCGGTAGCGCGCTGCACAGAGACCATTTTTGTCTTTTCGGAGATGGCCTTGCCCAGGGTTTCTAAATCAATAGAACCATCGGGCAGTAATTCCACCTGTTGATAGGTGATGCCGTATTCTTTGAGAGACCCCTTCCCTTCTCCCCGGATGCCAATCACTTCTTCCAGGGTATCATAGGGACCGCCGCTGCAGTAGATTAATTCGTCGCCAGGCCTCAAAATGCCCATTAAAGTGATAGCAAGTGCATGAGTGCCGTTTACAATGGTCGGTCTCACGAGAGCAGCTTCTGTACCGAAGATTTCCGCATAAACGCTTTCAACAGCTGCTCGACCAGGATCATCGTATCCATATCCAGTGTTCCAGGCAAAGTGCATGTCTGCAATTCTGTTCTTCTGAAGAGCGGACAAAACTTTATATTGGTTAAAAGCCATCGTATCATCTAGAGCAGCGAACTCCTTTGAAATCGCCTGCTCAGCTTTTTTTACTAATTCTAATACTTTTTCTTCTATTTCAAAATCCTTTATCAGTAGTGCATCTGTATAATTGTTCATATTTTCTCCATTTAATGTATATTACAATATATGATTATAGTCTTTTTCAGCGATTTGTAAATAAGTACAGTTAACCTTTAAGTAAAACTTAAGATTTTCGTTCGATTTGTGAAAGAATGATAGCAAAGAAAATCAAGCCACATCCCAGATATTCCTTCATAGACAACATCTCCTGAAAAAAAAGCATACCTGCCAACATGGTGAAAATCGTTTCACTGCTGAGAAGCAGGGAAGCTTTTGCTGGTTCCACATATTTTTGACCGAGTATTTGAAAGGTATAACCCAAACCGCAAGACACAACACCAGCATATAAAATTGGCACGGCAGCGGCGAATATACGATTCCAATAAATGTCTTCTAAGAACAGCGCTAAAACCAGACTGATCAGCCCGGTTACTAGGAACTGCAGGCTGGAAAACTTTACAGGGTCAATTTTGTTCACATAATAGTCTATGACATAGATATGTACAGCACAGCCCAGAGAAGCCAAAAGCATCATGATGTCCCCTTTGTTGATTCCAGTGAGGCCTTCGCTCATACACATGAGATAGAATCCGCTAAGGGCGATGAGCACTGCAATCCATATCTTCTTGTCGACCTTCTTTTTTAAAAATAAACCGCCAAGAGGCACTAATATAATATATAGGGCGGTTATAAATCCGGATTTGCCAACCGTAGTAAACTGAATGCCGGTTTGTTGAAGAATCGTAAAGAAAAAGACTACCAATCCACAGACGAATCCGCCTTTCAATAGTGCTGCCGGATGGTGTTCGGCCGCCTTTTGCTCTAATGTTTTTTTCTTATCCAGAATGACGATGAGGGGAAACATGGATAGGCTCCCCAATGTACAGCGAATTCCTGTAAAGGTCAAAGGACCCAGGGTTTCAGTACCTGCCTTTTGTGCCACTAATGCAAATCCCCAAATAATGGCTGCCAGGATGAGAAATATAACACCTTTCATGCTGGCTGTCTTCATTTTTCTGTCCTCTCTTTTTCCCACTCCATGTCTTTGACCAAATCTCGCTTCACATTCTGTTTGTGCTGTGCGTAGAGTTGGGTAGTCGTTACCTGCTCATGGTCTAAGAGTGCAGCCACATCGTAGATGGAATTACCACGACCGATGAGGCTGGTGGCAGCTGTGGCACGCAGCTTGTGAGGGCTGTACCCAGCTTTTTTTGATGTATGCAGGGCGATAGCGGTATATTTTTTTACTAGTTCTCGAATCTGTCTGTCCGTCATTCGTTTTCCCTGTAAAGACAAAAAGAGAGCATCTTTATGTTCCTCGATCAAAGTGTCCTCTGCAGGCCGTTCATTGGAAAGATAGTCTTCTACTGCAGCTGTTGACGATTCATTGAGCGGCATGACAGATTCTTTCCCCCGCTTTCTATAAATTTTAAATTCACCCCGCGAGAAATTAAAGGATGACACGTTGAGCTGCTGCAGTTCTGATAGACGAAGGCCATAAGTGAGGAAGAGCATCAAAATTGCCTTGTCCCTCTTTTTTGTCTTCTGCCAATAAGCATATTCGTGCTTTGTCAGACCAGTGCCATTGGTTACAGCATCCAGCATAATCATAACCTCGTCATCCTGGAGGGCTTTAATTTCCTTTTCACCGGCTTTTGGAACGCGAATCGGGTCAAACCCATCAGTAATGTTCTTTGATAGCAGCTGATCGCGATAGAGCTGCTTGAACATGACGGAAACCGAGGACCTCTTGCGAGCCAGGGTCTTGTTATTATTTTCATAAATATAGATGTCTTTGTCGGTTTCTACCTTATATTTTCTGCAATAGTCCAAGTAAATATTGATATCTACCGCCTTAATTCTTTCGAATTCTTTCAGTGTGATTTCAGAGGTTTTTTCTGCAGACGTCAAGTCCGTCTCTGTAATTAGATAATTACAGAAAAAACGGATATCGTGAAGATAAGCAAGCCTGGTCATAGGAAGTACGTTTCCCTTTAGATAGATAAAAAAACCTTTTAGAAACCTGGGCAGTTCTTTTTCAAGTTCTTCGCATTCCTCGAAAATCTGCGCTTCTTTTTTTACGATATTATCCGGCTTGTCGCTTTTATTGTGTATTTTTACTTCTTTTCCAGCCATTGAAAGATCTCCTTCAGACAGTCTGCATCGCTGTCGTATTCTGAAATATTGAACCACTTCATTTCTTTATATCGCTTAAACCAGGTCAATTGACGCTTGGCATAGTGACGGGTGTTTTTCTTGACCAAGTCGATGGCTTCCTGCAGGGAATACTGACCGTGATAATAAGCGATGATTTCTTTATAACCGATGCCTTTCATGGAGATGTCCCCTTCCGTCAGGCCTTTGGCCAAGAGTTCTCTGACTTCCTCCAAAAGTCCGCGTTTTATGAGGAGGTCAACTCTCCTGTTGATACGGTCGTATAATTCTTCACGATTTCTGGTCAAACCGATTAAGATGGCATCGTAGTCTGCCGTCGGCTGCAGATCTTTTGAAAAATCTCTGACCTTTTTGCCTTCTTCCGCTGCTTCCAGAGCGCGAACTACCTTTTTGATGTTGTTAGGATGAATCCTATTGGCAGCGTCCGGGTCTGCATTGGCTAGTTTTTTATGGAGATATTCCGGACCAAATTCGTCGGCTTCTCGATATAGCTGGTCTCTGTAAGCATCGTTTCGCGGCGGCGCGCTGAAATCCATATCATAAAGCAGTGCATTGAGATAAAGACCGGTGCCTCCCGCGATAACGGGTGTTTTTTCCTTTGCGAAGATTTCCTCGATGGCTTTCTTGGCCAGCGCCTGATACTTTGCTGCAGAAAAAGCTTGGGCAGGATCGATCTCATCCACCAAATAATGCTTGACGCGGGCTTGTTCTTCTGCTGTCGGTTTTGCACTGCCGATGTCCATATATTTGTACAGCTGCATAGAATCGCAGGAAACGATTTCCCCGTTCACCTTGAGAGCGGTTTCGATGGCGTATTCAGTTTTTCCGACGGCCGTAGGGCCGCAAATTACGATGATTTTTCTTTCCATATATTTTTATGCTCGCTTAAACATTCTTTCAATTTCATATTGTGAAAATTTTATAAAGGTCGGCCTGCCATGAGGGCAGGAAAAAGGATTCCGACAGCGTTTCAACTGATCCAGGAGCGCTTTCATTTCTTCCATCGAGATGTAATCATGGGCCTTGATTGCAGATTTACAGGACTTTGTAATCAATTTGTTAATGACCACTGTATTGTTCAGATTCGTTCCTTCTGTCACATTGTCGATATAGATTTTAACAAAATCCTCAGCTTCAGAAAGATCCATAAAGGTTGGAATTTCACGAATAACATAGGAATTCTGACCAAAGTCTTCGATGGTGAAGCCCATTTCTGTTAGCGAATCCAGCCAGTCATACTCATTTTCTTTGACGGCTAGAGGCGCTTCGATGATGATGGGTGTCAAAATCGGCTGGCGAACTTTTTCGCTGGTCAGATATTCACTCACTAGCTTTTCATAGAAAACACGTTCATGGGCCGCATGCTGATCGATCAGATAAAAATTTTTTTCATCTACTGCTGTAATATAGGTGCCGAAAATTGCACCTGTCAGTTCTAGTTCATCAAAGTCAAAGGGCTGCAGAAATGGTTTTTCGATAGATATCTCCGCTTTCTTTTGTGGCAGAGTTTGTTCCCTTTCCTCTTTGACAAGAGGCTGTTCCTGCTTCTGTTCCTCTGTGCGTGTCTCTTGATAAGGGCGCAAGGTCTCTTTCACTTGTGGCAGTTCTCTTTTGGTAGACAATATCTGTTTTATGTCTATCTGATTTTCTGCTCTATCTTTACTTTTTATAGGCGTGGACACTTCATCTTTGAAGATGTCTTTTGCTTCGATGACGGCGGCTTTCGTACCTAACGTTTCTTTTACAGCATGGGAGACTAGCTCGATGATTTCATTTTCGTTATCAAAGCGCACTTCCCTCTTGTTGGGATGAATATTGACATCCAGCCTTTCAGGATCTGTAAAAATGAAGAGAAAGGCTACCGGATATCTTCCTTCAAAGAGACGTTCTTTATACCCTTCTGTTACGCCTCGTTCGATCACTTTGCTGGCAACCACCCTGCCGTTGACAAAGAAAATCTGGTTGCGCCTGGTGGTGCGAGATAGGGAAGGCTTTGAGATATAACCAGTAATGCTGCCCGCATTCTCACGGTGATCAACAGCCACTAAATCCTTGTATTCACTCAATTTGTAGACCGAAAGGATGGCGTTGAGAATATCACCTTTCCCGGTCGTTGAAAAAGCGATATTTCCATTATTGATGAAACGGAACCTGATGTTCGGGTAGGCCAAAGCAATCTGGGACATGAAATCTATAATCTGTCCACTTTCTGCAGAGTCTGATTTGAGAAATTTCTGTCTTGCCGGCGTATTATAGAACAGATCGGTGATGATAATCGTAGTGCCGTCGGGACAGCCGGTCCCACTATTTGAAAGGACTTCACTGCCGTGAATCAGCAGTTTGGTCCCCACTTTTGCCTCTCTTGTTTTTGTCACCAACTCTGTATGGGTAACGGCTGCGATGCTGGCTAGGGCTTCTCCCCGAAAACCCAGTGTCTCTATGGCATTTAAATCCTTTGCTGTCTCTATTTTACTGGTAGCGTGACGGAGAAAAGCCGTTTCTACCTCATTCCTGCTGATTCCACAGCCGTTGTCTGTGACTCTGATGTAGGATTTTCCGCCATTTTTTATCTCTACGATAATAGAATCAGCTCCAGAGTCGATGGAGTTTTCTACTAGCTCTTTGACAATGGAGACAGGCCTTTCTATGACCTCCCCTGCGGCGATTTTGTCCGCAACATTCTTTTCTAATACTCTAATCATCAATTGCTTCCTTCAATTCTTCTAAAATCTTGATGGCTTGTGACGGTGTGACTTCCATAAGATCCAGCTCTTTCAGTCTATCTACGACGGGGTTCGGACCTGGCGTAAAGAACGAAATCTGTTCCTCATCCGTCACTGTGATTTCACTCTGTTTCGGTGCGGTGATTTCAATCTGCACACTCCCAGCCTCTAATCCGTGAAGTTTATTTTGTGCGTTTTCTAAAAGCCCATGGGGGATACCGGCCAGTTTTGCTACGTGGATGCCGTAGCTGCGGCTGGCTGAGCCGGGAATGATTTTGTGCAGGAATACGATATTTCCGTTTTCCTCGGAAACATCTACATTGAGATTGCGTACCCCCTGAATTTGTTCTTCCAGAACGGTCAGTTCATGATAATGGGTTGCAAAGAGTGTTCTGATATGGGTTTTCTCGTTACACAGGTAGTCCACAGCTGCCCAAGCGATGGAGAGTCCGTCATAAGTGCTGGTGCCGCGGCCGATTTCGTCCAGAATGATCAGGCTTCGCTCCTTGGAGCAGTTGAGGATGTATGCCAGTTCACTCATCTCCACAAAGAAGGTGGACTGCCCCTGTGCCAGATTATCCGATGCGCCGATTCTCGTGAAGATTCTATCCACCACGCCGATACGTGCATATTCACAAGGAACAAAACAGCCCGCCTGGGCCATGAGGACAATCAAAGCAGTCTGTCTCATGTAGGTTGACTTACCTGCCATGTTAGGTCCGGTGATAATCAACATGCTGGTATCTGTATTATTTAAGTACGTATCATTTGAAACAAACATACCGTCAGATATCATCTGCTCAATGACTGGATGTCTGCCCTTTTCAATCTGCAGTTCCAAACTTTCATCGATGACTGGTTTCACATATCCAAGCTTATTGCTTACATTAGAGAAAGCACAGAGCACGTCTAATTGGGCAATAGCCTGTGACGTTTCTTGAATTTCTTTAATATAGCCTTGAATATCCGCGCGAATGTCTGTAAACAATTCATATTCCAACTGATTAATTTTGGTTTCAGCGTTGAGAACCAAATTTTCCATTTCTTTCAGTTCCGGTGTAATGTATCGTTCGTTGTTGACTAAGGTCTGTTTCCTGATATAGTCTTCCGGAACCAGTCCTGTATTAGACTTGGTTACATCAATATAATAACCGAAGACCTTATTGAAACCAACTTTTAGATTTTTAATGCCTGTACGTTCTCTTTCCGCATTTTCCAGGTTTGCAATCCACTGTTTGCCATCCTTGATGGAGAACTTGATATGATCGAGCTCCTCTGAATAACCTTCTTTGATGATGCCGCCTTCTTTGATTGTAAAAGGAGCGTCTTCACAGATAGCCTTCTCAATAAGGTCATAGATGTGTTCTAAATCGTGAATCTGACCGCAAAGGTGCTGTAAAAGTGCAGAATGGGAGTATTCCAGACCGCTTTTTATTTCCGGCAGTACGAAAACCGAGTTTTTTAAGGCGATGAGATCTTTGCCGTTAGCGTTTCCTGAAGCGATTCTGCCGGTTAGTCTTTCAAAGTCATAGACCTGCTTCAAGGCCTCTCTGATATTGTTTTCCAACATGGGCTGCTGGGTCAGTTCCTCTACCGCATCTAGCCGCAGATTGATTTCTGAAGCGTTGTTGAGAGGTTCTCTCAGCCACTGTTTCAGTTTCCGGCTTCCCATAGCAGTACCGGTTTTATCCAGAACACCCAGCAGGGAGCCCTGTATTTTTTTATCATACAAGGTCTCGGTAATTTCCAAATTACGCAGTGTTGCTTTGTCCAAAGACATGTGTTTGCCAATTTCGTAGAATTGGCAGCGAGTCAGCTGTTTTAAATTTTGCTTCTGGGTTTCTAGCAAATAGGCCAAAAGTGCACCCAGGGACAGTATGCAAAGGTCTCTGCCGGCAAGCCCTAAGGACGTTAGCGAAATAGAGCTAAATTGGGCTTTAATTGCGTCTTCTGCGGCTTTTTGAGCGTAATAGGAATCATTCATCACAAAGAGAAAACCGCCTGTTACAGCTTTAATTTCGTCTTCACCATAATTGATTGCAAAAGATTCGTTAATCATAATTTCCTTGGCGTCTATTTTTACCAGTTCATTGAGTACATCTTCGAAAAGATTAATGCTAGCCGTCTCTTCTGTAGTGTAAAGCTCACCAGTAGAAATATCGCAATAAGAAATGGACATACCGCTCTTGTCCATATAAACCGATGCCAGATAGTTGTTTTCTTTCTCGTTAAGCATGGTTTGGGAAGTCACTGTTCCCGGCGTAACAATCTGTATCACCTCTCGTTTTACGATACCTTTTGCCGCTGCAGGGTCTTCTGTCTGTTCGCAAATTGCAACTTTGTAGCCCTTTTCCACCAATCTTGCGATATATGTATCTGCGGAATGAAAAGGAACTCCGCACATGGGAGCCCTTTCCTCTTGACCGCAGTTCTTTCCTGTTAATGTCAACTCTAATTCACGAGATGCTTCAATGGCATCCTCATAAAACATTTCATAAAAATCTCCCAGTCTGAAAAACATGATGCAGTCCTGGTAATCTGCTTTGATTTCTAAATATTGCTGCATCATCGGGGATAATTTGTTTGCCATATATATGTATTTTCTCCTTTTCTTGCTCGTTTCGTTCCTTAGCGAAAAATAAAAATTGTCTATGATTCCTTGCTCTTGGCAATGTATTATGGAACTATTATACCAAAATCTCTGCCTGCTTGTAAAGTCAGGGTGAGATCCTCTTTGATTTTCTCGTGGAAGACCGTGCGCCACTCGATTTCCTCTGGTGGATTGACATAGAGGGAGGAGAACGCAGTGTGAACAGCATCGTCTTCCTCATCGCAGGCAAATATGATACCAGCACCCCCTATCTCACCATAGGAGCAGTCTTTGACAGAAAAGATGTCTTCTGACAAATCTGGTTCAAGGGTATAGGCGAGCTGAATATAATGCCAATGGTCATCTTCTTCCTTATCTGGTTCGCTGGACAGGATTTTCAGCATATGCTGCTGCCCTGTAAGCGGTCTGATAAAATGGATTTCTTCTCCAATTTCTCTGACCGAGAAACGAGGACCCGATATCTCAACGTCGTCGGCTTCTAGGGAGATTTCAATCTGACTGATATTATTTACGCCGGCGAAATCTTCAGGCCATTCACACTCCATATGGATAATGAGCCAGCCGTCAGAATCATCAAGAGCATAGTGGCTGAGAATCTGCGGCATGTTTTCACAAGGCCCAGCGTCATCATAACGAGGAGGAATCCAGGCATCACTCATAGAACATCCGGAATCTACAGGGTTCCCATCGATTGTGATATGAATGGGAGAAGTCTCTCCATAAGGGCTGTCAGCGTACATTGTTTCTCGCTCTGCAGAGGAGACTTCATCGCAGCGGCCTTCTTTTGCCATCTGCATCAAATAGCCCCATTTGGCATAAAACTCGCTAATCGTCTCATCTTTGATTCTTTTGCAGATGTGAAAGACCGGCCCTTTGTCAAAGAGGTACATGGACAAGACTTTCCATTCCTCATCACCCCAAAGGAAAGTTTTATTGATGGGAACCTCCACACCGGATTTTTGATTCTTCGGACTTTGAAGATCAGCGTAGAAAAAGCTGTCGTAGGAAACATTCCATTCAGACATGATAAAACCTCCTTGCGATTTATCTCTCGTATTTCTTTAATATCTTCTCATAATAGCGAATAAGCCAGATCATTCCCATTGTACAGGCCAGTATCAAAAGAACAACCGCAAATATCCGGTGCCAGAAGAAACTGATCCCTGAAATCCAAAACGGCACAGAGTAACTGCACCACATGATTCCGTTGGCCTTATTATAAGCCGGAATATCTTTTATTTTGTAAGCCGGGACTTCTGAACCTGACCAAAACCACATCGGTTTTTCGAGTTTCTTTGCATAAAAACCGATGCCCGTAAACAAGGCGGCACAGCCCCATGTACAAATGATCCAGATTATATTAGCAGTCAAGCAGTGTCTCCTTCTCTTCCATTGCAGCAACGCTGCTAGATTACAACATTCATTATATCAAAAATACTCTTTGAATGAAACAAGGAAGTTGGGCCTGTACGGAAAATGAGTATAAAAAAATCTATTAAAGAGGTTCATATGATAAAGCTACGAAAGGCTGACGATTTGTGCCATCCATGATAACACAAAAGCAGGAAGGCGTCATGCTTTCCTGCTTTTGTGAACTGCTATCTCTGCAGTCATTATTTCATTTCTTTTTCGATAAAATAGTTGGCGATTTCGAAGGCTTTTACGCGTCTCTTTGCCAATGTAATCTGAGATTTGTATCGCTCTGGGTTTTCTTTCCCTTCAAAGGTCTTTATGGTTTCCCTCAGCTTGTGCAAGGTTGAGTCAATTTGTCTTTTTGCTTCTGTCAAATCTTCTTTCGAATACTCCACATTTACTCCTCATCATAATTTTCCATATAGGCAAGTGCAGCGTTCTTTTCCATACGGTATTTCTCTAGTAATTTCTTCAAAGCCTCATCCCTGGACAGGTTGAACTCTTTGTATGTGGATATCAGATTCAGCATGCTTCCCACCTCCGGACTGTTGTGCTCCAGAAAGTCTTTGAGAATGTTCTCTCGGATACAACGTGAAATAGCTGTATCAATCGCGTCTTTCAGAACACAGCCTTCCCTTCTGTATGTCCGAATATAGCCGGGGTGCTGTAATCTCTCAGCTTCTCACTTCTTTCCAGTACCTTATTTGTTTTGCTACTGCCCTTATTATACTCCATTTTGATGACTTTGACTATAAGCTCAAGTGAATTTTCCGGCGTATCCCCAAGATAGCTGTCTGAAAGCCTTAACTCAGAAACATTCATCTTCTCACCTCCTGTTAGAGAACAAAAAATTCAGGCGCCGGTATTATGAGATTCTTTTTCTAATAAAGCTCAGCGAAGTGTTTTGTGAAATAATGTAAAATAACACTTAACAATATCTGCGCTATCGATGGCTGAATGATCCGGCGTTTGCACAATATCTATAACAACAGGCCGCCACAGCCAGGGTAATCAGCTGACTGAGCAGAATCCTCAAAAAATTTTCGAAAGTTAGTACATATCCGCCATAAACAGCCGCGCAGATGATGATTGCACTGACACCATAGACTACCCCTTTTGATAAAGTCTTTTGTGTGTGACTCGAAGCATGGCAAAATGATGCGACGGCTGACAGGAACAGATAGATTGCTACGGCTAGATTCAGGAAGAAAACAGGCATCAGTCCAATCATCAGAGTCATTTCCCATCTACTCATGCCGCTTGCAGCATATTTAGCAGCGAGAAGCTGAAAATAGTAGATGACCGTGCCGGAGGAATCGAACTCATCTTCACTCTTCAGTGACCAGAAGCTGGTTATTTTACTGCCCCAGGCGGTGAGACCGATTGCCATTCCCCAAAGGGATGCAATTGCCGTTTTCCCCAGCAGCATATTTTGCTGACTTACAGGAAGGATTCGATGCAACACAAATTCCTCGTTGAATACAGTTTTCCAGGAAAGCACATAGATGCCCCAGCTGTATACGACCAATATAGGCAGAAAGAACGCTGCGGATATATAACGGTCAGCTGCGGGGCTGCTGTAAGAATGAAAACTCAGCATGCATACCATAAGGCTAATGGTAATAAAAATCTGCAGTCTTACGTTTCTAAGATTTAAGAAGATTACTTTTCCTGGCATTATTTCTCACCTCCTGGAAACCTGGCAATCCCCCGCTTATACAGATAGCTGATTTCTATAAACTCAGTGCCAATCCACCAGATACCGCCAAAAACAGGTTTGATGATCCAGTTGCCGTTACGGTCGATGAGCCCCCAGTTCTTTCCGTCGTAAATAGGCGCAGTACCATGCTCATTAAATCCTTCCATGCACTGCATCAAAAGATCATGCCTGATGACTGCCCTTGCCTTCATGGAAAATATCTCGTTGCCATCTCTGCCTATGATATACACCTTGTCATGGGTATAGACAATCGCCCTTCCTTGAGAAAAATCTGACGTATCGATACATCCCGGCGTCTTAATCACAAGCTTCCCGTCTTCATCCATAAATCCTTTTTCCGGTTTGCTGCAAATTGACAAATGTTCATAGTCACCGTATCGATATTTGATGCAGTAGCTCAAACCTTCTGAATAAGGTCTTACTTCCCGAAACACCGCGCCGCCGAAAATAGGCTGGTAATCTCTGCCAAGAACCACTATCCGATCCCAGTCTTCCTGATTTTCGTCTATAGGCAGCATTGCGACATGGCGATAATCGTCGATCTGGTCATAGATATCATGGATGTCAATCGTTCTCTCTCCCTTGCCGTTGACAATATATCTGATCCAGCCGTCTTTGACGATTTTGTAAGGTTCTGCTTTCAGTTCTCGAGGCCTTATTTGCTCATCTATGCGGATGCGTTCGTACTTCTCACCCAAATTTTTCTTTTGATACCTATTTTCGTCTGTCAAAGGAACCACCCATTGAAGATCATTTATGATTTTTTCAGCCTCTACCCCGATCTTTGCCGCAGGATACATGCGGATACCCAAGTTCAAGCAAAGGCCGGCAACGATGGCGCCTATCAGGCATAGGCTCACATACTTCTTTTTCATTTCTTTCCCTCTTACTCTGGGCTGTATCCCGACTCGAAATAGGCGACGCTGGCCTTGTACATCTTCCAGGCAGCTATGCCAAGTAAAATATGAACTGCTGCCAGAATCAGCAACAGAGTCAATCCCAGATCCCATATGCCGAGGATAGAGTATTCTGTGCCCAAACGGATGATCCCCAGCACGAGACAGGCCAGAAGTACATTGAACACCCCCTTCACCCTTTTGCTCAGTTTAGGAGTATATTTTTTGAGCGCAAATCGGAACCAGAGCATATAAACACCGCTAAGGAAACTGTAAAAAGCGAGCACTACAGTGGAGACGGCGATCAGAAGCCCAATGGTGACAGGAGTGACGCCCTGATAGACCAGCTCAGTGAGCAGGGTATCGATGGCCATTCTAATTAATCCCAGGTCAGAGTATAGATAGGAACCGATCATTCCGAGAAGAAAAATGGGCCAGGCTGCGGTATCCCACACCATGATAGCAAAAACCTTCCCGAGGACGATGTCTCTTCCTGACAGCGGCAGCGTAGCATAGACGGCCGCTTCTTCACCGTAAAGACTTTTGTTGAAAAGCTTGTTATAGGCGACGTAGCTGCAGATCACGGGAACCAGAAGGAGAAAAAAGGTGCCGAAAAGTCCAAGCAGCGGTATAAAAGTCCAGGAGACTGCCAGAAGGGCGAAAAATGTTAGGGACACTCCCATAGGATTTTGAATCATCCTGATATTCATCTCGATTGATTTCATTAACATCTCTCTCACCTCACTTTACCCGGATCATTCCGCTCATCCCTTTATACTCGACGAGAAGCTTGTCAGTTCCTGCATAAGTCATTTCGTCAAAGTCGGGCTGAATCACCCAGTTCCCTTTCTTGTCAACGAGACCATAGTGTTTTCTATCGTAGACGATGGCTTTGCCATTTCGAAAATAACACTGGGCGTAATTATATTCGAAGTTCACATCCGAGTCCCTGTTAAAAGCCTCAGCCAGCTTGAATGAAAAATGCACTTTCCCTGATTGGTCGATGCAGCGAATGTGACTTTTTTCATATACCAGCGCCATGCCCTCAGCAAATTTACAGCCGAGAATCGCTTTTTCCGTGGTAAGGACAACTTTTCCATCGTGATTCATGTAGCCGTTTTCTATTTGATAATCCTCGTGATCTTCCTCTGTTGCACCCACCAGTTTCTGAACATAACATAGTCCCTGGCCAAAACAGCCGATCTGTCCATAGAGCTGGCCGCTATGCATAGAGCGAAAGTTCTTATCGAGGAGATACATAGGATCCACATTATCCCAGGCAAAGTCTGCTTTTGCTGCAACCATACCTCCCCCTGCATGGTGAAACATGTCATAAAGGTTTACGTCTTCTGTGATTTGACCGGTTTCCACGTTTATCACTGAGCGATGTTGCTCCCTATAGAATAAAAAGTATTTACCGTCAATCTGCTCGAGATTGGATGCATCTTCTTCTGGCGTAAAGACAGTTCTGCCGTTGGTGTCTATGACGAAATAATCTGTTCCTTTCTTTGAAACCTTTGCATATCCGCCGTCAAAGTCATAGGCCTCATCGAATTCCGCCCTAATGGCGACCTTGCCGTCAAGGTGTTTGTAGCCCTGCTTTTTTCCTTCTGTAAACACGGTCAGGATATGGCTGTTTTTTATATCATCGGAGGATCGCGCCACTCGCTTGCCACTGCCGTCAATGAGGAAGTCTTCGTCACCTGTGTAGGCGATATATAGTTCCTGGTCAGCACCTAAGGCTTCGATACGATCGTATTGATTCAATTGAATTATCCAGTCCAGGGAATGAAAGCTTTTTTGGTCTGTGAGAATGCTGTTGGTTATGCTGTAGAAAAATATGCCTGCCACAACAGATACACTCACTGCCAATACGACGACAAAGAGGATAAATATTTTTGTCTTGCTTTTCTTCATGGCTTACCTCTCTTTCAGACACTCTGTATTATTGTATTATATATTTAATACAATAATACCTTTACAGCGATTTGTCAATAGTTTTTAGAATTTTCCCATTAAAAAATCGCCTGCATGCAGGCGATTTTCTATCGTACATCTATGTAACTTTTTAATTATCTCTTGTTATAAGCTTCGATTCCCAGTCTGATCAGCTCAACGCCTCTTCTCATGTCTTCTTTGTTGAGAACGTAGGCGATACGCATTTCGTCTTTACCGAGACCTGGTGTAGCATAGAAGCCTTCAGCTGGTGCGAACATGACAGTTTCACCGTTATCATCGAACTCAGTCAGTAAGAACATCAGGAAATCCTCGATGTTATCTACTGGAAGTTTTGCAGTTAAGTAGAAAGATCCGCCAGGTTTCTGTCCTACAACGCCAGGAATCTTCATCAGTTCCTCATAAACCACGTCTCTTCTTGCGCAGTACTCAGCTTTTACTTCTTCGTAATATTCCTTCGGCAGTCTGAACAGAGCGGCAGCGCCTACCTGGTCAACTGTGGATACGCAGAGTCTTCCCTGTGCAATCTTCATGACGTTTGCGATAAAATCAGTGTTCTTGGAAATCAGGAATCCGATTCTAGCACCGCAGGCGGAGAATCTCTTGGATACGGAGTCGATGATGATCACTCTGTCTTCCACTTCAGCAATCTGTCCGAAGGAAACAGCTTCTCTTCCGTCATAAGCGAATTCTCTGTAAACTTCGTCAGCGATGATCCAAAGATCATGTTCTTTAGCGATGTCGCCAATCAGTTTCATTTCTTCTTTTGTGAGTACCGTTCCTGTCGGGTTACCAGGATTGATGCAGCAGATTGCCTTTGTCTTTTCAGTGATCAACGGCTCAATCTGTTCTCTCGTTGCATAGTGATAACCTTCTTCTGCCTTTGTTGTGATAGGAACCACTTTTCCGCCAGCGGAAGTAGCAAAAGTATGATAGTTTGTGTAGAACGGTTCTGCAATCAGAACTTCGTCTCCTTCATTTAAAATGGAAAGGAAAGTCATAGTCAAGGCTTCGGAACCGCCTGTTGTTACGATCATGTTTTCTCTTCCGATGTTCATTCCATAAGTCTTGAAATAATCGGATACTGCGTCCTGCAAATCAGTGATTCCGCCGGATTCTGCATAAGCGATTACTTTGTTCTCGTAGTTTCTGATAGCATCCATGAAGCATTCTGGCGTTTCCACGTCTGGCTGTCCAATGTTCAGGTGGTAAACTTTCTTACCAGCATCTTTTGCCTTCTGCGCAATCGGATTAAATTTTCTGATTGGTGAAAACTGCATAGCTTCTACTTTGTTTGATAATTTCATTTCTCTTCGGTCTCCTTTAAACATAAAATTATTCTAACTCTGCATGAGAGTTTGCAACGGTTTCCTGTATACAACATACATTATAACTCATTTTTTCCATTTTGGAAAGGGCTAAAAGGTATTCTATATTGCCTTTTGCACCAGTTACTGGAGAAAAGGTCAGTCCTTGTGGATATAGACCGTTTTCTCTAGCATATTCGATCACATTTTGAATTACTTCTTCGTGGACTTTTTGATCACGGACGATGCCTTTCTTGCCGACCTGTTCCCTGCCAGCTTCAAACTGAGGCTTTACAAGACAGACGATTTCGCCATCCGCAGCCAGCACTTTGGCAGCGACGGGGAATATCAGTTTTAATGAGATAAAAGATACATCGATGCTGATAAAGTCGATAGGTTCAGCGATGGTATCCGTGTTCAGATACCTGACGTTGCACTTTTCCATATTGATGACGCGTTGGTCAGTACGCAGTTTCCAGTCCAGCTGCCCGTATCCCACGTCTATCGCATACACTTTCGCGGCACCGTTTTGCAGCATGCAATCGGTGAAACCGCCAGTAGAAGCGCCAATATCCATACAGACCTTGTCCTGTAAATGCAAGTCAAATTCTTTCATGGACTTTTCTAACTTCAATCCGCCGCGGCTCACGTAAGGACAGATGTTCTCTTTCACAAAAATTTCTGCCTCTGTATCAACCATGTTCCCTGCTTTGTCACTTTTTTGACCATCCACGAAAACAATGCCAGCCATAATTGAGGCCTTTGCTCTTTCTCTAGATTGGTAGATTCCTTTTTTTACTAATAAAACGTCAAGCCTTTCTTTCAAAATGTTCACAAATCCTTTCTGTAATGGAGTCTGCATCGAGGCCGTATTTTTTGTATAGACTGTCACAATCGCCGTGTTCGACAAATTGATCCGGCCAGCCAAAAGTCAGAACGTCCTGAACCTGCGATTCGACGATGAACTTATCGCCAAAACCACCAGCCAGCAGGCCATCTTCTATGGTAACAACCGGTTTTGTCTTTTCAGTAAGACAGGATAAATCGAGTGGCTTGATCGCTGCTGCCTCTACGACCCCAGCATCAATCCCCCGCCTTTTTAACTGCTCCCTCGTTTCAAGAGCAGTCTGCAGCATTTTACCGACTGCCCAGATATCCAAATCTTTACCTGTAAAGATCCGTTGGTTTTTGCCGTCAAATACCGGCGTGTCCTGTGGATTATAGGAGCAATCTCCTCGTGGATATCGGATGGCCACAGGACCGTCCAAGGTAAAGGCGTATCGAATCATAGCAGCTAGTTGGTTTCCATTTGAGGGCGCGAGAACAGTCATATTCGGCATGGATGTCAGATATGCGATATCAAACAGCCCATGGTGGGTTTCTCCGTCCGCACCGACGATGCCGGCTCTGTCAATGGCAAAGACAACGGGAAGATTCTGGATACAGACATCTTCAATAATTTGATCGTAAGCTCTCTGCAAAAAAGAAGAGTAAATTGCGACGAGTGGTTTCATGCCTGATTTTGCCAAACCCGCAGCAAAAGTAACACCGTGGGCTTCTGCAATGCCTACGTCAAAAAACTGTCTTGGGTATTTTTTGGCAAAACCGCTGAGACCGGTAGCATCACACATAGCGGCAGAAATGGTTGTGATTTTTTTATCGTCTGCCGCCATAGCTTCTACTGTCGCACCTAGAACTTTAGAGTATGTCATGCCAGATGGCTTCAAAACTTTACCCGTTTCTGGATTAAAGGGACTGATTCCATGAAACTTATTTGGATCAATTTCAGCTGTCCGGTAACCCCGGCCTTTCTTTGTCATAACATGAATAAATACCGGCCCGTTTACATGCTTTGCCAGTTCTAGAACCTCAATGGTCTCACGGATATTGTGACCGTTAATAGGTCCCAAATAAGTGAATCCCAGTTCCTCAAAGATAACACCGCCGGATAGGAGTGCATACTTGATTCTGTCTTTTGCATGGCCGATATTTGTAGAAAGGTCGTCTCCTATTACAGGGATGCGGTTTAACGCACGTTTGATGGTTTTTTTTACACGGAGATAACCGTTTGATGTACGCAGTTTCGAAAGATGTTGAGATACACCGCCGATATTTCGCGATATGGACATACCATTATCGTTGAGGATAACAATCATCTTTGATTTGGAGGCACCCACATTGTTGAGGCCTTCATAGGCCATGCCCCCTGTCAGAGAGCCATCCCCAATAATCGCGATGACTTCATTCTTGTCACCTTTCAGGTCTCGCGCGGCCGCCATCCCTGCTGCTGCTGAGATAGAATTACTGGAATGGCCGGTATCAAAAGCATCGTGAGGACTTTCCTTTCCCTTTGGGAAGCCGCTGATACCATTCATCTGTCTCAGTCCGTCAAACTCACCAGCGCGTCCTGTCAATATCTTGTGGACGTAGGACTGATGCCCCACGTCCCATATCATCTTATCCTCGGGGCTGTTAAACACCTTGTGCAACGCGATTGTCAGTTCTACGACGCCCAAATTGGATGCCAGGTGTCCCCCCGTTTTCGATACTTTATCTATTAAAAAATCCCTAATTGCATATGACAACAGTTCCATCTCTTTTAAGTCCATCTTCTTTAGATCACCTGGAAAGTCATATTGCGTCAGTTCTTTACTCATTATTTTGTCCTCTTTGCCAGTTTCAGGACCAACTCCCTGAAAAACTCGGCGTTGTCGTAATATTTTTCGATGGCCTCTACAGCGTTCATCGTAAGTTCTTCCAGCTTTCTTTCTGATGCTTCCATCCCATTGAGGGATACATAGGTCACTTTTTCATGTTCTGCGTCCGCACCAATTTTCTTCCCTAGTTCTTTTTCATTGCCTTTGACGTCCAGGATATCATCTGTAATCTGGTAGGCCAGACCCAGGTTCTCTGCGTAAACAGTCAGATCTTTCATCATATCCTCGTCAGCACCGCCCAGGTAGAGTCCGGCGCGGACAGCTGCTACGATTAAGGCGCCAGTTTTATTCAAATGAATATACTCCAGCATTTCATTGGAACACTGGGTATGTTCTGACTCGATATCTGAAACCTGGCCGGCTACCATGCCCCTCACTCCGGCGCCTTTGGCAATTGTATAGGCGGCGTTGATTCTTCTCTGTACTTCTTTGAGACAATCAAAGTAAAGATACATGTCTTTGTTCATCAGTTCAAAAGCAGTGGTCAGAAGGCCATCACCTGCCAGTGTAGCGATACCGTCACCAAAAACCTTGTGATTGGTCGGCATACCTCTCCGCAGATCGTCATTATCCATGGAAGGCAGATCGTCGTGAATCAGTGAATATGTGTGAATGTACTCTATAGCACAGGCATAGGCGAGTGCATCTTTTGCATCTCCGCCAGCAAATTCGCAGGCAGCTAGCAGAAGCACGGAACGCAGTCGTTTACCGCCGGCAGTCAATGAATATTTCATAGACTCATAGAGGGAGCTGCTTTTGGTATCGATATTAGGCATAAAGTCCATCAGATGTTCGTTTATCATATCTTTGTATTCATCATAATTTTCTTTCATCATCGCTTATACCTCACCTTCAAATGTTTCAACTTTCTGCTTTGCAGTTTCTAGTATCTCATTACATATCTTGTAATATTTCATGCCTTCTTCATAGCACTTGATTGCTCCCTCTAAGTCCGTATCCTGTGATTTGATGGATTCTGACATTTTTTGGAGTTCACTCAGCGCTTTCTCAAAATTTCCTTTACTCATGACGTTCACTTCCTATCTCTGTGACTAAACATTTTGCAAAGCCGTCTTTCAGGCTTATCTTCAAGGTCTGCCCGCAGGCTAGATCTCCAGTGCTTGACACGACATGTCCGTTTTCGCAAGTGATTACAGAATAGCCGTTTTCAAGAATTTTTTTCGGATTATTCTCTTCTAATACCAGCCGATATCTTTCCAATTCATTTTGATGTCGGGAAATTAAGGTGTCGAGATGGCTGCGCATTTCGGAAGCCAAATTGTCGATTTTCAGCCTATTGTACATCAATTTGTTTGAAAGCTGTACATACAGATTTTCCTTCAAATCAAGCAGCTTCTCTTTTAATTGATCCGTGTCAGGAACTGCCAGCTGTGCAGCAGCTGTAGGTGTCTCAGCCCGCAGGTCCGCGACTAAATCGGCTATTGTAAAATCGATTTCGTGTCCGACTGCAGAGATGATGGGAATTTGGGACGCATAGATGCTTCGTGCGACGATTTCCTCATTAAAAGCCCATAAATCATCAGCTGATCCGCCGCCCCTTCCTACGATTAACGTATCGACGTCATCAAAATGCTCATTGACATAGTCAATCATGCCGGCGATATCTGCTGCAGCGGCCTCTCCTTGTACTAATACAGGAAACACGACAATGTCGACCAGGTTATTTCTAGATTTGAGAATTTTAAGAATGTCGCGCACGGCGGCTCCTGTATTCGAGGTGATGATGCCGACTTTATCCGGGAATTTTGGAATAGGCTTTTTATGAGCCTGGTCAAAAAGACCTTCGCTGCTCAATTTTTCTTTCATCTTTTCGAAGGCTATTGCAAGATTCCCGGCGCCGGATACTTCTACATTTTTAACGTAAATGGAATAGGTGCCGTTTTTTTTAAATACATTGACAGAACCCGTGAGAGTGACCTCCATGCCGTCGTCCAACTGATAGTGAAGGCGCATGGCATATTCTCTGGGTAGGAAGCAGTTGATTTTACTGGCTGCATCGATGATAGAAAAGTAAACATGTCCGCTGGAATGATATTTCAGGTTGGAAATTTCACCTTTCACTACTACCGCACCCAAGAGAGGATCTGTACTGATAACCCGACCGATATATTCATTTAGTTGTGAAACCGAAACTGGTTTTAAGGCCATATTTTTTTCCCTCCAAGTCGTGCGATTCCCACTGCATTGTCTGTGCTTAATGCAGGCTCTCCAAAGCAGATATTGAGCTGTGGCAGATCTGAACGCAACATCTTTCTGATATAAGTGCTTGCTGATACGCCGCCAGCAAAAAGAAAATCGTTGATTCTATATTTTTTGTGGAGCTGCAAAATCATTTCTTCAATGGACTCTCCCAGACGCTGAAAAAGCATGGCAACAAGAACCGCATCGTTACACTCACCTATCATTCTCTGACATTTCGTTTCAATACCAGATAAATTGATATATCCGTCCGCACATTTGATTTTTGGTAAGAGGTTTTGTGTAGATGACTGGCAGCTGAGGGCTAATTCATCTAACTCTTGTCCACAGGGAAAAGCCGTGCCCAAAGCAACACCGACTCGGTCGAGAACCTGTCCAAATGCCAAATCCTTCGATCCGCCGACAATATCAATTTTATTTTCTTCGACCAAAAGTGCCTCACTGGTACCGCCAGAAAAGTGGAAAGAAACAATTCTCTTCACATCCTTCAACGGAGAATCGTGCTTTACTGCTTCGATGTGACCCTCTTGATGAGAAAATGCAAGATAGGCGGTATCGAGAGCAGCGGCCAGCATTTTTCCCGCGGAAACACCAGCATTAAAAACAGGCATGTAGGAACCTTCTACTGGCCGTGGTCTTGCAGAAGTGCAGACACAATCTACTTTGCCGCCTTCCTTGATCGATGCAAACGCCGTTTGTATTAGTGCAGGAAGATTATTTACATGCTGAAAAAGAGCGGCAGACTGTCTAAGCCCTCTCTCGCCCTTTTTTACATCCAGATATTTTTGGAGATTGCATATGATATCACCTTCTGTATTGATAACTGCTACAGAAGTTTTGTAGTTGCTAGTATCGATGCCAAGAGAATAGTGGCTATCCATTTGCTTCACTGCTTTTTGCCGCGATTTTGCCTAAAATGGCGTTGACATATTTTGCTGAATCTTCTGTTCCATAAGTCTTTGCTAAGTCGACTGCTTCATTGATAGATACGGCATCAGGTATGTCAGCAAAATACAGAATTTCGCACGCTGCCAACCTGATGATAGCCAAGTCGGTCTTCGGCATCCTGGATGCTTTCCAGTTTTTGCTGTATCTATCAATCTCATGATCCACTTCTTCTTTCTTGTTGCAGATCAGAGAGTACAGTTCGTGGCAATATTCTCTTTGTACTTTGAAATCTTTATCTTTAAAATATGTTACGCGGTGATTTACATCAAAATCTTCGCAGGCTTCCATCTGGAAAAAAACCTGCATCATAAATTCTCTTGCATCTGTTCTTGTCATTTATCTTTTGTCTTCCTCTCCAGGCAGGTTTACACCCTGCACGTGTATGTTTACTTCTAGTACATTTAAATCGGTGATTGATTCTATTTCTTTTTTTACGCTGCTCTGTATTTCCCAGGCAAGCTGAGGAATCTTTACTTTGTATTCTACAATAATGTAGATATCGAGTACGATGCCGTTGTCATTCCTCGACAGTTTGACTCCCTTGCTGGAAGAGTCAATCCCTAAAATGTTTTTTGAGATACTCTCTGTAAGTCCACCTGCCAATTCGCTGACACCAGGAATCTTTGACACCGCATTAGCAGTGCATACCATGATTACATCATCAGAAATTTTGATTGTTCCAAGATCTTCGTTCTGTAAATTGGCCATAACCTACCTCGTCTATCTAATTCTAACCTTGCGGCAACGCCGTAAGATTATAGGAATCATTATACCGTGTGCATTCCACTAAATATAGAATTGAAGCACACGATTCAATGAACGCTTCCTTACAGCGAAGCTGTAAGTTCGCTGCGTTCATTATACCATTGTTATTGCCAATTATCAACGTTTTAATAACTGCTCTGAATGATGATTTTGTCTGCTGTGCGTTGGGTTTCTTCCATGACGATGTTGCAGATCTTTGCGACCATGTTTTGTTTCAGGTTCTGTTCATCTACTGTGACAGTAACAGTGCTGTCAGAGATGATGACCAGACAGGCAGGCAGATTTTTAGCTTTGAGCTTATTCTCCGCAGCAACTTCCTGCTCCATATAGCCAGTTAATTTTTCTTTTTGTTTTACAGCGTTCTTTTTTTCAGCTTCATTAGTGGAGTTCTTGATCGTATCATCGTACTTGGCAATCAGATCATTTCTCTCCAACTCTAAATTTGCTCGTTTCTCGCTGAAGGAACTGCCGTCAGCAGCAGACTGATCAGCGCCATCAGTAGCAGCGCTGTCGCTTTTCTCTGAAGGTTCTTCCTGCGTGACGTTTTTACTGTCCACGAGAACATCTCCATCGTGCAGAGGAATGTTGTTAGACTTTACATTTGTAACAACGAGACCTGCACAGAAGACCACTGCGACTGCCATGATAGCGATGTTTTCTTTTTTATTGAAAAAACCCTTTATATCAAATTTGAACTTCTTTTTCATTCTGATTTTTCCTCCTGATTCTTTTCAAATACCATTACGCTGGAAACCGGAATATCGTAAAGCGCAGCGACGCCTTTGACGATATTTGTCTTTACTACAGGGTCGTTTGCGCCCTGTGCGGTGACAATAACACCTGTAACATTGTTTTTGTCATTATATTGAAGCATTACATTGACATCACCTACACCTTTGATTTCCGACAGAATGCTGCACAGTTCTGTAGCTCCGTCATCATCTGAAATCTGTTTTCTGCTGTCATTGTCATCGGTTAGAATGCTCAGTGACAGCAAGACGATTGACGCTATGATTAAAGCGACAACAATTTTCATTACGCCCTCTTTTGTAATTTCAGGTTTCTCAAACATAATATCCTCACTAAAAAAATATTTAAAATAATTTTATTTATTACAGAAATAACTGATTGGAGATAAAATTGTTGCTAAAATGATGATCGAAAAGATGAATTTTACATACTTTGCCATATTTGATTCAGGAATCAGTATCTCCATAAATGTAATTGACAATATGATGATAAATATATCCTTGACCCATGCAGTAACAATTGCCATTAGCTTACCCCCAAGTTTATGATTGACGTGATAAAGATGATGAACAGCAGCGATGCGAAGAAAAGAATTGCGCCCATCGTTACTAGGGATGTTCCGATATCTCCGATTCCACCAGACAGCTTCTTAGATGTAATTGGTTCAATCAGCAGTGCTGTTACCTTGTAAATCACGGAAATCGCTAAGATTTTGATAATCGGCGTCAAAATCAAAATCACGATCAGTATGATGCCAAAGAGTCCGACGACATTTTTAATAGAACCCATACATTTGATGAACAGTTCGATGGTATCAGCTGTGAATCCGCCGACGATGGGTATGAATTCGTCGATGGAATACTTTGCTGTGCCGATCAAAAGACTGTCCGATGTTTTGGCGATAAGCCCTTGAATCGCTATAATTCCAGACATCAGGGTCATAATAATGCCTGTGACGAAGAGGGCTAGCTGTCGGATGAACTTTGACAATTGATTTACGTAATCTTTTTCTGTTAAACAATTGATCAGAGACAATACCGTAGAGATAAATACAGCTGGCAGGACGATATTCTTGATAATGGTCTGAAAAATTGTCACGGCAGTCAGCAGCAGCGGACTCATAATCGTACCAGAAGCCACTTGGCCCATGGAAATCAGAATTGCTATCAAAATAGGCAATAAAATGTCCATAGTATAGGCAATGGTTTTCATCGAGTCGATGGTGAGCTGGTATATGGTGTTGAAATTTGCCATAGCAAGTCCGATAATGACTATGCTGCAAGTCAAGGTAGCGATATCGCTGACCCCTTTTTTACTAAAAGAACCAGATAGATTCTTTAAAAGTCCGATTACGATGCAGATGGTCAGTATTTCAACGCCTACAATTAAGGCACTCTTCATCTCATAGAGAAAAAGTTCCTTGAGACTGGTGATGATTTCCTGCGAATCAAAGATGCTCTTTCCATTGAGGGTGGCTTCCAGAATCTTGTCAATGGTAAAGTGTTCCGATATGCCGCCTGATAAATTACTGGCGTAATCGGATAACGAATCGAGATTGTCCTGGTCCACTACATTTTTCATTTGGTCTTTTATTATTTCATCAAAATCCATTGTTCACCTATAAAAGCTGCTCTACTAAATTCAAAATTGATATAAATACTGGTATTGCGACACAGAATATGATGATCTTCCCCGCCAGTTCTACTTTTGATGCGATGGAACTTTCTCCTGCGTCTTTGCAGAGCTGAGACGTGAATTCTGTTATGTACGCGATGGCCAGAACTTTGATGATGATTGGGAAATAGGTCTTTCCATAATCCAGTTTGTCATAGAGCTGAGACATATACGAAAACGCATATTTCAGACTGTCTACAAGAAAATATAGGATTAATACGGAACATCCGATTGCCACAAAAATTCCAAATTCCGGTTTATAGTTTTTTACCAGTACGATAATCATGACGGCACATAGGGCAAGCGCTGCTATCTTTAGTATTTCCATATGTCTTAAAACTGCATGAAGACTTTGATTGTATCAAAGAATTCTGCCAGCATCTTCACTATGATGACTAATACGATGATAACGCCTGCCAGAGTGGTCATCATGGCCATCTCCTCCTTGCCTGATTTAATCAAAATCTGATTCAGCAGAGCAATACATATGCCGATTCCGGCTATCTTAAAAATTACACTAACACCCAATTTTTATCTTACCTCCTAATGGACTTGCCCCAATTTACAAAGTAAAGTGCTGGGAAATCCTTATGCTTTAACGCCCCGGCTTCAGTCGGCTAGGCGTTAGTCGTATAGTTAGATGAATACAATTGCTACGACTAGGCCGACAGAAACCCCCATTTTTCCATACATTCTGCCTTTTGTCTTGATAGACTCTTCTGCTTCAGCTACCTGTCTGTCTAATTGCATGTTCAGTAAACTGAAATGTTCCTGCTGCCTGCTGAAATCGCTTTGTCCAAGAAAATCCCCACACTTTTTCATGATGGAGATATCTTCAAGGGTTAAAGATGAACCGCCGTATATATGATCCACAGCTGTTTTCCAGATTTCTGCAATGTTCATATTTTCAAGACTGTAAGCCGAAAGACATTCTCGGAGCAGAATCGTACGCTCCTTGTTATCTGCTGCCTCACTGGCCAGCCTTTCAAAGATCTGGGGCAGAGGTTCCTTAAAATAACTCATTTCAGTAGAAATATGTACGAGAAGTTCTTTGAAGTCGACAAGCAGGATCCGCCGCCTCTTAATCTCGGAAGCTTTATAAAAGCCGATGGTCGTACATGCAGCAAAGGCCATAAGGAGCCCTAAAAACTTAATCACGCAGCACCTCCCTGACTGTGCCAACGGCGGGAACATCAGTGAGAAATATGATTACATTAAAAGTTTTATTCTCAATGAGCTCTATGATCTCAGAATTTTGCAGATCCGCAGTATCATTACCGTGGATTGTCGTGATCACTTTCACCCCGCAGTTTACACAAGTTTTAATTGCAGCAACATCCTCCTTCTTTCCAATTTCGTCAGTGATGATGACCTGGGGCGACATAGAACGAATCATCATGATCATCCCTTCTGCCTTGGGACATCCGTCCAGCACATCTACCATCATACCGAAGTGATAGGAACTCACTCCGTTATACATGCCAGCAATTTCTGAACGTTCGTCACAGATGCCGACCTTGTAGCCTTTCGTGCTGATGTTTCTCGCGATATCACGAATCAAAGTAGTCTTTCCACAATTAGGCGGTGACACGATTAGGACGTTATTGAGACTTTTATCATCGTTGATAATCAGATGCATCAAGGTATCGGAACATCCGACAATTTCCTTTGAATATCTGATATTAAGGGAACTGATATCGCGAATCAGTGTTACCTTCCCTTTGTCTATTACAGCTTTTCCGCAGATGCCGACCCGGTGGCCTCCATCAATGGTGATGAACCCTTTTGCCAGATCTTCTTCATAGGCGTAATAAGAAAATTTCATCAAATTATTTAACAGATTATTAATATCACTGCCTTCTATTCTGCCTGACAAAGATATTCTTTTTCCACCAGAAAATACTTGGATTTCCCGGCCTTTGTACACCCGTACTTCTTCAATGGCTTCCTTTGTCCACTGATCCAAATTGTTGATCTGATGCTGAATCTTTGGCGGGAAGCATTGGAATACTTTTTCAAAATGATTCATAAAGCTTACCTTGTCCTTTCCATATATCATATTCTGCGGACAGGCAAATATGATTAGGATTTTAAAATATTTTTTTCTGGCTAGAATCGTAACACTCCACTATAACACCAGACTTTTCATTTGTGTTAAAATACTCTAAGAAGTACGGAGGTAAGAAAATTGAACACATATAAAACATCAGAAGTCGCAGAGATGATTGGTATCCATCCTAATACAGTCCGCCTATATGAGAAATTAGAATTGATTCCTAAAGCTCAGCGGCTTGCGAACGGTTATCGAGTCTTTACAGATTTTCACGTGGCACAGCTACGGCTTGCACGTATCGCCTTCCAAATTGAAGTCTTGCAGAATGGCTTGCGTAAAAAAGTCGTCGACATTGTAAAGGTTTCAGCAACTGGAGATTTTGATAGCGCACGCAGATTAACAGAAGAATATTTGAAACAACTCCGCAGGGAACGTTTACAGGCTGAGGCGGCAGTAAATATTACAGAGCGAATTTTATCAGGAGAACGGGTAGAAAATACGCATTTCATGAAAAGAAAAGAGGTGTCCGTTTATCTGGGGATTTCGATGGATACCCTGCGGAACTGGGAGATGAATGGCCTGCTGGCTGTAAAACGGAAAGAAAACGGTTATCGCGTTTATACCGATGAGGATTTGCAGCGTCTAACCATCATTCGCACCTTACGCGTTTCAAATTATTCTTTGGAAGCAATTCTACGCATGCTCTCTCAACTATCAAAAAATCCACAGGCTGATATCAGGGAACTACTCAATACACCCGATGAGGAAGCAAACATCATCACAGCTTGTGATAAACTAATTTCATCTTTGAAAGAGGCAGTAAAAAACGCACAGTTGATGATAGAGATGCTAAAGGATATGAAGACAAAATTTAAATAACCCTCCACTTTACCACCAATGTTTTCATCGGTGGTATTCTTTTGTTGTAAAAGAATGGAGGTACAAATTATGGAAGACATCATCAGAGTTAACAACCTGACTAAAACTTACGGAACGCTGACTGCTGTGGACAAGGTGAATTTGTCTATAAAATCTGGCACGGTATTCGGCTTGCTGGGCGCCAACGGAGCAGGCAAAACTACGACCATTGAGTGTATCCTGGGTACAAAAAAGGCTGATGGCGGAACTGTTTCGATTATGGGGATGAATCCCCATTCTGAACGAAAGAAATTATTTCAAAAGGTGGGTGTACAGTTTCAAGAGGCTGCTTACCAGGATAAGATTACCGTTGCTGAGTTATGTGAATTTACAACCGCACTCTATGAGAATACGACTGATTTTCTGGAACTTTTATCAAAGTTTGGTATTTCAGACAAGGTAAAAAGCCCTGTCAAAAATCTATCAGGCGGACAGCGGCAGCGGTTGTTCATCGTTTTGGCGCTGATTCCAAAGCCAGAGGTGGTTTTTTTAGATGAACTGACTACAGGGCTTGATGCCAGATCTCGCCGAGACGTTTGGAAAACGCTTGCAGGCTTAAAAGAAATGGGACTGACGATTTTTCTCACATCCCACTTTATGGACGAAGTGGAGGCTCTTTGCGATCAGATCTGTATTTTAAAAAGAGGGATCATTGTTTTCTATGGCACTGTGACTGAAGCAATCAGGCAAAGCCCCTATGAGAAATTCGAAGATGCTTATCTATGGTTTACAGATGAGGAGGGATTAAAATAATGAAGACATTTAGAACAATGATGAAAATTGAACTGAAACTTTCACTGCGCGGTATGGATATGCTCTTATTTGCAATCTGCATGCCCATCGTAGTATTGGCAATTTTAGGTATGCTTTACGGAAACAAGCCGGCTTTTGAAGGGGCAGACTACACTTTCCTGGAACAGTCCTTTGGCGCACTGACTACGATATCGATTTGTGCAGGCGGTGTCATGGGATTACCTCTGGTGGTGTCCGATTACCGTGATAAAGGTATTTTGAAGCGATTTCAGGTGACACCGATCAGTCCCCTGCTGATTTTATCGGTACAAGTGGTGATTTACACCCTATATGCACTAATTTCTCTGCTGCTTCTCTATCTCTGTGCTGCTATCTTTTTTGACTTCCACTTCCAGGGATCTTTGCTGAAATTTCTAGTCTATTATTTATTGGTAGCCTTATCCATGTTCAGCATCGGCATCATGGTAGGCGGTGTTGCACCTAATACGAAGACTGCCAGCATTGTGGCCAGTGTGCTCTATTTTCCTATGTTGGTTTTCTCCGGCGCTACCCTGCCCTATGAGATTATGCCAGCAGCGCTGCAAAAAGTTGCCAGTCTGATGCCGCTGACCCAGGGAATCAAGCTGCTAAAAATTGCCTCTTTGGACTTACCAGCGGACAATATTTTCATTCCCGTCCTCACCATGTCTGCTGTGGCACTGGTTTGTATCGGCATCTCACTCAAGTTTTTTAAGTGGGAATAAGTGCAGCAAAAAACCTGCCGTTCAAGAATCCGATTCTTGTTCAGCAGGTTTTTATTGTCTGTCAGATTGCTCATATACAGATGGCAATTACGGCAATGGTATCTTATCGCTCATTACATATATTTTTGTTTGAACTCACTCGGATTTATTATCTCAGGTGATTCAATATCAATATCTGTAAAATCTTTGTCTCCAGTTATAAGAATGTCTACCTGCTCCCTTATAGCGGTATAAATTACAGGATAATCCTTTAAATCTCTTATGGAAACAATATCTTCCGGCATATCATCTAATGTATACACAAATTCATAAGCAGTATTGGCAAGGAACATCTCTATTGCTTCTTTTTTTTCTGGAAATTTTCGCTTAGTGACTGATATCAATTCGTCTAAAACATATGATGACAGCACAACCGTATGGTTTTGCATTATGAAGGTCAAAACTTGTGCCACCTGTGACTTTGGAAAAAAGATTGCAGACACCAGTATGTTGGTATCTATCATAATCCTCATCTATACTTGCCCCCGTTCTCTTTTCTCACCTCTTTGATCATGTCAACAACTTCCTCAAGTGAAGAAACGCCCAATTCTTCAGCTACGCCCTCAAATTCTTTTTGTGCCATCAAAAGAGCGTCAACGGATGCATTCCGTATAACGATTTCGTCACCATTCTTTATAAATAAAATATTGTCGCCTTCTTTTACGCCAAGTTTTTTCCTTATATTGATAGGAATTGTTATCTGGCCTTTTGAAGTTACTCTTGCTTTTTCCATCACTTTCCCCTTCCTGTCATTTCATATTCCTTACTTTCCTTACTTTATTATACCGCATATCAGAAAAAACGCAAGCACTTAACAATGAGGTATTCGAGAAGCTCTATTAAAATTTACATCACTTATCTCCCCGCAAGGTTAAAGTTCCGACAAAATCGCCCTGCGCGCCTGGTATCTGATGCAACTGTATCTCCTGAATCGTTATCAACAACCCGTGTTGACTACTGTCCGTTTTGCGCAATGGTAACAGTCAGCGTAAACTGTCCTGCGAGAAATTGCGTCGCATAAAATAGCTTTCGCCTTTTTGCACAAAACCAAATACGGGAAGGGATTCTGTCTTTGGTTTTTGATTCTGCAGTTTCTCCAGGTTGTCTATCATGTGCTCTCCTCCTTTCAGAAAATACCGTCAGGCCGCATATTCTCTCAAAATGATTTCCACTGTTTTAGCAGCTTCCTCCACTAAAGAATAGCTCCCTTGGCAGATACACCAATCAAAAGTGATGCCCCTGACCAGCTTCATCAAGAACTCTGTGGCTTGTGCAGGATTGATTTCTTCGCGCAATTGACCTGATGAGACGCCTTCTTCTAAACTTTCCTGGATAAAGCAATAAGGGTAGCGTTCTGTGCTGAGAGTATATTTGTTGCCCGTGGTAAGGGTATATTTATACACATCGCCGATAAATTTCCATCCCAACTCCTCCATGACCAGGTTGGCTTCTTTGAAGAGGCAGAGGATTTTTTTGGTGCAATTGGCAAAGCTGCGGTTCTTCATACCTTCTTCGATATAGGCATCTATGCTCTGATAGCCTCTTTCAATGATACTCTCCTTTGAAGGGAAATGATGATAAAAAGCCCCTACAGATACGCCGGCGGCTTGACAGATATCGATTACTTTAACCGCATCCATCCCTTTTTCTTTGAAGAGGCCGAGGGCGATTTCGAGAATTTTAATTCTAGTTTCCATTGCTTGTTGTTTTCTACTTGTGCTTTCTTTCATAGCCGTCTCCTATCTGTTTTCTTTATTTATTCTAACATATTTTTATGCCTTTTTAAATAATTGACATTTCTGAATATTCGAGTTATAATTTTTACAGAACTAGATTCGGTGAATTTAATTCTGTAAATGCTGCTATATTTATAATGTCTTTGCTGCTGATATTCATTTTCAGCGAAAGGCAAGTAAGGAGGAACTTATGGGTATTTTATATGAACAGACCGATATCATGGGCTGGGCTATATGGTGTGCAGTCCTCTTTGGATTGATGGCCTTCAACGAACTGGCCAGATCTAGCAAATGGTTCGGACTTATTTTGTTATTCGTACTGCCCTTGATTTTGACCATTACCGTCTGGCCGACGACGGCCGCTCCCGGGAATGAATATGGAACAGGAAACTGGTTTAACTGGGCCAAGACCTATTCTGCTTTGGCTGGCTGTCTGGGATTCATGGCAATCTGCTACATACCAAAATTGGAGAAGTCCAAATTCGCCCTTTATTTCCCACCATTGATTTTGGCGTTTAATATCTTAGAAGCTGTCTTCAGAGACTTCCAATGCTTCTCTTATGGTGCTTTTGATGGAGAATACATCAACCACCTATGGGTCATGTCTGGTTCTTGGAATATCATGAACGGCATCGCCGGCCTGCTCAATATTGCAACAATCTGCGGCTGGCTGGGTATCTATGCGTCTAAAGGTAAACGCAAAGACATGATGTGGCCTGACATGATTTGGCCATGGATTATCGCTTATGATCTTTGGAATTTCGCTTATACCTATAACTGCATTGCAGATCATTCTTTCTACTGCGGCCTCGCCCTGCTTCTTTCATGCACCATTCCGGCTTTTGTCATTAAAAAAGGAATGTGGCTGCAGCACAGAGCACAGACTCTGGGATTTTGGACCATGTTTATCATGACATTCCCTAGTTTTGCAGACCGGATTGCGCCGGTGTCTACGACTCATAATCCGACCATGTTTTTTATCGTCAGCTTTCTGTCTCTGACCTTTAACCTGGGGCTGGCAATCTATCAGTTCAGAAAAATCAAAAAGAATAAGTTGAATCCACTCAAGGATGAGTTGTACAAAGATACGAAAGCCTATCAAAGTGTCGTCAGTGAGGACTGACATTCGGTAATACGTGTTCAGATGATATTTCCTATGTTATAAAAGAGGGACTACCAGCCGGAAGCTGATAGTCCCTTGATTGTTCCGGTTTAATTTGCCTTCTATGTTCGAAGACAAGAAAGTATACTTTTCGCAAAAAGTGGATTGAGGCTGTCCTTTTCAACACCCAAGCTCTGATATACAAACCCAAGCTGCTCTTCTGCACTGCTGTTAAAATGCTCGCGACCGACTCGCTCTGCTATCTTGATAATCCTTTCAATCAGTACAATGCCATTCTTTGCAATCTGTACAATTTCCTTATTTGTGTACGCTCGATCCCATGCCGGACAGTACCACTGCACTTTTGGCAGATACATCAGAGTTTCAATAGAATCAATGCTTCTCTGCGGCTCTGTAAAAATTGGAATATCTCCTGGTGCAGGTATGACATCGCCAATGAAGGCAACAACAGAATTTGAACTTTGCAGGATGTAACTGACAGATCCTGCAGAATGTCCAGGTGTTTCCAGCGCTTTGATTGTCATGCCCTCTTCCAAAGAAAAAACACTGTCACTAGAAACAAAGCTGTCAATTGTGACAGAACGGTTCAGCAGATTGTAGAAGCCGGGAATCGGCCGCTCCCTGAACTGGCGGTCGATGTCTTCCAGCCACTTTCTTTCTCCCCTTCCGGCAACGATTTGACAGCCGCTCAGCTCTTGAATTGCCGCAGCACTGCCCATGTGATCAGGATGAGAGTGGGTCAGAAAAATAGTTCTAATTTCCTCTATATCTCTACCTAGTTCAGCCATATATTCTTTGATGACGTCCTCCGAACCTGAGACACCACTGTCGATTAAATAACAGGATTTGCCTGTAATCAGATAGACATAGACATAACGTTTGAGACTTTCAGTAATATTGAAATCAATTTTAATTTGATGAACCTGGTTACAAATTTTCATTTACATCCTCCTCGATGATGATGGCCTGACTATTTACTGAATTGATTCTTTTATAGGCGATTTTATGATATTCTTTTGAATCAAAGCAGTGATTCAGGGCATCTCTTGTTGGAAACTCTATCAAAATGAAACGATTGGGATGCCATCCAGAATCCAGAGGTGTGATGTTTTCTGAACGAATGAGATAGCGACCGCCATAACTTTCCACAATCGGTTTGACTTGATAAATATATGCGTCATACTCACCTCGCCCCTTCTCCTCACCCATTTTAATGGTTACTGCAAAATATACCATAAGACTCCTCCTTTGTCGAATGCAAGTAAACACTTGCATTCCTGAGTAATAAATAGGTGCATAATCACTTATGCACCGCGATTGTTTATGCGATTCCTTGTATAAAAGTACGTACACTTGCGTTGATGTATTCTTCTTTTGACAAAGGTGATAATTGATCGTCAAAGGACGCTTGCAGAAAAATGAAACCAAAATTCATGGAGAGAAATGTCATAGCCAGAGATTCCGAATCTGCTTTCTTTATTTTTCCCAGGCACTGCATCTCCTCAAAATAAGCCGTCAGGCAGTTTTTGAATATGGCAGGAACTGCCATGATTCCTGCAGCAGTATCACCAATAAGCTCCGGTGTCCTCAGCCCAATGGAGACTTTGACCATTTTGGGTGTAACTTTTTCCATATACAAATTTGAAAATCTGATCAGGTCTGATTCCAGTTCTCCTGTGTACACAGCGAGATCTTCTTCCTTCAAGTCGGGTTTCCACTCTGGCAGTTTCATAGCTGAGAGGACAATATCCTTTTTTCCTTTGAATTTACGAAAAATAGTGCATTCGTTTATGCCCGCCTTAAACGCGATGTCCTTTGTCGTGGTCAGAGAATACCCCCTGTCCATAACTAAATTCATCGTCGCATTGATAATCTTTTCTCTTGTTTCGTCTATCATAGTCACCTCTTGATGCAAGTATATACTTGCATTTTAACATGTCTGCTGATGAATAGCAAGAAATGGAGTTAATTTTTGAATAAGAGGTCGATTTTCTCTCTATCGTAATCTAAAATCTGATTAATGTTCATCATATTTCTTATTTTGGACATTGGTACCGTGGCAGCCCCTTGCTATGGCTTCCATATTCAATAGCCTCTGCAGGACATCCGCAGATGCACGCCATGCAGTGTGTACAGTTTTTGCCCCACGTCGGCTTCCCGTTGGCCATGTTAATATTGTTAAGAGGACAGTCTTTTTGACATTTGCCGCAGCTGATGCAAGCATCGGTGGCATAGAATTTCTTGGCGTGGATGATCGTCGGATAATAGATGGTGTTAATCAGGCTGCTTTTGATTTTGCCGGAAACTGTTTGACCAGGTTCGTCGAGATTATTTCCTTTTACAATATCGTCGATTACTCCACAGATTGCTGGCTCCGCTCGTTCAATGATTGCCGCAGCCTCTTCTTTTTCTGGTGTTGTAAAAAGAGCAACATAATTCTCTGGCATGACGATTTCAGCACAACCTCGATAATCAAAATCTTTTGCATTACAGAGTTTTCTAAGATATCTGCCTGCATTCCCAATATCACTGCCACAGGTCATGACAAAATACACTTGATGGTTTCCTGGAAAGTGAGAATTTCGTATCCAGCTGTCTACAATCCGCGGTATACGCCAACCATAGGTGGGAACTACAAAGATAAGTCGTTCGTTGTCAACAGTTTTTGGTGCAGATTTATCGCTTTTAATTTTGTCGTTGATAGAACAGATTTCTTCGCCTGTCACCTCAGAAATTCTCTTTGCAACATAGGCGCTGTTGCCTGTACCTGAAAAATAAAATAACATGATGCCTCCTTTATTTTATAACCCTTTAAAATATAGCCAAAAGAGCAATGAGATGTGCAGTATGCAAATTGCGGGCACTCCGATGGTAAAGTTCTTATGTCTCGTTTTATGTCTGAAAACCTTCATCGCCAGCAGAGCGCCTATAGAACCGCCAAGAAAGGCAAGGAGTAAAAGCGTTGATTCGCTGATTCGCCAGCTCCCCTTTTTCGCTTTCCACTTGTCAGCGCCGTAAAGGCTGAAGGTGAGGATATTTATAAAAACAAAGTAAATCAATACGACCATGATGCCCTCCTATCGAGTTCCATTGTAACATTTTTCCCTTATCATGTCATCAAATTAAACGAATATGTGCTGCAAATCAAAAGAGCCTTCATTTGCGAAGGCTCTCTTCTGCTGCATCTTTCTCTTAAGAAGCTTAGTCATCTAATCCTTTCTTCTTGTAAATCCTCATAAAAACAATGATTCCGATGACAATCCAAGCTACACAGACACCGAAGGCAATCATATTGTCTCTGCTCATCAGCGGTAATTTGCTGTAGGCCGCTCCATAAATCGTATAAAGAGAAGTGGTCGGCACCAGAACAGATACTTTTTCGAAAAAGTTGTTCATAGTGGAAAATACAGGCGGTACCAGAAAGAGCATCATCAATGGCGTTCCCAAAGTCCCAGCCGCCATTTGATCCTTTGCTGAAATGCCCACTACGGCGCCAAATATGATAATTGCCAAAGAAACGATAAAGATGACACCCAGATAAAGAGCGAAGAGGTTCATCGCCAGACCACATAAGAAATAGATGATGACACTTTCCGCAATCATCAGAATCAGACAGACTGCCGCTTTGCTGGCAATGAACTCTGCTCCGCTGACATTTGCCATCATCAGAGATCTCAGTGTATGTTTCTCCTTTTCTTCAGAAATCAACATCGCTAGAATATTTAGTGGAATGACAGAAAGTGTTAAAACACTGCACATCAGCAACGTAAAATAAGGCGAGAACGATTCATCGGCGCCACCATTCATTAAAAACTTATAGAGCAGAACGAACAAAATCGGCAGCACTAGCATGAGTGATATGTTACGATTCATAAAGCAGTTTTTAAAGTCCTTCTTAAATAATGCGCGAAATACATGTAATTTGATCCCCATCTCATCTTCCCTCCTCTGTCAATGTCAAAAATACTTCTTTTAAGCTGGGCTCTATCGAATGTATCATGACAATCTCTTCACATTTTTGCAAATAGTCGATTAAAGCGGATTTCGCTAAGGTAAGGGATTCTTTCCCCAAATTTGAGGTTACCTGTACCTGTTTTTTTGCATATTTCAATTTCAATTCATAGGGGCTGCCGCATTCTATGATGTGCCCCTTGTTAAGCAGAGCAATGCGGTCGCACATTTCGTCGGCTTCTTCCATGTTATGCGTAGTCAGAAATACAGTGGTTCCGTTTTCTTTCATCTGTCGGATCAAATCCCGCACTTCCTCAGCGGTCGACGGGTCCAGATTTGCTGTCGGTTCGTCCAGGAACAGCAGCTTGGGCCCGTGAAGAATGGTTCTAGCAAAGATCAGTCTCTGCTTCATTCCTTTGGAGAGCTTTTCCACCGATTTCTTTTTCTCTTCGTAAAGGCCAACATCCTGAAGTACCTGATCTATTCTCTCTGCAGGCAGTCTGTAGATTTCTGCGAACAATTTCAGATTATCATAGACAGTCGCTTTTTCGTACAGACCGCTGTTATCACTCATGATACCAATTTTCTCTTTTATTGTTTCATCAAAGGGCGATTTCCCTAGCACTTCGATTTCTCCCTGGTCGCTGTGCAGCTGTCCGCTGAGAAGCTTGATCGTGGTGGTTTTACCTGCGCCAGAAGGCCCCAGGTATCCAAACACCTCTCCTTTTTTTATGGTGAAGGAACAGCTATCTAAAGCTACAGTCTCGTTAAATCTTTTCGATAGATTCCTTGTTTTGATTACAGTCTCCATTCAATTATTACCTCCCAATTTCTATCTTACCAATGATTTTACGCAAAAAAAGCACCTTCGCAATAAAAATACGACGAATGGTGCAAAAAAAGTGCTGAACGGTGCAGGATTGATCAAAATTGAAAGGTGTCTTTCAGCTCCTGGATTTTCGCTTTGCTGAGGGGAACCATGAATTCCTTATAGTTTGCCAGCCGCAGTGAATAAGAACTCCTGGTCCACCTGACGATTTCTGTCACTTTCTGAATATTGACCAGATAGGATCGATGACAGCGATAAAAGCCGAAATTCTTTAACTTTTGTTCTAATTCGTCTAAGGTTAATTGTGATACATAGCCCTCTTTTCTCACATAGACATAGCATTTGCCGTCATTGGCTTCAATATAATCGATATCTTCTGGATTAAACAAGAAAATATTACCTTCAGATTTCACTGACAGCTTGTTGAGAAGCAAGGAATCCCCTTCATCACTTTCTGACGGATCTTCCTGATCCACCAGACGAATGCCTGTTTCAGAAAGAAAATAGTGATCTCCAGGACAGAGACAGATTTCCTTCAATGAAGGCGATACAGAGATGATGCGCCTGCCCTGTTCTATTTCATAGGACATCCAGGACACTACCATTTTCATAGCAGCTTCTTCTAAATCCCGCAGAGGCTCCACCATGAAAATGGTTTGGCAGTCTAATAAAATCTGTCCTGCGATGCGAACCCTGACTTTTTGGCTGTCTGTACACTGTGACAGTTTGATGCTGCCGATGTCAGCAAGGTGCATCGCTTCAATGGCAGCCTCCAACAGGTTTCTATGCTTAGTCAGATTTGCAAAAAAGGAAAGGTATTCCCGCACTCTCATATGTTCATATAAACCGATATTGCGCAGATAGACCGAAGTGTTTTCTATCGCGCTGAAATAGCTGATCAGTTCGTTGGTAATCTGCAGAGAACATTCGCCGTGAAAGCTTCTGCCGCTTTCAATTAACTCCAATAGTTCTTTTTCCATTTTATTTCCCCAAGTATTTCTGACGCATTTCTTCATTTATAGCCAAAATCCGCGCCTGTAGTTCTCTGGCGGGCATTCGTAATGCGCCCTGACCGAAGACCATCATCTGTTCCAGCCCGTCAGAGGTGGCAACGGTGATGCGAATCTTTTTGATGTTTTCCAGAACAAATTTTTCTATATATTGGTCAGCAGTCTGTCCCTCTTTCGTGTAGATCACTCTCAAATCCCCATAGCTTTCTGTACTGCCATTATTTCCAGGCTGCTTATAGGCGTCGAATATCAGGAGGATTTTTTCGTTGGTATACCCTTGATAATTCTGCAGCACTTCAATCAAAAGACTGCGGGCGCTTTCCAAATTCAGCTTGGACATCTCTTTGAGTTCCTCCCAGGCAAAGATGATGTTGTAACCGTCAATCAGCAGGCAGCTCTCTGTCTTACTGTCGCTGAAAGCGTTTTTCACCCGCGGTCCAGCAGTCATTTCAAGAGGTTTGACGACTCGTGCGCTCTTCTTAAATTTAGACTGGTCTCTTTTGCTGATACCGTAAGTCATGCGAAATACGGCTTCCAATTCTTCATCGCTGTATCGCCTGCTGCCGGAGGCTGCACCGCTATTGCCGTCACTGTCTGCCAACTCTTTTGGGCTTTCTAAAGCGCTCGATAAATGCATATGCTGCTCGACTTCATTCCATGGAACGACGACCCCGCTGCCGTGAGAACAAAATACCGAACCGCAGGGATTTTCTAAATCCCTATCCGCATCATATTTCGCTGCGGCGATTACTTCTTCTGCATTGTGACATGGAAAGTAACCTTTCAAGAAGCAGAATAACCGACCTACTCCCTTAGTATAAGAGACAACTTCTTTTTGATAGCCATTCATCGTTGCAACCGGTGCGTCGCCAGTAAGTACTGTTGTTTCGCCGAAACTCTCAGGCGGATTGCAGGTGCCGTACATCTTCTGCACGTCTGACATCGCCCTGCCCACCAGTTCCTGTGGTATTTCCAGGCGATATTCGTAATACGGTTCTAAAAGGATGCTTTTGGCCTTGCGCAAGCCTTGACGGACAGCGCGATACGTTGCCTGGCGAAAGTCGCCGCCTTCTGTATGTTTGACGTGAGCTTTTCCCGCAGCCAGTGTGATTTTTATATCTGTGATTTCAGAACCAGTCAATACACCGAGATGTGGTTTTTCCGTCAGATGAGATAAAATCAGACGCTGCCAGTTACGATCCAGTACATCTTCACTGCAAGACGCAGTTGTAACCATGCCGCTTCCAGGCGGCAAAGGCTCTAGAAGCAGATGCACTTCGGCGTAATGACGCAGCGGTTCAAAATGGCCGACACCTTCCACCATATCTGCAATGGTCTCCTTATAGATGATGGTTTCACTGCCATAATCTATTTGCATGTCAAAACGTTCTGCAACCAGTTTTTTTAAGATTTCGCCCTGCACCTCTCCCATCATCTGAATGTGAATCTGCCTTTTCGTCTCATTCCAGACTACGTGTAACTCCGGAATTTCTTCTTCCAGCAGTTTTAATTTCATATAAGCACTGTGCTGATCATAACCTTCCGGCAGTAGAACCTGATAGGTTATGACGGTATCCAGCAACGGATCAAAACCTCCCTCGCTGGCTCCCAGCCCCTGACCGATATGGGTATTCGCCAGACCTGTCACGGCGCAGATTGTTCCCGCTTCCGCTTTTTCTATACTTTGAAAGCGAGCACCGGAATATATTCTAATCTGATTGACTTTATCCTCACCGACTAAGTCTTTTACACGGAGAACGCCGCCGGTAATTTTCAAGTGGGTCAGTCTATTCCCATGTTCGTCTCTGGTGATTTTGAAGACCCGGGCAGAAAATGCTTCGCTGTAAGACGGACAGAGGGTAAGCTTCCCAAATTCATCTAAGAATTCTTGCACCCCTTGCATTTTGAGAGCAGAGCCGCTGAAGCAGGGAAAAAGTCTGCGTTTTGCTGTCTGGTGAGCAATTTCCTCATCCGTAACGATTCCAGTCTCCAAATATTTCTCCAAAAGCGCTTCGTCACAGAGAGCCGCTTGCTCAAAAAAAGACTCGTCTTTTTTATCTGCCAGAATACAGTGTTCACTAAGCCTGTTACGCAGTTCGACCATGATATATGACAAATCCGCTCCCTCCTGATCCATTTTGTTGATAAAGAGGAATGTAGGAATCTCGTATCGTTCTAGGAGTTTCCACAGAGTCTGTACCTGCCCCTGGATGCCATCAGGTCCGCTGATAACTAAGATGGCATAATCCAAAACCTGCAGGACGCGCTCCATTTCGGCAGAAAAGTCCATATGTCCTGGTGTATCCAGCAGTGTGACTTCTTTTTGCTCTAAGGGAAATACAGCCTGCTTTGAAAATATCGTAATGCCCCGCGCACGTTCCAGCTCAAAGGTATCAAGAAAAGCATCACCGTGGTCTACTCTTCCAAGTGACCTGGTGATGCCATTCAAATACAAGATGCCTTCGGACAGCGTCGTCTTTCCTGCATCCACATGGGCGAGTATTCCAATTGTCAATTTGTTACTCTTCTTCATTTTCATCATTCTTGTTTACTGCCTTATTCTCTTCATCGACAAATTTGCAGCCACATTCGTAACACTGCCGCTTGGCTCTGAGGATAACGATGAAATTTCCTGTCCAAACTGGTGCGCCGCAATTTGGACAGATAAAACTTTTCCGTATGTATTTTCCAAAGAAGTATTCGATAATCATAATGATAACCATGGCGGCCAGAGCGATAGCCGCCAGTTCGTTACTCCAGCCCATAGAAAAGACGACAAAGACGAGAATCGCACTGATGATGCCTTTTTCTATCAATTCAATTTTCTTGTACTTCCAAAGGGTATGCTTGTACTTCCCTTCTGGTATTTCTTTGTATCCTTTGAACATGCCGAGTACATTTATATAGATGAACGCGATTAATAAAACTGACGCTATGGCAAATTTCATTGTTCCTCCTCCTTCTCTTCCTCACTGGTTTCCTGGTTAATCGTAATTTTCACTTTTTCGATTCGTCTTTCTTTGACAGAGAGAATTGTGAAGACATAGTTTTCGAAAGTAACTTCTCGATTTTCATCACCCTCCTCAGGAATTTCCCCTAGTATGTCAATCAAGAATCCACCGATGGTTTCACTATTCTCAGACTCTAAATTAATATTCACTTCTTCATTGAGGTCGTTGAGAGAAACATTACCATCTACATAATAATTGTTATCGTCAACTTTGTCGATGATATGCTCTTCTTCATCGTATTCATCGTCGATATCACCGACGATTTCTTCGATGATGTCTTCCATGGTGACGATACCGCTGAAACCGCCGTACTCGTCGATTAAAACGGCAATGTGCTGCTTCTCAATCTGTAATTCAAAGAACAGCGCATCGATATTCTTTGTCTCTGGAACAAAATATGGCTTTCTCAGGATTGCCCTGATATCGACTTTGTCAAAACCGGACTCTCTGGCTTTGATGAGGTAGTCTTTAATATGAAGAATGCCGATAATATTATCCGTTTCATCTTCGCAGACCGGAATTCTCGAATACCGCAGTTCCATCAACTGATCCAGGTATTCTTCTGCAGGATCGTTGATGTCGATTAAGAAGACATCTGTCCTCGGTGTCATGATTTCATAAGCAAGCTCATCGTCGAACTGAAAGATGCTGTTGATCATCTTCTTGCCTTCTTCTTTAATTTCACCGCTTTGCTGTCCTGCTTCCAGAATGGACATGACCTGTTCTTCTGAATAGCCGCTGTATTCGATATCCGTTTTTTGTCTGAAAATCTTCAGAAAGATATCGGCAATCAAGGTAAGCAAAGCAACGAAAGGTGTCAGAATGATGACGAAAAATTTCTGCACACCAGCAAAAGCTAAGGCAATGGATTCGCTGTGCTGCTGCGCTAGTTTGCGAGTAAAAAACTCGCTGAAAGTTATCAAGGCCACTACATAAATTGCAATGGACAGAATGTCGCTGTTTGGCAATCTGATGGTAAAAAACAAGCCGACTGTGATGAACACGTAGCTGAGGAACCGATTGGTAAATCGATAGTGTGTCGGCTTGTCGAGGAGTATCTGCAGCTTTGCTGCAGTTTTGTCCTCGTCTGCCATTTGCCTGATTTTGTTTCGGCTGACAGTATTCATCGCAGTATTGGACAATACTGTGATGCCGTTCAGTATGATTGTGGCAATAATAAAGACAATTTGTAGTTGTAAAGGGATGTTACTGGGGTCGGATGTCATTAAAAATCACTCCTTTAATGTCGAATTGTATTTGCGCAGAATATAATTTTCTTTTACTGGCCGGTTCATTTTTATTTTAAGGATTTGCTGTGGATGTGGGGCTGATTCTAGCCTTTCACCGCTTTCTGCATCGTACATTTCCTCTAAGATCTGTGTAAAAAACGGAATATCCGGTCCGAAAATTTCGATTTCTTCGCCGAGAGACATTTTGTTCCTCTGCTCTACGATGGCGATGGCTGTATCCGCATCATAGCTTCTGACAATACCAACAAAAGAATATTCTCGCGTGTAGGCGCTGGTCTGATAATTTTGGTCCTTGTTGGTAGGTTTGTCAAAGTAGAAACCTGTGGTGAACTCTCTATGACTGACTTTTTTTAATTCAGACAGGCATTCCGGTTTGAACTCGTACCGCTCAGGATCAGCAAAATACGCGTCAATTGCCTGCCGATAGGCATGAACAACCGTTGCTACGTAGAATACACTTTTCATTCGGCCTTCTATCTTTGCTGACATAATACCCGATTCCACAATTTGCGGGATATGCTCAATCATGCAAAGATCCCGAGAATTGAGAATATAGGTTCCCCGTTCATCCTCTTCTACGGGGTAATACTCTCCCGGTCTCTTTTCTTCCACTAAAGAGTATTTCCATCGGCACGGATGGGCACACATCCCCCGGTTAGCATCTCTTTCAATCATAAAATTACTCAACAGACATCTGCCTGAGTAAGAAATGCACATAGCGCCGTGGACAAAAGCCTCAATCTCCATATCTGCAGGAATATTTTCTCTGATTTGACTGATTTCAGAAAAAGTCAGTTCTCTGGCCAGTACCAGCCGTTTTACGCCCATCTTATGCCAAAATCTGGCAGTCCTGAAATTAGTCATATTTGCCTGGGTGCTCAGATGGATTTCCGCCTCGGGGATGATCTCCTGTATTAAATCAATGATGCCGGGATCAGATACGATGAAAGCGTCAATGCCGATATCTTTAATCTTCTCCAGATAAGCGGTCAACGGTTCGATGTCTTCGTTATGTGCGAAGATGTTCATCGTCAGATAGCACCGTTTTCCTCTTTCGTGGGCAAAGCTGACGCCTTCTATCATTTCTTCGATGGTCAGATTCCCTGCTCCGGCTCTGAGACTGAACATTTCGCCGCCGAAGTATACAGCGTCGGCACCATATATGATTGCTATTTTTAACTTTTCTAAATCGCCTGCAGGTGCAAGCAGTTCAAATTGCTCTCTATCCATTTTCTCCTCTGTATATGGATACTGCAATGCCGTCTCCGATACTCATTAAAGTAGTATCCAAAGTCCTGTCGCTGCAGATATAATCCACATATTCTCGCATTTTTTTTATATTTGTCTTATGTTTTCCGTTGATATCGAATTGGTCGGAAACAGTCATGGCGCGCTGCAGGATGTTGTCAGATATGATGAGGGCGTTTTCCTCACATAGGGCAATCGCTGCGTCAAAAAATCGCTTATAATGACTCTTTGCTGCATCGATGAACACAAAATCGAAGCCGTCGATTCCCTGGTCGCGCAGTTTTTCTATCTGTTCCTGACCGTCTCCAAAGAGTGAATGAATGCGGTTCTCAAGCCCGGCAGCAGCAATATTGTGCCTGGCAGACCTGGCTGCGTATTCATTTTTTTCGATGGTATAAATCTCCGCATCCTCGCAGCTTTCAGCAAAATAAAGAGCGGAATAACCGATTGCCGTTCCTACTTCCAATATTTTTTTTGGCCGCTTCAGTGCCAGAACCATATTGAGAAAGCTTTCCGTCTCCTTCAGTATGATGGGCACATTATCCTGTTCGCCGATCTGCCGCAGATGTCCGAGTCTGCTGCTCAACGGCCGATAGCGGTGATTGATGTATTCTGTAACTAAATCGTTAGTGATGTTCATTTACTCCTGACCCTCTAGTGCTTTATAGTAGGCGTCCTTGTCCTTCAGGAACTGGTTGTAATCGCTGGAGAATTTCTGTGTGCCGTCCAGTTTATCGCTGACAACAAAATACAGATAGTCTGTATCTTCCGGATACAGGGCGGCTTTAATAGAAGCCAATCCCGGACAGCAAATCGGTCCTGGAGGAAGTCCGGCGTTGATGTAGGTGTTATAAGGTGAAGATATTTCTGTGTCCGCATTGGTCAGCGTTTCTTTTTGCTTGCCGAGGACATACTGCACGGTAGAACACATCTGCAGCGGCATTTCTTCTTTCAGACGGTTATAGATGACGCTTGCTACTTTGCCGCGTTCTTCATCTACCTGGCATTCCCGCTCTATGACGGATGCGATGACCATGATGTCGTTGATAGAATAACCCAGCTTGTCCGCCTGTTTTTTAAATTCGTCAGTGAAAACGCTGTCAAACTGATCTAACATAGTTCTGATGATGGTCTCTTCGTCAGCATTGTATTCTATGGTGTAAGTCTCTGGGAACAAATATCCTTCGAGGTGATTTTTTCCTGATTGTGCACCTTTGAGGAAGTCATAATCAAAATTGCCGTTTTTCAGTAAAGATTCAAATTTTGTCTTATCAACCAGACCTTCAGATGCCAGTTTGTCTGCCATTTGATAGATGGTGTATCCTTCCGGGATTGTAACAGTCATGTTGTTGGTTTTTCCACTCATGATAATATCTGCGATTTCGGAGAGTTTCATGGCAGGAGAAAGCGCATAGTTCCCAGCCTGGTATTTACTGTCGTATCTTTTAAATTTTGAAAAATACTTAAAAGATGTGGCACTTTTAATGATGCCTTTTTCTTCTAAGAGACTGCCGATATCATCTGTAGTAGAACCTGCCTCGATGGTTATATTGATGGTGTCCTTTTTACTGCTGTCAAAAGCCTTATCCAGGCTGTTCATATACAGCATGAAGCCGGCAAAGGCGATGACCACTAGGACTAATACACAAAAAAGTCCAAATATAACTTTGTTCTTCATCAACGTCTTCATATCTTACCTCATATATTTCTAAAGGGACGCAAAAATACGTCCCTTCTCGGTCTAGCATATTCTTTTTATAACGTAGTTTCTGTCATTTTCAGATTTTTATTTGGATCTTCCTAGATAATCACCAGTTCTGGTGTCAATCTGAATCTTTTCTCCTTCTTCGATGAAGATAGGAACCTGTACGACTGCTCCGGTTTCTACTGTGGCAGCCTTTGTAACGTTTGTGGCAGTATCGCCCTTGACGCCTGGCTCTGTCTCTATGACTACCAGGTCAACAAAGTTCGGCGCCTCTACGATAAACGGTTTCTCTTGGAAAAATTTGATTGTGGCTTCATCGTTTTCTTTCAGGAATTTGATCGCATCTTCAACCATATCCTGACCAATTGGAACCTGCTCAAAGGTTTCGTTGTCCATGAAATAATAAAGTTCTCCGTCGTTATAGAGATACTGCATTACCTTTGTTTCGATATGTGCATTCTCGAATTTATCACTGGGATTGAATGCTTCTTCTCTTGTTGCTCCCGTAATGATATTCTTGTATTTTGTTCTTACGAAAGCGGCTCCCTTTCCAGGCTTTACATGCTGGAAATCAAGCACGACATGAGGTTCTCCATTAATCTGAAATGTCATTCCTTTTCTAAAATCACCTGCTGTAATCATCGGTCTATTCTCACTTTCTTTTAGTTTATATTGTATTTTTTCTGCACGATAGTACATTTTCTGATAAAAGTATTATACCAAATTTATCCCATGTTGCCAAGTCCCATTACTTCGCCAAGAATCTTGTACACATCGTTCATCATGAGGGAAAACCTCATTTCTGCCTGCATGTACTGTGCGGCCATAGGATCTTTCATGATAATCTGATATAAGTTCTGAATCTGCTGGCTCATGTCAGGAGCAGCTTCCTCTCCCATCATCTGTTTTGCCTGCGCCTCGAACTGTTTGGACTGAAAGTCTTTGATCATCTTTGACAACTCTTCGTTTTCATCGACGACCTTCTTCAACTGGTCATATTGCTTGAATTCTTCTGACTCTCTGATGGCTGCCGCCAATCCATGAGCTTGATCATATACGTTCATGTTGCACCTCTCTATGCTCTTGTGGGAAATTTGCACTTTTCATATTTCAATTGCCCGTGAATTTTCTGTCTCTGGCAAGGCGTCAAGTGACTGCCTCTCAGAGCGTACATATAGTACGTGAGAAACGAAACCAGAGACGAAAAAGTCAGGCAGTTTTATACGGCTTAATCCAGCCAATTTCTTGCAGAAATCGGCCCAGGCCATTATACGTCTAGGAATATCGGCAGTATAATCGGACTTCTCTTGGTCTTTTTAAAGATAAACTTGCGCAGCTCTTCTCTGACACTGTTTTTTATACCGCTCCAATCTCGATTGCCAGCTTCCAGACTGTCTTCCAATGCCTGATGCGCAATTTTTTTCGCATCATTGATCAGATCTTCGTTTTCTCTGACGTAAACAAATCCTCTGGATACGATATCAGGACCGGATATAATTTCACCCGAAGCCCTATCGATTGCCGACACCACGATGATCAGACCTGATTCTGAAAGCAGCTTTCGATCTCTCAAAACGATGTTTCCTACGTCTCCTACGCCCAATCCATCGACCAGAATGTCATCTGCATTGACGACGTTGTGAAACTTAACGGCGTTTCGTTTATCTACTGACAATTGATCCCCGTTAGATAAGATGAAAATCCTGTCTTTTCTCATTCCTACGCTCTCTGCAATAACGGAATGCTGTACCAGATGTCTGTATTCGCCGTGTACTGGCATGAAGAACTTCGGTTTGATCAAAGTGTGAATCAATTTCAATTCTTCCTGGCAGGCGTGGCCAGATACGTGGATATCTGCGATATCGTTGTAGATGACTTCTACTTCTTTTTCAAATAATTTATTTACAACGCTGGATACTGTTTTTTCATTGCCGGGAACAGGTGAAGATGAAAGAATGACCATGTCCCCTTTTTTCAGCTTGACGTTCCGATGCTCGTTGTTTGCCATTCTCGACAAAGCTGACATCGGCTCTCCCTGACTTCCTGTGGTAATAATGACTAGCTCGTTGTCCGGTATGTTTCTCGTCTTATTCAGTTCAACATATGCGCCTGCAGGAATGTGCAGGTAACCGAGTTCGATGGCTAGAGTGACTACGTTTTCCATGCTTCGACCGGAAACAGCTACTTTTCGTCCGTATTTCACAGCAAGTTCGATGATTTTCTGTACTCGGTGGACATTTGAGGAGAAGGTAGCAATAATGATTCTATTCTTCGCTTCTCGAAATATTCCGTCCAATGTCTGGCCTACCACCTTTTCAGATGCTGTGTAACCTTTTCGCAGAGCATTGGTGCTGTCCGCCATCATCAAGTCTATGCCGCGTCTGCCGATTTCAGCGAATTTAGCGAGATCAATTGGTTCTCCATCGATGGGTGTATAGTCAATTTTAAAGTCGCCTGTGTGAAAGATAGACGCAACGGGCGTCTGGATATACAGGCAGATGGCATCGGCAATGGAGTGCGTTGTCCTAATGGCTTCAATTTTGAATTCTCCCAATTTGAACTTATCCCCAGCCTTAATAGTGTTCAGTTTCGCCTTCAAACCGTGTTCTTTTAACTTATTTTCAATCAGCCCCAGAGGAAGCCTGGTGCCGTAAATCGGAACATTGATCTGCTTCAGCAGGTATGGAACTGCTCCGATGTGGTCTTCGTGTCCGTGGGTAATGACCACGCCCAAAATTTTGTGCGCGTTTTTCACCAAATAACTGAAATCAGGAATGACAACGTCGATTCCGTACATTTCATCCTCTGGGAAAGTCATACCACAGTCGATGAGAATCATCTGGTCTTTATACTCTAATACCGTCAGGTTCTTACCGATTTCGTTAAGTCCTCCGATGGGTATTACTTTTAGATTGTCGGCTTTCTTGCCCTGCTTTACAGGATTTTTCTTTGGTAGTATCTTATTGACGGTTTTCTGTTTAGCCGGCACTTCCTTTGTCGGTGGTTTCTTAACTGCAGCCTTTTTTACAGGCGGCTTTTTGCTATTGTAATCTCTCATGTTCTCCCCTTTACTTTATAACGATATTTACAAGCTTGCCAGGGACAGCAATGACTTTTACTACGTTCTTGCCTTCTGTCAAAGCTTGTACTTTGTCATTGGAAAGAGCAATTTTTTCCAGATCTTCTCTGCTTAGATTGTTTGCAACGTTTAACTTTTCTTTCACTTTTCCGTTTACCTGAATAACGATTTCTACTGTATCTCTTACTAGTGCGTCTTCATCGTAAGACGGCCATGAGACCGCAGTCAGTGATTGGTCATATCCAAGCGCTTCCCACATTTCCTCACAGACATGAGGGGCAAATGGTGAAAGGATCATTACGACTGTATCGATTGCCTTTTTCATGAAGGCCTGGTTTGCATCTTCCAATTCTTTGTATTTATATAATTCATTAACTAATTCCATAATAGAACTGATTGCAGTATTGAAGCTGAATCTGCCTCCTACGTCCTCAGTTACTTTCTTTATGGTAGTGTTAAGTACATAGTTCAGTTCTTTATCTGCATCTGACTTTATTTCATAATCAGTTTCTCCCTGATAATTCTGACTGAAATCACTGACCAGACGGTATACTCTGTTGAGGAATCTGTAGCTTCCCTCTACACCTGCATCTGACCAGTCCAGTTCTCTTTCTGGCGGTGCAGCAAAGAGAATAAATAATCTGGCTGTGTCGGCGCCATATTTTTTGATGATTTCTTCTGGACTGACAACATTGCCCAAAGATTTGCTCATTTTCTTTCCGTCCTTGTTTACCATTCCCTGGGTCAGAAGGTTCTTGAACGGTTCTTCGTCTTTAACCAGTCCCAGATCGTGCAGTGCCATTTGGAAGAATCTAGCGTACATCAGATGAAGAATTGCATGTTCAACTCCGCCGATATATTGATCGACGTTCATCCAGTAGTCTGCTTTTTCTTTATCAAAGATAGCATTTTCGTTTCTAGGATCGCAGTATCTCAAGAAATACCAGGAAGAATCCAGGAAGGTATCCATGGTATCCATTTCTCGCGTCGCTTTCTTGCCGCATTTCGGACAGGTGCACTCTGCAAAAGTCTTTGAGGTTGTCAGCGGTGACTCTCCCTTGCCTGTGAACGCAACGTCAGTCGGCAGCATTACGGGCAGGTTTTCTTCTTTTTCTGGCACCCAGCCGCATTCCTCACAGTAAATCATCGGAATCGGTGTTCCCCAATATCTCTGTCTGGAAATCAGCCAGTCACGCAGCCTGTAGTTGACAGTTTTCGTGCCGATACCCTCTTCTTCCAGCCAGTCGATCATGGCGGCGATGGCTTTTCTGTTATTGAGTCCGTCAAACTTGCCGGAGTTGATCATGGTACCCTCAGCATCAAAAGCTTCTTTCAGATTATTGACATCGACTGCCGGGTCTTCGGAATTGACCACTGGTATAATTTCCAAATCAAATTTCTTTGCAAAGTCAAAGTCTCTCTGATCGTGAGCTGGTACAGCCATGATGGCGCCAGTACCATACCCCATCAGTACATAGTCTGAGATGAAGATTGGAACCTTCTTGCCATTGACTGGGTTAACAGCATATCTGCCGATGAAAACACCTGTTTTTTCATTGGTAGTGGAAGTTCTTTCGATGTCGTTCATGTGCTGTACTTTATCAAGGTAGTCCTGTACAGGCTTTTCATATTCTGTATCCTTCACTAGTTCCATCACATAAGGGTGTTCTGGCGCCATAACCATATAAGTTACACCGAACAGCGTGTCTGCGCGGGTGGTGAATACTTTCATCAGTTTATCTGTTTCGTCGATTTTGAAATCAATTTCAGCACCGATAGACTTTCCAATCCAGTTTCTCTGCATGGTTTTGACCTTGGCAGGCCATCCATCAAGGGTGTCCAGATTGTCGAGCAGCCTGTCTGCGTAATCGGTGATTTTGAAATACCACTGAGAAAGATTTTTCTTTCCTACAGGTGTCTTACATCTTTCGCAGCAACCGTCAACGACCTGTTCATTGGCAAGTACGGTCTGGCAGCTCGGACACCAGTTGACCGGATTCTCTTTTTTATAGGCCAGTCCTTTGTTGTAAAACTGAATGAAGATCCACTGCATCCACTTATAATAATCCGGATTGCAGGTCTGAACCTCTCTGTCCCAGTCATAGGAAAGTCCCAGCTGGTCCAACTGGTTTTCCATCTCATGTATGTTTTCCCATGTCCACTTGCTCGGTTCCGCGCCGTGTTTGATGGCAGCGTTTTCCGCCGGCAATCCAAAAGAGTCGAAGCCCATCGGATGCAGCACGTTATACCCCTGCATCTTCTTGCATCTAGCTACGACGTCTCCGATGGAGTAGTTTCTCACATGACCCATGTGCAGTTTTCCCGACGGATATGGGAACATTTCGAGCACATAGTATTTTTCTTTACTCGTATCTTCTACTGTCTTAAAACAGTCGTTCTCTTTCCAGTATTTCTGCCATTTTTCTTCGATTGCTTTAAAATTATACTTTTCGTTCATATCGCTTTTCTTACTCCTCCACATCTAAGAAGCTGCAGTCTCCCCACACCTTCTCGATATTATATTTTTCTCTCATCTCTTTGGTGAAGATATTGACGATCACATCACCGAAGTCCATGAGTATCCATCCAGAATTTTTCCCTTCAATACTTTTTACTAAAAGTCCTTCCTTCGCAAACTGTTCCTCTACCTCGTCTACAAGTGTATTGACTTGTCTTTCGGAATTACCCGATGCGATTACGAGATAGTCTGCAAAAGATGATTTCTCCATAATATCTATGACGACAACATCTGTTGCCTTCTTGTTATCCAGCAGTCTGGCTGCCAGTAATGCAAAACTCTTATTTTCCATTCAATCTCTCCTTAATGGACTCGTCCCAATTTACAAGGTAAATTGAGGGAGAGTCCTTATGCTTTAACGCCCCAGCTTTAGCTGGTCAGGCTTTCGTCGTATACTTCATAAAATAATCTCTGGCAAGCAGTGTATCCTGATCTAAATAGTTTCCTTGTCCCTGCACGTATTCTATGGTTCTAGTCAAAGATAAGAGACATGCCTCATTCAAATCGTGTTTAGCGGCTTCTCTGAGTGCGTCCACGCCGGGATAATTTCTATTGGGTTCGATGGCATCGGCGATGTATATGATTTTTTCTAATAGTGACATCCCTGGCCTTCCCGTCGTGTGATAACTGACCGCATTGATGATATCCTCGTCTTCAATATGATAGTCTCGCTTCATGATGACAGCTGCGATTTTACTGTGAGCGAGATTACAGTTGTTCAGATATTTTTTGTCTAAATTCAGATGTTTGATATAGTAATTGAGCACATCTTCTGAAACGCCGCGGTACATATCGTGAAATAAGGCTGCCAGTTCAGCCTTGTCCACATCGGCTCCATATTTTTCGGCTAAAACGATCGCAGTCTTTCTGACTCCTTCTGTATGAATTTTTCTTTTCTCAGAAAAATTCTTTTCTATATAGCTATTTATAGAGTCCGTGTTCATCAATATACCTTTCTATCTGTGTAGGAACTAAGCTTTCTATGCTCTGTCCAGATTTGATGTTATTTTTTATCTCTGTCGATGATACTTCAACAATTTCATTGTGAAGCATCCTGATCTCGGCATTGTATTTCTCTTTCAGTCTTTTCGCTGTGTTTTCTGTCTCACTGATCTTGTATCCCGGCCTGATGCCGATGATAAACGCGAATTCACGCAGCAGTTCTTTCCCCTTGTACCATTCTTCCAATGTCAAAAAGGAATCGGTGCCCAGAATAAAATAGAACTTATCATCTGGATACTCCTTCTGCAATAGTTTCAGGGTCTTATAAGTATAGGAAACCCGCTGGCTGAAAGCTTCGATGGTAGAAACACGAAGCTTTCTATTTTCTTCAGCTATCAGGCGGACCATGTTAACCCGGTCCTCTTCTGATGCCATCTCTCTGCCGATTTTAAAAGGCTGAACCTTTGTCGGCAGAAGTATGACTTCTGAAAGATCAAATTCTTCGATGGCAGCTTCTGCAATGGACAGATGACCAAAATGAAAAGGATCAAAGGTGCCGCCTAATATACCTATTTCACTCATTTTTACCTCAAGCTAATTCCAAGTTCTTCAAGTTGTCCTTCTTCTACAACACCTGGTGCCTCACAGACCATGCACTGCGCGTTCTGATTTTTCGGAAAAGCCATGACCTCTCTGATGCTGTGCTCACCGCTGAGCAACATGACCAGCCTGTCCAGGCCGTAGGCCAATCCGCCGTGTGGCGGTGCACCGTATTTGAAAGCTTCTAGCAGAAAACCAAACTTTTCCTCGCATTCTTCATCTGTCAGTTTCAATGCTTTGAACATTTTTGCCTGCAGATCTCCTTCGTGGATTCTGATACTGCCTCCGCCCAGTTCTACACCGTTTAAGACGATGTCATACGCATCTGCCTTGACCTTTTCAGGCATTGTGTCAAGGAGCGGGATATCTTCCTGTTTTGGGTGTGTAAACGGATGATGCATCGCTTTCAGTTCTCCGGTTTCGTCGTCTTTTTCAAACATCGGGAAGTCTGTTACCCACAATAGATGAAACTGTTTGTCATCGAGAAGCCCCAAGATACCAGCAACATGTCTTCTGAGGAATCCCAGGCTGTCAAAGACGACTTTTGCTTTATCTGCAGCAATCAGAATCAAATCGCCGCTTTTAGCATCAAAGACGGCTGCAATTTCGGAAAGCTGCTCTTGGTTAAAGAACTTATTGACAGACGATTTAATTTCATTTTCTTCAACTCTGATCCAAACAAGCCCCTTTGCACCGTAGTGTTTTGTCTGTTCGGTTAATTTGTCGATATCTTTTCTGCTGAATTTTGCACTGCCGCCATCGATACAGATTCCTCTGACATCGCCGCCACCAGCGAGAGCGTCTGCAAATACCTTGAATTCCGTATCAGCTACGACTGCATTGAGAGATTTCAGCTCAAAGCCAAAACGGGTGTCTGGCTTATCGCTGCCGTAGCGTTCCATAGCCTCATCATAGGTCATTCTCGGAAATGGTGTTTCAATTTCAATATCCATCAGCTCTTTGAACAATCGCTGCAGAAAACCTTCTTGCATGGCGATGACGTCATCTTGATCGACGAAGGACATTTCCAAGTCAATCTGAGTGAATTCCGGCTGTCTGTCAGCACGCAAGTCTTCATCTCGGAAACATTTTGCAATCTGCATATATCGATCACATCCGCTGACCATCAAAAGTTGTTTAAATAACTGAGGAGACTGGGGTAATGCGTAGAAATGCCCCTGGTTGACTCTGCTGGGAACCAGGTAGTCTCTCGCTCCTTCCGGCGTAGATTTAATGAGAATCGGTGTCTCAATTTCTGTAAAGCCGTTTTCATCAAAATAGTCTCTTGCAAGTTTCGTCACCTGGTGACGAAAACGCATATTCTCCTGCATCTTGAGCTTACGTAAATCCAAGTATCTATATTTCAATCTCAGATTGTCATCTACATTATCGTCGTCTTTGATATAGATCGGCGGTGTTTCAGACTGAGAATACAATGCCAGATCTTTGGCAAAGACTTCTATTTCGCCTGTAGGCAGATTTGGATTCTTTGATGCTCTTTCTCTGACGATACCCTTAATGCCGATAACATATTCACTGCGCAGGGTTTCTGCCTGTTCAAAGACCTCTTTAGGAATAGTATCGTCAAAAGTAATCTGAACGATTCCTGTTTTATCTCGTAAATCAACGAAAATGAGGCCGCCAAGACTTCTCTGCTTGGCTACCCATCCGTTGAGTACGACTTCTTCATCGACATTTTCAATATTTAAATTTCCACATAGGTGGGTTCTCTTAAATAACTCTGACATTTCATGCTCCCTTAATGGCACTTGCCATCGTTTCGCAAAGCGAAGCAGATGGAAGGCCTTATGATTTAACTCCACAGCTTTAGCTGGATAGGAGTTGGTCGTATTATTTTGCTAATTCTTCTAGCAGGTCATCTAATTTAACCTGACGCTGCTGTGATGTTGCCATTTCTTTGATGGATACGACACCCTCTGTCAATTCATTATCACCGATGACTACGGTATATTGCGCATCTAATCTATCGGCATACTTGAACTGTCCTTTAATATTTCTGGCCAAAGTGTCCATCTCGGCTTTGACGCCCTTTTTGTGAAGATCCCTCAGCAGCTTCAAACCGAATGCTTTTGCATGATCGCCCATGACAGCGATGAAAGCTTTCAAAGGCTCAGGCTGCGGGATTTCTACGTTATTTTCTTCCATGAGCATGATCAGTCTTTCAATGCCCAGACCGAATCCCACACCTGGAATCGGAGGTCCTCCGATCTCCTCAATCAGATGATCATATCTGCCGCCGCCGCAAACAGTTCCCTGGGTTCCGTTGCTGTCGGTGACAAATTCAAAAGCGGTCTTTGTATAATAGTCAAGACCTCTGACGATTCTAGGATCTACGACGTATTCGATACCCATGGCATCCAGGTTCTTCTTTACATCTTCAAAAGCATCTGCACATTCATCGCACAGATAATCGATCATGTTCGGTGCATCTTTCACTAATTCTTGACAGATTTCAGATTTGCAGTCCAAAATTCTCATCGGATTTCTCTCATATCTGTCTTTGCACGTATTGCACAGCTGATCATAAACTGGTTCTAAAAACTTTCTCAAGGCTTCTCTATGGTTTTTTCTGCACTCTGGACAGCCTACGCTGTTAATTCGCAACTGAATGTCCTTGATTCCCATCTCGTGGAGGAAATCATAACCGAGACAGATAACGTCAGCATCGGCCAGCATATTGGTCGTGCCGAAAATTTCGATTCCGAACTGATGGAATGCTCTCAGTCTGCCGGACTGCGGCTTCTCGTATCTGAAGCAAGGTGTAATATAGTAATACTTGGTCGGTTGGACTTCTGCATACTGCTTGTGTTCGATAAACGCTCTTGCCACTGGTGAAGTTCCTTCAGGCTTTAAGGTAATGCTTCTGTTGGCATAGTCGTTGAATGTATACATTTCTTTCTGCACGATATCTGTGGTATCGCCTACACCTCTCTGAAAAAGTTCTGTATGCTCAAAAGCAGGAGTTCTGATCTCTTTAAAGCCATATTTGTCACAGATCTCAGAGAATTTCTTTTCTACGTAATGCCATTTGTACACCTGTGACGGTAACGTATCTTTTGTTCCTTTTGGTGCAATAATTGCCATTTTTATACCTCCATAAATAAATTCTTTTCTTTTCTATCCAGCATTTCGTCAATACGATTTATATACTCCTGATAGTTGGTTACGTTGGGCACCCTCTCCAGGCGGTTTTCAGCCGGAAAATACACCTTCGTGATACCACCGGCACCCAGTGCGATAATCGTCTGATGCTCGTCCATAATTCGTATATTATAAATGCAATCCTTACCTTTTTTACAATACCCCGTATTCTCAAAAGCACCAGCCATGTGTTTCTGCCTGTACATGTAATACGGTATGTATCCTGCCTCTTCTAGAATCTTGCGGCCCTTCCCTAACATCTCAGCGACAATTTCCGCCTGCTTATAATGAAAGTCTTTGTCGATGTCTTTTAGTCTGGACGCTCTCTTCACAGCCAGGCAATGGACTGTGATATTCTCAGGCGCAAGAGACAGCAATTCTCGCAAGGTTTCTAGAAAGTCTTCAGCATTTTCTTCTGGCAGTCCGGCAATCACGTCGGCATTGATAGACTGAAAATGATGTTTTTTCGCAAGGGCAAAGGCTTTGGTGATGTCTTCTGGTTTATGGCTGCGGCCGATTAAATCCAAGGTATGCTGCTTCATAGACTGGGGATTAATGCTGATACGTTCAATCCCCGCGCTTTGAATCACTGCCAGTTTTTCTTCTGTAATCGTATCGGGCCGTCCTGCTTCGATTGTGAATTCCTTCAATTGTGATAAATCAAAAGAGTCTTTAATCTGTTTTATTAATTCCGCTAGCTGACGCGCACTGAGGGTTGTCGGGGTTCCGCCGCCGATATAAATGGTTTCTGCGGTGAGTCCGCATTCCTTCATCCTTCTGCCTGTATATTCAATTTCCTTATGTAATGCGGTTAAATATTTAGTGATTTCAATGTCTGGAACCTGGTTTGAGGCAAAAGAACAATAAACACACCTGGTGGGACAAAAAGGAATCCCGATATAGATACCAGCAGATTTTTCTGGTGCCATGCCACAGAAATCCTTTTGATGTAAATAGGTATCCATAATGAGCTGTGCTTTTTCTTCACTGATATAATATTCTTCTTTTAAAATCCGCAGTGTCAGGTCGACATCCTTCCGCAGTGTCAGGTCGACATCCTGCAGATTTTCATAAAGCTCTCCACAGAGTTTTACCGGTCTGATTCCCGTTAGAATACCCCACTCAGGCTGCTTCCCTGTCAAAACTGATAATTTATCATAAATCTGTCTGTAAATCGTACGTTTCTCAGAAAAGTTTTCTTCGTTAAACACCAGATCTACGTCCATCTCCTCTTCTTCTGTCAGCACGTATTGATCTGGCCGTAAAAAAATCTTAATCAGTTCGTCGAGCAGATATTTCTTCTCAAAGTTCAGTATCTTTATTTTATACAAAAGGATTGTGCTCCTTTTCGTAGGCAATCGTAGTTTCTCCCATATGTCCAGGCAGAACAACGGTATTATCAGGAAGTACGAATAGTCTTTCCCGAATTGATTTTACAATCTCGTTAAAATCTCCGCCATAGAAATCAGTCCGACCGATTGATGCTCTGAACAAGGTGTCACCGCTGAAAACGTACCCTGGAGCGATAATGCACATGCCGCCTTTTGTATGACCAGGTGTATGAACAAAGGTGAGTTCAGTCGTCCCGATCATCATGGTCTCCCGATCTTTCACATAGATGTCAGCATCTACTGTTACCGCGTAACCGCAGATACCCATGGATTCATTGAGGTTCGCATCCAAGAGCATTTCTTTTTCCCCTTCAAAAGCGATAATCTTTGCATCGGGAAAATCCTTTTTAAAATCAGCAATTCCGCTGATATGGTCGCCATGACCGTGGGTCAAAATGATATATTCGACAGAAACGCCTTCCTGCTTTGCTTTTTCGGTCAACTGAGCGCTGTATCCGCCGGGATCAACGATAAACCCTTTTTTTGTTTCGTCATATGCCAGGTACGTATTTACCTGGATTGGACATGTTAAATATCTATAAATTTTCATATGTTGGTCTCCTTCTATTTATATGACTAAATCTATCCAATCGAACTTGCGCATCATATGCCTGTTCTCTTGTAGACTTAAAGCATAAGGAATTCCCCACAAATTGAGGCAATTCCATTAACTTTTTGCTCTATAAACGTTAGATACACCTGGCACATTCCTCAAGGTTCTCAGCACTTTTTGCATCTGCTGTGTGCTGGAAATAGAAAGTGTCAAAGTGATATTAACGGTCTCGTCCTTTCCACTTTTTGCGTTGACGCCTGAAATGTGAACATCCATGTCCTCGCAGGCTCTGGAAATATCAGAGAACATTCCTTTTCTGTCGGTACTTATGATGCAGATATCTGCATTATACGATTTCCCAACCTTCAGATCTTCCCATTCCACGTCAATAAATCTAGCCTTTTCTTCTTCTGGCAGAGACGTGATGTTAGAGCAATCTTTTCTGTGGACAGAGATGCCTCTGCCCTTCGTGATAAAGCCGATAATCTCATCGCCAGGGACTGGATTGCAGCATCTGGAAACTCTGATCATCAGATTGTCGGCACCTTTTACGATGATGCCCGGATTTTCTCTTCTTGAACGATCCAGTTTGTCCTTTTTGGCATCGTTTGAAAGCAGGGCCTTCTGCTTCTCTTCTTCTTTTTTCTGTTCGATTCTCTTTTCCTCGGCTAAATAGCCGAAAAGAAGATTTGCATATTTGCTGAGGACGGTTCCGCCCTTTCCGATTTGGGCATAAACTTCATCCATAGTAGCAATGTTCATCTCCCGCATCGCTTTGGAGAGATAACTGGATTTTCCTACTTGCTGAGGATCAAATCCTTTTTTTCGTATATATTTATCTAATGCGTCTTTGCCTTTGGCGACGTCATCAGACTTATTTTCTTTTTTCAGCCACTGCCGGATCTTATTTCTGGCGGTGGAACTCTTTGCAATTTTAAGCCAGTCGACGCTAGGGCCGCTGGAATTAGAAGATGTGACGATTTCTACAATATCGCCATTGTTTAATGTGTGGTCGATGGTGACCATTTTGCCATTGACTTTAGCCCCTACACATTTGCAGCCTACGGCTGTATGAATTTTAAAGGCAAAGTCCAAAGGCGTCGAACCTGCTGGCAGGTCAATGACTTCACCTTTTGGAGTAAAAACGAATACCTGGCTGGAGAAGAGGTCCATCTTGAGTGTTTCCATGAACTCTTTCGGATCGTTAAGCTCTTTCTGCCATTCTAGAGTCTGGCGCAGCCACGCCAGTTTCATATCTTCGTTGTTCTGATCGCCCTTTGTATTGCCCTCCTTGTATTTCCAGTGGGCGGCAATACCGTACTCTGCGACCCTGTGCATTTCGTAGGTTCTGATCTGAATTTCGAAAGGTTCACCATTGTCCCCTAGTACCGTAGTATGCAGAGATTGATACATATTGGGTTTAGGCATGGCGATATAATCTTTAAATCTGCCAGGGAGAGGTTTCCACATGGTGTGCACCTGACCCAGCACGGCATAACAGTCCCTTACGTTTTCGACGATAATTCTCACAGCGGTGAGGTCGAAGATTTCATCCAACTGTTTATGCTGCAGAATCATTTTTTTATAGACGCTGTAAAGATGCTTAGATCTGCCTGAAATATCATACTGCATGTTCATCTGATCTAGGGCTTCTTTGATTTCATCGATTACCTGGTTGATAAACTGTACACGTTGTTCTTTCTTTTCAGTTACTTCTATTTCTAGTGTTTCATATTCTCTCGGATGCAGATATTTGAGGGAAATATCCTCAAGCTCAAACTTTACCGTATAGATACCCAGTCTGCTGGCAAGAGGCGCATAAATGTCCAAAGTCTCTCTGGCTTTTTCCAACTTCTTCTCTTCCCTCATGAATTCCAAGGTTCTCATGTTGTGAAGCCTGTCAGCTAACTTGATGATGAGAACGCGAATGTCTTTCGACATGGCGAGAAACATCTTACGTAAGTTTTCAGCCTGTGCTTCTTCTTTTGTGTCGAATTTGATTGCACCCAGTTTGGTGACACCGTCTACCAGAAGAGCAACCTCTTCGCTAAAATCTTGAACAAGCTGCTCTCTGGTATACTCTGTGTCTTCAACGACGTCATGCAAAAGCCCACCGACGATGGTTTCATCATCCATGCCCAGCTGGACCAAAATTTTGGCCACAGCGATGGGATGAATCAGGTATGGCTCTCCGCTCTTGCGGAGCTGCCCGTCATGCAGCTCCCTGGCGATATCAAAAGCCTTGCCAATCAAGTCGGTGTTATAATTTTTATTGATGTCTGTTATCTCTTCTAAAAATTTCGCTCTTGTTTCCATGAATCGTTATGCTCCTGCTGAATTGTCTATTTTTTCTTCTTTGAAGCTTTTGCTTCTTTCTTTTCTTTTGCTTTCTGAGCTGTGAGATATTTTGACTTATCTTCACTCTTGCTGAATTCGTAGAACAGCGGACTGCACAGGAAGATAGAGGAATAAGTTCCTACCAATACGCCGACCATCAGTGGCAGTACGAATTCTCTGATGGAAGTTGAAACCATCAGGAAAAGTGGTACCATGCAAATCAGAGTTGTCAGTGATGTCATGATAGATCTGTTCAATGTCTGGTTGACACTGCGGTCGATGACCACCTCATTGCTATCCTTCCGGTAAAGCTTCTTGTTTTCCCTGATTCTATCAAAGATAACGATCGTATCATTGATAGAGTATCCGACAACGGTCAAAATACCTGCAATAAACGGATTGTTAATTGTAACGTTAAATATAGCATAGAAGGCTAATACGATCAGTACATCGTGGAAAATTCCTGCGATAGAGGATACGCCGTATTTCCATGACTTGAATCTGAAGATAATGTAGATCAACATGCCAATCGCCGCAATTAATACGGATTTTAAGGCATTGGTCTTCAGTTCCTGGCCGACAGTCGGTCCGAATTCTTCTGAAGAAAGCACGTCTTTCTGTGTTATATCGTACTTTTTGCCCAACGTATCTACAACGTCAGCTCTCGCCTTATTGCCCAGGGCGTTAGTGGTTTTGATGATGATTTCATCTTTATCATCGCCGCTGAGGACAACAGACAAGTCTTTCATTTCATATTTTGCCAAAGCATCTTTTACTTCTTCTGTTTCCACGGTCTTGCCCATGTCGATCTGAATCATGGTACCGCCTGTGAAGTCGATTCCATAGTTAAATCCTCTCACTACAGAGAACACCAGACCTAAAATGATGACACCCGCACTGATGCAGTAGAATATTTTTCTGTTGCCGATAAATTTAAACTCTCTCTTGAGGAAACTCTTTGGTGTTCCATCTTCGTTGACGCCAAAGAACTTATTCTTCGCAAATTTCTTACTGCCCGCAAGAAGGCTGATAAACAACTGTGTAATCACTACGGCTGTAAAGATACTGATGATAATACCGATCATCAGCGTCAATGCGAATCCCTTTACGGAGGTGGACCCGATTTCATACAGAACGATAGATGCGATCAATGTCGTTATCTGTGCGTCAAGGACTGTAGTCAAAGCGTGCTTGAATCCCTGATCCACGGCTACGCGGATGGTCTTGCCTGCGGCAATTTCCTCCTTGATTCTGGCAAAGATGATGACGTTAGCATCGACAGCCATACCGATGGACAGGATGATACCTGCGATACCAGGCAGTGTCAATACGCTTCCCATGCCCGCCATGACCCAAAGTACGATCAATACGTAGAGCAGCAGTGCAACGTCTGCAACCAGACCCAATATATTGTACATCAAAATCATCAGTAAGAATACTAATCCCAGACCGATGACACCGGCAACCACGCTCTTATTCAGCGCATCTACACCGATTGTAGCAGTCTGAACGGAAGATGTCACCTCGTGCAGAGAAATCGGCAGCGCGCCGCCTCTGATCAGGGCAGCTGTGGTAGAAGCTTCTTCCTTGGAATAACCACCGCCTCTCTGCGTGATTTCGCACGTGGTGCTGTTGATCGTCTGATCTACTGTAGGTGCTGTGACGATTTCATCGTCCAGCATGATGATGACAGCTGTCTTATCTACGTTAGCCTGCTGGAAAGCCTTAGACAACGTAACTTGACCGCTGGAAGCTCTCTTTGTCGCTTCAGCGAACTTGTCCGATCCTGCGGCAGTAAACTCTAAGTTGATCTTGTAGCCGCCGTTTTGCGAGTCTGTATCGATGGCAGCATTCTTTACCTCGTTACCAGTCAGAACTACAGTACCGTCAGCCAGCAAAAACTGCATCTGTGCCGTCCTGCCGATCTGGTCGATGGCGTCCTGTGCATTCTCTACGCCCGGCATCTCCACTCTCAGACGATTGGTACCTTCGAGGGAAACTGTCGCCTCAGAAATACCCATGGCATTGACTCTGTTATTCAATACCGCCCTAGTCTGCTCCATAACCTCTGCTAATTCCTGGCTTGAAAGATCAGCTATATCTTCTTTGTCAGCCTCCATTACGACATAGACACCACCATTGATGTCGAGGCCGAATTTCATCACGTCTTTAATGGAATTGACCGAGCCGATACCGAATACGGTAACGTACCAGCCGAAAAGAACGCAAATGACGACTAAGCTGGCCAAAATTTTCTTTAGTTTTGAATTCATTTTAATCCTCTCACCTTCTATTATAGTCACTAATTTGCCCATAGTTACGGCATTTTATTTTACTCTTTATTCTACTACGTTTTCAATGGTTCGGCAAGGAAAATGTAGACTTTTCTGTTTAAAAATAGAAAAACCCCTAATCGCTTAGGGGTTTCAATCTCAATCACATCTTTACTTTTCGTCTTCTGGGATGTTCTCTTCTTCGTCGTCTGTCGCTTTCTTCAGTCTCTTAGGCATAGCCTTCTTTGTTTCTTCCTCTGCTTTTTCAGCTTTGGAAGCAGAGTTGCTTGCACTTACGACAGAAGATACGGACCATCTCATCATTTCAAATTTGACTTTGTCTGCACCAACCTGGATAACAATGGACTCTTCTTTGGTCTTGACGACTTTTCCGCAGATTCCGCCAATTGTAATGATTTCATCTCCAACCTGCAGGCTGTTTCTCATATTCTGAATCGTCTTTTCCTTTTTCTTCTGGGGTCTGATCAGCAAAAGGTACATAGCTCCGATAAAGACGACTAAAATAACTACCTGAACTGTTAATTGATTCATTTTTTCCTCCTACAATGCATTTAATAATATATTAATTTAAAGCATTTTCAATTTGGTGCCGGCGATGGGGGTCGAACCCATACGGTGTTGCCACCACGGGATTTTGAATCCCGCACGTCTGCCAATTCCATCACGCCGGCGCAATAATAGTATTTTAGCATAAGGCGAAAGACTCGTCAATACTTCTTTTTCCATTTTGCAAAAATGGAGCGGACAACGGGAATCGAACCCGCCTCCTCAGCTTGGGAAGCTGATATTCTACCAATGAACTATGTCCGCGCTTCAACATAGAATATAATATCATAAACCCTAAGGTGTTTTCAAGTTGATTTTATTTAAGAAGGCATTTTTCTTGCAATAATCTCTTTTCTGCCTCACTGATTCCTATGCGATTCGCAAAAAAGGCCGCAATGGACTCATTTTTTTCTTCGATAGCATCAAAGGCTGCTTGAAGATATTTTTCGTCAGCAAGAAAAATCCTGCGAACCATCTGCGCTTTTTCTTCATCTCCGGTCTTTTGCAGTACCATTTTCATAGCCGCATCAGCTCGCTGCACTGCTGCTTGATTGGTCATCAGATAATCCTCAAAGATCGTTTCGCGATCAACATCCAGCAATGATAAAACGAGAGCGGATATGATGCCGCAACGATCCTTGCCTTCTGTACAATGCCAGAGGACGGCACCATCACTGCAGTGAACGATTGTTTTGAGCGTTTTTGACAGTTGATCTATTGAAAAATCGTCGGTTACAATTTTCCTGTAAAGCTGCCGCATATCAGGCAGCACCCATTTTTCGGCGTTTTTGTCCGTGGAAGTCTCATGGGTAATGCCGACAGTTTCTTCCTCGATCAGAGGAATCCAGACTGATATCACTCCTGCTATTTCCTGATCCGGCTTATCTTTCATCTCTGTTTTCGTACGCAGGTCGATGACCTTTGATAAATGGTGTTCTTTTTTTAATACGGCAATGTCTGCGTCGGTCAAGGTGTGAAGATGTCTGCTGCGCAGGAGCTTTCCAGGCCGTATCGCGTACCCCTTCTTATTCACTGTATTTGCAAAGTCTCTGATGTTGTCTGTTCCTTCTAAAATAATTTCTTTCATTATTTCACCTTTCTGAAACTATTAAGTCTGCAATGTAATCCACTTCATCAATGCCCGCTTTCTTCAGTCTCTCTTTCATTTCAGTAAAAGTCTGACTGGTCATTTGGCTAAAGGCCTTAGCAAAGCGCTGGTAATCGCCGGCATTGAAACTCTGGGAGAGTTTTTGAAACATGATATCCCCTTGAGAAATCTGTTGTTCTTCACCGAAGCGAAGGATGCTGCCGTTCAGAAGCAGTATTGTAATCTTTTGATAGATTTCTCGGATTGCAGCGATGGGGCATTCGCAGGCAATGATTTGCAGACAGACACTGTGAATCGTTATCACGGCAGAAAAATTCCCGGCTCCGTTCTCTAACGCATGGGCAAGGGATTCTAATGATTTTTCCGAACAATACGGCAATGTATAGCCGAGGACTGCTTCGGAAGTAAAGGCTAGAAATTGCAACGATTCTAAAAAGGTCTTCAAATGCTCATCTATCATCAAATCCTTAAATTCGTCTAGTACGGATAGATTGCCAGCAGATTGCACTTTTGTGCCGATGCCATTAAACGTTTTTGTGATGCCTGATTTATTTAGAAGGTCGATGGTTCGGCGAATTGTAATCTCTGAAACATGATAGGTTTTTGCCAGCGTCGCTTTATTGGGAAGTTGTGATCCTACGGGATATCTGCCCTCATTGATTTTGCACACCAGGTCAATGGCGATGAGATCGCAGTATTTTTTTCTTCCCTTTAGGGGCTCCCAAAAAAAGTTTTCCTGTTCTTCTTCGCAAGGGGTCTCTATCTGCAGCTGATTGAAATACTCTGTTATATCATGAAAAAAGAGACTTTTTAAATCGTTGAGCTTTTTCTTTGCCGCATCATGACAAGATTGCTTACAATCTTCTATAACATCAAAAATCGACTCTGTAATTGACTCCAAAAAGGTCTTATATGCAATCTCACTTTTTTCTTTCGCTAAAATATCGAGAAAAGCACTTTCCAAAAAAGCGCCGATATCGTAATAAAGGTTTAACACTGTTTGGTTTCCCAAAGCACGAAGCGCTTGATCAAACAAGTGATAAAGCCGCTTTCCCTGATGTTCGTAAGCCAAATGATCAGAAAGATCCTCTTTGTCCATAGCTCCAATCCCCTGGAGGCAAATAGAAGGCGACAGCAGTTCCAGAGCTTTGCTTAAATCTTTCAATGCCGACATACGTTTCTGAAAAGTAGAGCTTTCTAAATAATTTTCATGAGGTCTGGCTAATACAACCGTTTCTTTTCCGCGGCAAAGTTTGATGAGGCCGTCCCGTTCAAGTGCCTTCAAAGCTCTCTGCGCTGGACAATAGGAGACTTGAAAATATGTCGCAATTTCCATGACGGAAGGAAATCTTTCTCCTTCTTGGAAAAAGCCAAGCTGTAGCTGTCCGGCAAGACTGCGGTAAATTGACAGTTCCTGACTGCTCGTGTAGTACATCTGACATCCTCACTTCCTGTAAAATTATAAAAACTTGGAACTATTATACCATGACGATACCACTAAAAATAGAATCGAGAGTCATGATTCAATGGACGCTTCCTCTCGACAACGTCGTTAGATCGATGCGTTCATTATACCATGACGATACCATTAAAAATAGAATCGAGAGTCATGATTCAATAGTTCCTACATCACGATGAAATCGTAAGATTGTGGAACTATTATACCATGATTCCGCTTTTATAACTAGAATGAAAAAAGAAACACCGGCCAAATTGACCGGTGTCTCTTTGCGTATGGTAAAAATTAAACCAGGAATAACTAAAACGTTAATCCTTGTTCATATTATATCTGAAATTGTCACGAAAAGCAATCAATTCATCCTAATTTCGACAAAGAGACTGTTATGCCCCCTGCTGAATATGTTTTCTTTTGAAAAAATCGATCAATGATTATCCATTAACATGAAAAAAGTCGACTGCAAACTGCAATCGACTTCTTCTGGTGCGGCTGACTGGACTTGAACCAGCACGGTGTTACCCACACGGCCCTCAACCGTGCGCGTCTGCCATTCCGCCACAGCCGCATATCATCGCGGTCACTTAATTTCTGACCGCGAAAATTATTATACACTAAGGAGCAAATTTTGTAAACACCTAAATAGAAAAAATTTTCTATTCCTTTTCTTTTTCTTCTGTCACTACTACTTTTTCCCATTTCCAAGTGTCACATCCCCGGTACATATCGAAGAATGTGGGAATCTCCGTGCTAGTGAACCGCTTTACTGTAATAAACGAGTACGTTTTATAGCATAAGCCGTAGTATGGCAAATCCTCCTGCAGCAAAGTCTTTAACTTTTCGTAGGTTTCTTTTTGCTGTTCTGCGGAAATGCAGGTCTCTAATTTTTTAACGTAATTGAGAACCTGGTCATTTTTATATCCTAAGTAATTGCTTCTGCTAAACAAAGCTCTCAAATCATACTTTTTGTCAAATTGGTATCCACCAAGATAAAGATCGAAGTCTCCGCTGCGTATTTCACTGCGATAAACAGACCAGGATACCTTTTCAACGGAGGCTTTAATTCCAATCTGGTTCAAAGCTTCCGCAATGCTGGAGGCGGTGTCACTGCGGCTGCCGTTATTGCTATTGACCAAAATCTTCAGTTTAAAATCGCGCCCTTTGCTGTCTTCTAATATACCGTCTTCATTTGAATCTTTAAAACCGGCCTTTTTTAAGAGTTCTGAAGCCCCTTTCTGATCCTGTTCAAAAGGATCTCCTTTGTTTTCCGTACCTAAAAAACCAGGAAAATAGATAGAATCAGAGGTTACACCGCCGCCACCGTAATTATCCTGAATCAGGCCTTCCGAGTCGATTGCCAAAGCAATGGCCTGTCTTACCTCTTTTTTAGCAAGATACTTGTTGTCAAAGTTGAATCCTAAATACTCAAGTTCACTAGAAGGAATCTGCGTGACGTTGAGTTTTTTATCTTCAGCGTCAGCATCGGCGTCTTCTGCCGTACTGACATAGGCTGTAACCGAATCAGTTGTCATAAGCCCTGTGGTTTTTGCTTTGTCCTGAATAACTCTAAATTGAATCTTATTTTCTGGTGCACCTTCATAATAATACTGGTTTGGCTTCAGCTTTAAGAATTTCATACTATCGTAACTGCCATAAGCATATCGGCCGCTGCCCACTACCTTGTTGCTGGAAGCGTCAAAACTTCTGCTGGATACGATTGGAAATACCAGATTATCTAGAGCTGCATCGCCTGGGTTTTCAAATGTGATTGTGAGACTGTAGCTGCCAGAGGTTTTGACAGAATCAATCTTTGAGGCGTATTCGTAATATGGACTCTCCTCACCGATTCTGAGAATCTGACTCACGGTATAGCGAACATCTTCGGCTGTCACATTTGAGCCATCACTGAATTTCGCATCCTCCCTCAGTTTGATGGAAACACTGCCATTGCTGGAATTGGCTGTGTAGGATGATACCAGGTCAGGCTCGATATTCAGATGATCATCAAGTCTGAATAAACTGCTGAACATCAGCTGCGAAATGTAGTATACATCTCGATCCTCAGATGATAAAGGATTCAGTGATTTAACAGGATCCATTGCAAAATAAATCGTGTTCATAGGTTCGTAAGTGCGTTTTTCGGTCTCTTCTGCGCTTGTCTTCACATCACCTTTGACGATGGCAATCGTTGAAATTACCCCTGCCAGCACAACGACTGCGATGATAATCGCGATAACGTGTTCATGTAAAAAATCTAATACTCGATATGCTCTATTCCCTTTATTCTTCAACATACTTCATCAATAAATACTCTATCTGCCCGTAGAGTTCTTCCTTTCCTTTTGAATTGTCTATGATTTCTTGTGCAAGTCGTCTTTTTTCTTCACCCTCCATTTGATTCTGAATTCTGTCTACGACTTCTTTTTCGGAAATCCCGTCTCTGTCCATCACCCTTTTAATTCTGACTTTCGTATCAGCGTCCACAAGCCAGACCAGATCTGTCAGTTTATCAGCGCCAGTTTCAAAGAGCAACGGTGCGTCGACAAAAATGATATCATATTTTTCTTCTTTGCGGAAATCATCTATTTGTTTTTTTATGATATTGACAACTTCCACCGTCGTAATCTGTTCTAATTGCCGCTTCTTCTCTTCGTCATTGAAAACGATGGCCCCAAGCTTTCGGCGATTGAGGCTTCCGTCTTCAAGCAGAACTGCTGTCCCAAAGCAGTGGACGATTTTTTCTAAAGCCGCCGCATCTTTTTCTGTAATTTGACGGGCTATAGCATCAGCATCGATGACGATATAACCCCTTCCTCTCAGATGATCGGTTACAGTAGACTTGCCAGCTCCGATTCCACCTGTCAATCCAATTACTTTCATCTTTTCTCCCCTGTTGCAAAACCGCTATTTTAAATCATACCAGGTATCACCTTGGTTCAAATCACTTTCCAGTTTGACTTTCAGATCCATCGCACCTTCCATATTTCTCACCAGAAGTTCTTCAATTTCGGCCATCTCGTTCCTGTCAGTTCTGATAATCAGTTCATCGTGAACCTGTAAAATCAATTTTGAATGATAGTTTTTCTCTTTCAGTTCGCGATAAACTTTGATCATGGCAATTTTGATAATATCTGCCGCACTGCCTTGAATCGGCGAATTCATGGCCAAACGTTCCCCTAACTGGCGAGTCATATAGTTAGACGAGTTGATTTCATGAATATATCTCTTACGGCCCATGATGGTTTCTGAATAGCCGTTCGCTTTGCAGTTCGCAACTTGCTCGTCCATGTAATTTTTAACGGCCATGTGTTTGTCAAAATAATCTTTAATATATTTTTCCGCTTCTTTTCGGGTAATCTGCAGCTCCTCGGACAAGCCAAAACCACTCATACCATAAATTACACCGAAATTAACAGCTTTTGCTCTGCTTCTGTCCAGCGGTGTCACGGCATCGTAATCAAGATTGAAAACTCTGGCAGCTGTATTTCGATGAATATCATCGCCCTCGTTAAAAGCCTCGATCAGATTCTCATCACCTGAGAGATGTGCCAGTATTCTCAGTTCAATCTGTGAATAATCGGCTCCCACCAGGGTGCAGTTTTCACATCCCGGAACAAAAGACTTACGCAGCTGCCTTCCCAAATCCTGTCTGATTGGAATGTTCTGCAGATTCGGTTCTGTACAGCTGATTCTTCCTGTCGCAGTGACTGTCTGCTGCAAATGGGCTCTGATTTTTCCGTCTTTTCCAATCAGCGGTTTGAGCCCCTCTACATAAGTGCTGTTCAGTTTGGTCAAGGTTCTGTACTGCAATACCATATCCACGATTGGATGCTGATCTCGAATCTTCTCTAAAATATCGGCGCTGGTGCTATATCCCCGCTTCGTCTTTTTGCCGGCAGGCAATGCAAGCTTTTCAAAGAGAATTTCGCCCAGCTGTGCCGGAGAATTGATGTTAAATTCTGTACCTGCGAGGGCATAAATGCTTTTTTCCAGTTTTACGATCTCTTCTTTTAATTCAAGACCGAAATTCTCCAGAGTTTCTTTGTCTACGCTGAAGCCTTCTACTTCCATAGAAGCCAGCACCTCAATTAAAGGCAGTTCCACCTGACGAAAGACTTTCTCCAAATCATTGTCAGCAAGGATTTTTTTCTGAAGCTGCATCAATCTTTTGACAGCAACGCACCAGTCAAAGCCGTAATCAATGTATTTTAAAGTGTTGCCGCCCAAAAGGTCAATCTGTCCGCTCTCTTCCATAAATTCCTTTTCGTCTTTCAACTCATAATGCAGGTTCTCAAAGGCCAGGGTCTTCATGTTATAATTGGATTTTGTCGGATCGATGACGTACTGGGCGATAGCCGTATCAAATTCTGTGTCTGGTGATGTGAATCCCTTATACATCAAGGTATAATAATCTTTAATCAAGTCGTGGCCAATGATAGAAAAGCGTTTTTCATTGAGGAGGGTGATCACCTCAGGAAGAATATCCGCTACATCAAAATTTACATAATAATAATTATCGTCTACTAGAAAAGCTGCACCAAAAACCAACGGTTCGTCGATATGGCTGTTATCACTGAATACTTTCAGAATGAGCGGAGTTCCCGCCTCCAATTCTTTGAGAAAAGTTAAACCGTTCCCATCAGTGATTTCTGTTTTGCTGTATTCCACATCACTGTCTTCAAAGTCCATAGACATTTCTGGATTATCTTCGATGTGAAGACGTTTCAGAAAGCTGTTGAACTCCAATTTCACGTAGAGAGTGATCAAGGCATTATAATCCGGCTGCATCACTTTATATTTTTCTATTTCGATGTCTAAAGGCACATACTGATTGATGGTTGCAAGTCTTCTGCTCATGGCAGCAAGCTGTGCATTTTCCTCAACCTTTGCCCGAAGTTTCGCATTACTGATTTGGTCCGTATTGGCCAGCAGATTAGCTACGCTGCCGAATTGAGTCAAGAGTTTAATTCCAGTTTTCTCCCCTACGCCGGGTATACCGGGAATGTTATCAGACTGATCACCCATGAGGCCTTTGAGATCGATGAACTGTTCTGGCGTCAGCTGATACCGCTCAATCATTTTTTCTCTATCGTAAAGGTCGAACTCAGATATGCCTTTTTTGGTAATCAAAATGTGTGTTACATCAGTGGCTAACTGTAAAGCATCCTTATCTCCAGTGATAACCAATGGTTCCAAGCCATCTTCTTCAGCGATTCTTGCGACTGTACCGATGATGTCATCGGCTTCAAAGCCATCGATTTCTAAATTTTCGATGTTCATCGCTGTGAGAATCTCTTTCATCAGGGGAATTTCCATAGCCAGTTCCGGCGGCATCTTTTTGCGGCCGGCCTTATATTCCTTGTACTCTTCATGCCGGAAAGTCGGTGCCTTTCGATCCCAGGCAACGGTAATATAGTCAGGTACATAATCGTCCTGTATTTTTGTAAGCATATTGATAAATCCATAAATCCCCTGAGTATAAATTCCCTCTTTGGTGATCATTGGACGCTGCATCGCATAATAAGCTCTGTTAATTAAGCTGTTTCCGTCGATAATGACAATTCTTTTTCCCATTTTGCTAATCCTTTTCCTTTAAATTTCTAACTATTAGTATAAGGCAGAATGGCGAATTTTACAACAAAGGTTTTTGGCATGAGTGCTCGGGCGGCGATAAAGATAAGATGATATTCGGTTCCTATACAAAAAGGGCCATTCCAAATGGAACAGCCCTCCTCATTTTCTTTATTTCAAATCTTTGGCCGCCTTCAGGCCATACGCTGACTCTGCTTGCAGTACAGCCCTCTCAATAGCGTTTGCTATCTGTTCTGTGGCCAGAACAGCCAAAGCGTCGAAATTGACCTCCACCTCTCCTGTGGTCATAACGAATATCGTATCTCCATCAGCAGTGGAATGTACTGGTTTGATTGCTCTGGCATAACCATCGTGAGCGATGGAAGCTAGTTTGGTGCATTGTGCTTTCGTCAACTTCCCATTGGTTAAAATGCAGCTGATCGTGGTATTTCCTTTGAAGATATCGAACTGCCTCGTTATATCTTCCTTGATGATTTCTGAGGTAGATTGCAGCGTGGTCCCATCTTCAGATAAAATGCCGGCAATCTGTTTTCCCAGACCATCGAATACATCACCCAATGCGTTGACTGCCGAAATAGCGCCTACTTGCAGTTCACCCACTTCTATGGCCGAGGCACCCTGCCCGCTTTTCATCATACGGCCCGGTCCCCGGTACTTGCCTACGGAAGCGCCTGTGCCAGCACCATGATTGCCTTCTGCAAATATACCCTGAAAAGCGTTTTCAGCGGCTCTGCGTCCCATTTCCTTATCGGGGCGGACCTTTCCATCGCCGACTACCAGATCAAACAGGGATGCACCGCAGACAATCGGCACAAGTCCCACACCGACATCAAATCCGATGCCCTTCTCTTCAAGGAAATCCATGATGCCGCAGCCTGCTTCCAGGCCAAAAGCACTGCCTCCGGATAAGGCAACAGCGTTGATTTCCTGTACCATGTTTTCCGGTTTCAGCAAATCTGTCTCTCTTGTGGCAGGACCGCCGCCACGGACATCTACGCCGGCTGTAGCGCCTTTCTCACTGATGATGACAGTCACACCAGTAGCCGCCTCTGCATTTTCAGCAGAACCGATTTGAAAGCCTTTCATATCTTTGATATTTATATGATTCATATTCTCACCTTCTTACGAAATCGCCTTCAGTGCGACGATAATCGCGATGATGACACCGACAATCGCTTCGCCGCCCAAAATACCAGAGGCGATAATCTGGCCTTTTGCATCTTTTTCAAAGTTCGGGAAAAATTTGTCCGCTACAAAACGGAGTGCCCCTCCGATAAATGCTGTAGCTGACATATAAAATGGAAGATAAATGCCAAGTCCCAAGGTCATGACTGGGAAATTGACGCAGTACAGCACTGCGGCGATAATCAGTCCTGCCCAGAATACAGGGATGTTGGAAATTCCTCCTACCATAGCTGCTACTGCACTAGCCTGCGCAGCCGGGAAGAGTTCGCCGCCAAAAGCACCCGATCCATAAGCTTTTAATATAAATGACAGTACGAAAACCGAAACCAGCGCACCGACAATGCCGCCGATGGCTTCTGCAATCCACTGCGCTTTGGCATTGGTTTTCAGAATATATCCTTCTTTAAAATCGTTCATTACGTCACCGACAAGGCCACAAGCAACAGCCACCACAGCTGCGACAAAGAAGGCTTCTGTCTGACCGATTGACGTGACGGTCTTTGCAGCAAGAAGAACGATGATTCCGAAAATTTCCATAGGGTTCACACCTGATTGCCCTACACACTGTGCTGACATGGAAGTAGCCAGCCAAACCCCTAAAATAGTAATGATAGAAGCGACAATTCCCATCTTGCACACAGTCGTTAATATAGCAGCGAAGAGTACCATAGCAATAGGCGCCCATCTCATAGCGATAATTGAATCTCCAATTCGCTCCTTGCTGAACATTCCGCCGAAGATTTCCTTTGCTTTCGGAAGAATTCCTTTTACCAGGATGCCGACACCGGTCCCTACCATCATGCCGATACCCAGAGACTGTTTGATATTTGTCGCCTGCGCCAGGTCCCAAATCTGGAATGCCTGGCCGCCTATGAGAATGCCTACATCTCCAATCAGAGCGCCGATAAACCATACGCCGATGAATACCGGACCTACGATATATCCGATGGCAGCCAGCATCGGTGATATGTAAAACCCTCCATAAGAACCATATTGCAGCATCTTTTCACTGAACCAGGTTACTGGAATTTTGCCGAACCAGTCTCTCAGTACAGCGAAGATGCCAGCCACGCCCATAGAGGTAAAAAGCATACCCGCTTTTTTACCGCCTTCGTCGCCAATCTGCAGGGTCTCTGCTGCTGCTTGTCCCATCGCATAGGGAAGTTCTTTGGTTTCAACAAAATACTTTCTAATCAGCGCTGTAAAGATCAGCCCCAGGATGACGCCGCCAAGGGCGATGATGAGGAGCTGCAGCGTACTCACTTCTGCATCTGGATTGAGTATGTAGATGCCGGGAATCGTGAAAGCCATTCCTCCAGCTACCATTGCACCTGCTGACATAGCAGTATGGGTCACATTGATCTCATTGAGATTGGTTTTGCCCAAAGCTTTCAGTGCTAACATAGAAAATAAGGCCACGAACATAATAGGCCATGGCAGCGAGCTTAGTTTCAGCGCGATAAACATGGAACTGCAAGTGATGATTACAGAACCGATGACGCCGATCACCATGCCGCGTACGGTAAGTTGATTACCTTTCATTTTGGTTTCTCCTTTTATTTAGTTATATTTTATAAAAAGGTCCTAGTCCCCGCAGGGCTCTATGCCTTCTCATAACGTTTATATGACAGAAATGGTCATTTTTCTCTGATGATAATAGAAAAAACCCAGATGCACCGTCAGGATATAATTGACGCCCTATCATAATGATAGGTGGGTACCCTGTCAACGGCTTCTGTCTTCCGCTCTAGTTGGCGGCTTGACATAGGTCGTTAGAACTCGGATTCCCGATGTTAAAGTGTAGGTTCAATTATGAATCCTTAACGCATGCTCTAGGCTAAATATATTATAATACAAATTGAAGAAAATATCACTGTAAATTTATGTTTTTTTTACGAAACCTGATGATTCGTCATAAAAAAAGTCTGAGGATACCCTGACTGGCAGAATATCCTCACTTGATTAATCTTCGTACAGATCTACTGCGCAGTTGGTATGTACTTTCTGCACATCATCGTTATCTTCCAGAACTTCAATCAGTTTTTTCAGTTTTTTGATGTCATGTTCATCTGTCGGTGTACTTTCCATCGATGGAACGAATTCCACATCAGATTCTACAAATTCATAACCTGCTGCTGCCAAAGCCTGATAGACATCAGTATATGCAGATGGGTCTGTATAGATGGTGAAGCTGTCTTCTTCTGTAATCATATCTTCGGCACCAGCTTCCAAAGCTGCTTCCATCAAAGCATCTTCGTCAATTTCATCAGTTTTTTCAATGATGAGAACGCCTTTTCTTGAGAACATATAAGATACACATCCCGGAGTACCCAGGTTGCCGCCGTGTTTGTCAAAAGAAGATCTCACTGCTGACGTCGTTCTGTTGTTATTGTCTGTCAGACAGTCAACGATAATTGCAACGCCGCCTGCACCGTAACCTTCGAAGGAAAGTTCCTCATATGAAGCTCCCCCCAACTCTCCAGTTCCTTTTTTGATTGCTCTCTGAATATTATCGTTAGGCATACTGATTGCCTTAGCTTTTTCGATTGCCACTCTGAGTCCGGCGTTGTACTCAGGATCCCCGCCATCTTTTGCTGCTACTGTAATGGCTTTTGCATATTTTGTGAACATTGCAGCTCTCTTTGAATCCTGTGCCGCTTTTCTACCGGCAATTGTACCGTGTCTTCCCATGGAGACACCTCCTATCCTATTCTTTAGTATTTTTAACTTTAATAGTATACTACAATATCTATTTTGTTTCAATCATATTTTTGTGAGCCGTTGCCATCATCAGCTTGATTCTATTGAGCTGGTTGACGTCACTGGCACCGGGGTCGTAGTCGATTGCAGCGATGTTGGCCTTCGGATTCATCTTCCTGATGGCTTTCATCATGCCTTTTCCTGTCACGTGATTTGGCAAGCAGGCGAAAGGCTGCAGACACACTACATTTTCTACACCATTGTGAATCAATTCCACCATCTCACCTGTAAGCAGCCATCCTTCACCACATTGGTTCCCGATGGAAATAATCTTGGACGCTGCCTCTGCAGTTTCCTCTATGTAGGACGGTTCATCAAAATGCACACTCTCCCGCAAGGCTTTACGGAGAGGTTTGCGCAGCCATTCAACGGCGATAATTCCCAGCTTATTGATCCACATCTGTTTATATGAACCAGAGAGACGTTCATAATTGAATTTTTTGCTGTACATTCCGTAGAGGAAGAAATCCAACATATCCAGCACCACAGCTTCGCCGCCTTCTGCTTCGATGATGTCTACGATGTTGTTGTTGGCGTTGGGATGATACTTTACTAAAATTTCTCCAACCACGCCGACTTTCGGCTTTTTTTCGGAAGTTCGTTCCACCTTGTCAAAATCTTCTGTGATGCCTTTTAAGTTTGCATAGTAGTCTTTTTTATTAAAATGTATCACATTTCTGACAATCTTATCATGCCATTTGTCGAGGATGGCTTCGCAGGTTCCCGGGACTTTCTCGTAAGGCCTGGTGGCGTAGAGCACTCTCATGATCAAGTCACCATAAACGACACCCACCGCAAGACGCAGACCCATCTGCGGAGTAATTTTAAATCCCGGATTCTGCTCCAGCCCTACCGTATTGAAAGATACGACAGGGATTTGCTCCATGCCCAGGTCTTTTAATGCCTTTCTGAGAAGAGCGACATAATTGCTGGCTCTGCAGCCCCCGCCTGTCTGCGACATGAAGACTGCCGTTTTGTCCAGATCATACTCTCCTGATTTTAGGGCAGAAATAATTTGCCCCAGAGTCACAATGGTCGGATAACAAGCGTCGTTATTGATATATTTCAATCCTTCTTCCACTGAGTTCTTGTCTACCGGAGGCAGAAGCACGGCGTTGTAACCGCAGGCTTTCATGGCCTCTTCCAAATAGGTAAAGTGGATTGGTGACATCTGCGGCACCAAAATGTTGTACTTCAGCCGCATATTCTCCGTAAAAATCTTTCTTTCGTAAGGCTTTCTGTTCGTCACAGCTTTGACACCGTTCTTCTCTCTCTCATCCATGGCCGCTTTCAGAGAACGGATTCTAATTTTCGCTGCGCCTAAATTGGAACCTTCGTCTATTTTCAAGACGGTGTACAGTTTGTTGTGGCTTCGGCAGATTTCTTCTACCTGGTCAGTGGTCACCGCATCCAGTCCGCAGCCAAAGGAATTGAGCTGAATCAGTTCCACGTCGTCACATGTTCCCACAAATTCGGCTGCTTTATACAGCCTGGAGTGGTACACCCATTGATCCAAAACGCGGATTGGCCGTTCCAAGATACCCATGTGGGCTACAGAGTCCTCAGTGAGAACCACCATATCGAAGGAATTGATCAGCTTATCGATGCCATGGTTGATTTCTGGATCCAAGTGATAGGGCCTGCCAGAAAGAACGATGCACTTCTTATCGTGAGATCTGGCATATTTTAACGCGTATTCGCCCTGCTTTTTGATGTCGTTCTTAAACCGAATCTGCTCTTTTCTTGCCTTCGAGACTGCCCGCATGACCTCTTCCTTAGAAATATGATTGGGTTTCAAGTCCTTTGCCAGAACGTCAGCTAAACGAAGGTCATTGTCATAGGGTAAAAATGGCTGAGAAAATCTTACCAAATTCTCCTGAAAGATGTCATCCATATTGTTCTTGATTACTTCAGGATAGGTAGCGACGATGGGGCAGTTATAGTGGTTTGGTGCCGAAGGGTCTTCATTTCTCTCATAGTTCAGACAAGGATAGAAGATCCACTGCTCTCCATTGTCCACCAGCCATTTGACATGACCGTGAACTAATTTTGCCGGATAGCAGGCAGTATCTGAAGAAATCGTTTCCATCCCCATCTCGTAGATTGCTTTGCTGGATGGCGGAGAAAGAACCACTCTGAATTTCAGTTCGGTGAAGAATGTAAACCAGAAAGGGTAATCTTCGTACATGTTCAGCACACGCGGGATCGCTACCGTACCTCTCGTAGCATCAAAATCAGAAATCGGTTTGTATCCGAACAATCTCTGCAGTTTATATTCATAGAGATTCGGCAGCTTGTTGGCATGCTGTGCGCCGCCAGCGCCCTTCTCACATCGGTTTCCCGTGACGAATTTTGAACCGTCACTGAACTTATTGATGGTCAGAATGCAGCGGTTCTCACAACCATTACATCTTCCATTGGTATGCTCTACAGAAAAGTCGTTCAGTTCTTCTCTGGTCAAAATAGAGGACTCCGTTCCCTCCACATAGTTTTCCATGGCGATTAAGGCAGAGCCATAAGCGCCCATAAGACCTGCAATATCGGGTCTGACCACATTCTTGCCTATAATCTTTTCGATACTTCGCAGAACAGCGTTGTTCATAAACGTACCGCCCTGCACGACGATTTTATCGCCGGCTTCGTCAGTATTGCGCAGCTTGATGACCTTGTAAAGAGCATTTTTGATGACCGAATAAGACAGACCTGCAGAGATATCGCCGATGGATGCCCCTTCTTTCTGAGCCTGTTTTACCTTGGAGTTCATGAAAACAGTACATCTCGTTCCCAAGTCTACAGGGTTATCTGCAAAAAGAGCCTCTTCCGCAAAGGCATCAGGATCAAGATTGACCGATTTCGCGTAGGTTTCCAAAAATGAACCACAGCCGGAAGAACAGGCTTCGTTGAGCATGATGTTGTAAATCGCGCCGTCTTTGATTTTCATGCATTTCATATCCTGGCCGCCGATATCGAGAATAAAGTCAACTCCCGGCAAAAAGGCTTCTGCCGCCTTATAGTGAGCCATGGTTTCGATTTCCCCAAGATCTGCTTTAAAAGCGGCTTTGATCAGTCCTTCTCCATACCCTGTAACACAGGTATTTGCAATGATAGCGTTATCCGGCAACTGTGAATATAATTCCTTCAGCATGGTTCTTGTCGCTTCAACGGGATTTCCCTCATTGCTCCGATAGAACGAATAGAGCAAGTTCTTTTCACTGTCTATCAAAGTCGCCTTCGTAGTCGTCGAACCGGCGTCAATACCGAGGAAGGTCTCTTCTTTCGCCTTACGCATATCCTTCCTTCTGATTTTATGTTGGTTGTGACGCATCATAAAGGCGTTAAATTCATCTTTATCTTTAAATAGAGGTTCGATGTGTTTTGTTTCTGCCATTTGCCCCTGATCAGCGTTCTGCATTCTGTCGACGATGATTTTCAGAGAAATGCTCTCCCTGTTGTCTGCAAGCATAGCGGCGCCGATGGCAACAAAATATTTGGAATCCTCCGGAAAGATGACTTCTTCCGCGGTCAGTTCCAATGTTTCGATAAATCTTTTGCGCAGTTCGGACAAGAAAGACAGCGGTCCGCCGAGGAACGCTACTTTCCCTTTGATTGTATGACCACAGGCCAGCCCGCTGATTGTCTGATTGACTACAGCTTGGAAAATCGAAGCAGATAAGTCTTCAATGGCAGCGCCATCGTTGATCAGCGGCTGAATGTCTGTCTTGGCAAAGACACCGCAGCGAGCTGCAATAGGATAAATCATCTTTTCTCGCTTTGCTGCTTCGTTGAGACCGCCAGCGTCTGTATTGAGCAGCACCGCCATCTGGTCAATAAAAGCACCGGTACCGCCTGCACAGGTACCGTTCATCCTTTGTTCTATCGTTGCGCCATAAAATGTAATTTTTGCGTCTTCCCCGCCCAATTCTATGGCAACGTCAGTTTCAGGGATCAAAGTTTCTACTGCTTTACTGCAGGATATTACCTCCTGCTCAAAGTGAATGCCGAGGAGCTTTGCCAGCGACAAGCCGCCAGATCCGGTAATAATCGGTCTGATGTCAATATCACCGTATTCCCTGTACATCATTTCTATTAATTCTTTGACTTTGTCAAACACGTTGGACATATGACGTTCGTATCTCGAAAATACAATCGAATCACTATCGTCCAGCAATACAAGTTTGACTGTAGTTGAACCAATATCAATTCCTAGTTTCATCGTTTACCTCTTAATTAATTATCCATTAAATCTATGAATCCAATAACCTGTTTATTTTAACACTATTTATAAGATTTTTCACTATATATTTGCTTTTTATTGTATAATTTAAAGCAGAGTGAAATTCTCGACATCTGCTATATATGTCATAAAGAAAGGAATCGACAATATTTATGAAAAGTACGATCAGAAAAAGCACCTATCTGGCAATTTACAGACTATTGGACTTGGTATCTCCTCTCTCCTTTGACTGTGGAACTCTCTGCAACGCGGCCTGCTGCGACTGCGGCAATGATGATGAAACTCTAGGAATCTATTTGCTTCCAGGAGAAGATAAGGTTCATCATCGCGACGAGAGCTGGCTCCACTGGAGCAGTGAAAAGGCGGAAGACTTTGATTTTCCTGAATCCTGGAAAGGCAAAGTTTACTTCGTTCGCTGTAAGACGCCGCCAATCTGTCCTAGAGAAAAAAGGCCCATGCAATGCAGAACCTTTCCTTTGACTCCTCATATTGATGAAAACGAGGTATTGTCCCTCGTGTGGAATGACATAGAACTTCCCTATCAATGTCCACTCATCGAGGAAGAGTTTCCCCTTGACCCCAATTTCATAAAAGCAACCTATACATGTTGGAAACATTTGATCAGAGATCCGCTGATCTATGATCTTGTAAAGCAAGATTCGGAGTACAGAATTCTTGCAGAGAGAGACCTTGATAAGTAATTACAAGGTCTTTATTTCTTTTTGATATAGTACCTTCAGCATCACTGCTGAATAGATGAGTCCAATAATTTCTGCCAATGGGAACGATGCCCAGGATGCCGTAATCCCAGCCATATGATAGATGATGTATGCAAGCGGCAGGATACCGACAAGCTGTCTGATTAACGATCCCATTAAACTATATACACCATGCCCCGTTCCTTGAAACAGGGTCGAGGTCATAATTCCAAAAGCAGCTGGAATGAAACAGATACTGATCAGTCTTAAGGCCGGGATACCCATTTTCATCATCTCAGCGTCGGCACTGAACATCTTCAGGAACGCTCCTGGAAACGCCTGGAATAAAATTGTTCCAATCGTCATAATTACAATCGCGGTGATAAGAGCATTCTTGTAGACCAGCATCAATCGCTTTCTATTCTTTGCCCCGAAATTGTAACCCATGATCGGCATAGCCCCTTGGTTGAGGCCGAACACAGGCATGAATATAAAGGACTGCAATTTAAAATATACGCCCAAAACAGCTACTGCCGTAGGAGAAGCTGCTAAAATTGCATTATAACCTAACAGCATGACGGAGCCGATGGACTGCATGATGATAGAGGGAAGTCCGACACCATAGATGTCTCTTACGACTCTCCAGTCCATTTTAAAGCCTTTTAATTGTATTTTTACGTCATGTTCTTTTTTAAAGACCATGAATACAGCTACGCATAGCGCTACTGCCTGACCAGTGACTGTTGCGATGGCAGCTCCGGCAATGCCAAGCTTTGGTACGCCCAGCAGACCGAAAATCAAGATCGGGTCTAAGATCAGGTTTGTCACAGCGCCGCTGAGACTGATGAGCATCGGTGCAATCATGTTGCCAGTGGCCTGCAGCACTTTTTCCAACTGTACCTCTACCATGCTGAAAAAACAAAAGATCGTGATGATTTGCAGATAAGTCACGCCGCCATCAAAGATCTCCTGGTCATCAGTATATAAGTTCATAAACGGTTTTGCTAGGAAGATGCCTACACAGGCGAAGATAATAAAGTTAAAGAGTCCGATTCTGATACTGGTTCCAGCCGCTTTATCCGCTTCTTCAAAACGTTTGGCACCAAGCCTGCGGGATATCAGCGAGTTTACACCGACACCGCTTCCGATCGCCAGAGAAATCATCAAAAGCTGAATCGGCAGCACCAGAGATACTGATGTCAAAGCTTTCTGACTGACCATGGCGACAAACATGCTGTCCACCACGTTGTAAAGCGCATTGATGGTCATAGATAAAATCGCCGGCCAAGCCATAGATGCGAGGAGTTTGCCGACCGGGGCTGTCCCCATTTTATCTGCTTCGTTGTCATTCTCTAATTTGTTATTTTTATCTTTATCGTCAATTTCTGTTGTCATCCGCAAACCTCACTTCCTTCTTAATTCTATAGATACTTTATTATTTATATGGAAATTTTATGTTATGGGCAAGCCTATAAGCCGGGTTCTGTATTTGACAATCATCTATCTAAGGCGTAACATCACTGCACGCTCGTGCGGCCTACCTCTCGGGCGGTGACGGGCAGCCACCTTTTGTGCCCATTTTGGCCTTGCTCCGGATGGGGTTTACACGGCCGCCATGTCTCCATGACGCCGGTGAGCTCTTACCTCACCATTTCAACCTTACCACGGCATTACCCGTTTCGGCGGAATGTTTCTGTTGCACTTTCCCTATAGTTACCTACGCCGGACGTTATCCGGCATCCCTGCCCTGTGGAGCCCGGACTTTCCTCATGCATCACTGCACGCGATTGTCTGGCTTACCCATAACTATATAATTTTATCATATTTAAAACGAAAAATCTACTGTTTTATATAAATGGATTGATATCGGTCATTGATTCTAAAATTTCGATATCGTCATCGTTACAAGCCGCCCGTAAAAAATCAGCCATGTTCTCTGCAAAGATCTTCTCACTGCCGTAATGGCCCGCGTCGAGAATGCAGAGACCCATTTCTTTTGCCATCTGCGCTTCATGATATTTGAGATCACCTGTGATATAGAGGTCACAGCCTTCTTCTGCCGCAGCCTTGATGAACTCGCTGCCGGCGCCGCTGCACCAGCCGATGGTATCAATGGCAGCAGTCGGATCTCCGACACACTTAAAGTACCTTTCGTCAATATCAAAGCATTCTGCTGCCTTATGAACCACTTCAAGAAATGTGGTTTCAAAAGGTGTATTGCCCTTCCTGCAAAATCCATTGTCCTGATCAAAAGGTCTGACATTGGAAAGCTCTAGAAGCTTGCCGATATAGTCATTGTTACCGCCTGGCATCTTATCGAAGCTGGTATGGCAGGCATAAACGGAAATTTGATTTTCAATCAGGCGAATCAAATAATTTCCGATAATATCATTATTGTCTATCTTTTTAATCCCTTGAAATAAAAGCGGGTGATGGGTGAGGATAAAGTTCGCCCCTTCTTCAATGGCTTCGTCTATGATTTCATCGGTCACTTCTAACGAGACCAGCACGCAAGTAATATCCTCTTTTCCGCAATTAAGCTGAAAACCGCAGTTATCCCATTCTTCTGCAATGGCAGAGGGACAAAAAGATTCTATTGCGCTTACCAATTCCTTCTTTTTCATTCTGCATCTCCTAATTGTTTCTTCAGTAAATACCTCAATCTGTTAATTCGTTCTCTGCAGCTGGCAGCTTCAACTTCTGCAGCCCTGCTGTGTTCAGCAATATTTTTGCAGATATTCTCTTCTATAGCTAATTTTTTTTCTAGATATTCATCTGTCAAATGGTTTCGATCAGTTAAAAGACTTTCTGGATAGTCGAAGGCAGCAGAATACGGCTCATGTTGTTTTCCTTCTGGGAATCCACTATGCACTGTTAAAATCTCACAGATGAATTTTCCCTCTCTCACCAGGCTCTCTTTTGTGATGATAAATCCATTTTCAGCAAGCCAATGCCGCAGTCTGCCCACATTATTTCTGGGCTGCAAGATGTACCGCTTGATGGAACGACTTTTTGCCAGATTCCATTCCAGAATATCTGCGATCAGCAGTCCTCCCATACCTGCGAGGACTACCACATCTACTTCTCCGTCTTGCAGAACATCGATGCCGTTGCCAAGGCGCAGATCATATTCCCGCTCAGGATGTAATGACTTGCAGTTGTCTTCCGCCTTTTTCAAGGAACCCGCACTGATATCAGCCATCACTACATGGGGACATTTTCCCGTTTCCATTAGATATAACGGCAAAAAACCATGGTCAGTACCAATGTCGGCCATGGTTTCTCCTTTATTGATTTCATCTGCTATCAATTGTAATCTATCACTAAGCTTCATCAAAATTACTCCAAATAGTCCTTCAGCTTCTTGCTTCTGCTCGGATGTCTTAATTTTCGAAGTGCTTTCGCTTCAATCTGTCTAATTCTCTCCCTGGTGACATCAAACTCTTTTCCTACTTCCTCCAGTGTTCTTGATCTTCCATCCTCCAGGCCAAATCTCAGTTTTAAAACCTTTTGTTCACGCTCGGTCAAAGTGTCCAGCACTTCCACAAGTTGTTCCTTCAACATTGAAAATGCCGCCGCTTCTGCCGGTGCAGGAACATCATCATCTGGAATAAAGTCGCCGAGATGGCTGTCTTCCTCTTCTCCGATCGGGGTTTCCAAAGATACAGGCTCCTGGGCGATTTTCTGGATCTCTCTCACTTTGTCGACAGAGATGCCCATTTCCTTAGCGATTTCTTCCGGGGTCGGTTCCCTTCCATAAGTCTGCAGCAGTTGTCTGGAAACACGAATCAGCTTATTAATCGTCTCTACCATATGCACAGGAATTCTGATTGTTCTCGCCTGGTCTGCAATGGACCTGGTGATGGCCTGTCTGATCCACCAAGTAGCATAGGTGGAGAACTTATATCCTTTTCTATAGTCAAATTTATCGACAGCTTTGATCAATCCAAGATTTCCTTCTTGAATCAGGTCCAAAAATAGCATTCCTCTGCCGACATACCTCTTTGCTATGCTGACAACCAGTCGTAGGTTCGCTTCACAAAGTTTTTTCTTCGCTTCTTCATCCCCTGCTTCCATCTTCTGTGCCAGGAGGATTTCTTCATCTGCGCTTAGTAGAGGTACTTTTCCGATTTCTTTTAAATACATTCTCACCGGATCGTCCACTGCGATACCTTTTGGCAGCGTTGCCTCGATATCAATTTCACCGGATTCTGTGACAACAATGCCGTCGTCTTCGTTTGCATCTAAGTCGTCGTCATCGCCATCCAAAATGCTGGCAAAATCTTCGGGTTCTGTTTCACTGGCAATTTCTATATCTTTTGCGAGAAGTGATTCATAGATTTCGTCAACGACGTTCTTGTCCAAATCAAAAGCATCGAGATAATCAGCCATATCCGTATAAGTCAAGACATTCTTCTTCGTCTTTGCTTTTTTGGTCAGCTGTGCAATCAACTCTTTCTTGATCTGATCAGGAGTCATGTTGGCAAATGCTTCATTCAAATTGTTAACTTCTTTTTTTCCATCTGTGCTCATTCTATATCCCCCTACTATTGGTTTTTCGTTCTTTTTGCACTTTCATTAACTGATCTGTCAGTTCTCTTATTCTTTCCTGATTATCTTCCTCGTCTGCCATAGACAACAAGCTAATCAGTCGCTGTTCTTCTTTTGCTAAATTTTTGTCTTTCCAGGTTTTGATACAATCGTCAAAGACCTGTTCTTCGTTGCCGCCCACGATGATATGATCCATGATTTCCTGCAGGCAGGCGGCGCCTTCACTGGTCAAGCCATCCATAATCTTATTTAAATCAATCAATTGATTTCTGCGGTATTCCTCTGCCAAAGTTTCGTATATTCTGACAGCAAAATCACTTTCTAAAATTTGTGGAAAATCTGCAATTCTGCTGATATATGATTCGTCTGTCAGCATAACCTTTAATAAAGTCTTTTCAATTGGTGTAATCTCAGAGCTGGAAATTTCTTCTTTTTCTTCCCTTGTCTGGGTAAATGAAGCTTTTTCAGTACTATCATTGCCTAAAAGTTCCATTCTAATCGCACCTTCTGCAATCTTCAGATCTTTTGATAACTTCTTTATATAAATTTCCTGCTCTACAGGACCGAGTTGTCTTATTATGTCCGTGGCTTTTTTTATATAATCAATCTTATCTTCATCTTTTGTCAAGTCATAGCCGGCTTTTGCTGATTCCAGCTTGTAATCACCATAAGGAAGAGCATCTTCGACCAATTTCAGAAATGCGGTCTTGCCGTTTTTCTTTATGTACTCGTCAGGATCCTTGCCGTCAGTCACATGCAGCACTTTCACCTTGCACTCCTCTTTGCGCAGGATATCTAATCCTCTGAGGGCGGCAGCTCTGCCTGCGCCGTCGGCATCATAGGATAGGATGACATCTCTTGTATACCGTTTAATCAATTTAGCCTGGTTTTCTGTCAAAGCAGTGCCCAGAGAAGCGGCTACGTTTTCAATACCACTCTGATAGAGGGCGATGGTATCCATATACCCTTCCACCAGGATGATGAACCCCTCTTTTCCCACGCTCTGCCTGGAAATATTTAGGCCATATAGATTATATTTCTTTTGGAATATCTTGCTTTCTGCAGAATTGAGGTACTTTGGATTATCCTCTGCGTCGATAGCCCTGCCGCCAAAACCGATGACCTTGCCGCTGGTATTGATGATAGGAAAAATGACGCGATTTCTGAATTTGTCGTAATATTTGCCTTTACTCTCAGAAACCAGTCCCAGTTCAACCATGATCTTCTTATCGACACCTTGCGACAGCAGATATTTATAAAGGCTGTCCCACTGTGCGTCGGCATAACCGATACCAAATTTTTTGAGAATGGCAGGTGAAATGCCTCGCCGCTTCATATAAGCATAACCCTTATTGGCTTTTTCGGTAAAGGCTTTGTAAAAGAAATTGGCGGCCAGTTTGTTCACCTTGTAATAAACTTCTCGATTATCGTTGAAAGTATTTTTCTCTAAAGCAATACCGTATTCTCCCGCCAGCTTCTCAATTGCTTCGGAAAAATCCAGATTGTAATATCGTTTGACAAATTCGATGGCATCACCTGTTGCGCCGCAGCCAAAACAGGTAAAAATCTGTTTCGGTTCCGAGACAACAAAAGAAGGTGTCTTTTCATTATGAAATGGACATACACCTTTATAGTTGCTGCCAGCCCTCTTCAGTGGGACAACCCGTCCGACTACATCGATAATGTTGATCTGGTTTTTCAAATTTTCAATTGTATGATTCGAAAAAGAAAAGCCCATGATTGTCTCCTGATTGTTTTGTTTTTGAAATTAGGGTTTCCACTTCCCTCATAATTTATTATTCTACAAAATAAAGGCTTTTCCTTTATTTTTTAGAAATATTTCCGAATAAAGATTTAGAGCATATCTGTCTGTCATTCCTGCTATATAGTCCTTCACTACCACATGAGTACCATCTCGCATGAGCAGTTCATAATTATCTTCAGGCAGTTTTTCAGGATGATGCAGAAAAAAATCATAGAGGAAACTGATCACTTCTTCTACTTTTGTCAAATCCTCTTCTTTCTTCACCTTCTGGCTCTTGTAAACGTTGGAAAACATAAAACTGCGCAGCTGATCCAATTGTGCCGCGTGTTCTTCGTCCATCGACACTCTGTCTTTGCCATCACTGAAAGTCACGACATTAGAAACCATGCAGTCAATTCGTTCCCGATGTCCTCTGCCAAACAAGGCAATGGGTTCCTCCGGCAGATCTGACATCGCAATGACACCGCTTCTGATCGCGTCGTCAATATCGTGATTGATATAAGCAATTCTGTCACTGATCTTTACGATCTGCCCTTCCAAAGTAGCCGCAGGCAGACTGCCTGTGTGATTGAGAATGCCGTCTTTCACTTCAAAAGTCAGGTTCATTCCCTTTCTGCTCGGTGTCGACTCCAGCACCTCTACAACCCGCAGACTCTGTTCATTGTGTCTAAAGCCGCCAGGATGAATACTGTTCAGTACCATTTCTCCATTGTGACCGAAGGGGGTATGCCCTAAATCGTGTCCCATAGCGATGGCCTCTGTCAGGTCCTCATTGAGTCCTAGATTTCTGGCTATGGTTCTGGCAACTTGAGTGACTTCCAAAGTGTGGGTCAGCCTGGTCCTGTAGTGGTCACCCTCCGGTGCCAAAAAAACCTGCGTCTTATGCATCAGGCGGCGAAAAGCCTTGGAATGAATAATTCGATCCCGGTCCCGCTGAAACTCTGTTCTGAATTTGCAGGGTTCCTCATAGGTTTCTCGGCCTTTAGACTGCGATGACCTGCAGGCCAAAGGAGCTAACAGTTCTTCTCTTTTTTCTAAATCTTCTCGATACAGCATATTTAAACTCCTGTATGTCCGAAACCGCCAGTGCCTCTCTCTGTACTGTCTAAACTCTCCGTCAGTTCAAACTCAATCTGTTCATATTTGTTGATAACCACCTGGGCAATTCGATCACCATCTCGTATAGTAAAATCTTTTTCTCCCCAGTTAATCATAGGAACAAGCAGCTCTCCCCGATAATCAGAGTCTACGGTTCCGATGCCGTTCACCAATCCAATACCATTTTTAATCGCCAGACCGCTTCTTGCTCTCACCTGTGCTTCATATCCCGGTGGAATCTCCATGAAGATTCCCGTGGGAACCAGTCTTCTCTCACCAGGTTTCAGCGTAATAGGCTCTTCCAGATATGCGGGTAAGTCGAACCCTGCTGAACCGGAGGTCTCATATTTTGGGATAATCCCGCTTTTACTGATTATTCTTATTTTCATAAAGATCCTTTCATAATGCGTTTCAAATCTACATGTTGTTTGGATACGACCACTGCAGAATAATTGGAGAAATCGCAGATAAGCTTCTTCATCTTTTCAATATCGTCCATAGTCACATCGTCAAATCCTTTAACGACTTCTTCCGGCGTGCTGATTTTGCCAGTGAGAATGGTGTTCTTTCCGTTTTTAAACATTCTGCCGGCTACGTTTTCCTGCCCAAAGACATAAGCCGCCTTCAGCTGTGCACGGGAAGATTCCAATTCTTCTGAACTGATTCCCTTTTCTTCAAGAAGCGCCAGCTCTTCTCTAATGCCAAAGATGGCATCTTTTACCTTATCGTGGCTGACACCTGCGTAAATATTGTAATACCCGTCGTCGCTAAAGGAACCGCTCATAGAATAAACGGAATAAGCAAGACCTTTTTGTTCTCTGATATTTTGGAAAAATCTCGAACTCATGCTTCCTCCCATAATATTGTTCAAAATTGAGAAAGCATAGTATCTGTCATCGTCCAAAGGAATGCCCTTTGTGGCGAGGCAGATGTGGGACTGCTCGATATCTTTCGTAATACTCTTATACGCTGGAGCATAAGGCATCCGTGCAGCCGTTTTCTCCTCTTTTGACGGCATCAATTCCATGAATTTATCGTCAAAATATTCACAGATTTCATCGACATCAAAATTTCCTGAAACGGATATGACGATGTTATCTCTAGTATACTCTTTTGCAAAATAGTCGCTCATGACATTGCGCGTGATACGCTTTAAGGAGGTCGGTGTTCCGATGATAGACTTGCCTAGATCATTTCCCTTAAATATCATCGAGGTGATGGTATCATGGACTAAATCGTCAGGCGCGTCCTGGGTCATTTTGATTTCTTCACAGATGACCTGGCGTTCTTTATTCATTTCCTGTCTATCAAGCAGAGATTTGGTCAGCATGTCGATCAAAACGTCTGCTGCTTCTTTGTAACTGCTGTCAATGGCTTTTACGTAGTAGCATGTGGCTTCTTTCCCTGTGAACGCATTAATTTGTCCGCCAATTTTATCGATGTCCTCGGCAATTTTCTTAGCACTTCTGGACTCTGTCCCTTTAAACATCATATGCTCGATGAAATGTGAAATACCTGCGTATTTTTCATCTTCGTCTACGGCTCCGACCTTGATCCAGATGCCGATTGCAACAGACTGGACATAAGGTATTTGTTCCAGCACCATTCTGACGCCTGAATTTAATTTTTTATTGATGATCATAATGATTTTAACTCCTCTTTGATTTATATAACATAACTGCCAAGATGACAGCTATGATAATTAATACGATATTTTCTGCCCACTTACCAAAAAAATTACCCAGAATTCCGGTAAATAAAACAATTGCGGCAAAAATAGCTAGTACGATGATGATGATTGCCATGCTGGCATGCCTGGCCCCATGACGTTCTTCTTCGTCATTTAAAAGTTTTTCATCTTTTTTTTCATCTTCTCTGTCCATTTTGTTATCCTTTCACCACGATCCGCCATATACTAATATATAGAGTTTTTTGTTTTCTTCTTTAATATTCTATTGTAACACAAAAACTCTCTAATTCATATACTAATCACGAAAGATTATGTAACCTACAAGGAGGTAAAATTATGAGTTGCTTTGGCACTAGAGTAACACCGGACCTCTATCAAAACTGTTGTAATGCCAGTAATTTGTGTGAGTTCGACGGAGACATGAGCAGCATTGTCACTGCGCCAATTTATGTGCAGCAGGTGTTCGATGCTGTGAAGTTCAACCTACAGGGGATGAAAACATTTAACGATCAGGTATTTACGCCTTGCATTCCTGTCGGACACAGAATTAAACGCGTGATAGATATCAGATGTAAGAGGTTTTTCAATCCAACAAATGTCGAGGATCCAAAGAATTTAACTTTGGATGTAGATACCAGCATTTCAGGGGCTTCTTTCCTGAAAGATGCGCAGGGTAATTACTTAAGCGTAGTCGGCGCTGACGGTACATATTCAGAGAGAATCATGTATGCAGAGACTTCTGACTGCGATGAAAAATGCATGGGTACGCCGGTTTTCGGTACGCAGACAGTCAGCATCCACGGTAACGTGTTGATCGAACTGGATCTGCTTCTCTGCGACAGCTGCAACAATGAAGTCATCTTCACAGTTTGCGCAAATGTCAACATCGCGACGAAAGATCAGCCGATGGTACTTACCAATTTCTTCGAAATCTGTCTGCCTTCCACCATTGACACGGCCTTCCTACCGCGCTTTACAGAATTCTGCAATTCCGCTTGTGAAGCTAGACTTGCAACCAACAATTTTGGAAGAGATCTCAACATCGAGCCGGACGGCAATGTCTGCGGTAATTTGATCGTAGCAATCTGCCTGACTTGTGAGAAGAAAATCGTCGTTCCTGTTCAGCTCTGCGTTCTGTCTACAGGTTATGCAGAAGCGCCGCTGCAGAGAAACTCCATCTGCACCACCTTCCCGAGTCTGTTTCCTGCAGGAATCAAAGAATGCGATACACAGAACTGCGAAGACGACAAAGAATGCGAATGTGAATGCGAGTGTCCTCCACCAAAGAGACCCCAGCCAAGAAGATAGTCATCATTGATTGTAAAAGCCGACCTGTGAATGCAGGCCGGCTTTTCTATGTGTTATAAATTTACTTGAAAAAATTGAATCAACTCTGCGGTCAACTGATCTTTCAGATTGGATTTCTCAAAACTCATCTCGTATCCATGGGGACTTTTCTTAGAAGTTACTTCTGCAATCTGGACATCTTCATATGTCTTGGCACACTCCAAACTCGTCTCCGGCAATACCACGTAATCTTCAGTATTATAGATGACTAGCACTGGATGCTGGAAATCTTTGCCTGTATCGCAAGGATTATTATCTTCAATGGATTTGAAAAACTCCGGTGTCAAAACAACTCCCTGGTGATGAACACTTCCGTTCTCTTTTGCAGCGGCTTTCATCTTCTGCCACGTTTTCTCTCCGCCCATGTAGTATTGCAGAGCATTTTTATTGCCGGCAGGCGCGATCAAAGCCAAAGCCTTATAGTCATAACCACCTCTGTTTTCGTTGGCCATAATCATGGCGACCCTGCCACCCAGACTTCTGCCGTACAATCCGATTTTTTCCTTATCTACATTATAGTTTTTGATCATATAATCGATACATAAAAGCTGATCGCTGATCATGGTGTCTACCGTATATTGGTTTATCTTCTTCCCTTTTGCCTTATCTTTGTAATGACTGTAGTTCATCCTGATCGTTGCAAAACCTGCTTTTGCCAGATTTTCAGCCAAAACGTCTCCTCCTGCCGTATTCATACTGCCTCGAAAACCGTGGCTCAACGTGATCAAAGGATGACTCTTTTCTTTAAAGTCGGAAGGCGCAATCACCTGCGCTTTGGTGTATGTCCCTGCTTCGTTTTTTATCATGACGTCTTCTTTGATAACCTTATATTCTCCTCCGCTATCGTTGCAAGCGGTAAACCAAGTCAAAGAGAGAATCGTCAATAGGAAAACGCCTATTATTCTCTTTCTCATATCCCGTACTTCTTTCTTAATGATTTTCTTCACAATGTGCAAGAAAAAAAGTGTTTTTCCCCGCATTCTTGGCATGATACATCGCTTGATCAGCTTTATGCAGCATGAAAACATAATCTAAGCTGCTGCCTTCTTCGCTCACGATGCCGATACTGCACGGAGTGGGAATGTATTTGTCAAGTTCTTCATTGAGAATTCCCTTGTTTAGCTTTTGCAGCAGATGTCCCGCCAAATCTTCAGTTTTCTCTCTATCCCACATCGCTTCATAACAGAAGAGAAACTCATCGCCTCCATATCTTCCCACCAGACCAGGAATCATATCCGTCAAAGTATCAGCAACAAATCTGATTACATCGTCTCCGAACTGATGTCCGTATTTCGAATTAAAGTTGCGAAAATCGTCTATGTCTACAAATCCTAATGTGATCCGTTTTTGTGTATCTGCCGCATTCTGAATTACATCCAGAATTGCCTGTTCAATGGCCTTTTTGTTCTTTATACCTGTAAGTGGATCACATGCAGCCAGTTTCGCCAGCTTGTGCTGCTGGGCCTTCTCTTCAATATTTTCTTGTTCTATATAGCTCAGCAGCCTGTTGACTTCTCCCGCCATAGCCCCCACTTCATCAGCAGTGTGGCTCTCAATTCGCAGGGAATAGTCCTGCTTTTCCTGTACTTTGTCCAGTGTGCCGATGATGCTCTCTAGCGGGCGCGTCAAACGTCGAGTTAGAAAGTAGTGAATCACAATGAGAAGCAAGGATACAGAAATAATTGTTAAAATCAGCAGACCTTTATAGGCTCTGGATGTAGCTCTGTGAGAACTGAGGTTGGTCGTAATTTGAATTGTCCAGTCGGTATCATTTACATTTGAATAGTATGTGATATACTCTGTTCCGTTATAACTATATGTAATCTCCCCTGACGGATTTTTTTCATGATCCACTGCGTTCCAGGCTTCCTGATAGTTTTTGCGCTGTTCTTTCGTGGTTATCGGTTTTTTTCTTTTTTCCTCTGGCGTACCTGCCGTAATAATCTTCCCATTACCGTCTAAAATATAGTAAGTTCCATCTTTCCAGAGATTCGTTTTAGAACGATATTCGTCAAAATGAGAGGAGGCGATTTCCTCTATCACGTATCCAATCAGTTCTTTATCTTGAAAAATTCCTTCATATGCAGCTACCATCTGAGTTGTCCCCTTGCTCGTCTTGCGCTCATATGCATCGCCGATAAAAAAGTCGCCTCCGAGATATTTTCTATCCGCATGTTTCAAGTCACTGCGTTGACCTTTCTCGTATGGTTCACTGGATGCAACCACGTGAAAGTTTTTGTCTACAATGGAGATGCTTGCGATAAACGGGTTATATGTCTTCCGTTTTATCAGCAGATTTTCTAAATACTCATGATTGGCCGCTCTTTCCCCTTTTCCATCAAGGCTATCCTCTACGGCATCCCGTACGATATCGTACTGCGCTACCATTTCCATCGCTTCTTTTCGACCATCACAAAAGTTCTTTATATTCATAATCTGACTGCCGCTGATTGCAGCCAAATTTTCCTTCATGATACTTTCTACAGTCCGATCATTTTCATAGACCATAAATATGCCAAAGGTATATAACGGAATTAAAGAAAAAATGAGCAGAAGAATATACAGCGTGTGTTTTATTTTCATTTTCCAAGTCCTTGCCTAATTTAAAATGAACTTCTCCTTGCGGCAACGCCGTTAGGTCGATGCGTTCATTATACCATGACGATTCCACTAAATATAGAATCGAGCGTCATGATTCAATGGACGCTTCCTTGCGGCAACGCCGTTAGATCGATGCGTTCATTATACCATGAATACGTCTTGAATAAAACAATTGTAATATGCATACAACAAAAAAGTAGATGCTCTGCTATATTATAGAATGCATCTACCTTTTGTTTTGTTTATTGTTTTTTGATGGAGCCACCCCCTATGTCAGGAGGCTGACCCATTGAGCCTTCTCTGTTATCAGGGGGCTGATCTACTTTGCCTCGGCCAGGTCCTCCGCCCATACCTCCTGAAATGCCTTCACTAACGACAATGGCAGACAATTCTATGCTCTGACTGTCATCGCCGATTTTCAATGTATAAATTTCTCCTTTCTTCATGTCAGGCGAACTGACCAATACACAAGAAAAGTCGCGTTCTGCTTTGATTGACGATAGCTTTTTACCATCTGAATCAGACAATGTTACTGTAGTGCCGGCACTGTAATTACTGCCTCCATATAGAATGGCTCCCTGGGTGGAATCGTCTCCGAAGTTCTGTGCCATCTGTGTATTACCGACTCCAATAACAGTTCCACCAGTAATCACACCATCTCCATTGTAATCCAGATTTACCTCTGCACCGCCAGCAGAGCCTTGTATCACTGTAGTACCGCCGCTGACGGTCAAATCTCCGTTAGAATCCAGCCCGTCTCCAGCGGTGGTAGAAAGGTTCAATGTGCCCCCTGCAATTTCAAGAATTACTCCATCTTGTGCATTTTCAGAACCAGTCTGCGTACTGTCGGTTGCGTTGAGACAATCGTCGGAAACACTGATATTCAGTATACCGTCCTGAATATAGACGATTTTTCCTTGGATTCCTTCATTAGTGCTGTCAATATTCACTGTTCCGCCGTTCACCTGCGCCACATAGAACGCATCAATACCTTGGCTGGAAACATTTTTGATAGTAATTTCACCGCCGTCGATGGACACAAAACCTTTTCCTTCGTCTTCATCGTTATTGGACTTGATGCCGTCTCCCTCAGCGTCGATCGAAATCTTCCCGTTGTAAATCCTAACGCTGTCTCTCCCCCTCAGACCATCATTTTTCGCCGTTACTTCGATTACACCATCGGTAATCTTCAAATCGTCCTTTGAAACGATGCCGTTGTTGTAATTACCCACTACGGTCAATTTTCCAGAACCGTTAATCGTCAGATTATCTCTGCTGAAAATCGCACCCCAAGGCTGGTCTTCTGCAGACGTATAGGCCTTACCATCAGACACCGTGTTCTCTGATCCCTCTGCCAAGGTGATAAATACCTTATCAGCCTGTTCTATCATGATGGCAGGTCCGTCCGCACATTTGATATTCGCTCCATCCAGAACAATCTGAACTTTATCCGTATCCCCTGCATTTACGATTATCTGGCCATCTTTCAGTGTACCAGAGAAAATGTAAACGCCAGCGTCTTTGATAGTGTAGGATTCATTGCTCAGATTCACTTTCGTCGCTTCGCTGTCGTCCCAAGAGCCGTCTAAATCCCTGCTTGTATACTTTACGTCGATTTTTCCAGATATGATTGTATCGCTGCTGTCTGTTTCTGATTTTACATTTTCACCAGATGTTCCGCAGGACACAAAGCCCGTCATGGTGAGGCAAACCAGCAATACGGCAATCATTATTTCTTTTATTTTCTTCATCACATGCTCCTATATCATCTCTCTGGTTTCTGGATCCAATCCGCATACGATTTTTAAATTTCCATTGCGACACCTGATATCATCAATAAATTTTTTCTCTTCCTGTTCAGATTTCAGGTTGATGGTATATGTCAGTTCAAAGAGACTTCCCATGTTGGTAGTTCTCACCTGTGTCAAGTGATATTCTTTCGTGTATTTTTCAAATAAGTCATCAAAAATTCCCATATAATCCAGGTTTTCTGGTATGGTAATCTTCAGTTGCTTCTCTCCCTGACGGCCTTCTCCAAATTTGGTCGTGTTGAGCAAAATATTGACAATGGCAAAGCAGGTCAGGAAAACAAGCGCGGCAGCCAGATAACCCATGCCTGTAGCGAGGCCTAGGGCCATAGCGCAGAAAATACTGCCGATATCCCTTGCGGTTCCCGGAATCGAGCGAAATCGGACCAGGCTAAAGGCACCCATGACAGCTACACCGGCCCCTAGGTTTCCATTGACCAACATGATTACAATCTGTACAATCAGCGGCATCAATGCCAGGGTAACGACGAAGCTTTTATGATAGCGGTTGCGATACATATAGATGAGCGAACAAAATATTCCCAGGACAATTGAGGCCAACGTGCACTCTAAAAATTGTAATGCCGTGACACTGGTCAATCCAGCGTCTGTTGTTAAAACACTATCTAACACAGCTAAATCCCCCCTCTTCTGATAATAAATTCTGAAACAGCTCTTCTTTGTAGATGGTTCCGTATTTTGAAAATGATTTCGGATAAATTTCCAACCGGTTCAGTGCGCTGGAGAGCCAAAGCGGCATGGCGTCGCCAGATTTGATTTCCATGATATACTGCTCTGCGGGCATTTTCACCTGACCGAAATCTCCCTTTGTCATGTCCAGCTGATTCACCCGCCAGAGAATGTTGCTGTCAAAGGTGATTCGAAGCCCCGGATCTTCTATTCCCCTCATAGCCAGCCTGTCATAAGAGAGGTATAACATGGGATAAAGCTGGTATTTTGACATGAGCCAGTCGATTTCGTTGGTAATCTGATTTCTCTGTGCTGGCAGGTTCCCGTTGACACAGTAGTCCACAGCCTCACAATAAGGTAGCGAGATCCGCCGCTTATAGACGATGCCGTCAAACTTCTTCTTGATTTCAAGGTAAACGAAATCCTCCGGATCAGGCGTGCCGTAACTTCTCAATCTGAGTTTTTCCTTGTAAACCGGCTTTTCTATGGATTCCCGGATCAAGTCGAACTGCGGCGTATCGAAGTAAATATTGCAGATCTTGTATTTCTTATATCTGTCATATTCCAGTTTGCAGTAAATCAAAGCGATCAAATCCCTGTATTGCTTTTCATTTATCAAGTATTTCTTTTCATATCGTTTAAAATTGTTTTCATATGTCATTTTAAAGTCCCCTTTCTATCGTCTGCACATTCATTATAGCGGTAAAAAAAGGAATTTGAATGATACAACTTTGTCACTAAGATAAACAGATTGTGTTAAATCAGTGTAAATTTTTCTTTGCATATAAAAAAGCTCTCCTCCAGGTCATAAAACTTAGAGAACAGCTTTTTTACAGTGTGTTTTATTTTGTAAACTTCTTGTGGTCTAGAATCAGCAGTACGATGACCAGCACGATACCGAGACCGAAGATGATAATCGGCCTGCTGTTAAATTCCGCCGATGTAAAGGACATGACTGCACAGACGATTCCTATGAGCGCCAGCAAAATCAGACGATTGCCGAACATGCGACAGTACGCGGGAAGATTTGTCACCTTGGTCAGCAGAAAGCCGGGAATCAAGGATGCGTTTCCCCTTTGAATGATGGAGCCGACCACGAAAAGCTGTACGACAGCTAGAATCATGATGATACCAAAGATACCCATTATAAGCCTCCTATTCTTTGTCCCCGCGGCGTTCTCTGATAGATAGCCATAGACAGATCAAGACATAGATTGCTGCGAGAGGTACAGTCAGCGTACAGATCAGTCCATACCATGTCAACTTATGCATTGCAAACATATTGATGACCATGGTAATTCCTGCCGATACCATAAAGGCTTGCTTGTTAAATCCGTTTTTAATTGCTATCAGCAGTACGATCACTGCCGCCACAGGAGGCAAAAAGAATATGATATAAGACATAACTAGTTCCTTTCAAAATCTGCTTTCAATTTGCTGATTTTTTCCTCATCACTGAAGATTTTTGCAATCTGCAAACCGATTATTTTCGCACCGGTAACAAGTCCTTGATGTGCTCTTTCTCTTTTCATTGCATCAGCAAAACCTCTGGTGTGAATGGGCGTGTCTGCATCGACAACTTGCAGGCACGGATGAAATGCCGGGCAGGCAAAGCTGACATTGCCGGCATCTGAAGAACCAAAGATCTTGTTGGGATCTCCATTGATAGGAATACCGAGCTCCCCATAGATTTCCTCTAAAGCAGATATGCCTGTCGGATTTTTCTTTAGGTTGTCGTAGACTTCCGCAGTCGGATATTTGTCCCAGGTGGTCTGTGTAGCGATGGCGGCACCCTTTGCACAATCGTCCACTTTCTGTACAAGTTCCTGCAGATAATGCTTATCCAACGCTCTGACATAAAATTCTGCCGTCACTTCCTCCGGTACGATATTCGGCGCTTCTCCGCCATTCCTGATAATTCCATGGAACTGTGCGTCCGGCTTGCAGTGCTGCCTCAACATATCTACAGCATGAAACATCAGCTGCGCAGCGTTAAATGCGTTGACACCGTCCCAGGGAGCTGCAGACGCATGGGCAGCTTTGCCGTGAAACTGATACATATAAGACGCCAATCCTTGCAGCGTCGGCGCTACAATATTGGAATTGTACAGATGTACCATAATTGCCATATCATATCCATCAAAGACACCTTGCTTGACCATGGTGCACTTCGCTCCGTCTGTTTCTTCAATTGGCGTTCCGATGATGTGGATATCGGCATCCAGCTCATCCTGCAGATCTTTTGTGGCAAGACCGGCTAAGATGCTGATGGAACCGCTGAGACAGTGTCCGCATGCGTGTCCGATTTCCGGCAGCGCGTCGTACTCTGTCAGAATCGCAATCTTATGTCTATGCTTATCATTGCCATATACGCCTTTGAATGCCGTAGCCAGTCCAGCAAAGGGATATTCTACAGAATAGTCGTGGCCTTGCAGCAGTTTTACAATTTTCTTTGATGTCTCATATTCTTCTCCGGAAATCTCCGGATGGTCTGCCAGATCATCATTGAGTGCTGTCAGTTCGCCTCGGTTCCTCTCTATTTCTGAAATAATGATTTCTTTTATTTGGTCGTAATTCATAATACCTCCATCTGACTTTCAAAAGAAAATGGCATATTGAAAGAATATGCCATTTCCGTGATCGTCTAATTTTGTTTAGAATGGTCCTAACTGCATTGCCTGTGCAATGACTACGAAAATTGCTCCCAGCAAATATTCAAGTCCGATCAATGGCAGAATCCATTTTGCCCATTTTGACCAAGGAACCTTCGCAATGGCAAGTCCAGCCATGAAGTATCCTGAAGTCGGCGTGAAGATGTTGGAAATACCATCGCCTAACTGGAACGCGATTGTTGCAGTCTGTCTCGTAACGCCTACCAGGTCACCCAGCGGTGCCATGATTGGAATGGAAACAGCCGCCTGTCCAGAGCCTGATGGAACGATGAAGTTGAGCAGACACTGGAAGATGTACATACCGACAGCAGAAATCATGGAAGGCAGCTTGGAAAGTCCCTCTGCAGCCGCATGAAGAATCGTATGTAAGATCTGTCCGTCAGTCATGACGACCAGGATACCTCTTGCAAAACCTACAACCAAAGCGCCGGACGCGATGTCAGCCATGCCTTTTCCGAGCACGTTGGCGTAGTTGTTGAAGCCCATTCTTGCGATGATGGCAACGATAAAGGACATACCTAGGAACAGGGCTGCAATTTCATCCATGTACCATCCCCATTTGACAACGCCGAATACCAGCAGAATGATCGCCAGTACAAATATGATTAGAATCGCCTTCTCTTTTCCACCGAAATTTGGCAGTTCGTCTAAGTCCACGCTGTCTTCCCTCGTCTGGTCATAAGCATGCATGGATGAGAGCTGCGGATTTTTCCTAACTTTCAGTGCGTATCTCATGACAAAGAAAATCGCTAACGCGACAAAGCATGCGTAGATTATGATTCTGAACCACATAGCGGATAGCAGAGGTAATTCTGCGATACCCTGTGCAACCTGAACGGTAAACGGGTTCATGAAAGCGCCTGCAAAGCCTGCACCTGCACCGCAGAATACTAACGCAACACCTGTTATGGAGTCAAATCCCATGGCAAGGCACAGTGAAACGAAAATTGGAATGAACGGGATAGTCTCTTCTGCCATACCGAAAACGGAACCACAGACAGAGAAAAACAACATTACAATCGGAATAATCAAGATTGAAGCGTTCTTCATTGCCTTGATCAGTCTTCCCATACCAGCTTCGATGGATTTGGTTTCTTGAATGATTGCCATGGTTCCACCGACGATGAAGATGAAGAAGATAATCTGTGCGGATTCCTGCATACCTCTAGGAACTGCAGTCAGGAACTGCATCAGTGTGACAGGGGTCTGTGCTACGTTGTGAAATGTGGACGCATTGACAACTTCGCGTTTGTCCACCATCATCATGTCATAAGTTCCTGCCGGGATGATGTAGGTCAAGATACTACAAATTGCAATCAGTGCAAATAACAGGATATAGACATGAGGTACCGCAAATTTCTTTTTCTTTTCTTCCATAAATAATACCTCCTTGTTAGTCCGAAAGATCGGACTGCGTTCTCACAGTACGACAGATTATCTGTAGAGCCTGTGAGAAAAAATAATAAATAACTAATTATATTTGACCGGTTTCGACCAAATATCAAAATAACGATTTTATTATACTCCTGTTATGCAAAAAAGTAAATAAGAATACAGTTTGAAATTCTACAAAAACAGTCAGATAATTTGTACAATTCCCAAACAATCCCCTAGCTTTACACAATCTAAAATGATTAGTTTTCCAATATTTACTTAAATAATATATCTTCTCATCGCGTGCCTTTTAAGCGTTTTATAATCTTCAATTCGCATTCGTTTGTATGTATAATTATACATTCCTTTTTATGGTTGCAAAGAAAAAACGCAATGCAGTACACTTTCAATAGGCACTTCTTTGCGTTTTATCAGCATCTTATTTATAGCTTATATATCTTCCCAATCTATGATTTATCGTAATTTTATCTTTCAGCGCCAGCTTTCCGTCTATCAGTACATAGTCGATTCCTTCCGGCTGAATATGTAAATCTGAGAAAGTGGCACCATCTATGATTGTCTCTGGATTGAAAATGGTCAGATCTGCATCACAGCCTAACTCAATTCTGCCCTTCTTTGCAAGGTCCAATCTCTCTGCAGGCTCTAAAGTCATCTTTCTGATAGCGTCAACCAGAGGAAGCACCTTATCTTCTCGCACATATTTTCCGAGAACTCTTGGAAAAGTTCCTGCTGCTCTTGGATGCCCATTGCCGTTATTGATAATCGCATCGCTGGCCACCATGCCGCGAGCATTGGCGATGGCGGCGGCAATCTCTTCCTCATTCATGACAAATGCCACTGCCAGCATATCCGGATATTCTTCTCTGACCTTTTCGAAGATTTCTTTTGTACAGCGGGTGTCTTTGTACGGGTCGTCAGTTAAAAGAATATCACTGTATTCCTTGTGCCAACCTTCGATGCAGCCATCCTCAAAGACTGCAGATCCCATATGTGTAGAAAACGCGTTGTATGGGTAAGTGTCGTAATTCAGTTTCGGATTCTTGTCCATCGCCTCATTAATCGCATCAAGAGATTCCTTCATCAAACCCATGGCTGAACAACTGGACAGATGGGAAATCTGAAATTTCATTGGAATTTCATCCGCAATTTTGATCATTTCCTGGATTGGATCAATATTCTGCAGGCAGTCTTCTCGGTAATGGGCTGAGACTAACAAATTTGGATCCTCTGTTACGCCGATGGCATAGAGGACTTCTTCTGTCGTGATTCCCGGGTCGTATTCAATGCCAAAGGAAATGCCATAAGCGCCTTCATCTAGCTCTCTCTGAATTCGTTTTCTAATGGTGTCGCGCTGTTCCTGCGTGGCGGTTTCATAGCGTCCTATGCCCAGCTCATAGCGAAAAAAATTATATCCCGCCATCATAATATAGTTGACGGGTGAGCCACCCAGTCTTTCCAAAACTTCTTTAAAATAAGACAGATCCTGGTTCTGCATGCCGCAGTTTCCGCCGACCGCCGTCGTTACACCCATTTCCAGCATCATCTGGGCGATGACGTAGTTTTCTCCTTCCTCAGCAAAGTTTTCTTCATGCATGTGGATATCGATGAAGCCGGGTGAAACCACTCTGCCGCTGGCATTGATGATTTCTTTTGCTTCAGGGGTTTCTGGGCCTATATATGTAATCTTTCCATCGGTGATGCCTACATTGCCCAGTTTCATTTGTCCTTCACCAAAGTCAGGATACTGTCCATCTTTGATCAGTAAATCTAACATTTATATACCTCCATTCGTTTTCGTCCATCATACCACAAATCACTCTGCTATCATAGCATTTCCATTATCTGGACCGTAAGTATCAACCAAATGCCTGATAATCGGTCTTGCATTTTCTTCAAAGGCAGCCTTGGGCTGTGACTTGCTTCGTTCTGCCGTCCAAAACTGCTTCTCGTACTCCTCTAAAATTTCCTCGTTGCTGTATCCCTGGCGAGCATAGTCCAAGATAAATTCTTTTTCTTCCTCTGCAGACTTCAAGTACAGGTCAAAGTAAGTATCGACAAAACCCTCAGGTAAAACGCCAAAGTGCGGGCAGACAATCTGCTTTGCATGATAAGCTTTGCACTTATTTGCGGAATCGATGGTATCCTGGTGGCTTTTCAATGCAGAAGTCTCAACGCTTTCAGAATCTCGCAATACGCCGGTTGATTCTGAGGTGAACATGATGCCTGCAGGCTCCAGCACATAAGTCATGGAGCAAGACGTATGCCCAGGTGTCTCCAGTACGGCAAAATATTCCTGCCCGATGGAAATCTGATCGCCATCTTTGACGATGCGGTCAACTCGTAAATTGTTTACGCTGATTGGGTCCTTGAAAGTCGAAAATTCGTCTCTCGCCGCTTCTCCCAATCGTTTCATGGTAGCTTTTGCCCCCTTGCTCTCAAAAACAGACTTCGCCTTAGCTGCCGCGCAGACTGAGACATCCGGCCATTTCTCGATGACATAAGGCAGTGCACCGATGTGATCGTAATGGGTGTGAGACAGCAAGACGATGTCCAGCCGGTCTCTGCCCTGCTCTGTCAGCGCTTTAGAAATATTCTCAATCAGCTGTTCATGGCAATAAGCCATGCCACAATCATAAAGCACCGTTTTTTCACTGCCAAAGACCAAAAGGGCCTCTCCGCCGTTTCCTGCAGTCACTCTTATGATGCCCTGCGGAAAAGCAAAACGATCATAATTGTCAAAGTCATGAAAAACTTCTCCTTCGTGATTCACTTTTTTCTCTCTGCTATTCAATTTGTGCACTCTGAAAAAGTTAATCGTAATCATCATGATGATGACAAAACCGATATAGCCTTCAACAGGATAAAGATAAGCAACGATGGCCTTAAATCCAGTCAGTCCGCAAACAAAGCCGATACACGCGCCGATAATGATGATGTACTTTTTCTTCGGGGACTCTTTGATCTTCGTGGAAAAGCCGAAGTAAGTGCTGGTAGCAGCAGAATAAATGGCGGCAAAAAGCACCAAGCCGAAGAGCAGATTGGCGACTTTCGAAATCCTGGAAGTGTAAGCCAGCATGGGAAGATCCATACTCTGCGTATAGGCCATGTCTTTCTGCAATGCAAAGACCAGTACCAGAGTGAGGAATGCCAGTAAAATACCGCCTAAGCCAGAACCGAAAACAGCGTTCCTCTGATCCTTGGACTGCATGGAGGAAGTGGCAATGATCGGAATCATGCCCAGCATGTTATAGGAGATGAATAATACCGCCGCGATGAACCAGTTGGGCGCCATGGCGCTGGGCGGAAAGCCCGAAGTCGCCCCGCTCTGCTCAATGTCAGAAAGCATGACAAGAAAACAGCAGCCGATATCGATAACAAACAGCACCGGAATAATCAGCTTAAATACCTTTGATACTCTGTCAAAATTGCCCAGAACAGTCAGAATCACCAGGACGACGATCATCGCACCGCCCACCGCTTTATTGATGCCGAACTGTTGATGTAGGAGTGATCCCCCCGCAGCAGACATGGAGATGATGATGGTATAAAGAATTGCAGCCATGAAATAACCAACGGCATCGGCAAGCTTGGGATTGTCACTAAAGACAATCACCTTACCCATATCATCGGTTTTGAGACTTCTTGCGATATAGCTTACCATCATGCCCAGGGCCATGAATAAAAGACCTGCCAGAGCGATGCCTACATAAGCTTTGTTTCCAAAGATTCCAAAGAACTGCCAGCCTTCTCTGCCAGAAGCAAAGCCGGCACCCATGATGGTGCCGACGTACATGACAGCTACATTAAAAAAATTCAACTTTTTCTCTTTCAATGATGTCCTCCCGATCTATGTATTTTTGATTTCTGTATTTTTCATATCTGCAAATTCACCATAAGTGAAGAAAACAAGTCCAATCCAGATGACCACAAATGCACTGAACTGAATCACATCAAAAGGTTCTTTAAATAGAAAAATCCCTAATATCAGTGTAATAGACGGTGCGATATATTCGCAGAGTCCTAAAGTGATCAATGGCAGTTTGTTAGCCGCAAAAGAAAAGAGTCCCATCGGAATCGCCGTAGCAAGTCCTGCAAACATGAGAAGGAAAAATTTGAATCCGCCTGCAGTTTCCAGCGCCCCATTGCCGCTCTTCTCAATAAATGCGATGACAAGCAGAGCGATTGGTGCCAGAAACAGCGTCTCATATAAGAGAGAATGAATCGGACTGAGAAAAACACTCTTCTTGATGGCCGAATAGATGGCAAAGGAAAGCCCCAGGCCTAACGCGATAAATGGAACTTCTCGATATCCGATGATCATGACCATCAGTCCGCAGAAAGCAAAGACCATGGAAATCTTTTTCCATTTGTTTGCTTTTTCTTTATAAAAAATAATCCCAAAGCAGCAGACTACCAACGGCTCCAGGAAGTATCCCATACAGGTCTGAATGACAAAACCCGCGTTGACCGCCCAGATATAAAGACTCCAGTTCAGGGTAATCACAACGCCTGCAGCCACGTAAATAAACGTCTTCTTTTTTGATTCGAACATGGGTTTAAAAAGCCCCTTGACGCCAGATTGAACGGCACAGGCTGCAAAGCAGACGAGAAACATCAGCACGACTCTATAGAAGATAATCACTGTAGAATCAATGGGTTTTAATGCCTGCCAATAGATAGGTAAAAATCCCCATAAGGTATTACAACTCAATACACTGATCAATCCAATCCGATATGTATTTTTTTCACTCTGATTCAAACGTTCCATGGTACACCTCCTCGCAGTGCTATAAATAAAGAGACTTCTTTTATTCTATCATTGAAAAAAAAGAAAAGCAAGCATTACGCTTGCTTCTCAGGATTAGAACAGGCCTCCGAAGAGGCCGCCGCCTCTGTCGTTATTTCCGCAGAACAGAAAGTAGAGGACAGCCAATAAAATAAGTATTCCCCAAATGCTTCCACTGTCGTTGTTGCAGCAGTCATTCTGAGGTCTGCAGCAGCAATCCGGGTTCGGATCGCAGCAATCGTTTCTGAATTCACCCATATGAAACCTCCCTAGTCTTTGTATCTTTATCATATGCAGGAGGGTCCAAATGTGTTAATCATTTTCGGCTTCTGCCATGTCTGCATAATTCATGATGAATTCTTCCAGTTCATAATCGAGAGCACCAGCAAAATCATATCGGTATTCGTCACCGTCCAGCTTTTCCATTCTGGATATGACCAAGGCATCTCTCACTGGAACATAGTGTACTTCGTCACTGGCCGTATTTTTGCATTCTACTTCACTGTCAGCAGAATACCAGATTCTGAATTTGTTCCACTCATCAGTCAACTTCAGGTCTGCATTTTCTTCCCCTTTTCTGACTGCTTCGGACAGACCTACCAGGACTCGTTTGATGTTCTCAAGGAGGCTGTAAATATCAATCTGATCGCCCGGTACATTTTCTAAGGTCTCATAAAAATAGCTTTCACAGAGTTCTGCAAAAGTTTTCATATCAATTTCCGTTATCAGATCGTAAATCGCATCACTGTCGATAGCCCCTTCGTTTTCCACGAAATCCGCAAAATTTTCGAAATACTGAAAGTCTTCTCCTGTTTCAATGTCTAACAGGGCAAATAGTTCTTCTCTGTCCATCTTTATCTCCTATATATCTAAATTCTTGAACTTGATGTTCAATTCGTCTTCTTCTTTACCGAGTATGTTCTGAATCATGTTGACAAAGTTTTCTGAAAGGTCACTGGCATAGAATACATTCTTCAGCTCTGTTTCTTCTGCAAACATATCTCTCTTCTCAAGTTCTATTTTTACTGCCGTCGCAACCTCCTTAGAAGAACTGATAATCCTCAGTCCCGGATAAATTCGTCTAAGATTTTCACTGATCAAAGGATAATGCGTGCAGCCCAGAACGAGGGTGTTGATTTTGTTCGCTTTGATAAAATCGTCCAGATAATATTTGATAGTCAAATCCATGATGTCGTTTTTGATGATGCCTTCTTCAATCAGAGGCACAAAGGCCGGGCAGGCTTTTGAAAAAAGCTGAAGCCCCTGGCGTTTCTCATTGACTTTATTTTCGTATGCGTTGGTTTTGATCGTGACTTTTGTAGCAATGATACCGATATGATCTGTCCCTTTGCATTCCTTGGCTACAACTTTTGCGGTAGGCGAAATGACACCGATGACAGGGATATCCGGATATGCTTTTCTAAGGTCTTCTAAACAGGTTGCACTGACCGTATTGCAGGCGATGACAATCATCTTGACATTGTTCCTTACGAGAAAATCTCCAATCTGCATGGTGAACTGTCTGATGGTGTCCGGTGACTTTGAACCATAAGGAGTCCTGGCTGTATCGCCGAAAAAAATGATTTTTTCATTGGGTAATTGTTTCATGATATGGGGGATGCTCGTAAGACCACCCAATCCTGAATCAAAAAAACCAATTGGTCTGTTATCCATTTATGTTATTCCTTTCAGTTTTGTGTTATACTAGTCATTGTAATAGTATACTACAGGAGGTAAAAATGGGAAACAAAAAATTAAAAAACCGCAGCGAAATTGATCAAAAATATAAATGGAATATCGAATTGATGTATGAGGACGAGGCCGCCTGGGAGCAGGATATCGAAGAGGCACTTACTCTGACAGAATATTTTACCAAGTATCAGGGCAGGTTGACAGAAAGCGCCCATACTCTCGCCGAAGCGCTACAGGAGAAAGATGCCATCTGGCAGAAACTAGAAAAGGCATACGTCTTTGCCAGGATGAAACTCGATGAAGACAATCGCGTCGCCAAGCAGCAGAGCATGCACGACAAGATTAACACCATCATCGCTAAAGCCGCTGCATCTATGAGTTTCTTTACACCAGAACTGCTGTCAGCTTCAGAAGAGACTCTGCTCACTTATATCAAAGAGGAACCGGCCCTCTCACAGTACGAGTTTGTCATAAAGGATATTTTGCGTGAAAAAGAACATGTATTGTCTCAAGATCAGGAAAATATACTGGCACAGATGAGTGAAGTGACAGATGCGACCAATACGATCTTCACCATGCTCAACAATGCAGACATCAAATTTGGCACCATTATTGACGAAGACGGAGACGAAGTAGAAGTCACCCACGGCAACTATATCACCTTCATGGAGTCTCACGACAGAGAAGTCCGCAAAGCTGCATTTACCAATGTTTATGAAGCTTACAAGGCTTTGATCAATACCATCTCGTCAACCTATAACTATAATGTAAAGACAGACGTCGTAGGTGCGAGGATCAGAAACTACAAATCTGCCAGAAACGCAGCGCTGTCTGGCGGCAATATCCCTGAATCAGTTTACGATAACCTTATTTCTGTCGTTCATGATTATCTGCCTGTTCTGCACAAATATATCGAACTGCGCAAAAAAGTTTTGGGAGTGGATGAACTCACGATGTACGATGTCTACGTTCCTCTTGTAGAAGTTCCAAAACGCGTCGTTCCTTATGAGGAGGCTATCGAGATTATGAAAGAAGGTCTGGCACCTTTAGGAGAAGAATATATCCAGCGGCTTTCTCAAGGTGTAGAAGAAGGCTGGATTGACGTCTACGAAAATGAAGGTAAGACAAGCGGCGCTTACAGCTTCGGTTCTTATGATAGTTTCCCATATATTCTGCTTAACTACACAGATACTCTCAAAGACGTATTCACCGTGGTTCACGAAATGGGACACTCCATGCACTCCAGCTATACCAGAGAAGCGCAGCCTTTCACCTACGGAGATCATTCCATTTTCACTGCGGAAGTGGCATCTACAGTCAACGAATCGCTGTTAATGCAGCATCTGCTGGGCAAAGAAACAGATCAGGAGATGCGCAAATATATTTTGAACATGTATATCGAGGAATTCCGCACGACTCTGTTCAGACAGACTATGTTTGCAGAATTTGAAAATCTGACTCACAAATATGTGGAAGACGGCGGCAGTCTCACAGCAGAGTGGATGTGTACAGAGTACGACAAACTGAATAGCACCTACTTTGGCCCTTCCCTGGCAGAAGATGCGTATATCAAATACGAATGGGCTCGAATTCCGCACTTCTACAGAGGGTTTTACGTTTATCAGTATGCTACTGGATATTCTGCAGCAACTGCAATCTCAAAAAAAATTCTTACAGAAGGCGCACCTGCCAGGGACGCTTACAAAGAGTTTCTCAAGACAGGCAGCAGTGACTACCCTGTTGAACTCCTAAAAATTGCAGGGGTTGACATGAGCAGCAAAGAACCTGTGATTATGGCGATGGAAACATTTAAGAGTTTGGTTGAAGAATTCGAAAAATTAATGTAAGATAGAGAGACTATGAGTAAAAAAATATTTATTTACGCCAATGATGGCGAAACGTCAAAACGAACAGAAAAAAAGTTAAAACAGAAGCTGGATAAATCCGGTTTTGTTTTACTATCCTCTTACAGTGATGAAGCAGATCTGCTGGTCTGCATCGGTGGAGACGGCACCTTCCTTCATACCATACACGAGTTCAATTTCCCTACCATGCCAATCATCGGCATCAACACGGGACATCTGGGCTTTTTTCAGGAAATCATGCCTGCCATGTTGGATGACTTTATCTTCAATTACACGCAGGGGAAATACTCTATCCAGCAGCTTTCTACGGTTAAAGTAAAAATCGATGCCGGAGGCACAACCTATGAGCACGTAGGTCTTAACGAGGTGGTCATTAAAGCCAATTCCACTTATTCAATTCACCTCAATATCTCCATCGGCGGAGGCTTTATCGAACGATTCAGCGGTGACGGCCTTTTAATCGCAACACCAGCCGGCAGTACGGCCTATAACTATTCGCTAGGCGGAAGTATCGTAGATCCTCGTCTGAGCATCCTGCAGGTGACGCCAATTGCGCCGATGAATACTACGGCTTATCGGTCGTTTACCTCCAGTATCATGTTACCATCAGATCTGTCTCTTGGAATTGTCCCGGATATGGAAGATTCAAAACACAAGATCTGTGTCGTCTACGACGGTTTTTCTGTGGAATACGAGAATATCAAAGAAATAGAAGTCTCTTTCTCTGATATTCAGGTCAATCTGATGCGTTTTGAAAACTACGATTTCTGGACCAAAGTAAAGAGCAAATTTCTATAATGGGCTTGCCACAGTTTCTGAAAGAAACTGATGGAAGGCCTTATGCTTTAGCGTCCCGCAAGCGACAGCGAGCGGCTAGACGCTAGTCGTATAGTCGTATTAGAAAGGTAATTATGGCAAAATTCGAATATATAGTAACAAAAGAAGATGAAGGAGTTCCTGTCAAAGGACTCCTTCGTACAAAATTCAAATTCTCTTCCAGACTGCTGACAAAGTTGAAATACCAGCATCTGGTTTTTTTAAACGGCGAAGAGGTTGCCGGATGGATTACGCCCGAAATCGGTGACGTTCTCTCCATCAAACTGCCAGAAGAAAAGAGCGACTTCCCTGTAGAAAACATCCCTATCTATCCAGTCTTTGAAGACGACGACCTGCTAGTCTTGAACAAGCAGCCCGGCGTAATCGTTCATCCAACTAAGGGACATCCCTCCCACACCATTGCTAACGGTTTGATGAAATATATGGAAGATACAGAGCAAATGTTTAAAATCCGTTTTGTCAACCGTCTTGATATGGATACCACTGGTCTTTTGATCGTAGCTAAAAACTCACATTCACAAGACAATCTGACCAAGCAGATGAAAGCTAATACCGTAGAGAAGCGTTACATAGCTGTGGCGAATGGTATCATCGATAAAGATGCGTTTACCATCGATCTGCCTATCGGCCGACCGGACCCTGAAAATGTAGCCCGCGGCGTCATGCAGGAAGGCGGTTTTCCTTCTATTACCCACGTCAAAGTGCTGGAGCGTTTTCCGAAGGGTAAGGGATACACCATGGTGGAACTTCTCCTAGAGACCGGCAGGACACATCAGATCAGGGTTCATATGTCTCATATCGGTCATCCCCTGGTCGGCGATTATCTCTACGGCGGAGAAAATCCGTGGCTCATCGAAAGACAGGCGCTTCATGCTTTTAAGTTGTCTTTCAACCATCCGCTGACTGGCGACCGCTTAGAGATAGAAGCCCCTCTCCCTGCCGACATACAGGAAGTGATAGAAAAAATTAAATCTTGACAAGCTGGTAGAATTAGGTTATTATAAAAAAACTGTGAGGGAGTAGTTAGCACATCCGTGTGATATGTCAACATACTGACCGCAAGGTCTGGCTTATCTTAATTAACGAGACTCATGTATAGGGAATCACTCTATACATGGGTCTTTTTTTGAACAATTTTGGAGGAAATTATGGGAATTATCGAATTACTATTATTAGGAGCAGGATTATCGATGGATGCATTTGCGGTTTCAGTCTGTAAGGGGTTGTCTGTAGAAAAAACGGAAGTCAGACACATGGCAATCGCCGGTCTCTGGTTTGGAGGTTTCCAGGCTCTGATGCCGATGATTGGTTATTTTCTAGGCACCACATTTATGAAATACATATCTGCTTTTGACCACTGGGTGGCTTTTGGCCTCTTATTCATAATCGGTCTCAACATGATCAAAGAATCCTTTACTGCAGAAGAGCAAAATGTGAGCAGTTCCTTTGGTTTTCAGACCATGTTTTTGATGGCGGTGGCTACCAGCATCGATGCCCTGGCCATTGGAATTACCTTCGCCCTCCTGAATGTAAACATCTTTGGAGCTGCTGCCATCATCGGCGTCACAACCTTTCTATTTTCGGCTGCCGGTATCAAAATCGGCGGTATCTTTGGCTGTAAATTCAAATCAAAAGCAGAACTGTCCGGCGGGATCATCCTCATGCTTCTCGGTACTAAGATTTTGTTAGAGCATACTGTTCTCGCATAGAGCAGTCTATTTACAGCAATTCGCTCAGTCGTCCCAAGTCTATATCGCATATTTCTCTTTGCGTTATAATGAAGAATTCATCACGTTCCATCAGCTTCAGTTCTTTATTCAAAGAGGAGCGACTGACATGGAGCATGTTGGCCAGGATGGACTGCGATGAGGGCAGCATGAGGGTTTCACCCAAGGTGAGGTCGTTCATACCGACAATCCAAAAAGCGATGCGCTCCCTGATGGTGTGATAATTGAGGCAGTTGAGAAACAATTGATTTTTCAGACCTCGATGAGAAATGTAAAGAATCAGTGCATACATCAGCTGCGGATCTGCGGCGAGCATTTCTTCCATCACTGTAACAGGGATCCAGACGACTTCAGACTTTTTTAATGCATAGAGATCGTAGGTATAATGCTGTTTGCCAGAAAAGTAGAGAAATTCGGGAAAAATATCTTTCACCTGAAAATAAGTATGGCAGAGCTCCATACCATTCACAGTATCGTTGACCGCTTTTAAAATACCTTTGGTAACAATTCCAAAATGTTCGATGACTGTCCCCTGCTGTTGAATGCATGTGGCTGCCTGATAGGTTTTGTGGATAAAGTACGACTGGTACTCCTTATTCTCCATACAACGGTCGGCAAAAGAAACCAGGCAGTCATTGCCCCTGATTGTAAAATAATCTCCCATGAGTAACCTCCTTTGAAATACTACAAAGAGGGCTGTTTCTTACAGCCCTTTTGTATCACTTTCAACTATATATTAAGCAAACGGTTTATCCAGGATTTCACACAAATCGTCATAATCCTTTTCGCCGTTAAACCTTAATATCTCTTTCCCATTCTTAAAAACAGCCACAACCGGGATACCGCCTATATGATACGTATCAACCAGGTCTCCGTTTTGGTCTACGTCCACATAGCGTACTTCGTATTGTTCTGCAAATTCTTCCCGCAGCGCTTCTTCTAAAACTGGGTGCAGTGCTTTGCAATGGGTACAACGTTCTGCTCCGAACAAAACAAGAACAGGCTCTTCCTTGACCTTCAGCACATCTTCACTCCAATTTGACATGGTTACCGGTTTAAAGAAGGAAGTATCTACGGAGAACACTTTTTCTCGCTTCGTCACATCTTCTTCATCATCTGTTGCTACACAAAGTGCTACATCTTCATAATACGGCAAAGTGCCTTCAACATCAATGACTTTTTTTGCACCAAAAGCACCAGCTCCTGGAACACGATAAGTGATGTTATCGATAGGTTTAATCTCAGTTTCTACTGGCTGCGGTTCCTGCGGCACATAGCTGTAAGGGTAACGGTAAGCACGATAAATCATGTTGTTCTTCGGTCCCTTCTCGTTATGCGTATAATATGGAGAAATCCACTCCCAAACAATTTCGTGATCTGGCGTCACTTCGATCAGGCGGCCGTCGGAACCTTCATCAATCAAGGTATTTCCGTTCGGCAGGCGCTGGGCGCTGCTGACATATGGGCTGTAGAACTTACTTGCATCTGTAGGAATCGCATGCCCCAGTTCTTTCGGGGTCAATTTCCACACTACTTCCAAAGTTACAGGATTGAACTCCAGTACCCTGCTGTAATCTCGCAGTGCGTTTTTGCTGCCGATGGCTGACGATGGATTAGGAAGACCATAACCGCCCCAACCGCCGTTGTCAAATACTAACAAGTTTCCTTCTCCTGGCAGTCCCTTTGGAATCATATGAAAATGATGCTGACCGATAATCCAGCCCAATTTCTTTAACTCAGGTAAAGCGTTGAAATCAGGTCCGATGCGCCAGACGATTTCTCCGCTTTCTTTATCGATGATGGCCAGGATATTCGCTTCACGACAGTCAAATATGATATTTTCCGGTTTAAAGCGCTGATCGCCTTGATCATACCATTTGTTCGGTCCCAAATAACTCATGCAGTTGATGTGCAGGTAGTCCCCTACTCCGCCGTCTGAGGAACGCATGTTGGGATCGCGGAAAAGCACGTTTCTAGCTGCTTCGTCAAAGCCCATCTCATCAAAGTGATCGCTGGCAGACCATTTCCAGAGGATATTGCCATCCCAGTCCACTTCAATCATCACATCGTCAAGCAGTTTTTTATCAGAGATTTTTGGATTATGTATGGTCTGATGACAGAGAATCAAGGTGTTTCCAGATAATGGCTCTGCGTCCATTCCCGGCACGTAATAACCAACTGGATTCCCTTCTCTCTGATAATCGTGATGCTGACGGGCCATAAAGCGGTGATCTCTGCCAGGATCATCAATTTCTTCAAGATGATCGAATTCCCAAACGATATTACCGTCGTAATCGATTTCAATCAAGTTGACTCCATCCTGCATGCCATAATCGGGATGGCGGTAGCCGGAAAGCCCCATGACATACCCACCTGGCAAGAGCTTTGGCGGCATTGCATGCATGTTCCAGCGACGGATTTCATTGCCGTTCATGTCGAACAAAAGTACCCCGTCATTGATTAGCGGAACGATCGTATACCCGTTCCAACATTTTTCTGGGTTATACACGGTTACTCCGTGCGGAAAGATAAGTGGCTGTCCCATAATATTCTCCTCCTTAACATGATATCATAGACAAACAATCATCAGCAGGTTTTACATCGACTAATTTTCCATCTCTGTAAAAGGCTGCAGATACAGTCTGTTCTACACGTAAATTTTGATATAGCAGATTTTGACGAGTGATATCCTGACGATAGATTTTCCACTGACCTGAAAGTTTCTGTTCTAATTCCCCAACCATTTCAAGTTCCTCATTGTCGTATGGGTTGTAGAAAAGGAAGGCGATATTGCCAGAACTCTCGTTCAGAATTCCCTGTATTTGATTCAGTTCTTTCACATAACGCTCAGATGCCACTGCCGCCACAGCGCCGTTGGCTGCAGAGGTAACGACCTGCCTTAAAAAAGTCTGTGTGCAATCACCTGCAGCATAAAGGCCGGGCAGACTGGTTTCCATCTTTTCATTGACCTGTATATATCCGCTGTGATCACAGGTCACTAAATCGCGAACCATATCTGTCTGAGGGACCATACCGACAAATAAGAATAGCCCTTCACTTGGCACCACACTCTCTTCGCCGGTATCCACTCGCTTTAAGACAAGGGACTCTACGTGATCTTCACCTTTGATTGCCGCTACCGTCGTATTCCAGACAAAATCAATCTTTGGATTCTTGTAAGCATGCTCTGCTGCCACTTCGTTGCAATCCAGATGTCCCTCCTCATGAAGAACGATGATGGAAACCTTTGAAGCGAAATCTGTCAGATAATCTGCCTCCTCCACCGCCTGATCGCCTGACCCGAGAACGTAAATCTCCTTTTCTTTGAAAAACTCTGCATCACAGGTTGCGCAGTAAGCGACGCCGTGACCAGTAAATTCTTTTTCTCCTTCAATTCCCAGTTCTCGTGGTTTGGTTCCCAGATCCAGAATGACGCTGCGTGCCAGAAAATCGCCTCTTCGCTTGGTACTGACAGTGAAAAGATCCCCTTCTTTTTTTATGCCGGTCACTGTGGTGCGTTTTAACTCCACCGTCGGATGGCTGGACGCATGTTCGTGAAATCTTTCCATCAGATGCTGTCCGCTGTCTACCAATGTCCCCGGATAGTTACGAACTTCATAGGTATCATTGATTCTGCCGCCGTAGCTTCCTTTCTCCAGCAGTAAAGTCTGGCGTTCAGATCTTCCGGCATAGATTGCAGCGGATAGGCCAGCGGGACCACCCCCTACAATTATCAGATCATAAATTTTCTCCATACTCTCATCTCCTAAATCCTTTTAATTATTTTTCTATCCCCTGTCAGCACCCAGAATATGCAAATTCCGGTGAGAATCAGGCAGTAAAACGCTGTGCTGAATACTTGAAAAGGTGTAACATGGGGTAAAAAGCTGTTGTGCTGTACCATCTCATTGATGATGGTTACGCTTCCCATTACGAAAGCGCTGTTAATAGGAACAATGGCGCTGATATTGGTTGCGCCCGCCATCAGCAAGATACTTCGCCGCTCCGGTGTAATATCGCTGGCCTGGCCGATGCGGTCGGCTGCGTCACCAAACATGAGGATTGAAGGTAATACACAGCCTGCCAGCAGAATATTGATGATAACTGTGCAAGCCATCAAAACAGCCTCCGCTCCTCTCTTTGTTTTGGTGAAATCTCGTGATAAGATGAAATCGCAGCACTTCTCCAACATGCCGCCGTCTACAGCGACCGCAATCAAGCCGTAAAGCAAAATTGTAGATACAGTTACATCTAACATGCCGTAGATACCTTCAAAGACCACGCCTGTCAAAGACCCTGTTGCATAGTCTATATGAATAATATCGGAAAAGCTGAACAACCTGCCAGCCAATCCGACTAGCAAACCGGTAACAATCCCAAAAGAAAGACCCATAAAAAGATTTCTGGTTTTGAAGCAAATAGCCAGCAAAACCCCAATCGGTATCAACATCAAAAGCCCTTCTGGCTGCGAATAATTTCCGATCTCACTGAGATCTCCAGGCTTTCCATCAAAGGCGCCAAAGAGATAATAGATGAGGATGGAAACTGCGCCTGCTGCCAGGATATACGGCGTTCTCTTTTTCATGGTATGCAGGAGGTCAGCCGGATCACCGGTGACCTTGTCGTGCTGGATCATAACCGTGGTATTGATTACCTGTGAACTGGGCGAAAGTGCGTCTCCGAAGAAAATACCGCTGATCAATGCGCCAGTGAGCATGGCTGGACTTGCTCCCAGCAGGATTCCTGGCGGATAGAAAATCGGAATCACTGCGAACAGTGCTGCGATGGGCGCTCCAGCACCCATGGATATGATCGCAGATGCCAGAAAGCAGAAAACAACGAAACCGCTGCCCGCAATGCCTAAATGCAGACTGAGCCAGACAAATCCTCCCCCAATGTTTCCCGTGCTCATCACCTTTGAAAAAATACCGATGATCAGGAAAATAAAGATTAATCGTGCGTTTGCATATTGGGCAAGACCGTGAATGATGGAATCCCAGTATTTACCTCTATTCTTGCAAAGGAAGAACCCCGTAATTAGAGATATCATCGCAGAAAAAATCAATCCCTTCATCGAATAGTAGTGAAATCCAATGGAAAAGACACCGCCAAGAAAGATGTAAAGACAGAAAGGAAACATAGCAAAGGCTTGACTTTTCCAGAAAATCAATTTCGGCTTTTCATTCATGATGACCACCTCCAGGTTCAAAGGTCTCTTTTAGTTAAAATTATAACAGGGATATTTTTTTCTGCCTGTCGGCACACCAACACTTTCGTTTTTTTGTTTAAAAAATAACATAGACCTTTTAAACTATGTCTGAACAAGGAATGAAATACCTAAATATGCACAATAAAAGAACAAGCTTCCTGTTTATTGGAAGCTTGCCCAGATAACTGATGATCCATTTTTCTCTATCGTTCTAGTCTTGCTCCACATGCACCGCAGAACCTGGTTCCCGGCGGATTGCTCTCTCCACAATGATTGCAATAAACGGGCTGCTCGCCGCAGCATTCTTGCACCGGCGGTTCGCACTGTTCTGACTGCAGTCTCTCAATCTCCTGCCTTGCTGCCAGGATGCAGTGATACAATTCGCAGATCTCAGAATCTGGCTCCATGCCGCAGTCCAATCTCTTTACGATAATTTCGCCAATCTGACAGGTATAATCCTGTATTTTCTTTTCTTCGCGATTAACAGTAATCGCCGTCTTTCCACTTTCAATTGCGCTGCTGGCTTTTTCCGTTGCAGTCGCAGCCAGATCATTTAATTTGTCAAAAAATGCCATATTCTCCTACCTCCTATTACATGACTGGATCCAGATATTGTTTTTCGTAGTAAACTTTCATCGCTTTGTATTCGTCTGCTTCTCGATTAAAGACTTCGCTCTTATGGGTATCCAGACTTTCTTTAATGATTCTCTGGTGAAGGTGCATGGAAATATTGACACAATGGTCAGAGATTCTTTCCATATTTGTCAGGACTTCTATGTATGAGATACCGCCTTCTGTGGTGCAGGCGCCGTTCTGCAGTCTGATAATTCGCTTTGACTTGAGCGTTTCTACCATATCATCTACCACATCTTCTAAAGGCCCTATCTTGTGACATACGCTTTCTTTTTCCTGCTGATAAGCAGTCGCCGTAGTATCCATCGCTTCACCTACTGCCCTGGTCAGGAAGTCCAATTCAAAAAGAGCGTCTTTTGAAAAGCCAATCTCCTGTTCCATATTATATTCTGCCACTTCTAAAAGGTTCATACAGTGATCGCCGATGCGTTCAAAATCGCCTACCGTATGCATGAATTCTGTGACCAGCCGATTGTCTTCTCCCACTAAATGCTGCTCCGTAATCTTGACGAGATATTCCCCTAGAACACTTTCCGTCTTATCCAGGAAGCGTTCATTTTCTCTGACCTTTTCGGCGCTTTCAGAATCATATTGATACAGGCAGGCAGTGCAGAGCTTGTAATTCTCCATCACAGCGTCAGTCATCGATACCATGACCTTCTTGCATTGCTCCAGTGCAACAGATGGATTCTGTACAAAGATAGGATCCAGTAATGCCAATTCTTCATCTATCTTTGAGACATTCTTATCCTTGACGACTTTCTTCGCAAAGGTAATCAATATATTGACACAAGGCAGCATGACGAGGCAGGTTACCAGATTAAACAGTGTGTGGAAATCCGCAATCCTTCCTCGATTTACCGGCTCGTCCCAAAAACTGAAACCGATCATCGCCTGATACACATAAATCGCAGTCAGAAACAGGATGGCTCCCATAATTGACATGGTAATGTCAATGCAGACCGCCCTGCGGGAGTTTTTGTTGGTTCCTATACTGGCAAGAAGCACGGTGACACACTTGCCGATATTCTGTCCGATGACGATTGGCGCCGCCATGGAAAATGTAATGGCGCCAGTTGCTGACATAGCCTGCAGCACGCCGACAGAAGCAGAAGAACTCTGCAGTAAAATCGTCACACACATGCCTGCAATGACCCCCAATACAGGGTTGGTCAGCACCAAAAACAGTTCCATAAATTCGGGAGAACTGGCCAGCGGTTTAAAGCTGGATTCCATCATACTCATGCCGATGAATAAGATTCCCAATCCTACAGCAATACCAGCCTTATCCTTGGTCTTGTTCTTTTTGGAAATGAGCATTACAAATGCGCCTATGACAACGCAGATAGGCGCAAATGAAGCTGGTTTCAGCATTTGAAGTATGAGATTATCATTGTTGATATCGCCCAGTCTCAGAATCTGAGCGGTGATTGTCGTACCGATATTGGCTCCCATAATGACTGGTACTGCCTGCATCAGTTTGAGAATCCCTGCATTGAGAAAGCCGATGACCATGATAATGGTAGCAGAAGAGCTCTGAATGACGGCTGTCACGCCAGCTCCCAACAGAACGCCCTTTCCTTTGCTGCTAGTCAATTTCTCTAATGTCTTTTCCATCTTGGCTCCGGCAAATCTCTCTAAAGACTGCCCCATCAATTTCATTCCATAAAGGAACAAACCGATACCACCCAGCATCGTAAGTATTGATTGTAAATCCAATGTTTCTCTCCATACGTAATTTTGTCGTTAAGACAATTATACTATATCATTCACTGTCTTTTCAACTAAAGTGTCAATTTTTTCAAAATTCATGTTTCTAACGTACATTTTTTCTACCAGATCGTGGTGTTCTTTCGCCCTTGACAAAGCTGAAATACTTTCATTCAGCATCATGCTGTAGAGTTTTGACAATTTGCTCAGCAATCCCGCATTCTTTTCTGCATAATAGGCACTGAGGTAATCGTTGATGTCGATCATGGTAATTTCACGGCGATCCTCTTCTCCTGTATAGATTTCCCATGGCTCCAGATCGTGCCATTTGTTAGCAGTTGTAAAGGCTACGCCAATTTCAGGAATCAGCAGATGCTCAATTTTTCTCTTTGGGTCCATCGGGCAGTAATATGCTTCCACATCAAAACCTCTATAGACCGCTCCATCGAGCAGAATATTCATAAAGCTGATATTGCTGTATCCTTCCGGCACATTGATTAAGTAGATTTTTTTCATCGGCTGCAACAGGGATTTCACATAAGAAACGGTTCCATTCGGTGTGATTCCTGTGGCAAAGAAACGCTTGATGTTCCCCGCCTTGATAGAAATATCATATTTCTTATATTCCCTTGCGATAATATCTGCCGCCAACTTGTAAATTTCTGATATTTCAATTCCTTCATCGTTGATGTTTGAAAGATTATCATAGATGCACTTTGCTGATGCCATGTAGTTATAAGCGATCTTATACCATCTGGAACACTCCTCGTTATAGCTGATGATGTCTTCCTTCTGATCAGCAATTTTTTTATCATTCCAAAAATCGCCGAAATTGATGATGGAATCCACCGCTCCAGGGGTGATGGGATCGATGATATGGGGACTGGTACCGTCGATAAAGGCAAGCTTCTTATCTGTGACGACAATTCCGTCCAGAGAATTTTCATCTGCTGAGCAGTGTAAAAAATCCACGCTTTCACCTGCTTCTGCCAGGCGTTCTCCTACCTTTTTTAAAAATGTCGACTTTCCTGTGCCAGGACCGCCTTTGATGCAGATAATCTTTTCTGCTTCTCTCTGTCCGAGAATGTATCCGTAGTAAGAAAAAAATCCCTCAGGTGTGTTATTTCCAGGGAAATAGTGACGTTCAATAGACAAATTCATTCCTCCATTCCTTTTTCTCTATTTATAATATGTGCCCTTGCTTGTCAGTTGTTACAGCAAAGAAAAAAACGCTCTGCGATTCTATCGCAAAGCGTTTCTGTAATTTTGATTAGAAATTGTAATCACTTTCTGAAAACTGCGGTTTTGCCACCAGATTGCCTGTGGCTAAATCATAAAATGCAGCTCTGGCCGTATAGAGATACGCCATGACAAACATGTTCGGAATATCGAAAACCACGGTTAGAATGACACCCATAACGCTGTTTGAAAAGAACTCATAAGGCATAAATGCCGCTGGAAGTGCAGCAAGAATCAGCCAGCCGATGAAGGACAGACATAGGCAGAAGAATCTGGCCTTGTTGCCATTCATCAGGAACTTGGTCTCGTTCATGCACTCCATAATGCCCTTTTCGGGATGGTCCGCCAGAATGAAAAATGCCTGACTGTAGCGGACAGCAGCGATGATGCCAGGGATGACGAAAAGCAGCGACCACAGGAATGTAAAAAAGCCGACGACGATCATCAGTCCAAAAGCTTTGATAAAATACTCAAATCCGTTAAAAATATATCCTGGATTGATATCCTTCTTTCTGAAGAATGCCAGTATAAAACTGCAAATTCCCAGCGTAAAAGCACCCATTAATATGGTATTATAGAGGTTTGCGACATAAGAAAGGGATATGGTTCGCTCCAAAATTTCGTTATAATAGTTCATAGCTGCACTGGGAAGCAATAATGACAATAGATTTGGAATGGTCGTTGTCATCACATAAAACACAAAATATCCTACTGCCACCATGGGCCAGTTACCTCTCAAAGCATTTCTGGCAATTGCTCTAATCTCAGAAGATGTTTCTCTTACTATAATATTATTCATCTTTAAACTCCTTATTTTAATACTAACAAAAATATTATATAATAATTACAGAACAAATACAAATGAAATCGGAGAATTCACATGCTAAAAGCCTTAATCATTACATCTCACATAGACCATTTGGAACAGGTTTCCATAGATTTTACATCTTTTGATACCATCATCTGTGCCGACGGTGGTTTTTTGCTTGCTCAGAAACTGGGTCTCCTGCCAGATCTTTTAATCGGCGATTATGACTCTTGTGATCAGCCTGAGGATCAGGATGTCATCAAACTACCTATGGAAAAGGATATGACCGACAGCGAAGCTGCTATCGACCTGGCAGTTTCAAGAGGAGCCAGTCATATCACCGTGTTAGGCGGCCTCGGCGGGCGCTTTGACCACACCATGGGCAATATGGGTATGCTGGCAAAATACTGCGGCAAAATACTGCACTTGGCCTTTGTCGATGGTCAAAACTACGTCTTCATGGCAACACCTGGCACAATTTCGGTGCCGAAAAATGCATATCGCTTTTTAGGTCTCATCAGTTATGGCGACAGCGCCAAAGGCGTCACCCTGCGCGGGGTAAAATATCCCCTCACCGATCACTGCCTTACAAACACCACTACCCTGGGAGTAAGCAACGAAATCACAGAAGAAAACGCAACGATTACCTTTTCCAGTGGAAAACTTTTGATCATCTTATCAAAAGATATCAGCCAATAGAACAGGAGTTCATATGTTTAAAAATCTACAGGGATTCTTTGAATCCACTACTGGCCAAATCCTTACCATCGGCATGATTATTTTATTCTTCGCCCTTATTTTAATTCCTGGCAAAGGACAGAAAAGTAATAAAGCAGATACAAAAGCTTTGACAGTTTCCGCCTTGATGGTTGCATTAGCTATGGGGCTCAATCAGCTGACTATATTCAAGATGCCTCAGGGCGGCAGTATCACCCTTTTGTCTATGTTGCCAATTGCCATCTGTTCCTATTTGCTTGGAACCAGGCGTGGTGTCATAGCTGGTATGTGTCTGGGACTTTTAGATCTTATCTTTCATTCTTATGTGATTCATCCTGTGCAGTTTCTCGTAGATTATCCTCTCGCCTTCGGGGCTTTAGGACTCGGCGGCGTGTTCGGCAATCAGAAAAATGGCCTGGTGAAAGGATATATTCTCGGCGTATTCGGCAGATATCTCTGTGCCGTATTCTCCGGCACTGTCTTTTTCGGAGCCTATGCGCCGGAAGGCTTTAGCCCTTTGACCTGGTCTCTGTGGTACAACCTGACTTATCTAGCGGCAGAAGCAATCATCACTGTGATAATTATTTCTCTTCCGCCAGTAAAGAAAGCGTTAGAAGGGTTGAAAAAACAGATGTAAAATGTTATATTATTAACAATAGAATATTTTTCTAAAAGAAAGGGAGACTTGAAAATGTACGAGAATATCAAATATGAAGTAAATGAAGGTATCGGATATGTTACCATCAACAGACCAAAAGCTCTGAACGCACTGAACATGGACGTTCTAACAGATCTCTATGCCGCATTCACTGAAATCGAAGCTGACGAAGCAGTGAAAGCTGTTATCGTAACGGGAGAAGGAAAAGCTTTTGTTGCAGGTGCTGACATTGCGCAGATGAGTCAACTTAACGCCCTCGGAGGACGTGAAATGATGATTATGGGCCACAAGGTCATGAACCTGATCGAATCCGTTGAGAAACCAGTTATTGCTGCCGTAAACGGTTTTGCTCTAGGCGGCGGATGTGAACTGGCGATGGCCTGCGATATCAGAATCGCTTCCGAAAAAGCAAAATTCGCACAGCCAGAAGTAGGTCTCGGCATTATCCCTGGATTTGGTGGAACGCAGAGACTTGCCAGACTAGTCGGCAAAGGCATGGCAAAATATATGATTATGACTGCCGAGATGATTTCTGCTGCTGAAGCATATCGAATCGGCCTGGTCGAAAAGGTTGCTGCGCCGGAAGAACTGATGGACGAAGCCGTAAAAGTCGCTAAGACCATCGCTTCTAAAGCTCCTATTGCCATTGCAACAGCAAAGAGTGCTATCAACAATGGGTTTGATATGGACATGAAGTCAGCAAGTAAATTTGAAATCGAAACCTTCACGGCTGCCTTCGGTTCCGAAGACAAGACAGAAGGAATGGCTGCTTTCTTAGAAAAAAGAGCGCCGGAATTCAAGAATAAATAAATTACATATTTGAAGAGGCTCCGTCATTGGCGGAGCCTCATTTTTTTCTATCAAAACTTTCCACTGGACCCGCCATGACTGCGTCCTGATGAACTCCGATGGGTACTGCTGCCTCCCTTACTATTATTATCATTCTTAGGCTTTTTACGACTTTCAACGTGTCTGTATAAAAAGCTATCGGTCTGCTCTGTAAGTTTTAGAGCATCTTCTTTCTCGTAATTTGAGGCCGATGCCTGTATGCCTACGGATTTCAATTTTCGTTTCATTCTCCAGGTAACTAAAAACGCGATGACGGCTCCAACGGCCAGTGATGCTGGAATCCAGAGGATTGACAAGGGTTCCTTTGGCAGATTGTCATAATCATATACCTCGTCGTTCTTGGCCTGGGTTAAAAACTCATCGCAGAGCTTTGTGAAATTTTGAAAAGCTGCAGCATATTCACCATCGCTTAAGAGTGGCTGAACCCGTTCCATGATATATTCCTGCCCTGCGTCAGTAAAAGATGTTATTCCATATCCATAAGTAGAAATAGCCCAGTCTCTATCCTCCATACTGATCAGGAACAGAATTCCGTCATCTCCTTCGCCCATTCCGTAACTGTTATTATCATAAAAATCATCTGCGTATTCCTCTGCAGTCTTGCCGTCCAGCGAATTGACTGTAGCAATCGCAACATCGCATTGTTGCCTCTTACTAATTTCATTCAGCTTTTCGACTAAGGCCTTTTCTTCATCCGCCGATAAAAGATTCGCCCGATCTACCAGTCTGGAAGGATGCTGCCTGTGAGTAGAAGGCTCCACATTTTTCGCTTTCATCTGTTTTGCAGCTTCGTCCATATAAGCTGCTATGCCATCATAGTAGTATTCCTTTTCATTGTAAGCCCGCCACATTTCATCAGTATCTGCCTCTGTAAATAAATTCGCAGCTCTGCCGCCCACATATACAAATAACCGACTCTCCTCGCTATCGTGAACCAATACGACACTGTTTTTTGCATTTTTCAGATTATTATAGAAAGCTTCTGCATATGCAACGGTGGATTTGCCTTCTGTATCATCTGTGATGACATAAAAAAGTTTGATGCCATAAGTTTGGAACAGATCCTGTGCTTTTTCTTCCAGTTCTTCGGCAGCTTCGCTGCTGAGAATCCCGATTTCATCGTGAACATATCTCTGCGCTGTTTCCGCGTATGCCGGTGTCAGGCTCATGAGGCAAAGGATAGAGATAAGCAATAAAGTAAATAATCTTTTTTTCATCGTTTCTCTCCTTCTATAAAAGCGCAGTCAACCAGGCTATGCCGTATATCACTGCTCCAGAAATAAGTGAAAGACCTGCAAACCACTTCCAATATGCACCTTTATCCACTGGCAGGTTCCCTACAAACTTTCCTGTCTGTCCATTCATAGCGAAGGTGTATTTCTCACCTTTCCAAGTCGTATTTAAGAGCCATACCGGATATAATGCATAATTGGCTTTTCCATTGTGCAGCTTGAGATTACTATGTTCTAAAGTCACAGTGCTATAGCCGCAGACCGTTGCCGCGAAGGTTTCTTCTGTACTGTGTTTCACACGGTTATTGGCCCGATCTATGCTGTCATCCACTGTCACGTCATATTTGTCTGCCAGATAGCCAGCTAGGTAAGCTGTTTGAAAATCCACTGCCTCTGTAAAATCATAAGGTTCAATGGATTCCATCAAAGCATCTTCCATTCTTGAGGAACCATCAACGGGAATATGTTCAAAGGCAATATTTCCTTTTCTCCTGATACTGTAAAACCTTGTTTCTGTGTAATTATAATTCGAATCACTCCAGCTGCGTATCTTTGTCCCTTTATATCGCATATCTGCTTCTGCTTCTGCTTCAAAGAGCCAAAACGGGACATAAATACCTTTGATTTCGTCAATATGATTTTCGTCCTTAAAAACCTTAGGCAGCAGCCGTTTCCCTTTTAGATGATTGGTCAGACCCTCTTTCGCCGCTTTTTTGTCGAGTTTAAATGGAATCACATAATCTGGCCGTAAATCGCCAGAGATCTGACCCGCCACGACAATTGGCGTGTCACAAAAAGGACAATTCGTAGCCGCGGCATTTTTGTCTGCGATGATTTCTCCGCCACAGGACTCACATAGGTAAACTCTCATATCTTCTGATTCACCGTCGCTCCACTGTCCTATAGCCGGTGTGTTCCAATGCAGGTCATCCTGCTCCTGGTTATTGAGCTGGGCATCATACTCCTTTAGAGCCGCCATCTCGAACTCAGCATCACAATATGGACATTTCATCTTTTGCAGAGAACTGTCAAACTCAATAGCCCCGCCGCAATGAGGGCATTTGTATTCAAGTAGTGTAGTCATTTGCTTACCTCTCTTCACTTGATGTCATTATCGTCAAAGATGTCTCCGCACTCAGGGCAGAACTTTGGCGGATGATGTGGATCTTCAGGTTCCCACCCACACTTATCGCAGCGATAAAGTGGTGCGCCAGCAGGTTTCGGCTTTCCGCATTCCATACAAAATTTCCCTTTATTCATCGTTCCGCAGGAGCATGCCCATCCCTGTGTAGAAGTTGGCTTCTGTCTGCCGCACTCTTCGCAGAATTTACCCGTGTTTTTTGCACCGCATTCACATTTCCAAACTGCGGTCTGTGGAGAGACAGGCTGTGCCGTTTCGGGAGTCTGTTGTTTTGCACCCATCTCAAAAAGACTCTGTGCATTTACACCGCCCGCCTGTGCAGCCATACCCATACCCATAAATCCGGTCATCGCGCCGCTTTCGTTTGATGCGGCGGTTCTCATGGCTTCAGCTTGTGCACTGGCAAGGGTTGCCGCTGCCATGGTCGGATCCCGCAGGACTGCAGATTCTTGTGCTTTCTTGATAATATCCGTATCTTCAGCTGGCAGAGTGACTGCATTCAGGGCAATTGAAACGACTTCCAGTCCACGGGTCTGGGACCATTTTTTCGTCAATGCTTCGTTCATAGCCTCTGACAATTCTTCGACGTGAGCGGGAATATCACTTGGGCGTATTTGCATTGCTGATATTTTTGCAAGAGCCGGTTGTAATGCACTGATAAACTCTGTCTTCAGCTGACCAGCTATTTCTTCTTTCAAGTATTCGTCATCGACGTTTCCACATACGTTAGTGTAAAATAGAATCGGATTGACGATTTTAAAAGAATATACCCCATTGCATCGTACCGACACATCAATATCTAAGCCAATTTTGCTGTCTACGACGCGAAAAGGTATCGGGTTTTGTGTGCCAAATTTATTATCAATGATTTCTTTCGTATTGAAGTAGTAAATTCGCTGGTCTTCTCCTGTTCCACCTCCATAAGCAAAACGGGACCCCATCAAACGTAAAACGTCTTTCATACTTTCACCGAGGTTGCCTGTAAAAATGCTCGGTTCCAAAGTATTGTTGTATGTAAATACACCGGGCTCTGCACAGAGTTCAACAATTTTCCCTTGTTCTACAATCATCATACACTGACCATCGGCGACGGAAATCCCTGAACCGTTAGAAATGATATTGCTGTTTCCCTTGGAATTAGATGAGCGGCCGTTGACACGTTTCTGTCCTTTCGCCACCATCACATCGTTGTCTAAGGCATCATAACAGAAAAAATCTTTCCATTGATCAGCTAAAGTTCCACCGATTGCTCCAATGCCTGCTTTAATTAGTCCCATAGAATAACTCCTTTTCATAAATGGAAATGAAATATTTTATATGAAAATTATACACTGTATAAAAAAACTTAGCAATTAAAATCCTAATTCTCCTCAATTCGAAAAAAACCGACACCCATGCTTTTGTAAAGCTATAAATGTCGGGATAAATTTTATAATGCTTTCTTATAATAGAATGACAAACTCTGTGCCCCTTCCCTGCTCCGGCAGTTTTGACAATTCTATCGAACCGTTATGCGCCTCGACGATTTTTTTTGCCAGCGGGAGTCCCAGACCAGACCCGTTTTGATTGCGGGCTTTTTCGCCCACCACGAAGGGTTCGAAAACTGCATCTTTTATCTCAAAAGGAATACCATTGCCGTCGTCAGCCAAAATAATTTTTATTTCTTTGTCCTCTATTGTTATAGTGCAGAAAAAAGTCCTGCCTGGCAAATTATATTTCAAGAAATTTCCTGTGATGTTGTCATAAACTCTTTTAAACTTTTTCTGGTCTAGGTTTACCATAATCTTATTCTCGGGAATTTCTATTTCAAGTTCATATCCGCCGATATCAAATTCGTTGTATTTCTCTGCGAAATACTCCCTGGTGAATTCGCACAAGTCAATCTGTTCAAAATGAAAGGTATTATCAGGATGATCAATCTTCGCATATTCGTGGAACTCATTGATCAGTTCGGTCAGTTCCCCAGATCTCTGATAAATTGTTTCCAGATATTTTCTCTGCTCTTCTGGTGTCGCAAGACCGTCACAAATTGCGCCGGCGTAACCTTTGATAACTGTAATCGGTGTTTTCAGGTCATGCGAGATGTCTGCAATCATCTTCTGCTTCTCCTCTTGCAGTCTCTGATTCTGCTGTTCTGCAATGTTTAGAGCCTTAGACATCTCGTTGAAATTATCACAGATTTCTACAAATTCCTTCGGCCCCTTGTAATCCAGAATGGTACCCCGATTGCCCGATGATAGATCCTTCATTGCTTGATTGAGCAGTCTGAGAGGTTTTTTGACTCTGACGCTGATCCATAAGGAAAAGAGTAGCAGCAACAGGATGTAGACAGCAAAAAATTCAACGATGAGTGCGAGAAATGCCTGTTTCATCTTTTTGAGGTCATTCCCCACGCTTTTTGGGCAGTACGCAAGAAGTATCCGCTTATTTCCCTCTGCATCCTTGAAGTTGCACTTTGACAAGGTATATTTTGATGTCGCATTCCTGGTCAAAAGTTCATACTCGCGTTTGGTCAGCTTATCTTTGTCCTGGTGCTCGGAAGAATAGAGAATATTGAGATTTTCATCTACTACATAAAGGGCATTTTTCACTTCTTCTCCCTGCTCTGTGTAAATTACCGTGGTCACCATTCGATCTGTAGAACCGTCCTCATTCTTATATTTTTCAATGGTCACGATGGAGAAGTTGTTGTAATCAGATACATAGCTCAGTTCATAATCTGTATAGGACTCGTCTCTGTGTTTTTCACTGTTGGAATAAACCACCTGTTTTTTCTGATCGAGAATCTGCACATAGCCGTTTTCCCCAAGAAGCCGTTCTACATCGATATTCTGATATTCACTCTGTTTTGCTTTGCCAAATTCTTCAGCAAGTTCTTTGATATGAGGGACATTCTGGTATTTCCCTGCATTCCACACTGCTGCAAAGAGTAATACAAACAAAAGGATGACAAGCACGATGGAAAAAAATACGTACTTGCCTAATATCATCGTTACGAATCTGCCTTTTACCCGCTTGTCCTTATTTCTTTTCAATTTTATAACCCAGCCCTCTTATATTTTTAATAAACTCTGGATTCTTTGAATCATCACCTAGCTTATCTCGTATTTTTGATATATGTACGATGATAGAATTTTCGTCAGATTCGTAGAAGTCTCCATTAATTGATTGATAAATCTGTGCTTTTGTGAACACACGGCCTGGATTTTTCATGAGTAAAGCCAGTATTTTAAATTCTGTAGGCGTCAGAAAGACATTTTCCCCATCCTTTTTCACCGTCATAGCATCCATGTCAAGAATCAACCCTCCATTCTGCAACTGAGAAGAAACGTCTTTGATTTCATAACCGAGCTGATAGGCCCGCCGTAAGTTAGAGTTGATTCTGGCTATGATTTCAAGAGGGTTAAAAGGTTTTGTCATATAATCATCTGCGCCCAGGTTTAGACCTAGGATTTTGTCATGATCCTGATTCTTAGCTGATAAGAAAATAATCGGGAAATCGTAAGTTTCCCGTATTTTCACAGCCAGTTCATAGCCGTCCATCTCCGGCATCATAATGTCCAGCACTGCCAAATCGATTTTTTCCTGTCTGACTAATTTGTAGGCAGCTGCCCCGTTTTCCGCAGTCACTGTCCGATAGCCGTTACTTTCTAAGTATAGTTTCAAAAGATTAACGATGTCCTTATCGTCTTCAGCAATGAGTATTGTATAAGCCATAACCGGCTCCCTTCTTTTTGATCAAAATGCCTCCTGCCACACAGAGTCCTGTGAGAAGCACGAACAAGTAAAAACTAATACCCCTTGATAATACCATAGCACTGGATAAAATGCCAGCCGGAAACAGTGTTCTGAAGAGAATCATGAACGCACTTTCACTGACGCCTAAGGCACCAGGCAGTGGCAGCGCCGATACTGCTACATAGAGTACCGCTTGCAGCGAGATGACCTCCGCCGCATTGAATTCACCCAGGCCAAAACCTTTATAAATGAGAAAGGGAATGCTGTACATCGACAGAATCTGAACTAATGTCGTCGCCAGCGTCTTCGCAAAAATGACCTTGTTTTCCTTGAAATATCTGGCACTCTGCTGATATTCTGCAATCTGCTGCGTTAACAGTTCTTCTAGTGCCTCTCCTCTGCTCCGACTAAATAGACTTACGAGTTTCACCACTACAGCAGCAGCTTTTTTAATAGCCTTTTTAGAAAAGATCGCCATGATCAGCAACAGCATCACAATCAGGTTAAGTCCCAGCCCGATCAGCAGCAGGTATTTCAAATTTCCCATAGATGCAGAAATTATGTCCTTTTGGTAAAAGAAACCGATAACAGACAGTGTCACTGTAACCGTTTCAAAGCTGAGTAACTCAAAGAGCAATGCTAAAGTAGAATGAGATACTTCGATATGATCTTTGTACATATAGTACACCTGCATGGGTTGTCCACCAGAGGCAGAAGGCGTTATCGAACTGAAGAAAAAGCCGACGGCTGCATACTTCAGTGCAGAAAAACTGCTTGTCTCGTAGCCAAAAAGTTTTAGACATCTGGCGATGTTCAGTGCTTCACAGCAAAGAAAGACAGCCATGGCGCAGATTCCAAACAAAATATAAGACACCTGCACATTGGATACCGCATCCAAAATCTGACTAGGGCTGTTGTCTTTCAGTATGATGTAGAAAGTCAACGCTAACAGCAAAACAAATAGTCCGCCGTTCTTTAAAATCTGTATTCCTCTATTGTTCATGTTTTTGATCTAACAGTTTGAACTGATAGCCCTCCTCCAACCAGATTGGAATGGTCTTTTCCAATGCGGCTATGGTTCTCTCCGGTGCGTCTGGTGATTTTCCTCTTCCGTCGTGCAGGCAGATGACATCTCCCTTTCCGGTTCTCTTGAGTAATTTATATTGAATCTCCTCGTCACTTGTATCCGCTTCCCAGTCCTCCGCCATGACATGCCAGATGACCTTTTTCAGGTTGTATTTCTTCAAGTTCATCAAAGTGAAAAGGTTTACATGTCCCCATGGCGGTCTGTAATATCTGACATCAACGTGTAAATCAGCCATGATCTTCATGCTCTTCTTAAATTCCCGATTGGTGTACATCGGTGTCTGCACCATGGCGCTCTTGTGTTCGAGAGAATGCAGACCGATCAGGTGGCCTTCTTCTTTCATTCTTTTGATCAAATCGGGATGCGCCTGGGCAGATCTTGCGACTACAAAGAAAGATGCTTTTACATCGTATTCTTTCAGCAAATCGAGAAGTTTTCCCGTATATTCTGCACTAGGTCCGTCGTCAAAGGTCAGGTAAAGGTTTTTGTCCTTTTCACCGACCATTGAAAAGTATTTGGCCTTCCCACAAAGTGATGGTATGTAGCTGTATCCAGCCACAGCAGCGGCGGCAAAAGCAAGACTTGCCTTTTGTTTATTACTTAACTGCATAGTTCTCTCTCCCCTGTTTTATCTCTATATAGTGAGCAATGTTCAAATTCTTCGATGATTTTCGTCATGTTGTCCTTCATGGTCTGAAGCAGTTTGTCATCATCAATCAAATGCAAAATGTCTTCAGTCTCATCCGCGTCTTTGTTCCAAAGAACTCTCCCGATATTGTGCTCTTCGATATATTTGGCATTGCCAAATTCCTGTTCCAAGAATGGTTTAATTACATAGAGCGGTGTCTTCGATGCGATGGCTTCAAAGGTAGTAATACCGCCGGCCTTAGTCACAATCAGGTCAGCTCGTCTCATATAATCGTCAACCTTTTCTGTATAGCCGATGGCTTCCACATTGTCGTACTTGGCTCTGATCTCTCGAACCAGTTTCTCGTTCTTGCCTGCAATTAAAGTGACTTTGATTTTGGGATTGTCGTTTAAAGATTTTAAGAAATCCCCGGATGAAGGAATGAGTCCCAGTCCTCCACCCATAATCAGGATTTCTTTTTGAGAGGATTTTTCTTGCGTATGGCCTGTGTAAAAGCATTGTCTGACTGGGATGCCGCTGACGACAATTTTCTCTTCCAAAACCCCTTTTGAAATCAAAGTATTCTTTGTTACGGTGTCCCCCACAAAATATTTGTCAGTTCCAGGTGCGATCCACTCTTCGTGAGCCGTAATATCCGTCACGTATGTGTAAAGAGGGATATTGCATCTTCTCATTCTTTTGTATGCCGAGATGTACTGTGAGCAAACCGGGAAAGCGACCACGATAGCGTCTGCCTGATACCTGGAAATCAAGCGGTCGATTTTTCTCGTAACGGCAACCTTTAGAGGAACGGTGCCATTATTGCCCGCAGCCTTGTTTAATGAATTATATAAGCCAGAACAGCTGCTTACCAGGAAATTAAATCCCTTATAAATATATTTGCTGATTGCAGGAAACATATAATCCATAAAATCAATAATTTCTACATTGTTTGCCTGGTTATCTTTTAAAATTTCTTCTTTAATTGCTTCGGCGGCCTTGATGTGGCCCATGCCGAAACGTCCTGTCAAAATTATAATATTCATATCTATACCCCTTTTGATTTAGTATAGATATATCATAACGCACATTTCTTAAATGCCACTTAACCCAAGATTAAGATTTGTTAATGATTTTATTAAGAAATTATTACAGCCACAGTAATATGAATAAGCAAAAACGAACTAGTCCGAATTCAGACTAGTTCGTTTTTGACAAACGGTAACATCACTGCTAAAGCACTATTTGTACCGCCTCATAGTCTTTAACATAATAGCGGATATTTTTCCGCCCTCTTTGTACAATAGTATGCCCCTCTGCCTCCAGCTTTTCTTTCTGCGCTTCTATTCCGCCAGGATACTTCGGATTGAGCTCGCCCTGTGCTTTCAGCGTCCGCCAGTACGGGGTTTCGTCGTCTTTCCGCTGATAACTGGCCCAGGCCGCGATAGATACAAAGATACCCGCTGTGATGGGATCCGTAAAGTCTGCATCATTATGCGCTGCAAAATATTCCCTGATTTTTCCCACGGTAATCACCTTGCCAAAAGGAATCGTCTTCATCACCTTGTCATATTCCATAGGCGGTGCAAAGTACATTCTTTCCCCACCGTATTTTTCTATGGTTTTCTGATCGGTTACGATTTGAATCTTTGGCATACCGTTATCCCTTTGCAGCATGGCGTTAAAATCTTTCTTATCTTCATTTGCCATTTGGTCACCTCTACTTTCTTTCTGTGAGGATACATCATTTCTAACATAAATGCAATGAGACAGTTTCAATTATTCCAATAGAATAAGGCCAAAATAATTATGTTCTTCTTCGCGTTCTTTTAACGGTTCGATTTTGAACCCGTTGTTCCTCGCCGTCTTGAATACGTCAATCCCACAGCCTTCCATAGATGGCACCGTTTTCTTAGGGAATCGGCATGTTTCCAGCGCACATTTTTCGCAGATGCAGCAGGGACCACTGCCAAATGCAATGGCTTTATAATAGCCATCAAGAAAGGCCTCTCTGGCTACCTCCACAGCCAGAGGTGTAACGCCTGTAAAACTGTCCTCATTTAAATTGAAGAGAATGCCGTAATGATAGCAGTCGATGATTTCCTGGGTTTCTTTCCATGTCGGCACGTGAGGCGGACAGCAATAACTCTTTCCATAGAAATCACAGCCGTATCTGCATTTATAGATTGTCCACGGTGCGGTTACGATGGTTGACGCATCAATCTGCGCTGCTTTTACGGCACCTGCTTTTTTTAACATATCAAAATATTTTAGCATAATATCACCTTCCTTCCTTTAAGTTTAACACATTTTTAAAAATATGTTAAACTTATATGTAACGAATTCTCATGATCCCGGTCTTATAATTGAAAAGAGGTGAAACAAGTGACAGACATCGAAAAAATATATATCGATCATTTTGAAACGGTATACAAATATGTGCTTTCCCTCTCGAGGGATGAGTGTGTTGCAGACGAGATTACCCAGGAGGCCTTTTTCAAGGCACTGAAAAATATAGATGCATTCAGGGGACAATGTAAGCTAACCGTCTGGCTTTGCCAAATTGCAAAAAACTGCTACTTCACTTATCTGGAGAAAGAGAAGAAAAAGACACCTCTATACAGCGAGGAAAAAGCAGCACTTTCGGGGAGAAGCCTGGAACACGCCTTTGTCGACAAGGAAACAGCTATGCAAATCCATCAGATTCTTCACGATCTTGCAGAGCCGTACAAAGAAGTATTTTCTTTGCGCACCTTCGGTGAGCTGTCATTTAGAGAAATTGGAGATTTATTTGAAAAGACCGAGAGCTGGGCTAGAGTGACCTGCTATAGGGCAAAGCTGCAAATACGCCAGCACTTAGATGAGGAGGAAGAACAAAATGAAAATAACCTGTGATATCATACAAGACCTGCTACCGTTATACGCAGACGACGTTCTCAGCGATGACAGCAAGAAACTAGTGGAAGGACATCTGGCTGAATGTGAGGACTGCAGCAAAAGTCTCGCATCTAGCCTGACCATACCTGTGCCGTCAGGAATAGTCGATACATCAAAACCCTTGAGGAAAATCAAAAAAAAGCTGCTGAAGCGAAGCGCCATTATCGCCCTGACCGCAGCTGCCTGTGTCCTGCTATTCTGTGCCGGCATCGTTTATTACGTATTCTATGACGAAATCCCAATCGCTTACGAGCCGGGCAGGATTACTGCCAAAGAAGCTTACGATGAAACTGTGGATGTCTATATACAGGGAGATTATTATGGCTCTCAAAGCGAAATTCATAACGGAAATGTTTACATCTCCTTCACTACCAGCAGATGGATCGACAGGCGCAGCCTTTATAAGTATGATGATGCCAAGTTTCACGCTTTTGCCGTCTCAAAGACGAACTTACTGGATAACAGCAAGGGAAAAGCGCAGAAATCAGAACAAATCAAAGCAATCTACTATCAAAGCGACTATGACGAGAAACCCCATCTGCTTTGGAGAGCAGATACGAAAAATCAAAAGAACTAACATGTAAAAACTCTTTGTGTTCAGCTTGCTTTATGGTATACTGAACGCAAAGAGTTTTAGAGCAGGTGGACCGATGAAAAGGGAAAACAAAAAGAGTATACATCATATTCTCAATCTGCTGATTGCAGTCGCCTTCACAATGGCGTTTTTTTTTCCTGCCTGCATTTTCTTCTTTCCCGCCGTCATCATCACTGCGCCCTTTGTCTTTGCCATTCTAACGGCAATCCATTCTAATTTCCTATTCTCCCTGCGAACGGTATGTAGAATCGAGTGATTTCTCCCTTGTAAACTGACAAATACAAAGGAGAAATAAAAAATGAAAAGAATATACAAAAAATTCCTTTCCAAGGTACGGAGTTACGCTTGGAATACTTTTGACGTGCCCCGATTATCCTTAGGACTGCGCCGAGCCGACTCTTCTGATCTGCCCCTGCTCTACAGCTACATCATCGAAATCATCAGAAAGGTTACTGGATTTTCCCTCTTTGACTCTCAGATCATCGCAGCATACGCCATGCAAAGTGGCAAAATCGTAGAGCTTTCCACCGGCGAAGGAAAAACACTGGCTGCTGTACTAACAGCAGCAGCAGCGGCGATACAAGGCCATAAGGTGCATATCTTTACCATCAACGACTATCTGGCTAAGCGAGATTACAACGCTAACCAGGCGATTTACCAGCTTTGTGGTCTGACATGCGGCTATATCACCGAAAAGACGAGCGCAGCTAAGAAGAAAGCCGCCTATAAAAGCGACATACTCTATATCACAGCCAGACAGGCCGGTTTTGATTATTTGAGAAATTTCCTCTGTACAAACGCCCATGACTATTTGAGAAACCCATTTGACATGGTTCTCATCGATGAGGCAGACAGCATTTTAATCGATGAAGCAGCAATGCCTCTGGTCATCGCTGCCGATGACAACAGCGAAGTAGTTTTCGCCGCCCAGGCGGATTCTTTTCTCAGAGAACTTGATGATGATTGTCTCGATGGAACCACCCTCGCTCTCACAGACGAGGGCATCAGCAAAGCAGAAGTCTTTTTCAAGACTGACAACTTATATGCTCTGGAAAACGTCACTTTATTGACTGCTATAAATGATGCCATAGAAGCCCATTACAAGCTGAAGCGAGATGTGGATTACATCGTCAAGGGTGATACGATCGCCGTTATCGATCAGGGGACAGGACGCACACCGCACCATCGCAGGTTTCCCGCTCAGCTTCATCTGGCAGTGGAATTAAAAGAAAAGCTGAATCCCGGGCAAACGACCTCGATCTGCAACACCATGCCTCTCCGCTTTTTCATCATGCAATATGATAAAGTCTGCGGAATGACTGGAACCGCAGCCGATGCAAAGAAAGCCCTGGCGCTTTCCTATAACTTGAAAGTAGAAGTCATCCCGCCCCATCTTCCCTGCATTCGCAAAGATCTGCCGGATCAAATCTTCGATACAGATGCTGAGAGAAATATGGCACTCCTGCGAGAAATCGCAGCCTGCTGGGACAAAGGACAGCCTGTCTTAGTCGGCACCCAGAGCGTGGAAGAATCTGAAAACATCTACGCGTCGCTTCAAGAAAAGAATATCTATTGTCATGTGCTCAACGCCCGCAACGACGAACAGGAAGCTGCTATTATAAAAAAAGCAGGTAGAGCCTTTGCAGTCACCATATCTACCAATATGGCAGGACGCGGTGTGGACATCAAATTAGATGAAACTGCCAAGGCCGCCGGGGGTCTATATGTCATGGGACTCGGTATCAACCAAAGCCGACGCATCGACAGGCAGCTTTGCGGCCGCAGCGGCAGACAGGGGGATCCGGGAATGAGCAGATTCTTCATCAGCTTAGAAGACCCCAGGCTGAAGGCGGCGCCTGACATAAATCTGCGGCAGGCACAACGTATACTGGAGGGGAAGACCGCAGAATATCGGTATATACTAGATAAATATTCTCACATACAGGAACTGCACAGGCAGCAGATTACAGAATATCGGGATCATATGCTCTTCTCTGCGCCCTCACAACGTCAGCAGATTTCCCTGTACTTTATAAATCAGCACTGGAGCGACTACCTTTGTACGATGGAAAATATCAGAAACAGCATTCACCTGGTCCTCCTCGGCGGACAAAACCCCTTGGATGAATACAACAAGGCTGCATCAAAGGTTTATCAGGAAATGCTGAAAGATATCACTGATGATATTGATACTTTTGCGGAAAGCGCAATTCCCGACAGACTGAAGCTCCCAAAGCTGGGAAGACCAGCTGCAACTTACAGTTACCAAATCGATGAAAGCCACAGTCAGTTCGCAAAAGGCCGCAGACGACGCTGAAGACACTGCCGTGCCAAAAAAACTTATGTTTTTATTGTGAATTGTCGGTTTACTACGCCAAAAAGATATATTACAATAGTATACGACACATTAAACTAAAGAGGCGATTTTTAATTATGCAAAACAAGAAAAACTACTTACAAGGACTAAGAGATGGAACTCCGATTTCTCTGGGATATTTTGCTGTAGGATTCACCTTAGGCATCGCTGCCAAAGCCATGGGACTGACAGCTTTTCAAGCGGGACTGATGTCTGCGACTATGCACGCGTCCGCTGGCGAATTTGCAGTGCTCACCGTCATCGCAGGACAATCGGGATATCTATCTATGATTATCACGCAGCTGGTCATCAATATGCGCTATTTTTTGATGGCCTGTTCTCTATCACAAAAAATCGACAGGGATACTTCTCTGCCAAAGCGACTCCTTCTGGGCTACTTTGTTACAGATGAGATCTTCGGTATCTCTGTATCAAAAAAAGAACCGCTGAATCCATTTTATAATTTTGGTGCGGCCACCATCGCGTCCCCCGGATGGATCCTCGGTACGGTACTCGGCGCCGCTATCGGAAACATATTGCCTGGCAGCTTATCCAGTGCATTGAGCGTGGCGCTCTATGGCATGTTTCTGGCAGTCGTCATTCCTCCATCAAAGAAGGACAAGACCATTGCCGCAGTCGTGGTGATTTCCATGATTGGCAGTCTGGGATTTTCCATGATGCCTGTTATCAAAGATTTTGCAGCCAGCACCCGAATCATCATTTTGACCATCGTTATCGCATCGATTGCGGCCATCGTTCGTCCTGTAGATGACAGACAGCTGGACGAGGCAGAAACACACGAAGAACTTGGGCAGAAGCTGGAGGAAGACGAAGAGGAGGTGCGTCAGTGAGCAATAATACCTATATCTACTTGCTGGTCGCGGCTTTGACCATCTTTGCCATCCGCGCCTTGCCGCTTACTTTGATACAGAAAGAAATAAAGAACCGCTTTATTCGTTCTTTCCTCTATTATGTACCTTACGTAACCCTCTCCGTCATGACCTTTCCGGCTATCATCTCCGCTACAAGCAGTTGGATTTCAGGAACCGTCGCTTTTGTCACCGCAGTCATTGTGGCATGGATCGACGGGAACCTGTTCAAGGTGGCCCTGTCCTCCTGCATAGCAGTCTATGCAGTGGAAGCTTTCTTTTTATAAAGCAAAACAAGCTGCCTGTTTCGATGGTATTCATCGGAACAGGCAGCTCATACTATTTTAAGCAAAATCCCCGTTAAGGTTAGATTGATGTTTATGCTTCGCAGAGAAGGCTTATCATAAGGTCCTCGTCGATATTTCCGCCACTCATGATAAGCGCTACATTCTTGCCGCCTACCTCCTCTGAATGCTCCATAACAGCGGCTGCTACCGTAGCACTTCCTCCTTCAACGATGATTTTTTCTTTTGTCATCATGTGTTTGGCAGCACGACGAATTGATTCCTCGCTGACAGAAATCATACCGCTCAAATACTGAGGAAGCATGGCATAGGCGAGTTCTCCTACGCCGCCTACCAGGCAATCACAAATAGACTCTTTGAGAATCGGGTATTCCCCATAACAGCTATGATCTTCGATAGAACGGATCATAGCAGGACAAGCTTCAGTCTGAACTCCAATGATGCGAATATCTGGATTTATGGACTTTGCGATAACAGCCGTGCCCGTTATTAGAGAGCCTCCGCCCACTGGTGCTACTATGGTATCAATTTTAGGATTTTGCTTCAGTATTTCCAAACCTGTTGTACCCTGCCCAGCATATACCAAAGGATCTTTGTCATAGGAATCGACATAAGTCATCTCTTGATCTTTGATATACTGCAGGCCCAGATGATGGGCTTCATCATAATTCTGTCCAAGCTTCACAACCTGCCCGCCATATTTTTTAATTTTGTCTACCTTTGACTGCGGACAGTTTTCTGGAACAACGATAACAGCTTTTTCAATATTCATGAGGCTTGCCCCATAGCTCACCGCAGCACCATGATTTCCAGAAGAAATCGTCGCCACGCCCTTTCTTTTCTCCTCTTCTGTCAAAGTTGCCATTTTGTTCAGTGCACCGCGAAGTTTAAAGGCCTTTACCTTCTTCTGTTGGCATTCCAGCTTGAAATAATACTTTCTATTGTCATCGCCTAAATAAACTGATTCCTCCAATGGCGTCTGATAGACTAAACTTGCGATTCTTGCATATGCATCTACTACATCCGAAGCTGTGAATTGATTCATCACCGCACCCATCCTTTCTAACGATGTTCTCTTTCTAAAAGGTCCTTAGGATTCGTAGATTTTCCGACAAAGCGTACGACGAGAAGCACTGCGGCTGCTCCGCCAATCAGAGGCAATAAAGCACCTATGTCCATAAATCCAATCAGCAGATAGCCTATGAATGCAATGCTGGCTGGAACCAATGCATATGGGATCTGTGTTTTGACATGAGAAATCACATCACATCCCGAAGTTGCCGATGATAAAATAGAAGAGTCTGAAATTGGTGAGGTCTGGTCACCAAATGTACTGCCTGATAGAACTGCTGCAATCGTTGCAATAACAAGGTGAGAATTAGCAGGATCCTCCACAAAAGCAGCCACTAAAGGAATCGCGATTGGGAATACAATCGGCATCGTTCCCCAGGACGTCCCTGAGCAGAAGGAAATAATACAGGAAATTAAGAAAACACATGCTGGCAAAACGCCGACAGCAACGCCGTCTGACACGATGCCTACCAAAAAATCAGCAGTATGCAGATCTGTAATTACCATGCCCAGGGACCAGGCTATGACAATGACGATACCCACTTCACATAAGCCGAAGAATCCATTGAGCCATGTGCTGTAAACTTTCTTAATAGGAACTTTTACAAATATTTTTGCAATTACAGAAGCGACCAAGGTTGACAACATGGCCGCCCATACAATTGGTGGCATCGGGTCAGCTTCCCCGATACAGTCTCTGAAGCCAGTCAGTGTAAACGGATCGACATCACTGCCCAGGCTCTTTGCGCCACTGTACCAAATGCCAAAGAAAATTGTGAGCACCATCGTTAAAATTGGAACTAACGCATACCAAACTTTTCCATTTTTTCCAATCTCAACAGTGTTATCCGTAGCAACGTTTTTTGATGAATCACCCGTCTCCAGTTTTTTCCCCAGTCTTGCTGCTCGTTCGGCCTTATACATTGGACCGAAGTCACGCATCATCAGTGCCACCGCAAATGAAATGATGATGGCCATGATATTGTAAAACATATATGGAATGTTTTTTACAATAATCATAAAACCATTGACATTTTCATATCCCATATTGCTAAATGCATCTGTTACGAGGCCAATTTCAAAACCAATCCAGGTGGTCATCAGTGCAATACCCGCTACAATACCGGCTGTGGTATGTACGATATATGTCAGCTTTTCCCTAGATACGTGAAGCCTGTCACAAAGCGGCTGCATCGTTGGACCTACGATGAGAATATTTGCATAGTCGTCAAAGAATACGAGACAGCCAATCAGCGAAGTAATCACCTGCGCACCACGAGAAGACTTTACTCTTTTGCTCAGTGAAGCGGCAATGGCACTGGTTCCACCAGTCAGATTTAAAATCGCTACCATGCCTGCAATGGTCAAAGTGAAGATCAAAATGGAAGCGTGACTGGCATCTGTAATTGCACCTGTGACGTAAGTTGCAAAAGTATCCATGAATGCGTTGACAACATTTCCTTTGTCGATAATTAGGGCGCCGACAAACGCGCCTGTCAGCAGGGATATGACAACCTGCCTTGTTGCAATCGCCAAACCTATGGCTATGACTGCCGGAAGTAAACTGATAATTCCATAATCCATTTGAATATCCTCCTTAAAAACTGTTTAAACATATTATAATCGGAATATTCAATGTCTTTTTTATACGATTCACAAAGCAGGCAAATCGATTTTTGTGTTTCCTACAAATCTTTCAGACAGCGAACCTTGATCGCTGTCGATAAGGCTTCGTAGAACTCAAAGTCCGTCATCTCTTCCATTCCTGTAATCTCACGTATCCTGCCCAGACGATAGCGTATGGTATTCAGATGGCAACCGCATTCCGCAGCGGCAGCAGCTACTTCTCCCCCTTTCAGGATAAAGGCTTCTGCCGTCTCCAACAAGTCTCTTTTGTCTGCAATTGCATCAAATATTCTTTTAGAAAAGCTTTCTAACGCGGTGCTTTCAAGAAGAGGAATCAAATAACTATACGTGCCGATTTTACTATAGTTCTCAAACTTTTTCCCGGAAGCTACACTGGCGGTATATGCATGATAACTTTCGCGGATGCAATCATCAAGTTCTTCATGGGCAGAATGTATATTACTCTGATAAATATTGATTTTGCCTGCATCGATTGGGCAACTTTCTAAAACATTTTTCATCAAAATATCAAAGTGGTTTTCGTCCTTTACCTGCCCAGTGACGATGAGAAAAATCCCATCTCCGTATCTTGCCATAATCGCTTTTGATCGAATCTGTTTACTCATATAGATACTGCGTAGGATGCGGCCGATATTCATACTTTCCGTAGAAGTGATATAAGCCGCCATCGCATAGCGCTTTAGAATGAGAGAAATGCCTCGAGTAATTTTCTGTAAGTCGTAATTTGAGACTCTGTTTTGAATCATCAGTGCCAAATTCTCCTCAGACAAAAGTTGGTGATCGTCTTTCAGCACAGCCTCTGTAATCTGAAAAATAAAATCCTCAGAGTGCACATCTTTACGAAAAGAAAAAATAGGGAAATCGTTGGTGTTGGCGAAAGCGATTGCTTCCGGCGGCAATTTTTGAAAAAGCGCCTCTTTAAAAGCAAGACCTGATACGCCGCTATGAAAAAGAATCTTTAAAGCATAAAGAACTTTCTCCGGGTGCCCTTGTGCAAAAATCAGACTAGATATGACAAAGCAATCCGGCTCGAACTCATCTTCTACGCTGTAATTAAACTCATCTAAAAATTCATAGTCGGCAATACCTACTGAAAAGATATCTCTTTCGAGACCGTTTCTGCCTGCAACTAACGTAATTTTGTTTTTATCCATTAAATCTGGAATTTCTTTAACTTTCAATGCCATGATATCTCCTTGTTTTTAGTTTCTAACTAGTTATATTACAAAAATTCCGACGATAAGATACCCAACTGCCGTAAGGATAGCCCCGGCAATAGCATAGGGCGCCGTCACTTTGATCTGCCGCAGGTTGGAGACGCCAGTTCCTGCAGAGGTCATAAACACTGTATCCACATAAAAGCAGATATTGCATCCAAAGACGATGCCTGACATCACTGCGGCGATGGCAAGGGAAGGATTGACACCCATGGAAATCGCCAGGGGTATGAAGATCGGTATGGCGATGACTTGTATACTCCAGTATCCGGCTGTGGCAAAGACAGAAAAGCCGACGACGACAAAAATTAAAGCTAACAGTAGTTTTGGAGATACCATACTGCTGATGCCGCCAATGAAGAATTGCAGAAAGCCCAAGGTTTCGTTGGCCGAACTGAGTATGTAGGCAAAGCAGATGATGATAGCCAGGTTTGTCATAGATTTTGCGCCGTCAAATATGTGATTTACAAATTCCGTCAGCGTCATGATCTTCTGCGCCAGATACAAGACCGCCTGCACTCCAATGGCCGCAAATATTCCGCAGGTCAAATCATTGTCAAAGTATAGGGATACTGCGATAAAGGTGACGATGGGAACAATGATATTCAGCGGCGAGGTCGTCTTCCCTTCCTCCGGCATTTCCATTTCTACCATGGATGTCCCAGATTTTTCGGTAATTACAACTGGTCCGCCCGCCGCTACTCTCTGGTAAGATTCCTTCAGCGTCCCAAGCTTTGGCATGATGCCTGTTCCCAGCAAAATGCAGATGATAACCATGATAAACGGATAGAACATATATGGGATTGCCGCTATATAATTGCTAAAGGACAGCCCATGCTGTGAAATCAGCCCTACCGTATAGGCTGTCCAGCTGGAAAAAGGAATCAGTGCGCACAGACAGCAGGCCATAGTGCTGATCTGAAATGCCAGGTGTTCCCTGGGAATCTTATATCTATCGGACACTTCTCTCATAGAAAAAGAGATGGTCAGTGTACTAAGATAGTTGTCGACAAAAATCAGAAAGGACATAATCCAAGCAGTCATTAACGTTCTCTTCGGCCCTTTTACGCCTTTTGTCATCAAATTTCCAAAGCCGATAATGGCACCAGAATGTTGCAAAAGTTTGATCATGCCGCCAAATCCCATCAGAACGATAAGCACAAATTGATAGGAATGTGTTGATAAAACGCCGTACATCCACTCGATATATCCAGTAAAAAAATCCTCTTTGTAAACTAAAATTGCGGCAATGATGGAAGAGAGTACCAACATTTCCGCAATTCGTTTTGTAATCAGAGCACCAACAATCAAAATAATCATCGGAATACATGCAAGCAAACCATAATCCATCTTCCTAACCTCCAGATATTTTCTCATATATCGAAATTATATCAGAAGTCAATAATGAAGACAAGATGGTCGTTATTTTGAAAACTTTGATTTCTCGTAGTTGTACGCAACGCTTGTACCGACGACGACATCCTCTATTTTCTCAATGATGAGCCAGTCATCCATGTTCCCCTGATGGTCAAAGTCCATCGGTTCTATAGCTTGTACATTTTCAAATTCAACGAGACAGAGACATTTCTTGTGCCAACGGTTTTTCTGTTTCTCTGTCAGCGCCAGCTTAGGCTGATTTTCTTCAAGGACCGCAGTAATCTCCTCATCGGCCAGCTTGATATAATTCTTTACATCTTTTACCTTTGCAGAAGCTGTAATTTTCAAGCTTCCTTTCTCCATGAAGTAAAGTGTCTCGTCAGGAAAGACTCTGCTGTGAGGAATCTTTCTTCCTGCTGCACCCCGTACTACCATGGTTTTTGTTCCTTCCAGAATTTTGTCCAGAACTCGTTCCCCTTTTTTCCCTGCATTATCACAATAAACTAAATGAACCATTATTTATTACTCCTCTTCTATAATCGGTATCCATATCTGACTTAGATAGTCGTCAGCATATGGATTCCCGTCGCTATACCACTCAATTTCGGGGAGAGATTCATGGCGAAAGGGATATTTTACAACCCACTCCTGTTCCAAATACCTCCATCCTTGCTGGATGGCCGCCGGTACACTGCCTCTGCAGTCAAATACAGCCCAGGTGCTTTCTGGCAGAATCTTTGCTACAAAATCACTGGGAATCTCGCATTCTGAAACAGTCATGATGGAATACTGTCCTTCTTTAGAACCTTCTCCACAGGATTCAAAGAGACCGAACAGCCCCTTGGGATTCCGCTGATCCATCGCAATCATCTTTGAAAAGCTGCCGTCCCTTTGGCATGCGTTCCAAAACCCAGGTATCTTTGTAACATTCTGCTCGTCGTCGCTTGTAATTGTGATGCTTTTACCGACCAGGCGCATTGCCGGCATCCGTCTGATTTCCCATACATACTGCTGCTGGGAAAGGAGCCGCATCTTCGGAAAAACTCGCAAGCTGGACCCTGAGGTTCTGGCTTCCTTAGGTGAAACGCCGTGGAACTGCTGAAACGCCCTGGTAAAGGATGTAGGTGAATCGTATCCGTATTTATAGCTTAAATCGATGATTTTGATATCACTGCTCTGCAGGTCATAACCAGCTAAAGTCATCTTTCGAAAGCGAAGATATTCGGCAAAACTGATTCCAGTAGTATATGAAAATACTTTCTGGAAAAAAGAACCGGAACAGCCAGCCATGCGCTGGATTTCCGCCATATCAATCTTCTCCTGCGTTCTCTGCAGATGCTGCTCCACATAGTCGATGATCGCCTGCAGCCTTTCATTCCATTTCATGGTCTTTCCCCTTTTTTCATGATATTTTATTTTATCATAGATAAAGAAGTTTTACCTCTCATTTTATGTACTGTCTGGATAGCAATTGATGGAAACTAGAGCGTGATTCCGTTCTTTTCGGCAGCTTTTTTCCAGCCGTACTCTCCAGCTATTTTGTAGGCAATTCTCGGTAAATTGACGGTGGTAAAAACGCATCCATACTCTGCCTGCTGTTCTATTTTCTGTGCTAGCGCCGAAAGATGTTTTCCATAGTTTTTCTTCGGTCCATGTCCCGGCGGTACGTCTTTGATGGAATGCCACATACCGCCTGCTCCGACACCGAGGCCGCCGCAAAATGAAAAGCCGCAGCGTACGCACCAGTTTTCCATCATTTTCATGGCAGTCTGCGTCTGCTCTCCCTCGTAAAATCCGCAATTGATGATGATGTAGACAGATTTAGGCAGCATTTTATCTGCAAAAAAATCTTCAGCATCCCTCAGGCACCGTAGCAGGTGGCTGGGAATACCGTCTACATATAAGGGCAGAGAGAGGACCAGGGTTTCTGATTCTGCCAGAGTCTGCAGCGTATTCTCCTCTATTTCGTTCCCTGAAAAATGAAGTTCTGTCACTGTCTTGTCTTTAGGTAAAAAAGCGCTTAACTCTTCTAACATTTTCCCCGAAGTGCTGTACTTCTTCTTTGGACTGCCGCTGATTAAAGCAATGGCCGCTTCCTCTTGCTTGCTCAGAGGCAAATGTACGTCCCTCTTTTGTGGACCGCAGATTGTCTTTTCCTGACGAATGCACTCTTCAGACAAAATTTGACGGACTTCCACGGCATTTGTGCAAAATACAGTCTCCACTGGAGCTGCATCAAAGTTCACAGCCATGGCTTCGACCCATGCTCCAGCTGATTCTTTTTCAGCTTCCGAAAGATCATCCCCATAGAATATGACTTTCATCGTGATGTGCTGCGGAAATCTCTGCTTATGATGCATCTGCCCGTCTTTAATCACAAAATCAGGATGCAGATACGGAATGCTCCGGTCCAGAACATTTTTAACGAAAGCAGATGGGCCTCCATAAGTGCATTTGCTGATTAGAACCAGTTCATCACATGCCGCCAGTTTTTCCGCCATATGTTCATAACCATCCTTTAATACGCATTCCATGGGACTTTTAATCCAGCATGTAAAACATCCGATACAATTTCTGATGGTGCCGCTGGCCTCTACGACTTCATCGTAGTTCTCTGCTGCCACAAATCCAGGCGGCAAGTCGTGTATCAACAATCTACTTTTGTTCATCATTCATCCCTCTTTCTCGCCTGAAATATAAAAGCTCTATAGTTCAGCCGTTTCCATTTCAGTATATCAAATCCGCCGCTTCGAAACAACGGGAGAATATCGTTTTTTCCGTAAATCCAAACATCGCCCGAGTTTGCCCATTGGATTGCCCAATTAAGGAATCTTCGAAACAGTGGAAAAGTCGGATCTCCTAAGATCAAAGCACCGCCCGGCCGCAGCACTCGATTCATCTCTGAAATCGCTTTTTCGGGCTCCTCATAATGGTGAAATGACGCATTGCAGATTAATATGTCAAAACTCTCATCAGCAAAGGGCAAGCTGACCACATCCGCCAATTTGAGTACCACTTTTTTTGAAACTCTCTTTTCTGCTTCCTTTATCATCTCGCTTGACAGGTCTACTCCGTAATAATGCCCAGGGCGCTGCGTTTCCAACATCTTTATGATGTTTCCGTTTCCACAGCCGATATCCAAAATGTTTTTCCCTGGCAGTTCCTTCACCTGTCCAACAATTTCAGGATACATACATCTGACAAAACGCCCATCGTGGCCTTCATCATACTCTTTTGCTGTACGATCAAAATATTCTCTTGAATTCATCATTTCACCTCATTAAATTTCTTTTATTGACTTATATTCAATCATTGTTTCAAAGAAAACCCGTCTAAGTTGACGGGTTAATTTAAGACTTTGATAATGAGTTGCCGCACGATTTGAAAACGGGCTTCTAAAGAAAGGCTCTGGTCATTGATAATGGCCATTTGACCGCCGACGATAAATTTTGCGGCGGCAGAGGAATCAAGCACGTGGATTTCTCCCCTGTCCTGCAAGACCCTCAGATAATTTTCTATATAAGGTGTCACTTTCCTTGCCATCGCCGTATCCAGTTGTGCATGGAAAAACTCATTTCCTTCTTTGTGAAAAAAGCTGGCATAAGTATAGGCTCCAGTGGTCTCCGCCTGCTGCCATACCTGCCAGAGCCGAGCCATACAAGCATCAGGGGTCAAATCTGTCTGCTTAAATACCTCGATGAACTCCCGGCTGCAAGTCTCTGCATACTGGTTGACCGCCGTTTCGTAGAGCACTTGTTTATTCGGGAAGTAATGATAGCAAAGACCTGTAGCTACGCCCACTGCCTGAGCAATATCCTTCATAGTCACAGCCTCGAAACCTTTCTCAGAAAAAATTCCCATAGCTGCATCTATAATTTCCTGTTTTCTTACTTCTGGATCCTTTGATATACGCACTTTATCACCTCACAACTTATGTTACACCTTCATTGAATATTTGTCAACGAGATAATTCTTCGTTATGCTGCACATGGATGCCGATATGTCCCACCCCTAGAATAACGGCAGCAAGAATTAGCCAGATCACTTTGCCATAGAGCCCCAGCAGCAGGAATGCGGCTACAGGCAATGTCGCTCCCGCCAAAGGAATCCCCAGTATACTGCTATAGAAGTCCGTCAAGGTCTTTGCACTTCGAAAATAGCGAATCCACCAGAATTCATAGAGCACCATGAGCAGAAAAGAAATAAGCAGCCAGAGAGACCAGGGTGTCCACGGTTTGAAGTTGAAATCCTGGAAAATCAGTACAATGTAGAAGCAGAGCACTTCTCCTACTCTCTCAAAACAAAGCAGCAGCTTGTTTTCTATTTTCGGATTATAACCTGCTGGCTGATGTTTCGTCCAGATCAAATTGGGGATTGTCAGCATAGCTAGATATATGGCTCCTACATAAGAGAACCCAAAGTGTCCCATCATTTCTCCTCGCCTTCTTTCAATAATTTTTTCGTTTCGTCACATTATTTTAAATGTACCTCATAAGATCTCAGCCCAAACACGACTGTAAGCAAATAATACCTATGAGTCGCAAAAAGCGTCGATATGTGTTCATGCCGTTTCCTGTCCGCCTTCGTTGGCAAAGAATATCTTTTTCTTCATAACTGTGGTAAAATAAAGATATGGTTCCCGGTAATTTGCTCTACAAATTGCCGGAACATCTCAACAGGAGGTTACAGAAATGAATATTACGCGAATTTGGAAAGTCTATTTCAGTCCTACAGGAAATACAGATAGGGCAGTTACCTATCTTGCAGAAGCGCTCAGTGAAAAGCTAAAGTGTCCCATCGAAAAATACGATTTTACACTGCCCATGTCAAGGGAAACAGTTCCCTCTTTTTCTGCGGGCGATCTAGTCGTCTTCGGCACGCCGGTTTATGCTGGAAAAATGCCAAATAAACTTCTCTCTTTTGTACAGAACAGTTTCAAAGGAAATGAGGCCGCAGCAATTCCCTTAGTCACATTTGGAAACCGCAGCTTTGATAACGGGTTAGCTGAACTGACGCAGGTTCTAGATGATGACGGGTTTCGTATCGTTTCTGCTGCAGCCGTAGCTTCTCAACACGCTTTCTCAGATTCTTTAGCGGCAGGCCGTCCAGATAAAGAAGATTTGAAATTGCTTTCGGAATTGGCCGTCAAAACAGTCCAAAGAATTGAGAGTGAGAGTGCTTTTTCACTTCTATCCATACCTGGAGATGCGGAAGCTGCATATTATAGACCCCTGGGGCTGGACGGTCAGCCTGCTGTATTTTTAAAGGCAAAACCCAAGACGGATACGACGAAGTGCACGGACTGTGGCATCTGCGCCCAAAACTGTCCCATGGGTTCCATCAATCCGGCGAAAACGTCTGAGGTAACTGGCATCTGCATTAAATGCCACGCTTGCGTGAATAAATGTCCAGAAGATGCCAAGTATTTTGACGACCCGGCCTTCCTCTCTCATAAAGCCATGTTAGAGAAAAACTTTCAGCGCAGAGCAGAAACGTTGATCATCGTCTGAACAAAAAGAAAAGCAGGCAGTAAATATGAACTGTTTGCTGTCTACACATACAGCACAAACAAGTGGCAAAATCCAGCTATAAGCTTGTTTTTGCAGATTCTCGATCAATTATTTCAGCAAGAATTGAGAACGGGTATGGTCTGGACCAATCCAAGGCCATGCTCGCCCTCAATTCTTACTTCTCTGATAAGCAATTCTCGGGCTTCCGTCCACAGAATAAATGATTCCGCATCTTTGGAATCCATTTTTTTTAATAGCACTCTGCATAATGCGATTGTCATGATGGGTGTCAATGCGTAAGGTATCGATCTGTTTTTTACAAAAGTCTACACAGAGCCGTAAAATTCCCTTCCCTTGCCCATCACCTGCAATGCGGTGGATGGTGCCATAAGGAGAATCGCTAGGCCACGCACCGTCCTCAATTATCTCATAAGTCGGATCGTCACCTATGACAAACACAAACACACCATGAATTTGTTTCTCTTCTTCTATAACATATAACTGCTCTTTTTTAATATCTTCAACTAATATTCCTTTCTGCGGATAGCCATCTCCCCACTGCGTGGGATTCCCCGTTTCTGCCATAAACACCCTGGCATAAGCGTAGATTTCCAAAATCCTGTCGAGATCTGCCAATTTTGCCTTTCTAATTTCCATGAATGCTAACCTTCCTTTATTAAATCCACAAACTTTGCGCCAATCAGCTCTGCCAGTTGTATTGGTGAAAGTTCCATCTGTAAACCGACTTTGCCACCGCTGACACATATGGTGCTCTGCTCCCAGGCGCTCTTATGTATGGCCGTCTTGAATGGTTTTTTCATGCCTACAGGGGAACATCCGCCTTTGATATATCCGGTCAAAGGTGTAATTTCCTTTACGTGAATCATTTCTATATTCTTTTCGCCAAAAAACTTAGCTGCTTTTTTCAGATCCAATTCACAGGCAACAGGAATGACGCAGACGTAATGTTCTTTGCTATGTCCAACGAGAACCAAAGTCTTAAATACTTTATCCGGGTCGATGTGAGACTGCGCTGCAACGGAAACTCCGCTTAAAAAGCCATCGGGCGCTTCGTATGTATGGAGTTCATAAGGTATCTTTTTCGCTGCGACAATCCGCACTGCATTGGTCTTTGGTTCTTTTTCTTTCTTTGCCATCATATCACCTCTTTTTCATGTAGATGTTATCAGTATACCATAGCTAAAGATTTCTTTGCAAGAATCTAAAGGGGGAATGACGGAATCGAAGATTCCTATTTTCTACATAACAAAAAGGCTCCGCCGCAGCGAAGCCTTTTTAAACCGTGATATTATATTATCCTAATAATCCAGCACCGAATACTGGTGCAAATACAACTGATACAATTGTCATCAACTTGATCAGAATGTTGATGGATGGACCAGAAGTATCTTTGAACGGGTCACCGACTGTGTCGCCGACAACTGCAGCCTTGTGAGGTTCGGAACCTTTTCCGCCAAAGTTGCCTTCTTCGATATATTTCTTAGCGTTATCCCATGCACCGCCAGCGTTCGCCATCATGATAGCGAGCAATACGCCAGCTGAAAGAGCACCGCCCAGCATTCCTGCCAGCGCCTCTGCACCCAGTACAAAGCCGACAGCAAGCGGAGCTGCGATAGCCATCAAGCCAGGAATGATCATTTCCTTCAGGGCAGCACCAGTGGAGATATCTACACATCTTGCGTAGTCAGGCTTGGAAGTGCCTTCCATAATGCCCTTGTCTTCTCTGAACTGTCTTCTAACTTCTTCAATCATCTGATTTGCAGCCTTACCTACGGAGTTCATAGTCATGGCTGAGAACAAGAATGGAAGCATTGCTCCGATGAACAGTCCGACAATGACGATTGGATCCAGTAAGCTTACAATGCTGATATGCGCAACCGTTGCATAAGATACAAACAGAGCCAGTGCAGTCAGAGCAGCGGAACCAATTGCGAAACCTTTACCAATAGCCGCTGTCGTGTTACCTACAGAGTCAAGCTTGTCCGTAATATTTCTTACGCCTTCTGGCAGTTCAGCCATTTCAGCGATACCGCCGGCATTATCGGAAACAGGACCGTAAGCGTCTACTGCAACAGTCATACCTGTCGTGGAGAGCATACCTACTGCAGCAAGAGCGATGCCGTATACGCCAGCAAACTGATAAGCAACAAAGATGCCCACACAGATGCAGATAATCGGCCAGAGAGTAGACATCATACCAACACCTAAACCGCTGATGATCGTAGTTGCAGCACCAGTCTGTGACTGCTCAGCAATCTTTTTAACTGAACCGTAGTCAGCTGAAGTATAGATTTCTGTAATCTTACCGATGGCAATACCGACGATAAGACCTGCGATAATTGCATATGCATAAGTGAAGTCGCCCAACATCTGCTTGCTCAAAATCAGAGCAGCGATGATTACAATGACGCCACTGATGTAAGTACCCATATTTAGAGCCTTAGCAGGATTAACATTCTCTCCGCCTCTTACGAGCAGGATACCAATTACAGATGCAATGATACCGATTGCTGAAAGAACCAGTGGGAATACGGCTGCCGTAGTTTCTGAGAATGTTGCAAGTTCAGGTGCATTTGCAACTGCAACTGCCGCCAGAGTAATAGCAGAAATGATGGATCCTACATAGGATTCGAACAGGTCAGAACCCATGCCAGCAACGTCACCAACGTTGTCTCCTACGTTATCAGCGATAACGGCAGGGTTTCTTGGGTCATCTTCTGGAATACCAGCTTCAACTTTACCTACGAGGTCAGCACCAACGTCTGCAGCCTTTGTGTAGATACCACCGCCTACTCTTCCGAAGAGAGCCATAGAGGATGCACCGAGACCAAAGCCTGTGACACTTTCCAGCACTGTCGCAAAATCAAGCACATAGAATACGACACCAAGTCCTAACAGACCGAGGCCTGACACGCAAAGCCCCATAACCGCACCTGATCTGAAAGCGATTTTCAGTGCCTTTGGCATACCTGCTTCTTTTGCAGCATTTGCTGTTCTTACATTACCTTTTGTTGCAACGTTCATTCCAAAGAATCCAGCCAAAACAGATAACAGGGCACCGATTACATACAATACAGCGGTTGTCCAATTTCCAAGGCCAAATCCAATCAGCAAGAACAGTACGACAATGACGATAACCATCGTCTTGTACTCTCTTCTGAGGAATGCCATAGCACCTTCTCTGATGAAGCCTGCAATTTCCTTCATCCTGTCTGTTCCTTCATCAGCTTTGCCGATCCATGATGCTAGACAAAAAGCAACGATTAGACCAACTACAGCTGCGATAGGAGCAACAAAGCTTGTAAAGCTTTCCATAATTATAATACCTCCTCCTTCGCTTACTTATGAAACAAGTTTAAGAGGCACTAAACAAGCACCTCTTACTATCAAGCGAATATTTAAAATTTAATTATAAACACATTAAAAAATAGCTACAATCGCCAGTGAAAGACCGATAAACAAGATTGCAGATACAACGGTTATTTTGCTCAAAATAGCCTCATAACCTTTACTCTTTTTTTTGCCGAACAGCTGCTCAGCGCCGCCTGCGATAGATCCGGACAATCCGTCACTGTTACTAGATTGTAATAATACGCTGGCAATAATGATAATGCTGGCAATTGCTAATAGTACCATTAGAGTGGTTTTCATCTTATCCCTCCTTAATAGACTTGTCACAGTTTTAAAAACTGTCGTATGCAAAACCCTCCACTTAATGAGCAAATGCATCGCATGAAACTCGATTGGCTAAGGGTTGACTGCTTAATGGTCCTCGTCCCAATTTGTCTCGCAAATTGCGGAGAGACCTTATGCAACCACCCTCCAAGAGAGTCAGCGCACCGCGCGTAGCTCGATTGGCTAAGGGTTGACTGCTTAAAATTCAACCATTTAACTTTATCATAAGAAATGGTAAAAATCAAGTATTTTTGACACTTTATCCCTAAAAGTTGATAATGTCCATAAATTTAGAAGGAATCAGGCTGGCTCCGCCGACTAATGCACCATCAATCTCATCCATATTCATGATTTCTGTTGCATTTTCTGGTTTCACACTGCCGCCATATTGAATGATTACTTTGTCGCAGGTATCCTCATCGTATAGTTCCTCAACGATCGTCCTGATAAAAGCGCACATTTCTTCTGCCTGCTCCGCACTGGCTGTCTTCCCCGTACCGATAGCCCAAATCGGCTCATATGCGATGACGATTTGCTCAGCTTGCTCGCTCGTGAGACCAGCAAAATCTTTTTCAATCTGCTGTGAGACGACCTCTTTTTCTTTTCCCGCTTCTCGCTGTGAAAGATTTTCTCCGACACAGAGAATCGGTCTGATTGCGCTCTCTGTTAAAAGCTTCTTCAATTTCAGATTGACGGTCTCATCCGTCTCTGCAAAGTACTGTCTTCTTTCTGAATGACCGACGATACAGTAATCCACACCGATTTCTTTCAGCATAGCGACAGAAATCTCACCAGTAAAAGCGCCTTCGTCTTCGAAATGGACGTTTTGTGCGCCCACGCCTATGCCGGTTCCTCTGAAGGCTTCCACCAACGTATCTAATTGCGTGAATGGCGCACAGATTGCCGCTCTGATATCGGTATCCTTATATAACTGTTTGAAGCTTTCCGCAAATTCCATCGCTTCTTTTTTCGTCTTGTACATTTTCCAATTTCCTGCAATAAACGGAATTCTCATTTTCTTATTTCTCCTCTATAATTGCAATGCCCGGTAGGACTTTACCCTCTAAAAATTCAAGAGAAGCGCCTCCGCCCGTCGAAATATGGGTCATCTTGTCTGCCAGACCGAATTGCTCTGCAGCCGCCGCTGAATCACCGCCGCCGATCACTGTAACGGCATCGCTTTCTGCCAAAATCTCTGCAATGGCTCTTGTACCTCTGGCAAAAGACGGCATTTCAAACACACCCACTGGACCATTCCATACAATGGTCTTTGCTTCTATTAAGGCTTTTTTGTACAGATCAATGGTCTTAGGTCCGATATCCAATCCCATCATATCCGCCGGTATCTGTTCCCTATCAACGACTACAGTTTCAGTCTCGTTGGCAAACTCTTTTGCGCAGACAACATCTACAGGCAGCAGCAGTTTGACCCCTGCGGTTTCAGCTTTTTCTAACAAAGCCTTGGCTAAATCGATGTTTTCTTCATCCAAGATCGATGTGCCAATTTCAAGTCCCATGGCTTTGAAGAATGTATAAGACATACCGCCGCCGATAATCAAAGTATCTACTTTTTTCAACAGGCTTTCAATGACTGGAATTTTATCGCCAACCTTTGCTCCGCCCATAATTGCTACAAACGGTCTCTTTGGGTTTTCCACTGCGCCGCCGAGGAACTTCACTTCTTTCTCAATCAAGAAGCCGGATACTGCTGGCAGATAATCGGCAATTCCCGCTGTAGAAGCATGGGCTCTGTGTGCTGTGCCAAAAGCTTCTTGCACAAAGATTTCCCCTAAAGAAGCTAATTCTTTGGCAAATTCTGCGCCGTTTTCAGTTTCTTCTTTTCTGAAACGGACGTTTTCGAGGAGCATCACCTCTCCCTCTTGCAAAGAATCAGCCGTTTCTTTAATCGTATCACAGATCACCTCTGGGCAGCTTTTAAATTTGACTTCTTTTCCGAGGAGCTGGCTCAGTCTGTCTGCCACTGGCTGCAGCGTGAACTCCATCTTTGGTTCGCCCTTTGGTCTGCCCAGGTGAGACATTAAAATAACCTTTGCCCCCTGTTCAATTAAATAGGTGATCGTTGGCAGTGCAGCCGTAATTCTGTTATCGTCAGTAATTGCGCCGTCCTTCTGTGGTACATTGAAATCACATCTTACAATAACTTTTTTTCCTTTGACATCGATGTCTCTGATTGTTTTTTTCATTTTTTTAGACCCCTCATTGTTTCATATTGAGGAAATACCGGTCTAGCCGGTATTTCCTCTCGTATCCATTATTTTGCGTTGTCTACCTCGTACATATGCTTAATGAGTTCCAATGTCTTGCTGGAATATCCAAATTCATTATCATAGAAAGCGATCAGCTTGAAAAACTTATCGTTTAGCTCAATGCCTTCTCTTGCGTCAAAGATGGAAGTGTGCGGATCTCCAACAAAGTCACCAGATACTACTTCGTCATCAACGTATTCAATGACACCATGCAGGGTCGTCTCAGATGCTTTCTTTACTGCTCTGCAGATGGCCTCATAAGATGCGGATTTTTTCAATACGACATTCAGATCGATTACAGAAACGTCTGCAATTGGAACCCTGTAAGAAATTCCTGTCATCTTTCCTGCCAGTGAAGGAATCACCAATCCTACAGCTTTCGCAGCACCAGTAGTGGAAGGAATGACATTGCCGAACACGCTTCTTCCCGTTCTCCAGTCTTTCATCGAACGAGCGTCAACAACTTTCTGCTTTGCAGTAGCAGAATGGATGGTAGACATCAATCCCTGTTCGATTCCAAAATTATCCTCAAGCACCTTGCAAAGTGGTGCCAGGCAGTTGGTCGTACAGGATGCATTGGAAACTACCTGCATGTCGCTTGTGTATTCGTCTGAGTTGACACCATAGACGAAGGTAGGCGTTGTCTTATCTTTCGCAGGAGCTGAAATCACAACTTTCTTAGCGCCTGCTTTGATATGATCCATCGCGGTTTCAGTAGTAGTATAAGCCCCTGTCGCTTCAACTATGTATTCTGCCCCGCATTTATCCCAAGGAATGTTTTTCGCTTCAGATTCGCTGTATACAGGAACCTTTTTGCCGTCCATCATAATTCCGTTTTCATACTTCTCAAGTGATTTAGGGAATCTTCCGAATGTACTGTCATATTTCAGCATGTAGATCAGATAATCGATATCCGCGTTACGAACATTAATACCTGCAATTTCGATCTCAGGCATGTCCATTGCCGCCCTGATCACTACTCTGCCAATTCTTCCGAATCCACTAATACCAACTTTAATTGCCATAATTTACCTCCATATCTCTCTTTTATATAAGAATTAAAGTTTTGTATTGATATATATTAAAATTAATTAATATCAAAATTATACGACTAACGCCTAGCCAGCCAAAGGCTGGGGCGTTACATCATAAGGAGTTTCCATCAATTTGCTCTGCAAATTGGGCGGGCTCCATTAGAATCTCCTTCTCTTCGAGGAAGATAAGATGTTCATCCCTTCTCTGTACTTTGCCACCGTCCTTCTGGATATATCAATTCCCTTGTCTTTCAGAATTTCTACCATATCCTGGTCGCTGTAAGGTTTTCTGGGATCTTCTCCATTTATGATTTCCTTGATAATAGACTTTACGCTGTTGGAGGAAACCCCGGCACCGTCTCCGCCTGAGACACCGCTTGAGAAGAAATACTTCAGTTCAAAAACGCCTCTCGGACTCTGCATATATTTACCGTTGATGGAACGGCTTACCGTCGATTCGTGCACGCCGACTTCTTCGGCAATTTGCTTTAAGGTGAGAGTCTTTAAGTACTTTTCCCCCTTATCAAAGAAGTCCTGCTGATACTTTACGACTGCGCTGGCTACATTATAAATCGTTTGCTTTCTCTGTTCAATGCTTTTAATCAACCATACTGCTGCATTAAATCTATCATTTAAATACTTATTTAGTTCTTCGTCTTTGTCAGCTTCCGCAGATAACTTGTTATAATAAGAGCTGACCATCAGCTTTGGCACACTGGTATCGTTGTTGGTAACCACAAATTCATCGTTAATTTTTTCAACAAAGATGTCCGGGATAACGTACCTGGTCGTCTCTCCGGATGAGAAAAGTCTGCCCGGCTTTGGTTCCAAGGTCTTAATCAAATCTGCTATTTGCTGGACTTCCTGATTCTTCATGTTCAAGGTCTTTGCAATATGTGCAATCTTGTTATCCGCCAAATCCTCCAACATGTTTTCTATGATATATTCAATCTCGTCTGTCAAAAGTCCCTTTGCGGCGAGTTGAATAATCAGACACTCCCGCAAGTTTCTGGCAGCGATCCCTGCCGGATCAAAGGTTTGGATAAAATTAAGCGTATCTTCTACATCTTCAATTTCAGCATCTACTGCCTTTGCAATTTCTTCTACAGAAGCGGTCAGATAGCCATTGTCATCGACAGCCTCGATAATATATTTGCCGATTGCCGCATGTTTTCCCTTGAGATTGGAAAACTGGAGCTGCATAAAGAGATAATCTGTCAAAGTATCTTCTTCAGAGACGTACTGCTCGTATGTATAATCATCGTCTTCATCAGGGGAATATTCCCACTGCTTGAAGCTCTCTTCTTCATAATCAGCTTCTCTGATTTTTTCTCGGATGTCGACTTCCTGTGTGTCATACTCCTTTTCCGCTTCCAGCACAGGATTTTCAAGCAATTCATTCTGGACATAATCAACTAACTCCTGGTTGTTGAACTGCAATATCTGTATTGCCTGAATCAATTCAGGAGTCATGGATAGTTTCTGGGTCTGTTCAATTGTGAGCTCGTATCCTAATTTCATAATTCCTATCTCCTTATGCAAATAGTATACCATATTGAATCAGTCTATTTCAAGCCTGGAAAGTCCAATTGTCTTAATGCCTCAAATAAAATGATGTTTGCGGAATTTGCAAGGTTGAAAGAACGTAGTCTTGTGTCCTTACTCATTGGGATTCTAATTGCTTTCTCCTGATGCGCTTCGATAAAGTCTCTTGGCAGCCCCGCAGTTTCTCGACCAAAGAGAAACATATCTTCATCCTTATATTCTGGTTCTGTATAGATTCTGCCGCCTTTGGTGGTAGCCAGATACATAGTTCGGTCCCCATAAGTTTCCATGAAGGCCTCTAAGCTCTCGTGAACTTCCAGTTTCACATAAGGCCAATAATCCAGTCCCGCTCTCCTGACAGCTTTTTCATCTATCGAAAAGCCTAACGGCTCTACCAGGTGCAGAACTGTGTCTGTCGCCGCACAGGTTCTCGCTATATTTCCAGTGTTAGGTGGAATTTCTGGTTCTACAAATACGATGTGTAATGACATAATGTCCTCCTAATGGAGTTGCCCCCAATTTGCAAAGCAGATTGATGAGAACTCCTGCACTCTTGACGGCCAATCCCCAAGAGAGCAAGCACTTTATGCGCCGCTCGATTGGATGGATTTAGTCGTATAGTTATGGTCGTATAATATATTTACTTATTAATAATAAAGGTTTTTTGTTAAAATTTAAAGACAAAAATGAAATTTTGGTATATAATTTTTATCAATGTAAAAATATGTACAAGGAGGCTGTTATGAAAACAGTAAAAATCGGAATACTAGGTCTGGGAACCGTAGGTGGTGGAACTTACGAGATCTTGGATATGAACAGAGAATTGATTGAAAAAAGAATCGGCAAAGAAATCAAGGTCGAAAAAGTACTAGAAAAAAACATGGATAGACTGAAAGCACTTGGACTCCACGAAAGCCAGGCCACACAGAATCCTGATGATATTTTAAAGGATCCAGAAATTGATATCGTAGTAGAAGCACTCGGCGGCATCGAACCTTCTACCACGTTCATGCTGACTGCCATGGAAAACGGAAAATCAGTGGTAACACCGAACAAAGCTGCTGTAGCAGCGAACTTTGACAAACTCCACAAAGCAGCAGTGGCAAACAGTGTTGAATTCAGATTTGAAGCCAGCGTTGGCGGCGGTATCCCTGCCCTGACTGCAATTACAGAAGCTCTGGCAGGCAACGATTTCAGTGAAGTTATGGGCATCCTCAACGGCACGACCAACTATATCTTAACAAAGATGACAGATTTGGGTCTTGATTACGGCGAAGTGCTGAAAGATGCTCAGGCAAAAGGTTTTGCCGAGGCAGATCCGACTGCGGATGTGGAAGGAATTGATGTCGCAAATAAGCTTTCTATTTTGATGGCTCTTGCTTTTGATAAGTATGTTCCACCGACAGAAATACCTACAGTAGGCATCAGCAAAATAACCATGGACGATATTGAGGCCGCAAAAGCAAAAGGATGCAAGATCAAATTAATTGCCCAGGCAAAGAAAGTGGGCGATAACATAGAATACAGTGTAAAACCTATGGAAATTGAAAACTCACATCCTCTCGCTGGCGTTTCCAATGAGTTCAATGCGATTTACGTTACAGGCAATGCTGTCGACGAAGTGATGTTCTATGGCAAAGGTGCCGGTGCCCTCCCGACAGGCAGCGCCATCGTAGGCGACATTCTTGCAATCGCAAAAGCACTATAAAGAGGAGGTACGACAGATGAGCCTATTTCAGGATTGGAAAGAACTGATGGAGAATCAGACCGAAGATACTTTTGAAAATTTTTGGAAAGAATACTCCGAAACAGAGACAAAGATTTATACGCACATTTTAGAAAATCATCAAGAGCACTTGTCTGGAACGGTTGATGAATTAGTTGCAAAGTTCCAATGCAACAAGACGATTTTCGTCGGTTTCCTCGACGGCATCAACTCCAGTTTAAAGACAGAGATGGATCTGGATGCCGTAACAGAAGAAACTGCCATTGATCTCGATATCGATTTTGAAAAACTATTCTTCAACATGCTCAAGGCTGAAGCAGAATACTTATTCACTCTCCCTGCCTGGGATGACGTACTCAGCGAAGAGAAGCGAATCGAAATCATCAAGGAGTTCAAACGCTCAAAGACAGTGCACGCAGAAAAGAAACCCGGCAGAAACGACCCTTGCCCTTGCGGCAGCGGTAAAAAATACAAGAAGTGCTGCGGAAAGAACGCATAATATAATCAAAGGGCATGTTGTATCTGAACAAAAGCTAATACAACCTGCTCTTTTTCTTTTTTTATTTGCCATGAAACTCCTTAATCAGAGTTCTCTTTACAGCTGATTAAGCTTTGCTCAATTACCAGACTGGTGTTTTGTATCAAAAAGGCCTTCTCATAACCTAGCACATTTCCAAAAACAATCGTATCACATCGTTTGTACTTACTCATTTTCCTTGGATACTGTTCTTTATATTTAACTACTTTTGAAGAAATCAGGATCTTGAAAATCAGTAAAAAATGCTTCTTTGACAAAATAGAAATGGCCTGTCTTCATAACTAACCTCATGTAAAATAATCAAAAAACAATAAAAGATCCTATTATTCACTAAATAATAGGATCTTAAAATCATTTGAACTCGACCTTTTTTTCGTTGCATATCGAGAAGCAACAGCCATTTGCATATAGTTATACTATACTTAAAATATACCCCATATCTCCCCTATTATCAATACAGTTTTTACATTTTTTGGACTGCTACTGTGCCTAGTTAACCTTTCAGCTTGGCACTTTCGATGCTGCTGGATTTCATACCGCTCTCTTTTATGGCCTTGACTTTATAGTATGTGGTCTTCCCTGCTTTCACGGAATCATCCGTATAGTTGGCAGTCTCTACTTCAGCGATTTGCGTGTATTCACCCTTTTTAGAATAACTGCGATAAACTTCATACTTTTTTGCACCTTTTACGGCCAACCAGGTGAGTTTGATTTTGCCTGCAGAATGATTGGCGGTTACAGATAACTTCGGTGTCGCATAAGTTTTAAACTTTGTCGTCTCTGATACCATATTGATGTAGCCATACTGTCCATAGCACTTCATAAAATCGCTCAAGGTTCCCTTATAATATGAAACGATATTGCTGCTATAGTAATTATTGTCTGCCCAGATCACCTGATCCTTCGTGACCTTCAGCAGTGCTACAGAATGTCCGGACCAGCCGTTAAAACTACTTCCGTGGGAAAACCGAATGTGAGAGCCAGCCTTGATGCCCAGACACTTCTTTTTAAAATTAGAAGTAGTGTTCTTTAAACCCGTATAATACTTCGTGTTATTTGCGCTTGCCAGCATGTCTTTTACTTTTTCTGCGTAACCCCAGCACTGTCCAGGACCAGTATAACGGCTCATGTGCTTATATTCGCTCTTGACATAGTCAATCGTTGCGGCAGCATTGTCGTCACTGGTACAAGTGCTTCCCGAGAAGTTCGCACTCTCACTGTTTGCGTTCACGTCTTCGGTACTGAACGGCAACACGATGACCGTCAATACCACTACCATTAGGGAAATGAAAAGTTTTTTCTTCATACGTTCTCCTTAAAAATTGAACTAAAAGATTTTAACTTATTTCCCCAATACCCTTTTCATCATTACAGATGTTTTTCGCAGTATTCAGCGATACTGCAGTTTTCACAGTCCGGCTTTCTCGCCGCACAACAGTTCCTGCCATGAAAGATCAGAGAATGGTGTGTCCTCGACCAACGATTCTCTGGCAAAACCTCCATCAGAGCAAGCTCTGTTTTCAACACGTCTTTTGCATTCACAAAACCGATGCGATTAGCTACGCGGAAGACATGGGTGTCAACAGCAATGCGCTGATGTCCAAAACCTACCGACAGTACCACGTTAGCGGTTTTTCTACCTACCCCTGGCAATTCTACCAGTTTGTCATAGTCATCAGGAACTTGTCCATCATATTTTTCCGCCAACACCTTGGCCATATTGACGATATTTTTTGACTTCGTCTTGTACATGCCGATGCGTTTTATGTATTTGCTGACCTCTTCCGGGTCAGCATCACCCAGAGCAAAGGCATCTGGATATGCAGCAAACAAATCAGGCGTGACCTGATTGACGCTCTTATCCGTCGTCTGCGCAGATAAAGCCACTGAAACAATCAGCTCAAATACATTTTGGTGATGAAGGGCACATTCCGCTTCAGGATAAGTTTCTTCCAAGATATCCAATATCTTATTAATTACTTCTTTTTTCATACAAACGATTATACAAGAAAAATCAAATTTTGACAACCTTTAATCCGTTAGAAAGATTTTGACCGTCTTGACAAAATTGTATGCCACACATATAATTGTATACAGTAATTAAGGAGGAACAAAATGTCAATCATTCAATATTTAGAGGACGGAAAAACTAGTAACCAGCCGTTGTCTACCAATCTCTATTCTGAACTGCAAGAAGATATTCTCACCGGAAAATTGAAAGCGGGAGAAAAGCTTACGGAGCAAAAAATCTGCGACGAATACAAAGTCAGCCGAACGCCGGTGCGTGAAGCCCTGCGCCAATTAGAAATGGACGGCCTGATTGAAAATATCCCTAACAGAGGCGCTTTTGTTTTAGGCCTTTCAGAACAGGACGTCGAAGATATGTACGTTCTCCGCAAGGCGTACGAAGTTCAAGCGGTACGCTGGGCGATAGAAAGAATTACAGAGGAAGAACTCAACGAGCTGGAGGAGACTTTTGAGTTTATGGAGTTCTATACCATGAAAAACGATATCAATAAAATGCTGAATATCAATACCGCCTTTCATCAGATTATTTATAATGCTACTCACAACAGAATGCTGAAGCAGTTCTTGTCTTCTTATCAAGTTTATTTAAAACACTGTAATCCTTCTAATTATTACGCGCCAGACTATCTGACCAACGTACTGAAGGAACACAAAGCGATCTTTGATGCATTTATGGCCAAAGACGTCGAGGGCGGTGCTCTTGCGATGAGTATTCACATGGATAATTCAGGAAGCCGGAAATTTAAATAATCTAGAAAAGGATTGCCTCAATTATGAGACAATCCTTTATTTTATCTTTATTTTGTTGTGAACAGCAGCGTTTCTCCATCAGAATCGATGACAACGGTATCGCCGTCGACGATTTCACCTCTGATCAATTTGGATGCCAACTGCGTTTCGATGTTTTTCTGCAGGTATCTCTTTACCGGTCTAGCGCCGTAATTCGGGTCATAAGATTCTCTTGCGATAAACTTCTTGCCTTTATCTGTCAATTCGAATTTAATTTCCCGTTCTGCCAGGCGATGGGCAAGACCAACTAGTGACAGTTCGATAATTTTAACAATCTGCTGTTCTGTCAGCGGACTGAATACGACGATATCGTCGATTCTGTTGAGGAATTCAGGTCTGAAATAGTTCTTCAGCTGATTTTCAACATTCTCTTTTGTTGACGCATCAATCGTACCATCAGCCTTGATATTGTCAATCAATTCACTGCTCCCGATATTAGAAGTCATGATGATAATGGTGTTCTTAAAGTCTACCGTTCTTCCTTGATTATCAGTCAGGCGTCCATCGTCAAGCAGCTGCAGCAAGATATTAAATACGTCAGGGTGTGCCTTTTCAATCTCGTCGAAGAGAATGACGCTGTAAGGCCGTCTTCTGACAGCTTCTGTCAGCTGCCCTCCTTCATCATAACCTACATATCCCGGAGGCGCACCTACTAGTCTGGACACGGAATGCTTCTCCATATATTCAGACATGTCGATTCGAATCATATTCTTTTCGGTATCAAAAAGGGCCTCTGAAAGAGCCTTGGCCAGTTCTGTCTTACCTACCCCAGTAGGTCCTAAGAAAATAAACGAACCAATCGGCCGATTCTCATCTTTTAGTCCCGCTCTCGCCCTTAAAATGGCCTCTGAGACAGACAAAACGCCTTCTTCTTGACCAACGACTCTGGTGTGCAGAATATCCGGCAATTTCAGCAGTTTTTCCTTTTCCGATTCTACTAGTTTGGCTACAGGGATTCCCGTCCAGCCAGATACGACATCGGCAATCTCTTCTTCACCAACCTCTTCCTTGAGCAGTCTGTTTTCATCTGGTTTCTCTTTTTTCAGCTTTTCATCTTCCAGTTTCTTTTCCAGTTCTGGAAGGACGCCGTATTTCAATTGTGCCAGTTTCTCCAAGTCATAATTTCTCTCAGCCTCTTCCATCTGATGCTTGACTTCTTCAATCTGTTCTTTTGTTCCCTTTAGTTCTGTAATGGCCTTTTTCTCATTTTCCCACTGTGCTCTCATGGAGGCGTTTTCTTCTTTCAACTGCGCCAGTTCTTTTTCCAGAGTTTCCAGTCTAGCCTTTGATCCTCTGTCTGTCTCCTTGCCGAGCGCTTGCTTTTCGATCTCCAGCTGCATGATTTTTCTAGAAATCTCGTCTAGTTCTGTTGGCATGCTGTCTATTTCGGTTCTGATCTTTGAAGCTGCCTCGTCCATCAAATCGATAGCCTTATCCGGCAGGAATCGATCAGAAATATATCTATCGGACAAGGTCGCACAGGCAATCAGCGCGTTATCTGTGATTCTGACGCCATGATGAATTTCAAAGCGTTCCTTCAGACCTCTGAGGATAGAAATCGTGTCTTCAACCGATGGTTGATCGACCATGACTTTTTGAAAACGCCTCTCCAATGCCGCATCCTTCTCGATGTATTTTCTGTATTCATCTAAGGTCGTCGCACCGATACAATGCAGTTCTCCCCTAGCCAGTTTCGGCTTCAGCAAATTCCCGGCATCCATAGAACCTTCTGTCCTGCCAGCACCGACGATGTTATGAATCTCGTCGATAAATAAGATAATGCGCCCTTCCGATTTTTCTACTTCGTTGAGAACTGCTTTTAATCGTTCTTCAAACTCTCCCCTGAACTTGGCTCCTGCAATCAAAGCGCCCATATCTAAGGCAAAGATGGTCTTATCTTTCAGGCCTTCTGGCACGTCACCGTTGAGTATTCTCTGCGCCAAGCCCTCTACTACAGCGGTTTTGCCAACACCCGGCTCACCGATGAGGACTGGATTATTCTTAGTTCTTCTTGACAGAATCTGAATTGCATGTCTGATCTCGCTGTCTCTTCCGATGACGGGATCAAGTTTTCCATCCCTGGCCATCTCTACTAGATCGCGGCCATATTTGTTCAGAGCATCATAGTTCTCTTCAGGATTCTGACTGGTCACTCGCTGATTGCCTCTGACCTTTGACAGAGCCTCCAGAAATTTATCCTTTGTGATACCGTATTTTGAAAAAATCTTAGCAGACGGCGTGCTTCTTTCTCCCAGCAATGCCAGATAGATGTGCTCCACACTGACATATTCATCTTTGAATTTATCTGCATTTTTTTCTGCATCAATCAAAAGCTGATTCAACCTTCTTGAGGAATAAATATTGTCTGCTGCTCCCGATACTTTCGGAAGCTTTTCCATCTGTTCTTCAAGGTCAGCGATCAGCGATGTCGGATCTACTTCCATATACTTGAGAAGCTTAGGAATCAATCCATCCTTCTGCATCAGCAGGGCCAGGTGTAAATGTTCCCCGTCCAGCATCTGATGGCCCTCAGAAATAGCGATATTCTGACAGTCCATAATGGCAGTCTGTGCGTTTTGTGTAAATCTCTCTATGTTCATCATGTTCACCCCCAAATTATGAATCATTTATTTGCTTAGCTTTATTTTTAATCTCTAGTCCTATTCTATACCTGTTAAAACAAAAAGTAAAGAGTTTTTTAGCACTCACTTTGATAGAGTGCTAATAATTTTCAATTTGCTAATCTCAGCAAAAGAAAAAGAGATCAAATCTCATTGATTCAATCTCTAAAAACTGATACTGCAAATTTATAACTCTTCCACTTCTTCTTCGGGCATATGGGTCAGCTTGCATATTTCTTCTATAGGATATCCTTGTCGATTTCCTTCAGGCGGAAAATACTGTGCATTTTCTCCGTCTCTGAAAAGAGCCTGCTGTTGATGATGGAGATTACTATGCTTTTTTTCATTTTATCATAGTTCTGCCCTTTTTCCAATGAGGAAGTGATAAGTTTTCCGCCATAAAACACCCAGTCGTCCGTCAGGTGAAACAGCTGCCTGCGCCCGTTATCAAATAGTCCCCTAATCTTCCTCTCATTCTAACCATTTCCTATTCCATTTAATGGAATTATTTTACATCTACTCAATGGGGAAGTCAATGGTTTTGGAATATGGGAATTTTACAAATATTTGTCGTCAAAATGTTTCAAAAAAGTGAACGACCCGCAGATAAAATCTGCGGGCCTCATATTCTCTAGAAAATAATCGTATTCACCAACCAGCTGTAAACAAAGTTGACACCTGGAGTAAGCACATAATCTGTGATATTTAAAAATATCAACAACAATAATATTAAAAAACCTTTATCATATACTTTGTAGTACCATGAGTATTTCTCTAAATTGAAGATCTGTGTAACGATGCCAAATCCGTCCAGAGGCGGCACCGGCAGCAAGTTGAAGATCATCAGCACCAGGTTGATCAAGATGATGTAATGGAAAATATCCAGTACAATGTTTCCGACCTCACCAATCAACCATGTAGGTTGGATTATAAAGATGACTTTGATGATAAGAGAGAAAACGATGGCGACTAAAAAGTTCATAGCAACTCCGGCAATAGACACCAAAAATTCGTCTCTTCTCCTGTGCTTATAATATCTAGGGTCGATCTGCACTGGCACACCCCAGCCAAATCCAGCCAGAAGTAGTGCGATAAAGCCAAAGGGATCTATATGTGAAGCCGGATTGATGGTCAGCCTCCCCTGCAGCTTCGGCGTAGGATCGCCTAAGGCATAGGACATTGCACCATGAGCAAATTCATGAAAAGAGAGGCCGATGATAATTCCCGGAAGCATGAGCAGTTCACTCATGAGCCAATCCATAGGATTGTCAAAGCGCCCCTCTACGATATTCAGTATGACCAGCATAATCAGAATGACAAATGCAGGCGATTTAAAAAAACGTTTCAAATTAATTCTTTCCTTTCCCAATATATTTCATCATATTTTATCACAAAATCGAACAATTGGAAATATTATATTACAAAGATGGCCTTTATGGTCAAAAATGAAAGGTGGTTTTTTATGAATAATTCTCTTGTGTGTATCGACGTCTACACTGTTACAGCAGGTGATACACTTTATACCATTGCAGATAAATATGATCTGCCTGTAAGTCTCCTGATGAAAGTAAACTGCATTACCAATCCATATAATCTGGAAATTGGAACGAGACTATGCATCCCTGGAGATGAATCTCAGTTGACAAAACCAGAAGAAAAACCGACGCCTTCAATGAAGGTTCACGTCGTAGAAGCGGGCGACACCCTGTACTTAATCGCAAAAAAACATGGCGTAAAATTAGACGATGTCATGAATGCGAACCCAAATATCGATCCGTATAACCTGATGATCGGTACAGAACTTTACATCCCACTCTAAACTGTGATAAAATAATAAAAAAACTAAGGAGGAACGTTAGATGTGCGAAGATACTAATACCGCTGCAGCATGCAAGCCGTGTAAGATAAAGGAATTCTTTAACAGACAGCATACGCCCATTGAAAAGGGGCTTATGGTTGCAGCTGGTCTCATGACCGGAATCGTGATTGGCATGGTCATTTCCCCTGTCAGAGGCGGAATTGGACTGGAGGTCTCTCTCGGTTCTCACAACGGCTGCGGCAATTACGATAATGACTGCAGCAAGACAATCAGAAAATCATAGGCAGTGAACATAGACTCAAAAAGACGGCGCTCTATTTACGCCGTCTTTTTCTATCATTGCTCTTTACAGTTCGTCAATCTACTCTCTTTTCCAAAGATGAATTCTCTTTTTGTCGCAAAGGATTTCTCTTCTAATTCCATGTCGAATTCGATGTTCTCAACTAGTTCGCCTTTGTTTTCCGCTGCTGCTTTGATGATTTCTATGGTCAATTTAGGAGTGACCACCAGCATCGGTGCCAGAGTGTTTGTGAAGATGGAATTCTTCCTTTGAAATCCTTCCTCTCGATTCTTGCCTGTGTTTCCATAGCCGTAAAGAACCCTTCCAAAAGGTTCTTCTCCTTGGTTGGTGAAGTCCGCCATCTGAATCTGGTTTCCGATGATTTCCATATCCACCCCGTGATAGTGACATGAAAAGTAAATATCATCGCCGTAAACAGCTTCGTTTTCTTTCGCTTCTACTGATAGTAAACCCATTCCCTCAAATTCACTGCCATTTTTGCGGAGGACTTTGCTGCACCACAGCGCAATGGAATTACCCGTAACAATCAGAGGTCTGCCAGCTTCCACAAACGCTTCAAACTGATGCTTATAAGGTCTCAGCCATTCTAGGATGACGGGATAGGAGACCATTTCTCCCGGTGGACAGAAGATGATGTCGTAATTCATAGGGTCAAAGTCTTCTGTTTCAAAATCAATCTTTTTCAATTCTGCTTTAAAGCCCGCTAATTCTGAGAAACGCATCAGTGCCAGAATATTTCCTCTTTCACCGTGAAGATACAGCGTATCTGGGAAGAGCCATGCTATATTCATTGTTTTCATTTATCTTCCCTCCTTTTCAATATACTTCTTCATATAATAGAACGTATGAATCCACGTGATCAGATAGATATTATCTGTCTCTACGCTTTCGATTTCTTTGAAAATTGTGTCCACTTCTTCCGTATCAGCGATGGAAATTATGGATTTGTCCACCCCTTCATAAATCAAGCGATTTGCAGTATCATAGCAGACCCTGTCAGAAAAGCAGAAGTACTTCTCTACATTGGATTGTACCAACTTGTCCAGTTGGCAGTCAAAAGCATAAAAGGAGTTTGCATAGTGTGGAATCATGTCAATCAGTGGGCAAAGTCCCAGACAGACCATTTTCTTTTCCTGATCTGCTGCCATGACATTGATACAGGTCTGCAAGGTTTCAGGATTTTCCTGCTTGATACGCATATACTTGATTGTCTTCCCCTTATATTTTAATATCTCAAACCGCCCGCCTACGTTTTTAAACTCGCCGAAGGCTTTCGCCGCTGCCTGTGGCTCTATGCCGCCCAGTTCCTTTGCCACCGCAAGCGCGCCGGCGTAATTGTAGCACATATAGGGTGTATCATATGGCATGTTGAAATCTATATCCTGGAGTTTGAAGGAACGATTCTCAAAGTCAACATCAGTTACAGTATAGTCTGCTGTATCGTCGCTTTTGTGGTCACAGTTGACACAATGGAATTTTCCCACACCATCGTTGTTGTAGTAATCAAAGACGATTTTATGTCTGCACTTCGGACAAGCCATAGTTGGATAGGAAGCGTCCTTTGTAAAGGATTCCTTATGTCTTTCTACGCCGTAAGTTACAATCTTGTCGCTGTTTTCATCAAAAGATTTCGTACGTGGTTCTTCATTGTTCAGGAACAGTCTCACGTTGCCGCCGATGGCATCAAAAAGTTTTCCGTATATAAAATCCGGATCGCCGTTTCTCTGTACCTGATCTTTCTGCAGATTGGTAATCATGATGTTTTCTGCCGGCAGCTGTTTGTGAATCAGAGGCAGGTATCTCTCGTCAGTTTCAAAGATGATATAATCGGCCTTTATTCGCCCTGTCAGCGTAGATGCTTTTGAGAGTGCTGTTGCAACACCATAGATCAAATTGGCTCCCTCCAGATTGGCGATCACTTTTTTGCCATTACTTTTAAATATGTGATGAACCAGGTTCGTCGTAGTTGATTTTCCGTTGGTGCCAGTAATAAAGAGAACTTTTGTATAATCAATTCCTTTAAAATGAGCTACCATCTGCGGGTCAATCTTCATCGCTTTTTCCCCTGAGAAGTTGGAGCCCCTGCTCTTGTCCACAATGTTGATAATGACGTTGATGATCTTTGCAAACCAAAGTGCAATATAAAATTTCATTCTGTATCCTCCACTTTATAGTATATCTGAAAGCAATCGCGAAATTGCTTCTTTAAACTTAATGATAACTGAACGGTTGTTATAGTCTTCTAATGTAAGCTCGTGTCCCTGTTCAATGTCTTTCATAAATTGTGCATCCATCTTCTTCGCAAATACTTCGTCGTAAACGAAAGCGTTAGATTCAAAGTTTAAGCGGAAACTGCGTCTGTCAAAGTTAGCTGATCCGACAGTCGCCACTTCGCCGTCCACGACCATGGTCTTTGCATGAAGAAAACCACAATCGTAAATATATACTTTTGCGCCGGATCTGATCAATTCACCGCAATAGGCATAGGTCGCCCAGTAGACGAAAATATGATCCGGCATGCAGGGAATCATTATTCTCACGTCTACTCCGGACTGAGCGGCCATTTTGAGCGACTCCAACATACTCGGATCTGGAATAAAATAGGGAGTCTGTAGGTATACGGTCTTTTCCGCATACGTAATCATTCGCATCATAGCCCGTTTGATTTCTTCTCTCACAGAATTCGGTCCGCTGGAGACAACCTGGATTGGAGAAGTTCCTTTATCTTCCATAGGATTAAAATAGATTTCAGCAAGTTCGATGTTTTCTTTAGAAGCAACACGCCAGTCCATGGCAAAGGTCGCATTGAGATCCTGCACGGCGCTGCCGCGGATTTTGATGTGGGTGTCTCGCCAATAGCCGAAACGCCTTTTAAAGCCTAAATATTCGTTGGCAATATTAAAGCCGCCGATGTATCCTTCTTTGCCGTCTATAACAACGATCTTTCTGTGATTTCTATAATTCAGTTTCAAATTGATGTATTTCAATTTCGGCTTAAAAAAGTATGCGACTTTGCCCCCTGCCGCCAGAAAATCGCGTAGTTTCCTGTTGGTGATGAATCTGGACCCCATGGCATCCATCATCAACTTCACTTCTACCCCTTCTCTAGCCTTCTGAGTCAAAGCCTCCAGGAACTTTCTGCCGACCATGTCGTCCTTAACGATATAATACATGACATTGATGGACTTTGTCGCATGGTTGATATCCCGCATCAATTTATGAAACATCTTCTTACCATCGTCAAAAATCTCTATATCGTTATTCTGCGTCAGATAAGAAGCGCCATACACTTGATTTAACTTAATCATATGCTTCCATTTTTTTGCGGTATCGTTTACAAACTCGAATTTACCGTTGTCGATACTTTCAATTTGGTATTTTAACTCCTCAGTGATGACACTCTTCTCGCTGTCTGTTAGTTTGTATATCTTTTGCCTGGAGATGTTCTGCGCCAATATCATATAAAAAAAGATCCCTGCTATGGGCAGAACAAAAAGCACTAAAATCCAGGCAAGAGAAGCCGCCGGATTTTTTCTTTCCAAAAAGATAATCGCCAGTGCGATGATTAAGTTGATACTATAAATAAACGCAGTCCAATCGCGTTCTGTGAAAAAGCTGATAAAATATGTCATTGAATATACCCCTGTTTTGATTTTAGCTTTACCCATTAATGGGAATATTCTATCACAAATCTGCAAGAGAATCCATAAAATTTATCTTTCTCTGGTAAATATTATACTTGCACTTATTTTACATAATATGGATTTTAATCTTGTATTTACCAATTCTATGCAGTATAATATTGGTAAATAATTACAGGAGGTTGATTTATGAATCAAGAAGCCGAACCGAAACGAAATCATCAAGATACTGTCTTCCGTATGCTATTTTCAGAAAAAGAAAGCGCAATCGAATTGTTCAATGCACTGGAAGGTGCTGACTACGGACCCGATACAGAAGTGGAATTCACCACTTTGGAAGATGCCGTCTACACAAACTTAAAAAATGATCTCGGATTTATCATCGACAAGCAATTCATCATTTTGACGGAACATCAAGCTGCCATTAATAATAACATGCCCCTTCGCCAATTAGAATATATCGCGAGAACCTATGAAAAGCTGATAGATGCAGTCGCTCTATATGGCAGTAAGAGGGTCAAAATCCCCACTCCTGAATTTTTTGTCGTCTATACCGGAAGCCAGAAATGGAAGACAACAACATTAAGATTATCTGACAGTTTTTTGAATACACCACCGGAAAATTCGATAGAACTTGTGGTAAAAATCATCAAGATGCATTATAATAGTGATGACGAACAGAGCCAGAAAGTTCTGGAGCGGAGTGAAAAACTACGGGGCTACAGCCTTTTACTGGAATACATTAAGGACTACCGCAGCCAGGGAAAAGACGCAAAAGATGCAGTCAATACGGCCATCCAGCGCTGTATCAGAGAAGGCATCTTAAAAGATTTTCTGGAGAAAAACAGTCCGGAGGTGGGGAGTATGTTGTTTAAGGAGATCACAAGTGAAGAATTTGCTGAAATCAGAGCGAAGGAAGCAGCCGAAGAATATTATAACAAAGGTCGCGACGAAGGCATTGAACTCGGTCGCGACGAAGGCATCGCCAATCTGATTGCCGCCTACAGAGAATTCGATCTGTCAGATGATTTAATTTTAAAAAAACTGATGGAAAAATATCAGATAAAAGAATCCGACGCATTAGCTTATATAGAAAAGTCCAAATAATAAAAGACCTGAAATAATCGTTTTTTTCGAGAATTTCAGGTCTTTTCAATTACAATATGATACAGATAAAATAATCTTTTCCTTCGTTGCTGATTTTCTGCAGGGATCTCTGTACTTTCACCTGCAATGTCTCTGGCATGGAGGTCAGTTTGCCGTCCATCTGCTCTGATACCAGGTCTTTCAGCGATTTGCCGAAGAGATTGGTGTCCCAGATATCGTTTTCCTCCTCGGAGCCGGTGAATTTTTCCATCAGGAAGCTCGCCAGATCAGCAGACTGTTGCTCTGTTCCAACAATCGGGGAAATTTCTGTGCTGATATCCGTTCTGATGATATGCAGGCAAGGCGCCGATGCCACCAGCCTGACCCCAAACTTATTGCCTTGTTTGAAGACCTCCGGCTGTCCCAGATTCATCTGATGCAGCTTCGGATGGACGATGCCGTATCCTGTACGGCTGACGCTGCTGAGCGCCTCTTCCATATCGTCATAGGCCTGTTTTGCCTTGGAGTATTCCTTTAGCAACAGGAACAACTCTCGATCACTGGCTACTGGATGATCCAGCAATTCTTCGATAATCTGGTAATAAAGTCCGTCTTTCAACTGAATCTCGATGATGACTCTGCCTGTAGCCATTTCACAGCTGACTACATTGGCCTTCTTTACGTTCTCATTGGCCATGATTGCCTGAATCGACGGTTCCACACTGCCCATCGTATCGACAGTATCCATCCAGGACAGAACCGTCCCTACAATACCTGCTTTAATCCAGTGATCCGGAGACAGGGCATCCATATATTCAGGAAGGTCGATAAACACCTCACTGACCGGGAACTGCCTCAGCAGTTCGTCAAAAATTTTCTCTGGAATGTCCTTTTCCATGGTAGCACAGTTGGCAGGAATGACCGGCGCAGAATATTTCGTCTGCAGCTTTTTCGCCAGTTCCTTGGTTTTATATGACGAAGGTTCGCTGCTGTTCAATATGATTACAAAAGGTTTACCGAGCTCCTTGAGCTGGTTAGCTGTCTTCTCTTCTGCTTTTATGTAGTTTTCTCTCGGAATTTCGCCAAAACTTCCATCACAGGTGACCATGATTCCAACAGTTGAATGATCAGTAATTACTTTTTCTGTTCCCCGTTCAGCTGCTGCCTCAAAAGGCATCTCTTCCTCATCCCAAGGAGTTTTTACCATCCTGCTCTTGCCATCCTCTTGATGGCCCAGCACACCTGGAACAAGATAACCCACACAGTCTACAAGTCTCATAGACATGGTTGCGTTGTTGATTTTGATTTTTACAGCTTCTTCAGGAACAAATTTCGGTTCTGTCGTGGTGATAGTCCTGCCGTCACCACTCTGCGGCAGCTGATCGACCACCCTGGTTTTGACATATGTATTCTCGATGCCCGGCACAACAAACAGTTCCATAAATCTCTTGATAAATGTAGATTTACCTGTTCTAACTGGGCCGACAATTCCTGCATATATCTCTCCGCCTGTTCTCTCAGCTATACTTTTATAAATATTTCCATCAGTCATACCTTCATCCTCTTTCTCACATAACTCTATAAAATAGTATGAAGGAAGTTCCGGATATATTCATCTATTCTTCAATTTTATATTGAATTGCATTGACAATTGCTGCGGCGATGTTGCTGCCGCCTTTTCTGCCCCTGGCAGCAATGCAAGGCACACCAGAGCCGATGAGCAGTTCTTTCGACTCCACTACATTGACAAAGCCCACCGGTACGCCAATGACGGCAACAGGAGAAAGTTTTCCTGCCTTTACCAAATCATAAATAGAAATCAGTGCTGTCGGCGCATTGCCGATGGCAAAGATAACAGGTCGATTCAGACGGCTGGCCTTTTCCATGCTGACCAGAGATCTCGTTACGCCTCGTTCTTTCGCCTCTGCGGCCACATCCTCATCTCCGATGAAGCAGAGGACGTCTCCACCGTACTTCTCAATTCTTTTTTTATTGATGCCAGCTCGCGCCATTGTCGTGTCAGTCACAATATATGCGCCTTTTTTTATGGCCTCTTGTATTTTATCGATGACACCGTCTGTAAAGTACATGCTGTCCGCATACTCAAAGTCAGCAGATGTGTGGATACACCTCTTAATTACCGCCTCATACCTGGGATCTAATTCTTTATCGCCGAGGATTTCTCCAATGATTTCAAAGCTTCTGGCTTCAATCTGATCCGGTTTTATATTCTCGATTTTCATTAGCCTTCAATACCTGCCCTTGCTGGAATTCCCTTATCAAACGGGTGTTTTACTTTATCAATTCTGGAAACATAGTCAGCCAATTCTACCAGTTCATCGGTCGGGTATCTTCCTGTCAGTACAACCTCCAGCTGGTTCGGTCTGTTCTTCAAAAATTCGACCACCACTTGGTCATCCAGAAGTCCCGCTTCAATGGCACCAAGACACTCATCCAATACCAGCATATCGTAGTGATCAGCCTCAAGCATTCTCACCATGTCGGCAAATTGCTGCGCGTTAACCTCTCTCGTTTCCTGCTTTTCCTCTTCCGTCATCTGGAAAGAGAATTTTTTAATCGGTTTGGTGCCCAGAACTTCTATTCCTGGCAATTTACGCAACACGTTCAGTTCACTGCTGTCTCCTGACTTGAGGAACTGCATGAACAAAACGTGCAGACCGTAGCCACAAGCCCTGACCGTCAATCCCACAGAACAAGTTGTCTTTCCTTTTCCTTCTCCACAATAGATGTGGACCAATCCTAAATCATTCTTTTTCATATTTATACCTCCAAGTGAACTATTTTTCTCAGCAGCTCCATATCTAAAGACTTTCGCAGTCCCTCTGCCAATATATCATACTGCGTCTGTTTATGCGCTTCAATATCAAAAGCTTTTACATCAGAAAAGTCCAAACCTTTCGCAGCCAACAGTGCGGTAACGATGGTCTTTGCAATTTCTTCTTTATCAAAGACGCCGTGAATATAAGTGCCGTAGACATTCCCTTCGTTGATGATGTTATTGTCAGTGCCAGAGACACCCATGTGAATTTCGTAACCCTGGTACTCTTTGCCGGAAAGACCCGCAAAGATGCCGTCAACCTCAGACAAAATGCCAGTCGCAGCTGTACGCACCTTCTGATCCTCAAATACTGTGCTGTGAGGCAGCAAGCCGATGCCAGCCATGTCACCGCCATATTCTACCCCTGCGGGGTCAGAGAGAGACTGCCCCAGCATCTGATATCCTCCGCAGATTCCAAAGATCGGTTTATTTTTCGCATGAAATTTGAGGATAGAAGCTTCCAAGCCAGATTGTCTCAGCCACAGCAGATCCGACATGGTATTTTTTGTGCCAGGCAGCATGATCATATCCGGATCTCCCAGTTCGTTTGCGGAGCCGACATATCTTATGTCTACACCTTCTATGTATTCGAAAGGATTAAAGTCTGTAAAGTTGGAAATTCGCGGAGTTCTGATGACTGCGATGTCAATCAGGGCTTCGCCTTTGCGACCCGAAAAACGATCTGTCAGGCTATCCTCGTCATCCACGTCAAGCTGCATATAAGGTACAACTCCGGCAACCGGCACCTGGATGATATCTTCCAGCATGCGAAGCCCCGGCTCTAAGATAGTCACATCACCTCTGAATTTGTTAATAACCACGCCCTTGACCCTAGCCTTTTCTTCTTCATCGAAGAGCAGCATAGTGCCTGCCAGAGAAGCGAAGACGCCCCCTCTGTCGATGTCTCCCACAAGGAGCACCGGGGCATCTGCCATCTTAGCCATACCCATGTTAACCAAATCGTTATCTTTCAGATTGATTTCTGCCGGACTGCCTGCACCTTCCAAAACGATGACATCGTATTCAGCCGCTAAACTGTCAAAAGCCTCTTTTACGGCCGCTCTGAAATCTTCTTTTTTCTCGTAAAAGTCCTTCGCAGAATAATTACCATGAACCTCTCCGTTGATGATGACCTGAGAACCCTGATCGCTGGTAGGTTTGAGCAAAATCGGATTCATGCGCACATCAGGTTCGATCTGGCAGGCTTCCGCCTGCATCACCTGCGCTCTTCCCATCTCCAGTCCCTCTTTGGTAATGAAGGAGTTCAGTGCCATGTTCTGTGACTTAAAAGGAGCCACTTTATAACCGTCCTGTTTGAGGATTCTGCATATTCCTGCAGCCAGCAGACTTTTCCCTGCATTGGAGCAAGTACCCTGTATCATAATTGTCTTAGCCATTGGTTTTTCCCTCGCTTCTCTTTGTAATTTGCGCAAGACTCGCCAGAAAATATTCATTTTCTTCTCTGGTTCTTACTGCGATTCTATAGTAGTGCTCATCCAGCGTTAAATAGTTGGCGCAGCTTCTGATCATGATATCAAACTTTTCCAAAGGTCCAATCAAATCCTCTTCGCTGCGAAAGAAAATGTAGTTGGCTTTCGGTTTATAAGTCTTATACCCCAGTTCCGCAAGACCACGCAGGAGATAATCTCTGTTCTCCTTGACATAGGTCTTTGTCTTTTCTATAAACCCGGTCAGTTCCATAGCTGCCTTCCCGGCTTTTGATGCCGGAGTGGAAACAGACCAGGGCTGCAGACATCCTTTGATTGATTCTGCTGTCTTCTCGTCACTGCAGATACAGTAACCCAATCTGAGACCCGCCATAGCGTAAATCTTGGTGAAAGCTTTCAGTATGATGACCTTCGAAAGACTCTCGATGCTGTCCATGACAGAATACTGTTCTTCATCGTCAAGAAACTCCGAAAAACACTCGTCAATCATCAGGTAAGTATGAGTCTCGGCACATCGCATCGACAGGCGCAACATCATCTCCTTGGGAATAGGGATTCCCGTGGGATTGTTGGGATTACAGATGAACAACATGTCATAGGAATCATCCAGTTCATCGAAGATATCTTCCTGAATCTGAAACCCCTTTTCCTCTTTTAACAAATAATGATTGATTTTGTTACACGCTGATGCCATCAGCGCCTCTTGATATTCAGAAAATGTAGGCGATACAATCAAAGCTTTTTTCGGCCGCAGAGCCAGTGTACTTCTAAAGATGATATCTGCCGCACCATTTCCACAGCAAATCACATTCTCTTTTACGTGATGAAAACGACTGATTGCTGCCGTGAGTTCCCTCTGAAAAGGATCCGGATAACTCTCATATTTGTCGATATTGCTTATAATCGCCTGTTTCACTTCCTCTGGCATGCCAATAGGGTTCAAATTTGCAGAAAAATCGTATATTTTGTGGTCGAACTTGTAGATGTTTCCGCCATGTATTTCTTTTATCATATAATTACCACCAAAATGAGTCTGATTCCTTCAAAGATGACAAGGCACAGCACCGAAGCTGCATACATGATTTTTGCCGTTCTCGGTATATCTTCCGCTTCCACTGGCCTGTTATCATCACCGATTGTCTTTTTCTTATAGAGTTTTCCAAAATAGTACGCGTCGCCTGCCAGCTGAATATTAAGCGCACCTGCGCAGGCTGACTCGGGATTGCCGCTGTTAGGGCTTGCATGGTTGTGTCTGTCTCGCCAGAAGATTTTCCAGGCATTCTTTCCATCGAATCCAACGAAAAATGAACTGATAATCATGGCAATACCGGTAATTCTGGCTGGAATGAAATTAAACACGTCGTCCACGATGGCAGAAAATTTGCCGAAGCTTTGATACTTCTCGTTCTTATATCCAACCATAGAGTCCAAGGTATTGACTCCCTTGTATAAGAAGCCGAGCGGTGCACCGCCGACAAGCATAAAGAGCATCGGTGCAATCACACCATCTGATGCGTTTTCAGCGATGGTCTCTACCACAGCTTTTATAATCTGTTTGAAGTTTAAATTCTCTGTATCTCTGCCGACAATCCAGGACAGATATTTGCGGGACCCCAGCAGATCTTCTTCCTTGACGCATTTGTATACCCGCATGCTCTCCTGCTTCAGCGATTTGCCCGCAAAGATTTGATAACAAAATAGTGTTTCCACTGTGTATCTTAGCCATGGGTGTATCCATGTCAGACCTTTGAGTAAAAAATAAGGGATTGCAAAGGATGTGCATACGATGATAACATTGAGAAAAATTCCTGCAATAAACTCTCCTCCTTTGCTGCTGGGAAATATCCTGCGCAGAACTTTTTCGCAGCCACTAATCATAAGTCCGATCAGTCGTATAGGATGAGGCAGCCAGTGTGGATCTCCGAAGAGCAGGTCCAAAACAAATCCAGCACAAACTACGATGACTACTTCCATTGCTTTCCTCCAAATTCCCTGCATTTTTTAACAAAGCATTCTGCAAAGTGGACATTGCTCCATAGGTGAAGATGTGGATATCCTGCAAAGACAGTATCACCTGCTTCTATGGTCTGCCAGGTCTTTCCGCTGGCCTTTGCTGCTGTGAATCCGTCTCCATGATGATCAGTATCGCTGTAATGGAACTCGTGACAACGTATCTGTTCTCCCGCTTTGCACATTAAATTATCTCTGTTTGCAGTCAGCTTCTTGTATCCGAAGCGGATCAGACCGTCCGTCATGTGAGAATTCCCGTCTAAGGCGCCTACAGTCTCATAGGTTTCGCCATCTTTCGTAATCGTCCTTCCCAAATACATAAATCCGCCGCATTCTGCATAGACCGGCATACCGCCAGCCACAGCAGCCTTGATAGATGTCAGCATAGACCAATTTTCCGTTAAAGCCTGCAGGTGTTCTTCCGGGTAGCCGCCGCCTAAAATCAATCCACTGATTCCTTCTGGCAATGCTGTATCTTCCATAGGTGAAAAAGGCACCAGTTCTGCGCCCAGTTCCATCAGAAGCTCTAAGTTGTCTTCGTAATAGAAAGAAAATGCCTTGTCCTTGGCAATGCCGATTTTTACAGGCTCCCTGCTGACCTTCTGTATCTCGATTTTCTCACAGGAAATTGCTGGAGCCGATTCTGCCAAGGTTAGAATTCCGTCGATATCCAGAAACTCTGCTGCCGCCCTTCCCATAACTTCAATCTTCGATTTCAAATCCTCAATTTCCTCAGCCGTCACCAGACCCAGGTGACGACTGCCAATTTCAGCTTCTGCAAGCTTCGGCAGAAAACCATAGACCCTCAAATCTAAGTTTCCTTCTATCATTTTCTGATAAGCAGGATACATACCTTTTGAACAATTGTTCAAAATTACGCCTTGCACCTGATTGGGGGCAAAATGCAGATAACCTGAAATTTCTGCTAAAAGCGAGAGACTCTTGCCTTTCACATTCACAACCAAAATCTGAGGAGTCTGGGTAACTCTGGAAATGTGGTTGGCAGAAAAATCGTCACTTTCGAAGCCAAGGCCGTCATACATCCCCATAACTCCTTCTATGACAGCATAATCAGCATCGGCAGCATTCTTTGCCAGCAGATACTTCACTGTGTTTTCTGTGCAGAGATAAAGATCCAGGTTTCTCGATTTTGTGCCGATGATACGGCTGTGAAACATGGGATCGATATAGTCCGGTCCGCATTTAAAGCTGGCTATGTCCAGTTCTCGATCTGCCAGTGCTTTTAATAATCCGCAGACCACAGTGGTTTTGCCACAGCCGCTTCCTGTCCCTGCCAACATGACTCTGTTAATGTTTTTCTTCAAGGGTCTTTGCTCCTTTTATTATATAGACAGGGTTTTCCGCCTTCATCAGGTTATACCTGCCTAGTTTTTGCGCTGTTGAAATATTGGCGCAGATCACTTCCGTTTCCAACCCCAATTCCTTGCATACTTCGATGGATTGTGAAATCGTTTCCAAAGTCACTGCCGTGATAACGAATACAGTCCTGTCGTTTTTTTTCAAAATGACATCGATGATTTCTTTCAGATTACCTGTGCTTCCGCCGATAAACACCTTGTCGGCAGCCGGAAACTCCGCTAGCCCGTCCGGCGCTGTCGCCTTCTTGATGCAGATATTGCGTGCACCTGTCTTTTCCATATTCTCTTTGACAAGCTCCACCGCGTAGTCCTCTTTTTCCAAAGCGTAAACCACGGATTCTGCTGCCTTCAGTGCCATAGCACAGGTTACAGAACCCGTGCCGGCGCCGATATCATAAACCACGTCGGTCGGTTCAATCTCGAGAGCTGCAACAGACAGGTTCCGAACGGCTGCCTTCGTCATGGGGCTCTTTCCCCGCACAAAATCCTCATCTCGCAAAGACTTATATCGGTTTACATAATCTTTGTTCTCGATAATCATCACTGTCAAATCATCGAAAATTAAATCAGCTACTTCGGCCGGTGTTCCTCTGACGATTCTCTCACCTTCCATAGACAACTTTTCACCGATATAAAGGGTGACATTAGACAGCCCTGCATTCAACAGGCTTGTTGCAATGTCGTGGGCGCGAATACTGCCGCCGGTCAGAGCAAAAACCTTCTCGTTATAGCATACATAGGGTATGACGGACTTTTCTTTGCCGTGTAGACTGCAAAGCTTCATATTCTCATATCCCATTTTGACCTTAGCTGCAAAATAGGACAGACTGCCGATACCGCTGATAAACTCCAGTTCTACAGCTGGATCGATTCGCTTTGCGATGGTAGAGGCGATGCTGTAAAAGCCCGTATCTCCCGACGCTAAGACGCAGACGGTGAAGTCCTGATTTGCATGTTCATTGATAAAGTGCACCGTATCCATGACACCCAGTACCCTGACGTCCTGATTCAATTCCTTCAGAGACTCTGACAGCCTGTCAGACGTCAGAACGATATCCGCTTCTCGCACAGCATTGACAGCTCGTCCAGTATAATCTGAAAGTGCCCCCGGCCCTGCGCCTGCAACAATTGCTTTCATCTCTTTTTATCCTCTAATTCTGTCAACTAAAATATCTGCCAAACGTTCGTCTGCGCCTAGGGTATGTCCCATTTCCAGCTTTACATCAGGATAATTCTGCAGAATCTCTCCAATTTCATTTGGGATGTCTTCTTTGATGTGGATACCTTCAAAGAGAAAATAAGGTACCGCTTTGATCTCAGTAACGCCTTTTTCTACCAGCATCTTGATTCCGTGCTCGATATTCTCCTCGCAAAACTCCATATATGCGATTTGAATCGGCATATCAGTGATCTTTCCTCTTACCAAATCCACCACTTCATTGATGGTCTTTTTTGTAGCTTCTACCCTGCTGCCGTGTGCTAAAATTAGTACGCCTTTCATGCTTGTCTCCTCTGTGTATATATCTATGTCCAATCTCAACTAGTCCTAATTCGGACTAATTCAGAATCGGCTATTACTACAATAACTTCTTTTTACTGGGTCAAAATCTTCCTGTAGGTTTCAATGGTGAAGTCCAGATCTTCCTTAGAAAACGCCGTATTGAGGAACATGGCCTCGTACTGAGACGGCGCTACATAAATGCCCGCCGCCAGCAATTCTCTGAACACGTGACTGAACCCTGCAGTGTCAGATTTGCATGCGCTGTCATAATCAGAAACTGGCTCTTTTGTATAGAACATGCAGGTCAAGGAGCCGATGTTGTTCACCGTAAAACCGCAGGCCTCTCGCAGACCATCCGCCAGATATGCGCCCATCTCGTTCAACTGTGTATAAATCTCTGGTTTTTCCAGCAGCTGCTTCAAGGTTTCAATACCTGCCGTCATGGCAATTGGATTGCCAGACAATGTTCCTGCCTGGTATACGCTGCCTACCGGGGATACGTGCTCCATGATCTCCCGGCTTCCACCATAAGCCCCTACCGGCATACCGCCGCCGATGATTTTTCCGTAAGTCACCAAGTCAGGCTTCACACCGAAGTATTCCGCCGCACCGCCGAAAGCCAGTCTGAATCCAGTAATAACCTCATCAAAGATCAAAAGTGCGCCATACTGGTCGCAAAGCTCACGGAGTCCTGCCAGAAAACCTGCCGCTGCCGGAACTACGCCCATGTTAGCCGCAGTTGCCTCTACGATAACACAGGCCACGTCATCTTTGTTTTTCCTCATCAAAGCCTCAACACTGGTTAAATCGTTATAACGAGCCAGCAAGGTATCCTCTGCTGCTCCCTTCGTCACGCCTGCGCTATCGGGATCGCCAAAAGTCATAGCTCCGGAACCGGCTTTTACCAACATTGCGTCGCTGTGACCGTGATAGCAGCCCTCAAATTTGATAATCTTGTTCTTCTTGCTATATCCTCTGGCGAGACGCAAGGCACTCATGACAGCTTCTGTGCCGCTGTTAACCATACGGATCATCTCGATGTGATCGATGTTAGATGTAATCAGCTCTGCCAGTTCAACCTCTGCCTCCGTACATGCGCCAAAGCTGAGTCCCTTTTCTACTCTCTTCTGTACTGCCTCGATCACTTTCGGGTCCGCATGTCCCAAAATCATCGGTCCCCAGGAGCCGACATAATCCAGGTATTCTCTACCCTCTGCGTCGTAAATCTTATTTCCGCAAGCTCTGTCGATGAATCTAGGTGTCAGGCCAACAGATTTAAATGCTCTGACAGGGCTGTTGACCCCGCCAGGCATGACTTTCTGTGCTCTTTCAAAGAGATTTTGTGATTGATTGCTCATTATCCGATATCTCCTCTCTGTATTGCGTCAGCAATTTCCATGGCATAGTAGGTCATGATGATGTCAGAACCAGCTCTATACATAGAGGTTGCCGTCTCGCACATGATGCCGTATTCGTCAATCAAGCCTGCTTTACCTGCGTTCTTAATCATAGCGTATTCGCCGCTGACACTGTAGGTTGCAATAGGAAGATTGGTGTTATAAGAAAGTTCTTTGATCACGTCCAGATAAGAAAGCGCCGGTTTAACCATCAAAATATCAGCCCCTTCCTCTTCGTCTAGGACAGCTTCTTTCATAGCCTCACGCACATTGTGAGGATCCATCTGATAAGTCTTTCTGTCGCCGAAGGATGGCGCCGAACCTGCCGCTTCCCTGAACGGTCCGTAAAACTTAGAAGCGTATTTGATGGCATAACTCATGATCGGCGTGTTTTTAAAGCCGTTTTCGTCCAGGCCTGCCCGAAGCGCTGCAATGCGTCCGTCCATCATGTCTGATGGGGCTACCATATCTGCTCCCGCTGCTGCATGAGATACGGCTGTGGCAGTCAGATATTTCAAAGTCTCGTCATTATCCACGTCATGTCCGCAGAGAATACCGCAATGTCCATGGGAGGTGTATTCACACATGCATACGTCGGTAATAACGTAGATCTCATCTTTGTATTCTTCTTTAATAGCTCGTACAGCCTGCTGCACGATACCGTTTTCGGCATAAGCCTGGCTTCCCACTTCGTCCTTTTCTTTTGGAATGCCAAAGAGCAGCACTTTGCTGACGCCGTGCGCCAGACACTGGTCAATAATTTCTCTGGCTCTGTCCGGGCTGAAGCGAAACTGTCCGTCCATGGCAGAAATCGGTGCTTTGATATTTTTACCTTCTTCAAAGAATATCGGATAAATCAAGCTGTCTTTTGACGCTCTGGTTTCGCGAATCATCCCTCTGATCAGAGGATTTTCTCTCAGTCTTCTCGGTCTGTTAATCATTACTATCCCTCCAAACTTTTTCGACCATGGAATCTATGGCCGCCATCTCAGAAACTACTGTATCAAATCCAAATTTTGCCGCTTCTGCCGCTGTCTGCTTTCCAATGCAGAGGGCGCGGACGCCTGCGAAATTCTTTCTCTGTTGGGTATTAACAAATCCGTCCACACAGGATTTACTGGTAAAGGTCACATAGTCCCAGCTTTCCAAATCCACAATTGCCTCGTGTTTCACATAGGAGGTCTCATATACCGGGTAATCCAAGTAAGAAATACCGCCTCTATCCAAAGCCTCTGTCAAGTCCTCGGTCCCGATCTTGGCCCGCAGGAGAATCACCTTGTCATCTGCTTTGACAAAGCCACTTTCAACCATCTCTTTGCCAAGGTGTTCTCCGTCATAGACAGACGGCACGAAGTCGGCCCTCAATCCAAATTCTCTTAGTGCATCTGCGGTAGCACTGCCGATACAGGCAATGCGTTTACCAAAAACAGCCCGTGTATCTCTGCCTGCATCTAAAAGCCAGGTAAAAAAGGATCGCACGCCTTCTGTACTGGTAAAAACAAGGGTGTCATACCCTTCAAAGGGTGGTGCAAGGGGCCGGATAAATTCCGTTTTGATGCACGGATAGAGCATCGTCTCTGCGCCTAAAAGACGCAGTTTGCTTTCCAGTTTGGAAGCTTTGCTCCTAGGCTGTGTGACCATGATGCGTTTATTCTTCAGTGGCTTGTGATCAAACCAATCGAATTTATCTGAAAGGGAGCAGACTTTGCCCACAGCGATGACTGCCGGGGACTTCACCTGATTTTCCTTCACGGTTTTTTCTATGTGCGCTAAATCTGAAATAAACTTTCTCTGCTTTGGATAGGTTCCGTTTTCTATCACCGCGCAAGGCATATCTTCGGCCATACCCGCTGCCATCAAACCAGAAGCAATCCGGCCTACTGTCGATACACTCATCATAAAAATCAGTGTTCCATGCAGTCTGACCAGGGCGTCAAAGTCGATGGAAAGTTCTGCGCCAGCTTTTGCATGGCCTGTAATAATATGTAAAGAAGAGCAGAAGTCTCTGTGAGTGACAGGAATTCCCGCATAGGCTGGTACAGCGATGCTGGAAGTGATTCCCGGTACCACTTCAAAAGGTACGTTGTTCTCTGATAGCAGCTCCAGTTCTTCACCGCCTCTGCCGAAGACGAAAGGATCGCCTCCTTTGAGGCGCACTACCATCTTGCCTTCTTGCGCTTCTCTGAGAAGAATCTTGTTGATCTCGTGTTGAGGCACTGGATGGTCCCCTACATTTTTGCCTACGTCGATCAGTTCCATTTCTTCTGGAATCAAATCCATAATGCTGCCTGAGACCAGTCTGTCGTAGACGATTACATCGGCTTCTTTTATCAGCCTGACAGCTTTTACGGTAAGTAGTTCCTTATCGCCAGGACCTGCTCCCACCAAATATACTTTACCTGTTGTCATAATGTTCTCCTTTTTGTCCTGCCATCCGCAGTGCCAACTCTCTGCCCAAGGCTTCGCCTTCGTGTTTATTCCCTTTGATTGTATCTATGTACTGGTTTTCTTCCTCGTCAACGTAAAAACCTCTGATCGTGATTTCCTCACCGTCCAGACAAGCATAAGCCGCTACGGGTGAACTGCATCCTCCATCCAGGGTTCTGACGTAACTTCTCTCCGCCAGCGCAATCAGCTTTGCTTCTTCATCGGCAAAGCCTGCAAGATACGGCACTTCATATCCAGCTCTGCCCTGAACTACCAAAATCCCCTGACAGGCTGCTGGCAGAATTTCTGCGGCCGAAAAGAGCCTGCTGACTCTTTCTTCGAGGCCCAATCTCTTGATACCCGCATAAGCCAAGACGATGGCACCATATTCGCCGCTGTCGAGCTTCCTAAGGCGTGTCTGCACGTTGCCTCGGATGGGCTTAAAGCTGGCATGCGGAAAGAGTTTCTCAAGCTGTAGCTTTCTCCTGAGGCTGGAGCAGCCGATGGGTTTACTGAAATCAATTTCAGTGGCACCTTCCGGCAGAATCAAAGCATCCCTTGGGTCTTCCCTCTCTGAGAAAGCCAGCAATGGTAAATCGGCAGGCACCTCCATGGGCATATCTTTAAGGCTATGGACTGTCAAGTCCACTCTTTCTTCCATCAATGCCTTATCCAGTTCTTTCACAAAGAGTCCTTTACCGCCGATTTTATCCAGCGTCTTATCTAAAATGATGTCTCCCGTGGTCTTCATGGTGACCAATTCAACATCAATCTTGTTATCGTATTCTTTGATGGCCTTCATCACCATCTCTGACTGAATGACAGCCAGCTTGCTCTCACGGCTCCCTACTATTACTTTCATCAGTACGCCTTTCCTTCGATGATCTTCCTAACTTCTGCAGCAGCTCTTTTGGTAATGTGATGTGTCTTACCACTGCCGACGATACCCGCTGTCACTTCATCGTTGACTGCGATGGCCGGAAAAAAGAAATTGCACTCTTCCAGACGATCACAGACGCTGACCAGGCAGCCCTGTTCTTTGGCGATAAAGCCGATACTGCGGTTCACCTCTCTATTATCCGTGCAGGCGATGACCATAAACTGATCGTCAATATATGCAGGAGCATACCTGTCGTCGATGTAAGTCAGCTTGCCTGCATCAGCAAATTTCTCGATTTCCTCTGTGATGGAACTAGACACGACAGTCACATCAAAATCGAACTCCATAAGAGATTTCACCCTGCGGCTGGCGATTTTGCCACCGCCAAAGATGATAACCTTCTTTCCGTCTGAAGGTACGAATACTGGAAAAACTCTATTTTCCATAAAAAGCCTCCACTCTTCCTATAACCTCTGAAAGCGACAGTCCTGTTTCCACCTGGGGTCTGCCTATGACAATGACTTGATAACCGTCTTCGCATAGTTTGACCTTGTCGTCAAAACCTCCCGGTTTGCCTGTGTTTTTAGTTACCAGCCATTTACAGCCATACTGTTTCATCGTGGCTAAATTCATCTCCTTTGTAAAGGGTCCCTGCATGCAGATGATTTGCTTCACCGGGATACCTGTTTCCTCGCACAGCCGCAGGGATTCTACGCTGGGCAGAACCCTTGCCACCACCCGATCCGCCAGTTCTCTGTATTTTGATAATTCTTTGGACCCTGTAGTGAGAAGGATTTTCCCCTCAGTTCCCACAAGATATGCCGCCGCCTCTTTCGCAGAATCCACAGCCACTACACCCGGATAGTCAAAAAAGCTTTCCCTGCGCAGGAGTCTGACGTATTCAACACAGGCTGTTTTGCAGGCAGCCCGGATATTTTCTGTCACTACATCGGCATAAGGGTGTGTAGCATCGATGACCAGACCGTACGTGCCGGACAGCAGAAGCTTCTCCATAGCTGCCTGATTCAGACGGCCTTCGATGATCGATATTCCTTTGATATCGGAAAAGACTTCCGTTCCATACTCCGTAGCCACACAGAAATCGGCGCGCAGATTCCAATCCCTCTGATCAAAATACTCTGCCAATGCGTGGCCTTCATAGGTGCCCGCAAAGACGAGAATTTTCTCTGGCGCCATGGCACAAGCCGTTTTTTTAGATGTTTTTATATCCACGAGGTGTTACCAGCTTTCCATTGATCACTTTCGTCGTGCTGTTTCCAATAAATACGGTGGTGAACATGTCGATATCGTCATTGTCCTTCAAATCTGCCAAGGTACAGACGATTGCTTTCTCACCTTCACGGCCAATGTTTTTTACGTAACCGCAGGGCGTATCCCAGGATTTTGCACAGTTCATGATGTCTGCTGCCTTGTCGATGTAGTCGTGACGTTTTTTGCTCTTGGGATTGTAGAGACAGACGACAAAGTCGGCTTCCGCCGCCAGGCGCAATCTCTTTTCAATCTTTTCCCACGGAGTCAGCAAATCAGAGAGGGAAATGACCGCAAAATCGTGAATCAGAGGCGCTCCCAGAACCGCCGCTCCACTGCAAGCAGCCGTAATACCTGGAATTGTCACAATCTCTATTTCTGAATGATCCTCTGCTACCTCAGCCATGACCCCTGCCATGCCATATACGCCGGCATCTCCGCTGCAGACAAAGGCTACATTCTTTCCTTCCAATGCAGAATCCAAAGCCATCTTGCACCTGTCCACTTCCTGCTTCATCGCTGTGGATTTGACTTCCTTACCACAGGTCAATTCTTTGACCAAGTCGACATAGAGTGTATAGCCTACTACCACGTCACTCTCTTCAATTGCGTTTCTGGCCTGGGGTGTCATATATTCACTGTTACCTGGGCCGATGCCCACTACATATATTCTCATCTATGCTTCCTCTTTCAATTTCAGTTTTTCTCTATAGTCGTACCATTTATAAAAATCCGTACTATATTTCTCTATGATGGCTTCAATTTCTCGCAGCTGTTCTTCCTGGCGAAGGTCGCGCTCTCCCTGGCTGATATGGTCGATGTCATAATATGTAACCTGGTCAAATTTTTCAACCTCCGGATCGATATCTCTGGGAACAGCCAGATCGATGAAAACTTCCGGCAGACGGGACAGTGCTTTTGCTTCTTCATAATAGACCGTATAGTGCGGGCTCAGGGTCGCACTGATGACAGCATCACTTTTTTCAATGACGCTGTAGCGTTCTCCGTAATTGACCGTAGCCGCTCCCTTAGGTACGATATTCTCCCCATGTCGATATTGACGCAGAGTCATGGTGGTATGGATACCGTTTCTGACTAAAAGTCCAGCTACCAGCCGTCCAATCATGCCGTTGCCGATGACCAGGACGTTTTTGACGTCTGGGTATTCCTTCAGAATCGCCACCGCCCGCGAGGCTGTAGAATTATCATGCACCTTGAAGTCCACCAAAGTCTTAATCTTCTTGCCTGCTGTGACACCGATACGGAATAACACGTTGAGAACAGCATCTGAGGCCTTGACCTTCTGTGCACCTTTGATGGCATCATCCACCTGACGAGTAATCTGTCCATCTCCCCAGATTTGAGATTCAGCGCCAGCAGCCACTTTACAGAGATGCGTCACCGCCTCATTTCCCGTCAAAGTTTTGTTCATAAAAGCGTAGTCGTTATAATTGAGTTCTATCGCTTCACAGAGTGTTTTGAAAGGATTGACCTTGACGCCCGGCCTCAACGACAAGTAAAGTTCCGTCCTGTTGCAGGTAGCAATCAACACGCTGCCAAGAATCTCCGGCTTCGCCTTCAGCCTCATGTAAATTTCTTCAGTCTGCGTCTTCGTGCAGGAAAAGGCCTCACGTTCTGAAAGCCCAGCCATATTATAATCGATGTATGACATTACGATATTCAAAACTTACACTTCCAATCTTTCATCGCCAGGGCGCAGGTCACACCGCCGCCGCTGGTCTTTGATAATATTCTTCTGCCGTTTCCGCTTCCGAGACTGGCGCTCCTTTCACAGATATTGTCTACGCCAGTAATGCTTTTTACAAAGTCAGAGACCTCAAAGTCTCCTTTTGCAGCGTTCAGCTCCTCGGCACTGTAAGTGATAAAAGGAATTTGATACTTATCGCTGAATGCCAGAATGCATTTTTCATATTTCTTGATATCGATAGAGGCAATTTTTTCGATGGCGTGTATCGACACCTTGTTTTCCTCTAAAACTCCCAGTACAAACTTTTCGAACTGTTCGACGCTGGTATTCTTACGACAGCCAATCCCCATAGTCACAATCTTGGGCACCATATTGAACGTCTGTGGAAAAGGCTTCAATTTATCTGACAGGCTGACACAGATGCCCAAGTTCGCCGCATCCAGAGTCAGTTCTTCAGGAACCTTTCCTTCAAAGGGAAAACCGCTTTCAAAGCCAACTTTCTCTCCGCGAAGAATCGCGGCAGAAACAGTTTTGATGCAGCTGACATCGATGATTTTACAGCCCGCATATTTGCTCCACACGTCTACAGCGAATTTCTCATTGATATCTGTAGCCGTTGTCAAAACCAGTGTCGCACCGATGACAGAGGCGATTCGCTCTCCCGCCTCGTTAGCGCCTCCCAAATGTCCCGACAGAATGGGAATCACGTATTGCCCAAATTCATCCATGACAATCACTGCCGGGTCCACATCTTTCGATTTAATCAGCGGTGCAATCATCCTGACAGCAATCCCTGCTGCACAGATGAATATAAAGGTATCTTTCTGATTAAAGTTTTCTTTTAAATAATCTTTCGCTTTGCCTTTATGATCGAAAATCTCAAGTTCACAGTCTGCTGAAAGCCTGCCTGCCACCTTTGATGCCATGAGCTTTCCCCGGTCTGTAAAAGCTAAAATTCCTACTTTCTCCATTATTTACTAGCCTCTCTGAATAAATGGGTAAAGGATGGGTCATACAGCTTGGATCTCTCATATTCACTGCCCAGGAATCCTCCGACCAAAATCAACGCCATTTTGTTGATGCCATTCTCTTCTGCGGCTTTTGCGATGTTTTCAACCGTCGTTCTCACGACCTTTTCGTCCGGCCAAGTCGCCTTGTACACAATCGCTGCCGGAGAATCCGGCGCATAACCGCCTTCGATCAATCGCGCAGACAACTCTGCCAGCATGGTGGATGTAAGAAATACAACCATCGTAGCGCCGTGAGAAGCCAATTTTGAAATTTCCTCTTTTTCGGGAACCGGTGTTCTTCCTGCCATTCTGGTCAAAATCACTGTCTGGCTTACGTTTGGCAGTGTATATTCTGCGTTCAGGGCGGCCGCTGCACCTATAAAGGAACTGACCCCCGGCACGGATACGTACTCCAGAGATTCTCTGTCCAAAATATCCATCTGTTCTCTGATAGCTCCGTAAATACAAGGGTCGCCTGTGTGAAGTCTGACAACATCTTTTTCTTTATTTTTCTTCATCACTTCGATGACCTCTTCTAATGTCATCTTTGCACTATTGAAAATCTGACAGCCTTCTTTGGCATAATCCAGCAGTGCCGGATTCACCAGTGAGCCCGCGTAGATGATAACGTCAGCTTTTTTAAGTAGTTCTGCTCCCCTCACAGTAATTAAATCTGCTGCACCAGGACCTGCTCCGATAAAATATATCATTGTTTATTTCTCCTTCTGTCTATCTTCTGAGGGAATAACGATTAAAGAAAAATAGCTGGACTGTTCTTTCAGCTCGCTCAAATCTTTGTAAACTCTTTCATTTTCCATGGTGGCGCATTCCACCATCATGGCGTTCTGCCTGATCAGGTCATCTCTCAGTGCCATGATTTTCTTACCAGATTTCATCAAAACTCTAGTTCCTTCAAGTTCTTCCGCCTGATGGCCTTTATAAGTCGCAGGCACGATATGCAGCATTTCATCTCTTTCACAGAGAGAAGTATTCAAGCTGGCTGCCGCACCGCAAAAGGAGGGAATGCCTGGAATGATGGCTGTATCAAATCCCTGATTTGTCAGTCTTCTGTGTACGTACATCACGGTACTGTAAATGGCAGGATCGCCCAATGTCAGGAAGGAAACGGTCTTGCCTTCTAACAGCAAGGCTCCGATTTCTTCTGCCGATTGGTCGTGGTATTGATCCAGCCGTTCCTTGTCCTTGATCATAGGCATATCACACTCTAAAAGGGTTTTGCCTTCTATATATGCCCCTGCAATTTTCAGAGCGATATTCTCTGAAGCGCCGCTTTTCGGCACTGCGATGACGTCGCTGTTCTTCATCGTGTTGATTGCCTTCAAGGTAATCAATTCCGGGTCTCCCGGTCCTACACCTACTGCAAAAAATTTACCTTTCATTTATATGTACCTTTCCGTCATCATATCAGCCCCAGGGCTTTTGATGATATGACTTCTATCTGTTGTAAACATGATTGTCTCAATCTCTGCCTGTCCTTTGAGCCGGAAGCGCAGATGGTAGAGCACCTTCTCTAAAATTCTATTCTTCACTTCCGCATAATAGGACTTGTCTTTGATCAAATCGAAGGCTTCGTCTGTGGTGACGCACTTCATAATCTGTTCTACGGTCTTCGCATCAGCACCGCAGATAGCGCTGTGAACGCCGATCACCTCCATTCTGCAGTCAGCATAAGCGGAATGGGTATTCATGACGCCCGCGGCAATTTTGATCAGTTTTCCGGTGTGCCCAACAAAGAGTATTTTCTTGAAACCCTTGTATTTGATGTAATCCAAAGCTTCACCAATGTAATTAGACACAGGCACCGCCCTTTCGATGTCCAGACCCAGATAATCCCGGCAAAAGTCCCTGCCGTAATTGCCAGGGGAGATGAGAATGTTTTCGGGGTCCTCCTCATATTGTTTGTCAATAACTGCTTTGATGGTGTCCACGAGCGCTTTCTCACTCATAGGGTCTACGATTCCAGTCGTCCCGAGAATGGAAATTCCCCCTACGATTCCCAGGCGGGGATTATAAGTTTTCTCCGCGATATCCTTTCCTTCCGGCACAGAAATGGTAATCTCTGCGCCGCAGTCTGTGCCGTAACGCTGCAAAATGCGCCGGGCATTTTCGATCATCATCCTTCTTGGCACCGGATTGATAGCTGGCTCTCCGACTGCACATTGCAGCCCCTTAGCCGTAACCAGACCCACGCCTTCGCCGCCTTTGACACAGATATCCCCCTCTGTGAGACGAACCTTGGCAAAGATCTTAGCCCCATGGGTCGCATCAGGATCGTCGCCGCCGTCTTTGGTGACCGAACAGCTGACCTGGTCAGGTTCGGCAGCTATATCTCCAATCTCAAAGGATGCTTTTTCTCCCGAAGGCAACGTAATGTCTGCTCGTGCCACTTTGCTGCCAAATAGCAGCATTTCCAGCGCCGCCGCTGAAGCGGCCGTCGCACAGCTTCCCGTGGTATATCCAAATCTCAGTCTTTTTCCATTCTTAACCGTAAATTTTTCCATATACTTCCTTACCAAAAACAAGAACCCGAATCTCCAGGACTCGGGTTCTTAATATCTTCTAAAATAAATTCTCCAATATTAACCTAAAACTCATATCCTGTGACTTTTATGGCCAAATATTGGGATGTCTTCCGACTTTGATCTCAGGCGTCTCACATGCACCTTCCCAAGGGGACCCCTCAGTGGCTGGCTTTCGCCTCGCATGAAACTCAATCATTACGGCAGCAGGACTGTTCAGGTTTTTCACCTGATTCCATATTACGACTTGTTCTGTCAACCAATATTTCTATTCAATTTCACTTCAACAGATAAAATTATATTATATTAAATTGACCGTGTCAACAGATTGGGGAGAAACTTTCATCGGCTTCTTGAGGATTTTCATTGTTTTTGTTAATTCAAAATCAATCTCGTCTCCTGATAGACTATCAATTGATAGTATTCAAGGAAAAAAACTGCTTTTTTCAAAGCAGTTTCAGCAGTTTCTCGTACACCCACGTCATCATCCACGGCTCACTGACGAATTTGTCGAGTTCATCACAAGGTATCCATCTGACACCGCTGTTTTCATCGGCTTTCACAAAGAGGTCTTGGCCCTCGTCCGCTTCCAAAAGATAGGTCAAGTTCATGTGCAGGTGCGAAGCAACGTAACTTCCTCGTTTGATATGCCCGTCCACGGTAATGATTTCTAAAGAACATGGTCTTTCTTTGACTGGCCGTACTGATGTGATGCCCGTCTCCTCGCAAGCCTCTCTGATAGCCACCTGCAGCAGATCCGCTTCTCCGTCAGCATGGCCTCCAGTCCAGGCCCAACTGTCGTAAATATTGTGGTATGCCATCAAAACTTTATCTCTCCTCCTATTGACAATCCACGATGATGCAGTAAAATGGGCGATCTGGTTGTCGCGAGTCAGACAATCCGCATTTGCAGTTAAGAATTGCAACATGATTTTCCGATCGCATGTTTCCTGTTCGCAGGTCGGTCTATAGTTTTCTACAATATGTTTCAGATTTTTCATATCCGCTGCCATCACTTTCTAAGTCTGCCTTCCAGGCTGAAGGTCTTCCCTTCCGTAATTTCTACGTCGATCAAATTACCGATCATGTCCTTTGTCCCTTCAAAATTGACTAATTTGAATCCGTCGGTCCTGCCCGAGAGGGTCTTGCTGTTGGTTTTGCTCGCTCCCTCCACGAGGACTCTTTCAATCCTTCCAGTATACTGGGCATTTTTCTCTGCGCTGATGGAATTGATCAGGTCTACCAGCCGATTAAACCGCTCATGCTTTACGTCTTCTGCCACCTGCTCCTCATATTTTTCTGCTGGAGTTCCCTTTCTAATGGAGTACAGGAAGGTAAAAGCAGAATCGTATCTCACCTTTCGAACCAAATCCAGGGTCTCCTCAAAATCCTCCTCAGTCTCGCCCGGAAACCCCACGATGATATCTGTAGACATGGTAATACCAGGCACAGCTGCTTTCAGCTTTGCCACCAGTTCCAGATACGCGTCTTTTGTATATTTCCTGTTCATTCTCTTTAGAATACGACTGCTGCCAGACTGTACCGGCAGGTGAATATTCTTACAGAGTTTATCGCAGTCCACAAAAGCTTGAATCAGCTTGTCCGATAAATCCTTAGGATGAGAAGTCATAAAGCGGATGCGCTCAAGCCCGTCTATCTCATTGAGGCGATAGAGCAAATCCGCAAAATCAGTTTTTTCATCGCCACGGTAAGAATTGACATTCTGTCCCAGCAGCATGATTTCTTTCACTCCATCAGATACCAGGCTTCTGACCTCTTTGATAATTTCTTCTGGACGTCTGCTTCGTTCCCGCCCTCTGGTATAAGGCACGATGCAATAAGTACAGAAATTATTGCAGCCGAACATGATATTGACAAGCGCTTTACAGTCAAAAAGACGCTTAGCGGGCAGGCCTTCTACGATTTCACCGCCGTCAGTCCAAATCTCAACCTGCTTTTTTTTCTCGTTCAAAGCGTTATCGACCAGTTCTGGAAACTGGTGAATATTGTGGGTACCGAATATGATATCCACCCAAGGATATTTTGCTTTGATGGTGTCGATAACGTGCTGCTGCTGCATCATACACCCGCAGACGCAGACGATAAAATCTGGATTCTCCTTTTTCCTGCGCTTCAGCTGTCCCAAGGTTCCAAAGAAACGCTTATCCGCATTTTCTCTCACACTACAGGTATTGATAATAGCAACATCCGCATCTCGCCGCTCCTTTACAGGCTCAAACCCTTTCTCCAGCAGCATGCCCGCCATAACCTCTGAATCGTGCTCGTTCATCTGGCAGCCAAAAGTTGTTATATGAAATGTTTTGCTCATTGAATCTTCTCCTTGCTTATTCATTATCCTCTCATTCCGATAAACATGCCCAGAATGTACGGTACCAGCCAGATCAGCCATACTACGATGCTGAACTTGTGGAAACTGCGCAGTTTTTGTTCATTCTGTTTGCGGTATACCACTGTCGCCCACAGTGCGTGGAACAGCATCAAGACGATGGCCAGTGCACCGGTAAGTCCATGGGCGCTGAGCAGGCCGGTTCCCTTCGCCATGCTGGACATGATCGATGTCCCCGTCGTATCAAAGATCAGACCACACCAAAACAAAACCACATGTTTCTTCTGAAGGGTACCGCTGCGTCTCTCGGAAAAAACACCGATGGTATAAAATATGAGAGCTGCCGTAATAGTGATGATGGCTAAGATTAGTTTTATTGACATATGTAAATCTCCTCTATTTTCTCAACTAAAAATGTAGTATATCATAAAATGACGGTAAGTTACAGGGGTAAACAAAAATTTCGAGGCGGTATTATGGCACTGCGCCGATGCGCCCTGGCAATCGCAGTCATTTTACCCGTCAATTACTCTTTTTTTCTCAATAACCCCTAACAAATACGTCCACAATGAGTCTGTGTGAAAAAATCGTGACGAAGTTTCAACGGTTACAGCCTTTGGTGCAGTGCCCACTCCCTTTGCAGACCTTTGATTGTTAGGTGCTTTTCGGCTTTTTGGAGCAAATAGAGGGTAACTTTTTTCCGTGAATTCCGATTTTGTAACCAAGTCACTGTAAAAAACAAATTTTCAGGGTATGATAATATTATCAAATCGAACAAAGGAGATTGAAATCATGTCTATTTTTAACATTTTTAATAGAGGAAACAAGTTCAACGAAGGTGTACAGCAAGCCAAAGAAACAACAGGAGCCATCCTGCTGGACGTAAGGACAAAGGAAGAATACAAAGCCGGTCATGTGCCGGGCGCTGTCAATATCCCTCTCGACAGCCTGCAAAGCGCCAAACTGGATAAGGGCAAGCCTCTGTTCGTCTACTGCCTCAGCGGAGCCAGAAGTGGCAGGGCCTGTTCTTATCTCAAGCAACAGGGTTTTGAGGCTGCAAACATCGGTGGTATTTCAAATTACAGTGGAGAATTAGAAAGGTAAAGGTAACAGAATGAAAGTTTTAATCATCGGCGGCGTGGCAGGCGGTGCAACTGCAGCAGCCAGACTGCGCAGACTCAATGAAGAAGCGGAGATCATCATCTTCGAAAAAACAGGCTATGTGTCCTATGCCAACTGCGGCCTGCCCTACTATATCGGAGGCGTTATCAAGAACAAGAAAAAACTGACCCTGAAAACGCCCGAGGATTTTAAAGACAGATTTAACATCGATGTCAGAGTAAACAGTGAGGTTTTGTCCATCGATTCAAAGAAAAAAACGCTGTCTGTAAAAGATCTGCAGTCGGGAAAGACATATATAGAAAGCTACGACAAATTGATTCTTTCACCAGGCGCGAAGGCCATCAAGCCCGCCCTTCCGGGCATCGATTCAGACAGAATTTTCACCCTGCGCACTGTGGAAGACACCTTCCGCATCCGCCAGTACATAGAGCAGCAAAAGCCTGCATCTGCTGTCGTTGTAGGCGGCGGCTTTATCGGTCTGGAAATGGCGGAAAATCTGCTTCATGAAAATATACAGACCACACTGCTGCAGAGAAGCGGTCAGGTCATGCCGCCGCTGGACTACGATATGGCCTGCCAGCTGCATGCCTATCTGCGCAGCAAAGGTTTGGATCTGCGCCTGAACAGTCCAATTGCTGGATACGAAGAAACGGAAAATGGTATTAAAATACTTCTCAAAGACGGCTCAAGTTTGATAACGGATATGGTCCTTCTGGCCATCGGCGTAACCCCAGATAACCATCTCGCCAAGGATGCAGGTCTTACTTTGGGTGCAAAAGACGCAATTGCAGTCAACGAACATCTGCAGACCTCAGATCAGGATATCTACGCTGTCGGTGATGCAATAGAAGTGACCCATTTCGTCAGCGGTGTGAAAACCGTTATTCCCCTCGCAGGTCCTGCCAATAAACAGGGGCGCATTGCTGCAGACAATATCTGTGGCCGCCAGAGCACATACAAAGGAAGCCAGGGTTCTTCCATTATCAAACTCTTTGATATGACCTGTGCATCGACGGGCCTCAATGAGAAGACCGCTAAGGCCGCTGGAATCAAGTACGATAAAGTCATCAACTTTTCACCATCTCACGCCACCTACTATCCTGGCGCTGGGGATATGACTATCAAAACGCTCTATGATCCTGAAAATGGTAGAATATTAGGTGCACAGATTGTCGGCTTTGATGGTGTAGACAAGAGAATTGACGTACTGGCAACAGCTATTCGCGGCAAGATGACTGGCTACGATCTGGCTGAATTGGAACTGGCCTATGCCCCTCCATTTTCCTCAGCCAAAGACCCTGTGAATATGGTAGGATTCGTCATCGAAAACATCTTGGAGGGCAGAGTCAGTCAATACCATTGGCAGGATATTCCTGACCTCACCAAGGACGAAACAGTTACCTGTCTCGATGTGAGAACAACGGAAGAGTTTGAGGAGAGTCCCCTTGAAAATGCGTTGAACATTCCGCTGGATTCTCTGAGAGAGAATCTCCATCTGCTTGAAAAAGAAAAGCCAGTTTACGTCAACTGCTACAGCGGTCTGCGCAGCTACGTCGCCTGCAGGATTTTATCAGAGCTGGGATACCGTTGCTACAACCTGTCTGGCGGTTACGGATTCTACGAATACATCCTCTACGACAAGTCTTTTGACGAGACGGCCAGACACGGCTGTGGAGTAAAAATATGATTCTAATCAAATAATAGTCAACAATGGATAAGACTGATATATCAAGGATTAACGAATCCTCTGATATTCAGTCTTATTCAATGTGTTTAATTTATATATTGAATTCTTCCACAGCTTCCTGAACTAGTTTTTCATCTGTCAGGAAATCATACACCACGCCAGCCATGACTTTCGCTGCACGCATCATACACTTGGTACCAATACTGCTGCCAGCGAGAGCCGTCATCTGCCAGCAGTGCATTGGCATGCCCACAGGCGGAAGAGAAATCAAAAAGGTTCCAAAAGGCACCTGTTGACTCACATTGCCTGCATCGTCTGCTGGAAGATAGATCAAATCATCCTTCTCCACCACGCCCATATGCAGATGATTTTCTATCTGCTCCTTATCGATATTGTAGAAGGAGGCTACTTTTTTCTCTGCTCCTTCTGGCAGAGTCTCTGCCAGCTTTGCTGCAAACTCCTTTTCGCCGTCTGTATATTCGGGCCGCGGCAGAAGCTGTAAGTTATGTTTTAAAACCTCGACGATAACCGAATTTTCTTTGTCACTGTATAGCTCATCTTCCATCTCTATGGTAAAATCCGTGCCCGCGATTTTGGCACAGCCCTCGGCAATTTCCGTCAGTCGTTCTTTGATCTTGAGCAGAACATCTACGTCAGTAGCTCTGGTCTCACAGTAAACGGAGGTGCTTTTCGACAGAAGGTTGGCTGTCTGTCCCGTGTCGCTCATGTAATAGTGAAGCCGGTGGTAATCCCAGATGTACTCTCTCATGGCATTGATGCCGCCAACCATCAGATTTGCTGCCTGGAGCGCACTTCCTCCATAGTTCTTCGCAGCAACAGAGTGACCCGTCTCCCCTGAGAACTCCACCTTCATCATGGTCAGACCGCTGTAATACTGCTTTCTTGAAATCCCCGTAATATCCTGGGGATGCCAGATGATTGCAATATCAAGGTCATCGAAGACCTTCTCTTTCTGCATAAGTATTTTGCCGCTGTACCGCTCCTCAGCAGGGCACCCGTAATAGCGTATCGTTCCCTTGAAACCCTCTTTATCATATAATTCCTTGACAGCATCTACCGCTGCTACACCTGCGGTCCCTATAAGATTATGTCCGCAAGCATGACCTGGTCCGCCAGCTTCTATAGGCGTTCTCTCTGTACAAACTTTTTGGCTCATATCAGGCAAGGCATCGTATTCGCCCAGAATACCGATGACTGGATCTCCACTGCCATACTCCGCAACGAAGGCCGTAGGTACATCTTTGACTGCGTTGATCCGAAAGCCTCTGCTTTCCAGAAATTCACTCTGTCGCTTTGCCGCATATTCCTCGTTAAGTGCAGTCTGCGGCCGCTCCCAGATATCCTTTGCAATATCCGCATAGCTCTGGGTATGTTCATCTAAAAACGTCGTTAAATTCTCTTTCATTGTCCTTTACCCCTTACATTTGCGTTTTGTTATTTCTAAAGAAGATGAATGCCAATACCAAAGTGACTGCGGAGAGGATTGCAGCACCGTAGAATACACCCGTTAAATTCCACTGTACAAAGATCCATCCGAAGATGATTGGGCCCACGGCCTGCCCTGCTCTTTTGATCAGGTTGGTCACGGAGATAAAGGCGCCTCTCACTTCCGTATCTGCAAGAGGCAGAATCATAGCCATGATCGCCGGCATATTGAGTCCGATGCCCATACCGAAAATAGCACTGCAAAGCAGGGCGCCATTGATAGTAGTCGTCTTTGCTCCGATGATAAATGCTGCGATGAAGATAACCAAGGCCGCGATCTCCATCCACTCCGCAGAGAACTTTCTCGAAAGAGGCCCCAGGAGCGCTGACAGGATACAGCTGGTTACAGCCATGACGGACATGACAATTCCGATCATATAGACTTTATCCAGCACTGCGATGACCATGAAAGGCATGTATACAAGGAAACATCCGCTTAGCATGGCATAAACACAGAAGTTAATCAAAGGAAGGACAACGGCTCTCGGCTGCTTAAAGCATTTCAATGCATCCTTCAAATAAGGGAGAAGCTTTTCCTGCTGCTTCTGAATTTTCGGTTCGTCCATGCCGAAGAAGACGACCAATGCTGCCGGGATTGCTACCAGAATGATCAAGTACGGATACTTCCATCCATAACCTGCCAGCCAGCCTCCAACCAGAGGAAAGATCGCCAGGCCGATGTTCAGTACCGCTGTATTGATTCCCATGACGTCCGTTCTTCTCTTCTGAGATTCGTAAAGGTCACCTACCAGTACCAGAGAGATGATAACGATTCCCGGCTGTCCACAGCCTCTTAGAAATTCTCCCAGGAGAATCATATTGAAGTTGGTTGCTGTCAGAGAAATGATGGCCGATGCTCCAAACAGCAGTGTTGAAATCCCCATCACTTTTTTTCTGCCAAATCGGTCTGCAATGATTCCAACTACCAGTGACAGAAATATCATCGGCGTGGAATACAAGGTGTTCATCATACCCACCTGGTTTGCTGTAACGTTAAAGGTCTCTGAAATCAGCGTATACGAGGAACTGAGTGCGTTGCTCATCATGCTGACAAAGCATATTATATTGAGAATATGTAAATTTTTATCTGTCAGAAGCTTACCTTCTCTTGCTTCTGGACGTTCTAATCTTTCTGCGGTTTCCATGTTATTTTCCTTTCCTTAGAAATTTCAAAGATATAACTAATACGATCACTGAAACTGACGCTGCTGCGTAAAACACGCCTGAAAGTCCAGCCTTAACATATATAAATCCGAAAAGCACTGGCCCCATGGCCTGCCCTAAGCGGTGAATCAGATTTTGTATCGAAATAAATGCGCCTCTTACATGATCTGGCGAAAGAGGAAGCAGCATGATCATCTGAACCGGCATGATGATGCCGATACCCAGTCCGAACACAGCACTGAACATCATTGCAGTCAGTACGCTGGTCACATTTGCTCCTATAATAAATGCCACGGCAAAGAGTACGAAGGTAATCCTCACCAGATTTTCTTCTCCCAGTTTTTTAATCAAAGGTTCCACCATCACAGACGGTATGCAGCTAAAGACAGACATCACTGCAAAGATGATTCCAATCCAGGATGGATCTTCCAAGATAAAGGCTGCATATACCAGAAAGCAGCCTGCTAACAGCGTGTATACCGCAAAGGATACTACTGAGATGGAGATAACTCTGCCATTCTTGTAATAGGTCAGCGCTTCTTTGATGTATGGCATGATCTTGCCCTGCTCTTTTTTGATTTCTGGTTCATCGAGACCGAAAAAGGCCAGCAATGCGATAGGAATTGCGGCAAAGATCACGAAGTAAGGGTATTTCCAGCTCATCCCCGCCAGAACGCCGCCAATGATAGGAAATACTGCCAGACCAGCATTCATGATGGCCGTATTGATTCCCATGACGTGATTTCGGTTTTTATCGGTATAAAAATCTCCGATCAGTACAATGGTTACGATGACTAGCCCTGGCTGCCCGATTCCTCGAAGGAGTTCACTGAGAAGCAAGATATTGTAAGTATCCGCGTTAACTGACAAAATGGCAGATAGTCCGAATATGAGTGTCGAAAGCCCCAGAATCCTTCTCCTGCCAATCCTGTCAGCGATGATCCCTACGATAGGCGACAGTATAACCATCGGTATCGAATACACGGTGGTCAAAAGGCCCACTTGGTCAGCAGTAATTTGAAAAGCATCTCCGATGGCTCTGAATGCCGGGTTCAGCACGTTACTCATGATGCTGACGATGCTGATCAGATTTAAAATATGAAAGTTCTTATCTCTTAATAGATTCATATCTTCCACTACTTTCTATTTGCAAAATAATCGTTAAATTCTTTTTTTGCATCTTCAACTTTTTCAGGATGTTCCATCAGTTCGCATATAGAAGCAGCCATTACTTTGCTGGCATAAAGCATTCCCTTATGTCCCAGGCTGCTTCCGCTGGTCGATGTAGCTTGCCAAGTATGCATAGGCATACCGATTGGATTTGTTGCGGCAAAAAACATAGCCGTCGGTATCTGCCAGCTCACATTGCCTACATCAGAGGCTGGTTTGTAACTGATTCGATCTTGTTTCGCCACGCCCCGATGCATACTGCCCTGGGTCTCCACAATGCCATAGTAGGACTTCGTTCTTTCAATCGGAAAGTCCCCGATGGTTTCTGCCAGGGTATCAGCAAATTCAATTTCCTCCATCGTGTATTCAGGTCTTGGAATTTCTACCATGTTTTGATACACGATATCTCCCAATGTCTCGTTGTACAAATTGCTGTAGTATTCTCCTGTGATTTCCTGCTTCACTGTGGTTCCACTCATAAGCGCCGCGCCTTCTGCGATTTTGCCGATTCGCTCAACCAGAGTTTTGCACTGATGTGTATTGTCTGCTCTGAGGGCATATGAGATTTCTGTAGTTTCTGGAAGAACATTAGAAGTTTCCGCACCCTTCGTCACACAATACTCTATAATATAATCGTCATTCAAATGTGCTCTCAAATACTGTACACCGATATTGAGCAGTTCCATCGCTGATACAGCATTGCCTCCCAGTTCTCTATCCGCCGCTATATACGATGTAGTACCTTTAAAGGTAAAATTCACATCATATATGGAGCGGAACGTCTCTTTCGTAATTTTGTTTACACTTTCAGGGTGCCAGCTGAAACAGCAGTCAACGCCGTCAAAGGTATTTGCACTGAGCATCAGTTTCTTTCCTCCGAACCGCTCTTCCGCTGGACAGCCAAAATATTTAATGGTTCCATTGAGAATGCCTTTTTCAATCAGTTCCTTTATTGCAATGGCCGCAGCGATACAGCCGACACCGATTAAGTTATGGCCGCATCCATGTCCTGGACCACCTGCTTCGATCGCTTCTCTCTGAGCTGTCGCTTTTTGTGAAAGTCCTGGCAGTGCATCGTATTCACCTAAAAGTCCAATCACAGGTTTACCGCTGCCGAATTCTGCAGTAAACGCTGTGGCCAGACCATTGACACTGCTGATTTTAAACCCATTAGCGGCCAGATAATCCATTTGCAAGGAACTTGCATAGACTTCTTCCAGCGCCAATTCTGGCTTTTCCCAGATTTTTTCTGCCAAATCGATAAATTCTTCTGCTCTGCCTTCGATGAGTGAGCTTATATTTTTCTTATCCATAGATTCCTCCAATTTAATCAAATACTGTATGCGCATGTCTTGCTTTGATTACCCATATAATAAGCAAATCCCGTGCCAACTAAAAAAGACCAATTTAACCAGTATTTTCTGATAAATCGATCTTTTACATCAACACAAAACGGATAAAACTGTATTTTTATCCGTTTAAATTCTGTTTTTCTTATATACCTCTATCCCTTTTTTCGTAAGCTTAATACCTCCCCTGCCTTTGGTAATGCAGATATAGTCTTTTTCGCTCATGATTTTGAGTATTCTCTTCAGATGGTGCTCTGTCAGCTCTATCTTTTTTTCTACCGCTGTACGCAGAATTCGTTCTCTGCCTATAGGTTGATAGTAGAGAGTCTCCAGCAGAAAGCTGACAATTCTCTGGTCAGAATAGGTCAGGCCTTCTTCGGGTTCCTGCTCTATGAAAAAGTCACTCTGGAAGTTTAAATATTCCTCTGGCAATGACTCAGCTTTAATGAGGTCGTCACTCATAAATGCCATATAGTCTACACAGTTTTTCAGTTCTCGCAAGTTTCCTTCCCATGGGCAACTCTTCAAAATAGAAAGTACTTCTGGAGATACCTTTTTATAACCATAGTGGCCTTCCTCCAAAAAATACTGAATCAAAAGTTCTAAGTCGTCAATTCGTTCCCTGAGAGCTGGAATATTTACCGTAAAAGTGTTCAGCCTGTAGTACAAATCCTTTCTGAACTTCTCCTGCTCAATCATTTTTTTCAAATCTTTATTGGTCGCGGAGATGATGCGCACATCTACATGGACGCTCTCTTCTCCACCAATCTTGCGCACTTCTTTTTCCTGAAGCACGCGGAGCAGCTTTGCCTGAATGCTGAGCGGTGCATCACCGATTTCATCTAAGAATACGGTTCCACCATCGGCCAGTTCAAAGATGCCTTTCTTTCCGTTTTTCAGCGCACCGGTAAAGGTTCCCGGTTCATAACCAAAGAGCTCACTCTCCAGCAAATTCTCCGGAAAGGCAGCGCAATTGACCGCGATAAATGGTTTTGATGCTCTCTGGGAATTGTTATGAATAGAGTTAGAGAATAACTCCTTTCCCGTTCCCGTCTCTCCCAGAAGCAACACGGAATTATCTGAGTAGGAGATCTGTCTGGCAATTTCGATGACTCTGCTGATAGCAGGACTTTTACCTCTGATATCGTCAAAAGTAAACCTGGCTTTCATCTTCTGTTCTGGCAGCCGTCTGCCCTCACGGTCCACTTCTATAAAAATCACAGTAAAAAACTTATATCCATAGAACTGGACAATTCTCTTTCTGATGGTAACTCTCTCTTCAACTGATTTCAAGTAGAAATCCGCATCTCGATTGTCCCCCAGCTTAGTGACAAAGCGAAAGAGCTCTCTGAATTCAAAGATCTTCTTAATATCCTGTCCGTAATACTGAGATCTGCTGATCTGAAAGAGATCGGATATATAGTCGTTGATGCCTTTGATGTGGTCTCCGTCATCCAGCACAATAACTCCCGACTCAGTGAGGAAGATGATATTATTGAGAATTTCCTCCCACTCACCTGCTACATTGCTGAATTCTATCATGGAGTAGTTGACTGGTACCATCTCTTTCTTATACTGATCCAGTCGCTTTGCCTTATCCTCATCCTCAGAATAGCAGATGTCTATAACGTGTTCGAAAATATACGGATGGATCTTTCTAATACCCAGGTTGATTACTCGTTTTACTGCATCTGTCTGCTCAAAGTTCTCTATAAAGGTAACTGCATAATCGTATTCACCTGGCAGAATCTTTTTGTCCTCTTCTTCTGAATAGGCCACATAACTCAGCGGTGTTTCAATATTCTGTTTAAACTGAGAAATACAGTCATAGGCGATTTCCTTTGTCGAATTGACCACAAGCACCTTTGAACCGGCGGGGAGATCACTGATCTGTCTGAACTGCTCTTTGCTGAAAGTGCCGCTCATGTGCACAATCTCCGCGCTGTCATTGACCAGTTTTCGTTTTATGGACTGAAGTAAAAAGTAGGACGTCGTCAGTATGATGTCGCCTTGAATTGCCAGCGGGTCATCCTCCATTGCATAACCTAAAATAGAGGCTTCTTCTCCAAAGAAGCCTCTAATCTGCTGCATATACGCATTTAACGCAATCTGCTTGATCGTCACTACTGTAATCTTTTTCATTAAATTTCCTCCATGAATTGGAGTTTTATGTTTAATATGGTGAAGTTCTGTCTATCTCCAGAACTTTGCTCTGATTTTAGCAAACTCCTCACTTGTAATTTCATTAAATAACATTCTCCTCACCTCCGGACTGTTCTTTTCCAGAAAATCCTTGAGAACGTCCTCTCGTCAGCGGCTGGAGGAGTGAGCAAAGTGAACGTTGGGCTTCACTTAGAATCAGGAACTTCCTGTCGTTAATAAATCCCAGGTCATTTTTTAGGCCAGCATATACTGACTCTTCTAAAGTAGAGAATTCCACCTCCGTATCCAGTCCGTAATCTGACCTTGTTAACATGGATGTATGGGGAATACAAGAGTATCTCAGAAAAAATCACTTTCTACAGATGGCAACACTTCATCGGCGTAAAACGGATACCGTCAGATATCTGCTCGCTGTCCAGCTCCACAAAACCCAAGCGGCGATAAATTTCAACTGCATAGGGCGATGAATTTACCGTCAAATGCCCAGAACTATTGTCGCCAACCGCAAGGTGAAACAGACGTTTCCCGATGCCTCTGCCATGATATTTTCCATCCACGAAAAAAAGTGCAATGTGATTGCCATTGCTGCGAGTGGCAAGGATACCGAGCAGACGCCCTCTCTCAATAGCTCCATATATCCTCAGCCCGCGTATATATTCCTCATCGTGTATGCTCTTATAGAAAGCTTCTATTCCCTGTTGTGAGTATTCAGGAGCCTCATATTCCTGAAAGACCTGCCAGGATAAACCTATGGCTGCCTCGTATTCCTCTTTTCTCAGCTCCCGTATCTCCATTGATTTATTCTCCTTTTTTAAATTCCGTTTTTATCTTATCAAGCAATTTGGGTGATGTCAATACCTCCGCGCCGGTCAGCGCCAAAGCTTCCGCCCCCAGTTTAACAGCCCGGTCTCCCGCTGCTGTCATAGTTGCGTCTGCAAACTCTTTTGAATGCAGCTGATAGGATGGACAATCGAGACCAATCCACGGATGAATAGATGGAACGACATAACTGACATCGCCCATATCCGTTGATCCAGTGCTGTCGATATGGGGCATTTCTCCGCCGCCCAGGCCTTCGTAATATTGATTAAATACTGCAGAAAGAGTCTCATTGGTCACCATATCTTTGTTCGCTGGTTCATTTCTCCAAATCTTATAGGTCGCACCTACCGCTTTCGCTGCCCCTTCCGCACATCGTTCAAACATGCCGCGAATCTGCTCGATCGTCTCCATATCTTTTGCTCTTACTAAATATTTTACTGCAGCGTGATCTGGAATCACACTGCATTTTTCACCGCCGTCGGCAAAGACGCCGTAAATATTGGTGTCTTTTAAATATTGCTTTTCAAAGCCAATCAACGAGTAAAAGTGAACAGCTGCATCCAAAGCATTGATGCCTTCTTCTGGACGGGCACCGGCATGGGAGGATTTGCCGTAAAAGTCAATCTGCCAGGAATCGATAGCTGTAGTCTTTCCACTGGCTTGATTCACTGGATTTGGATGGACGGTCATAACCACGTCCACCTCATCGAACGCACCTTCCTCCGCCAGAGGTACTTTGCTGCAGATACATTCTTCTCCCGGCGTACCAAAGAGAACTACCTTCCCGCCAGTTTCTTGTAGTATTGCTTGCAGAGCAAAGGCCGCACCCATGGGTGCTGTGGCGATGATGTTATGGCCGCAGCCGTGACCCATACCGGGCAGCGCATCAAATTCTGCGGTCAGGCCGATGACTGGACCCGGTTTTCCACTGTCCGCTACGGCTCTAAAGCAATGATCAATTCCATGAAAATTTTCCGTCACTGCGAAGCCATGTTCTTTTAAAGTATTCGTCAAAAGGGTGTAAGCTTTTTCTTCCTCCCCACCCACTTCTGGATTTTCATAAAGATAGTTCCTGATTTCATAAAGCTCGGATAAATTATTTTCTATTGTATCTGTGATTTTCTTCTCTAATTCGCTGTTCATTTCAAGCCTCCATTATTCATTTAACAGCCTGACCATCAAATCTCCGTCTATATTGCCGCCGCTCATAACCAGGGCGATGTTTTTGCCGCCGATGCGCTCCCTGTCATCCATCACTGCAGCGACTGTAGTAGCACTGGCACCCTCCACGATGAACTTTTCTTCTTTAATCATATGTTTTACTGCTTTTCTGATGGTCGCTTCTTTTACTTCAATCAAGTCATCCGCATAGTCTTTTAAGATATCATAAGACAGCTTGCCCACACCGCCGACCAGGGCATCACAGATCGTATCTCCTGTAGTCGGATATTCCTCATAAAATACGTTATCTTCGTAGGCACGAATCATGGCAGGGCAGGCCTCGGTCTGGACACCGATAATCCTGATGTCCGGCTTAATCGCCTTCGCTGCTACTGCAATACCCGTAATCAATCCACCTCCGCCAATTGGTACGACGATGGTATCGATATCCGGATTTTGATCGAGAATTTCAACAGCGATGGTGCCCTGTCCTCCGTAAATCTTCGGATCGTCATAGTAAGCGTCGATATAGGTCATACCGTTTTCTTCGATATAAGACATTCCCATAGCATGAGCCTCGTCATAGCCGCTGCCCATGAGCATAACGTCGGCACCATAATACTTTATCTTGTCAACCTTTGCCTGGGGTGTTGTTTCCGGTACGATGACTTTTGCATTCTTTATACCCAAAAGTTTGGCTGCGTAACTGACTGATGCCCCGTGATTTCCAGAAGAGATTGTGGCGACGCCCCGCTGCCTTTCCTCCTCTGTCAAGGTTGACATCTTGTTCAGCGCCCCGCGAATTTTAAAGCTTTTGACCGTCTGGGTGGATTCCAGTTTGAAAAAGTATTTCTGTTCATCCGTCCCCAGATAGAGGGATTCCTCAAGAGGCGTCTTGTATATATACTCCTTGATTCTTTCATATGCATCGTAAACTTCCTGCGCTGTAAACGTATTGTTCATCATATTCTCCTTTCAAAAACAAAAGCACTCCGTTCCACCCCTCCATAAAATGGCCCTAACGGAGTGAAATCGGAATGCTGTATTCATCCGCACCCGGGGGTGCGAAAAGCAATCGTGTTATCTGGAATACGTATACCATGACGATTCCGCTGAATATTTAATCGACCGTCATGATTCAATGATTCTTACCTTGCGACAACGTCGTAAAGTCGTAGAATCATTATAGACGAAATTTTTCTATTCGTCAATATGATTTTGGCGTTCTGCTTTTTCGGCCTGCGATGCCGCCTCGACAGCACGTCTCCTCTCATGATGGCTATGTAACACATATCCTTGGGCTGATGGCCTTTGCCTGAATAAACCTTTTTACACAGTGGCACGGGATACCTTTAGGTCAAATTGTAGAGAAAACGTGGAAATGATACTTTCACATTTTTTCTATTATGATTCATGCAAGGCAGCTAGGCGGTACATAAAAAAACTGCCTCTTTCGAAGCAGTCTCATAAAATCCACCGAACCATTAAATTAAATTCTACCAATCAGTCTGCGTAATCCCTTGCCTTCTTGGGGGCTTAGAGTGCCAACCGTTCCACCTTGTAAAATCAAGTCAGGTCCTCCAAGGCATAAAAGCTGTCCTTTCATTTCTTCGTGACCAGAACCATTAGCCAATATGTTTCTCGTTCTTCTTATCTCTTCCCATCAGCATATCTACAGCATCCTTTGCAGAAATCCGCTCGTTGATGCACTCGTAGATGCACTCGGTGATCGGCATTTCCACGCCGACCCGCTTAGCCAGTTCATAGGCGGCTTCAGCTGTGAACATACCTTCCACGACCATGCCCACCTTCTCCACTGCTTCACTCGGTTTGATGCCTTCGCCGATCATGATGCCGCAGCGCCTGTTTCTGGAATGCATACTGGTGCAGGTTACGATCAAGTCTCCAATGCCTGTCAGTCCAGAGAAAGTTGCGATATCAGCTCCCAGTTTGACGCCCAGTCTGCACATCTCTGTGATGCCGCGGGTCATCAAAGCCGCTTTGGCATTGTCACCAAATCCAATACCGTCAGAAATGCCTGCGCCCAAGGCGATGATGTTTTTCAGCGCTCCGCCCAGTTCTACGCCGCAAACGTCATCGTTGGTGTAGACTCTGAATCGATCTGTCATGAAGACATCCTGCACGTATTCCGCCAGTTCCATGTCCTTGGAAGCCACAGCAACTGTCGTCGGCAGAGCTTTGCCCACCTCTTCCGCATGAGACGGGCCAGAAAGAACTACATATTTCACATCCGGTTTGAGTGCATAGGCGATTTCTGACAGGCGCATCAAAGTACCCTGCTCAATACCCTTTGCCACATTGACTACCACCATATCGTCTGTAAGATAAGGCAGCGCGCCCTCAAAAGCACTTCTGAAGTGCTGCGCCGGTGCAGAAAAAAGCGCCACATCTGCACCTTCTAATGCTTCCTGTTCATCATCTACGATATGTAGACGGTCGCAAAATTTTATGCCTGGCAGATATCTGACATTTTCGCGATTTGCGCGCATCTCTGCAAGATGCTCTGCGTTGACGTCACAGATTTTGACATTGTGACCTTTGTTACTTAATGTAATCGCGAGGGCTGTTCCCCAGCTGCCTGCGCCGATAACTCCTATTGTTTTCATAGTTTTTGCCTTTCTATTTTTTAAAACTCAATTTATTTTCTTCGCCCTTGATGATACGTTTGATGTTGCTCCTATGAGCATACAGCATAATCAGAGCCATGACAATACCAAACCAGAAAAAATCTCTTTCTAGAAAATAGCTGATTAGCGGAAAACTAACAGCCGCCATTACCGATCCCATAGAGACCATTCTCGTAATCAGTACTGTCAAAGCGACAATCCCCAGCGCCAATAAGGCCAGCTGCCAATTAATTGCCAGAACCGTTCCAAAGGCCACGGCTACACCTTTTCCGCCTTTAAACTTAAAGAGCAGCGGCCAGATATGACCGATAAATGCAGCCAGGGCACAGAACATGGCTGCCTGTGAGCCCGAGAGCCAGTAACCAATCTGAACAGCGACAAACCCTTTGCCGATATCGACAATCAAGGTGATGACAGCAGCCTTCTTGCCGAGAACGCGCAGCGCATTGGTGGTGCCTGCATTTCCACTGCCCTCTTTCTTAATGTCAACTCCCTTAGCCCTGCCGAGGAGGATCGACGGGGAAATATTTCCAAGGAAATAGGCGATAATAATAGCTAACACGAACTGAAATGTTTCCATTACTGTACTTTCTCTCCTTTTTCTCTAAATACAAATTTAATCGAAGTCCCCTCGAAGCCAAACCCTTCTCTGATCTTATTTTCCAGATATCTGGCATACGAAAAGTGCATCAAATCTCGTTTATTGATCTGGAAAGAAAACAATGGCGGTTTTACTCCGATCTGTGCAACGTAATATATTTTTAAACGTCTGCCCTTATCCGACGGCGGCTGTTTCATCATGGTCGCATCAGTAATCAAACTGTTCAGCTGTCCTGTCGGTACTCTCATAGCGCGTTTCTCCGCTACATATTTTGTCATTTTGATCACATCAAAGACTCTCTGTTTGTCTTTGACAGAAATAAACACCGATGGGGCATAGGACATGAACTGCAATTCAGCTTCAATCACCCGCTTGAAATCCCTCATAGTGTTGGTTTCTTTTGCAATCAAATCCCACTTGTTCACGACGACAACGATGCCTTTGCCCGCTTCGTGGGCAACACCGGCAATCTTCTTGTCCTGATCTGTAATGCCTTCTTCTGCGTCAATCATCAAGAGGCAGACGTCACACCGTTCGATGGCAGCAATCGCTCTGATGACGCTGTATCGTTCGATATCTTCATTGACTTTGCTCTTTCTTCTGATTCCAGCAGTGTCAATCAGGATATATTCATCTCCTCCCCATTCAAAAGGTGAGTCGATGGAATCGCGGGTCGTCCCTGCAATTGGCGATACGATCACTCTGTTCTCTCCAAGCAGTGTATTAATCAACGACGATTTCCCCACATTCGGTTTGCCGATGACGGCGACTTTGATGGAATCTTCATCATCATCCCCTGCACCATCAGGAAAACTCTCCACGATTTCGTCGAGAACATCGCCGAAGTTCAGCATATTTGCAGCCGAAATGGCAATGGGCTCTCCGATGCCCAGTTCATAAAAATCATAGAAATCGACAGGAAGATTGCCGGGATTGTCCACTTTGTTAACCAGCAGAATCACCTTTTTCCCCGTCCTGCGAAGCATATTGCCCACTTCCTGATCGGCGTGGGTCATGCCGTCTTTTCCATCTACCATGAATAAGATGACGTCAGCCATGTCCATCGCGATCTGCGCCTGCTCTCTCATCTGTGAGAGAATCACATCCTCGCTGTCTGGCTCAATGCCGCCTGTATCAATCAGCGCAAAGTGAATTCCATTCCACTCTGCCTCGGCATAAATTCTGTCTCTTGTAACGCCTGGGGTATCTTCGACAATAGAAACCCTTCTGCCGACCACCTTGTTAAAGAAAGTGGATTTTCCCACATTTGGTCTGCCGACTACGGCTACGATTGGTTTACTCACTCAAAAATACCTCCTGCAAATTCTAACGGATCAAATTCTTTCAAATCGTCCATTTTTTCTCCTACACCGATATATTTAATCGGCATATCAAACTCGTCAGCTATGGTGATAGCAATGCCGCCTTTCGCGGTACCATCCAGCTTCGTCAGCACCACGCCAGTGATTTCTGCCACTTCGTTGAATTCCTGCGCCTGTGAAACCGCATTTTTGCCAGTAGTCGCATCGAGAACCAGCAGCGTTTCTCTGGCAGCCTCCGGAAATTCTCTAGAAATCACCTTGTTCATCTTCTCCAGCTCATTCATGAGATTTTTTTTCGTCTGCAGTCTGCCGGCAGTATCACAGATGAGGACGTCCATATCTCTTGCTTTTGCAGACTGAATGGCATCAAAGATGACGGCTGACGGATCAGCGCCTTCCTGGTGTTTGATGGTGTTGACACCGATGCGCTGGCCCCAGATTTCCAGCTGTTCCCCTGCTGCCGCACGGAAGGTATCCGCCGCTGCAAGAAGTACCGTCTTGCCTTCCTGTCGGAGCTTATGGCCGATTTTGGCAATGGAAGTCGTCTTACCGCCCCCGTTAATGCCGATCATTAAAATGACAAGAGGAACATCCTGGCAAAGCTGATTTCGTTCGCCCTTGTCCATCAGTTTCGCGATCACTTTCGCCAATGCTTCTTTCACATTGGCTGGATTGGTAATGTAGTTATCTTTGATATAAGCCCTCAAATTCTCCATAATTTTCATGGTCGTGTCCATGCCGATATCTGAGGTAATCAAAATCTCTTCCAGTTCGTCCATCAAATCTTCGTCTATTTCCGGTCTGCCCATGATGGCATCTCCGATTCTTTCGGACAGCTTTCCAAAAAATCCCTTTTTTTCTTTAAATAGTGCCATTTGTATTCCTTTCTTACTGATTTCTATAGATCAAAATCGTCTCCAAGCCGCAGGCTGAGCACTTTTGAAACACCTCTTTCCGCCATGGTTACGCCATAAAGGACGTCAGCGTGTTCCATCGTCGCTTTTTGATGGGTAACCAGCGCAAATTGAATGCCGTCGAACTTTCGCAAATAATTTGCGAATCTATCGATATTGGCATCGTCCAGCGCCGCCTCCACCTCATCTAATATACAGAACGGCGTCGGCTTTGTCTTCAATACGGCGAACATCAAAGCGATGGCCGTCATGGTCTTCTCACCTCCGCTCATCAAATTGATGTTCTGTAGTTTTTTACCTGGCGGCTGCGCGATAATATCGATGCCTGACTCCAGAGGGTTATTCTCGTCTTCCATGCGAAGTTCTGCATGGCCACCGCCGAATAACTCGTGGAAAATCACCTCAAAATTCTCTACAATTTGATCAAAATTCTCTTTGAACTTGGTTTTGATGGTGGTATCCATATCCTTAATGATGGTCTTAAGCTCTTCCGTAGCCGTCAGAATATCATCTCTCTGTTCTGTCAGGAACTTGTATCTCTCGCTGACAGACTCATACTCTTTGATGGCGCCCACATTGACTTCACCCAGCTCTCTGATTCTATTTCTGATGTCACGGCTTTCCTTTATCGATGTCGACATGACAAAATCTTCTTTTTTCAAATCCAGCGCCTGTGCATAAGAAATCTCAAAATCCTCCCACAATCGTTCCTTGTGGGTATCCAGTTGCGTCTCATTCTTGGCAAGTTTGATCTCTAACTGATATTTCTGATCCTGATAAGCGTTCAGATTTGCACCTGCCGCCTCTTGCTCTTTTGTTATGACGCTTATTCGCTCATTTAAGCTGCCTCTTTCGCTTGCAACTTCCTCGATGTAACTTTCTGTAGATTTCTTTTCCTCCATCAGCAGTTGCACATCTTTTTCGCTGTCGTCGCTGCCAAAGAGAATCTGATTTTTTTCTTCATCCAGTCTGGTCAGCTGTCTCTTTTTCTCTTCTATCTGGAACTGGTAGTCTTCTGCCGTCTCTTCTATCCGCGAAAGGAGGTTTTCGACATTGGCCTTTTTGCTCTCCCAGTCGTTTACGGCAATTCTCGTTTTGGTAATCTCCTCGCTGGCACGCTCGACAGTGTCCCTCATGGTCTCGTAGTTATTCATGTCCGAGTCCAGGGCAGCATTGGTCGTTACGATTGCGTTTTCTGCATCGGCGATTTCCATTTTAAAAGATGCGATCATATTATCTGCATCGGCCATCTCCTTGTCGATGGATGCCAGTTCCCGATCATATTTTTTGCTGCTGAACTGAATATCATACAGGGTATCCCTCAGGGCAGAAATCGTACTGTCCAAAGCTGCAAGCGCGATTTCTTTCTCACGTTTCTCTGCTTCCAGATCAAGCTTTACCTCTCTGATTTCGTCTAACCTGACTGTCGCTTTCTTTGACTGGCTGGAAGCAGCAGTCACTTCCTCGCGAAGTCTTTCAATTTCTTCCTCCAACTTGGCGATTTCACTCTTTCTCTCCAGGAGATTTGCGGTCTTATTTTTGAATTTTCCGCCAGTAATGGCACCGCTGGCGTTGATGATTTCTCCATCTAATGTCACAAAGCGAATACCGGCTCCTGCTATTTTGGACAGCCTGATAGCCGTATCCATATTGTCTACCACTGCAACTCTGCCTAATAAATAGGTGAAAATGCTGTGAAAACGAGAATCAAAGCTGACGCAGTCTACCGCCAGCCCTCTATAGCCCTTATCCCCGGAAATTCGGCTGTCTACCTTTGCGGAACTGCCTTTTACAGAGGATACTGGCAGAAATGTCAATCGGCCTGCCCGATTCTCTTTCAAGGCATTGACGGCGCGTTTGGCATTTTGATCGGTGTCACAGATGATGTTCTGCATCTGCCCGCCCAAAGCGGTCTCGATAGCTATTTCAAAGCCGCTGGGAACCTCCATCAACTCAGCTACTACACCTTCAATACCTGAAATATCCGATTTCATTATGTATTTAACAGCATAGTTATATCCTTCATAGTTATTCTCCATCTCTTCGATGGTTTTCTTTCTAGAGGTTTTCTGTCCGCCCTGCAGTTTTAAATCCTCTAAAGTAAGCCGCAGGTTCCGCTGCTGTTCGGTCAGCGCCTCCTGCTCCTGGTTCAGGACCGACAGCCGCTTCACCAAATCCTGCAGCGCAAGCTGCAGTTGTTTCTGTTCCTCTTCGTTGCTCTGCAGCATCTTTTCATTGTCAGCACTGTTCTTTTCTGCATTAGACGAATCTTCCGAAAGCTGCGCTTTTCTTTTTGTCAGAGTCTCTTTGATGCTCTCATAACTTTTGACTTCGCTGTTCTTAGCGGATATTTTGTTATGTAGTTCAAAGAGCTTCTCTTTGCTGCTATCAATGGCTTCCGCAGTCTCGGAAGCTTCTTTTGTAATTTCGCTGTGATGATGGATCTTATCTTGCAGTTCTGCCGATGCCGCAGCGTGTTTTGCAAGAATTTCACTTTTTGTCTTTTTCAGCTCATCTCTGTTTGCTGTTTCTTTTTTCAGCTTGTCCGTCAGTGTTTCTGCCTCAGCCTGCAGCCTGCCACTGTCTTTTTCTATACTGGAAAGTCTCTCTTCATTAAGCTGATTCTGATTGGTCAGGGTATTGATTTTTTCTACGATTTCCAGAAGCTTGTCCCTAGCTTCGTTTCCAAGGCGCTCCAGGCTCTCATTTTTTTCTCTGGCAGCGCTTACTTCTTCATCGACGGTTCTCTTGGAGGCTGTTATTGAAGCAATCTCCTTTTCCAGCTGAGAAATGTCATTCCGAAATGCTTCGTTTCTCTGGTTGATGTTTTCTATATTCTTCAGAGTTATGTTGATTTCTAATTCTCTGTAACGGTCCTTCAGTTCTAAGTATTCCTTTGCCTTGGTGCTGTCCTCCCGCAGTCCATCGATTCGCCCTTCGATTTCAGCGATAATATCTCTGACTCTCTCCAAGTTATTGTTGGTGGAATCCAGCTTTCTCTCGGCTTCCGCCTTTTTACTTTTATACATGACAACGCCGGCAGCTTCTTCAAAGATTTCTCTTCTGCTCTCCGGCTTGTTACTTACGATATCTGAAATTTTTCCCTGTCCGATTAAGGAGTACCCATCTACCCCAATACCAGTATCCATAATCAGTTCTCTGATGTCCCGAAGTCTGCACTGGTTGTTATTGATCAGGTATTCACTTTCGCCTGACCGGTACATTCTCCTCGTAATGGCCACTTCGTTGTAGTCGATATCAAGAATTCCCGTCGAATTATCGATGACCAGCGTCACTTCGGCCATGCCGCGGGATTTTCTGTTGGCAGTACCTGCAAAGATAACTTCTTCCATTTTGCCGCCGCGAAGCGCCTTCGGGCTCTGTTCCCCAAGCACCCAGCGGATGGCATCACTGATGTTGCTCTTTCCGCTGCCATTGGGTCCGACAATGCAAGTGACACCTTCGTGGAACTCTATGACTACAGGCTCTGCAAAGGATTTGAAGCCGTGCATCTCCAGTCTCTTAAAATACATTCTATTTGATTCCTCCCTCTAGGGTTGCTCTCGCAGCGTTTTGTTCGGCCTCTTTTTTGCTTTTTCCGCTGCCATTTCCCAAAGTCTTGCCATTGCACACCAGATGTACATAGAACGTCTTATCGTGGTCCGGGCCTTCTTCCCTATCCAAATGATAGGAGATAGAAGTCTTCTGCCCTCTCTTCTGCAGGGCTTCCTGCACCTGGGTCTTGTAATCAGTAAATAATTTCCCGGCCAGTGCGTCAACCACCGTGGATTCAAATTCTCTTGAAACAAAGCGGGCGGCTTCGTCGTACCCGCCGTCAAGGTATATAGCGCCAATGACAGCTTCTACCGCGTCAGCCATGATGGATTCTCTGTGTCTTCCGCCAGAATGCTCTTCACCTTTTCCCATGTTCAGATATTCTCCAATTCCGAGTTTTTGGGCAACGGTAGCCAAAGATTTTTCGCAGACAATCAGCGCCCTTGTCTTTGTCAATTTTCCCTCGTCAACCTTCTCCAAACGCTTATATAACTCAACACTGATGATTGCATCAAAAAAAGCATCACCTAAGAATTCCAATCTTTCGTTATTGTCTCTCGTTTCCACTGCATGTTCTCTGCAAAATGAACTGTGAGTAAGAGCCTTGTCCAGCAAAGCTTTATTTTTGAAAGTGTAGTCTATTACTTTTTCAAATTCACCGTTATTCACTAATCAAAATCTCCTCAATTTCTAAAACTGAATTTTGTATGGTATCAACGACATTTCCTTCCACATACGGAATGGCTTTGATAATCGTCTGTTTAACCGCCAGTGCATCGGAAGATCCGTGCATCTTGAGCATAGCCCCTTTGACGCCTAAAAGCGGCGCGCCACCGTACTCTGCATAGTTAAATTCTTTTTTGATCCCAGAAAGCTGGTCCTTTAAAAGCATGGCACCCAGCTTTGATTTGGTATTGGAGAGAAATCTTCTCTTCATTTCCCTGAGTACCATCAATCCCATACCTTCCGTCAACTTGATAATGGCATTCCCTGTGAATCCATCTGTTACGATGACGTCGCAGGCTCCATTGGGAAGTTCTCTCGCCTCGACACTGCCAATGAAATTCAGGTCGCTCTTTTCAATCAACTCGTAGGCGGCTTTGGTAAGGGTCGTACCTTTTCCTTCTTCCGTTCCATTGTTGACAAGTCCTACCGTCGGATTCTTCCGGCCGATCACTTTCTCCATATATATACTGCCCATCGTAGCAAATTCAAACAGATTATTTGGTTTGCATTCGGCATTGGCTCCTGTGTCTACAAGCAGAGAAGGTTCTTTTCCGATGACAGGATAAACCGTAGCAAGCGTCGGTCTGTCGATGCCCTGGATTCTTCCCAGGATAAAGAGTCCGCCTGCCAGCAGTGCACCGGTGCTGCCTGCCGATAAAAATACGTCTGCTTCGCCTTTTTTGACCATGTTCAGACCTTTGACAATGGACGATTCTTTTTTCGTTCTTACAGCCTTTACGGGCGCTTCGTCATTGGTAATGACTTCTTCTGCACCGATGACAGCAATCTGACTGCCATGATAGCCGTGTTTTTCGAGACTCTTTGTTATGATATCCTCTTTTCCGATTATCATGATATCATCTTTGATTTCTTTTGCTGCTGCGATAGCGCCTGCAACAATTTCGTCAGGAGCGTTATCGCCACCCATACCATCTATTAAAATTTTCATATCAGATCCTCCAATGGATTTCGTCGTATCGTAAAGTTGTCCCAAAACTTGTTTGGGTTATATTTTGCCATATTAATCGTGCTTATACACAGTTATTTTAACATAATTCCCCAGCATATGCAATTATCATAGACGATTCTCTTTTTCGACAACTTGTTGCAAAGAACGGTATAAAACCTTCGTCTCTATTGGTTTTGCAATATGCCCATTCATACCTGCTGAATACGCCTTTGCAACGTCTTCACTGAACGCATTGGCAGTCATGGCATATATTTGTATGTCCTCTGCCTGTGGATGATTCGATTTTCGAATCGCCTCTGCGGCCGCATATCCGTTCATGACTGGCATCTGAATATCCATCAGAATTGCCGCAAAGGTTCCAGCAGCAGCGCTCTCAAAGAGTTCCACCGCTTCTTTTCCATTGTGCGCGCGTACTGCTTTCATATTCACCATAGAAAGCAGTTCCGTGGCAATTTCTGCATTCAGTTCATTATCTTCGGCCAAAATGACACAGCGTCCTCCAAAGTCATAGGTTCCAGATTTTTCATCATAGTCCAGTTTTTGTTTACCAGTCATATTGGTTAAAAGGTCATACACTGTAGACTGAAAAAGCGGTTTTGCTACGACGATATTCGCCCCTGCAGCTTTTGCTTCTGCTTCTATCTCTGATAAATCGTAAGCGGACGCAATAATAATAACCGCATCCTTGTCAAATTGACTTCTGATTTGCCTGGTGACTTCTAGTCCATTAGTGATGGGCATTTTCCAATCAATAAAACAGATATCATAACCTCTGCCCCATTGATAGGCCTGCTTCATCATAGCCAAAGCCTTTTCGCCGCTATCTGCTGTATCATATTCTACTCCCATTCTGTCTAAAACGATGCCTGTGTATTCTAAAGTTTGAACATCATCATCAATTACGAAAGCCTTTATCTTTTCAAATTTCATTTTAGGCTCGCTATTTTGGTCAATGTCAATGGAAAGAGGAATGTTTACAGTGAATTTTGTGCCTTGATTTTTGTGGGAATCAACAGAAATCGCCCCGCTCATCAAATCCAGCAGATTCTTTGTAATCGACAATCCCAAGCCGCTGCCGCCATGTTCCTGTGCAGTCAGAGGGCTTTCCTGCTCAAAGGGCTTGAATATTCTGTTCATCATATCTTGACTCATACCAATTCCTGTATCGGAAACGGTGATGGTCAGCATTGCAGACTTGTTATCGTTCTGTGCGGATTCTGCTACGGTCACTTTAATCTTGCCGCCTGACTCCGTGAATTTAAAGGCATTCGAAATCAAATTGAGCAATACTTGATTTAATCTCAGGCTGTCACCGATAAATCGTTCATGTTCCATATTGACAATCACCATTTCAAAGGCAATTCCTTTGTCTCTGCATTGGCCATAATAAACGTTTGAAATGGAGGAAAGTAATTCTTTCAAATCGAAGGATGCCCTCGACAACTTTATTTTTTTGCTTTCAATGGCGGACATATCCAAAACATCGTTGATAATATTCAGCAAAATTTTAGAGGAAGATTCAATTTTTGTCAGAGAGTCATACATCTTCTCTGGCGAACTGATATAATTTTTAGCAATGGTCGTCAATCCAACGATAGCGTTCATAGGTGTTCTGATCTCATGACTCATCTGTGAGAGAAACTGACTCTTGGCCAAATTCGCATGTTCAGCTTGGTGAACTGCCTCTGCCAGCTGAAGATTCTTCTGCTGCATGTTGCTCAAATGCTTTTGTCTTGATAAGAGGCTGTATACCAGCAGTCCTATGCAAGCCAATAAAAGAAATGTGAAAGCTGCAATTGGGAATTTGTATTGTTTCAGTACATCCGCTAATGTGGTTCGATAGACAGTTGGATCGGTATAACCTGTAATAATATGATTCTTCTCCTCTTCTGATACAGAGGTCAATGCTTTATTCAATATGGATAATAATAGAGGGTCGTTGTCTTCCTTTACGCCTATGGCGTAGGATGTAGAATAGCCGGGAATCAGTGTAGAATTCAGCCTGTTGCTGATATCCTTATTGGCGTACAGCTCTGCTGAATAGGAATAAAGATACGCTGCTTCAGCCTTTCCTTTTAAAATTGCATCGGCGCAAGCTTCACTGTCATCGCAGTAAAGGACCTTGGCATCTTTCGTTAATGGTTCACCAAATTGATCCATGAGATCCGAATTCTTTAAAACAGCAACCGTGTCTACCTGTCCGTCAAAAGACTTGCCCGTAAGCCTGGAAATATTCACCTCTAAATAAGCGCTGGACAACTTATATCCATCTCGTTCCGCTTTGTTATAGTCCATGCGGAAATCAAAACAGGTATCAGCCTCCCCTTCTGCGATCATGCGGTACCATTCTTCACGTGAATCAGGAATGACAAACTCATATTGAATTCCTGCATTTGCAAAGAGCTGATCCGCGATTTCAGGTATAATCCCTTTCATCTGGCCATCTTCTACATAAGAAACCGGCTTTCTGTCACTATTAATCAGGACTTTCAATGGTTTCTTGCTCTGTTTCAGTCGTTCTATATAGGACCGTTCTTCTGTAGTAAAGGCAATGCCGCCTGCACCGTCTGGAAGATAGTATCGATCCATTAAAACATTCTGTAGGTTGGGATTAGAGACGTTAAGCTGTTCAATGGCGTAATCCACCTGTTTTAGCAGCTCCTCGTTGCCTTTCTTGACAATGACATAAAAAGGCTCTGGATCAAACTCATCGACTACCCATTCATCTTTTAACGATCTCAAATTTGAGGCCAGCATCCCCTCTATCTCCTCACCTTTTCTAAAAGCCTGCTCTAATTGATCTGCATCGTCATATGTTACCAGATGACAGGAAAAGCCTTTCTCTTTTGCATACTTTTCAAATCCCTGGATTCGCTTTGATTCGCCTTTCATAACACCGACGCGGATACCATTAAAAGAGTCGTAATCTCCTAATGTATGTTCTTTATCATCCGCTTTGATTGTAAAAATAGTGGCTGTTGTGCCGATGGGTTCCTTTGAATAATCAAAAAATTTCTCCCGCTCCTCTGTTTTTACCGCCGAAGTCAAAAGATCTATTTCACCATTTTTCAACATTTCCAGCATTTCTGCCCAACTCTTGTCATACCCTGTATAATCGTAGACCCAGTTGGAATATTTTTTCATTTCTTGCAGATATTCATATCCGTATCCGCTTTTCTGACCATTTTTCACTTCATGATAACCCTCATAATGAAAAAAGCCTGCCTTAACTTTTCTATTGACAGACTTATCTTGCTCAGCAAAACCAGGGCTTGTCAGACAAACTAGAAGAATGGAGATCAAAATAAAAGTAAGTAAACGACAGCACATTTTTTTGGATACCATACAGCAGCTCCCCTTTTACACTTTATTCAAAAGAGCTGTCTCACGAGAGACAGCTCTTTCAAGTCTATTTCACTTTATTTCAGCATTTCCTTTATGACTGCATCGACTTTATGCGCAACTTCTCTAAAATCGTCCTCTTTATAACCTCTGGTGGTCATCGGTGCGGTTCCAATTCTGACACCGCTGGTCTCTTTTGGAGAGCGGGTTTCGTTAGGAACACAGTTCTTGTTCAATGTGATTCCTGCATCATCCAGCTTGTCCTGCAAATCTTTACCGCTGAACGGAAATTCTGATAAATCGAGAAGGAACACGTGATTATCTGTTCCTCCCGTCACAACTTTGTATCCCAATTTGAGAAACTCATCGCAGAACGCCTTGCAGTTGACAACGACCTGGTGGGCGTATTCCTTGTATTCCGGTCTCAGTGCTTCTTCTGCACAAATAGCCTTTCCGGCGATGATATGTTCTAAAGGGCCGCCTTGAGCATAAGGGAATACGGCGCTGTCGATCTTCTTTGCCAGTTCAGGTTTTCCAAAGATCAGTCCGCCTCTCGGACCTCTCAGTGTCTTGTGCGTCGTCGTCGTTACAATATCTGCATATCCGAATGGGGATGGATGTTCACCCCCTGCTACTAAACCGGCAATATGAGCCATGTCTACCATGAAATAAGCGCCTACTTCTTCTGCAATCTCAGCAAAAGCTTTGAAATCTATAATTCTGGAGTAAGCGGATGCCCCAGTAAGAATCAGCTGCGGTTTGCACTCATGGGCTTTCTTTCTGACATCTTCCATGTCGATGAAGCCTCTTTCGTCTACATCGTAGAATACCATGTCATAGAGTTTGCCGCTGAAGTTTACGGCTGACCCGTGGGTCAGATGTCCGCCATTATCCAAGCTCAGTGATAAAATTGTATCTCCTGGTTTTAAAATCGCTTTGTAGGCTGCAAAGTTTGCCTGAGAACCGCTGTGAGGCTGTACATTGACATGATAGTCTGTATCAAATACTTCTCTCCATTTAGTGCAGCAGTATTCTTCTAATTCATCGACATACTTTGTTCCGCCATAATATCTGCTAGTATTTCCTGATGTCCTTACATAAGGATAGCCTTCGGCATATTTCCAAGACAGACAGCTTCCGCAAGCTGCCAACACCGCCTCTGAGCAATAGTTTTCTGAAGCGATCAATTCAATATTGTCTTTTTGTCTGTTATATTCTTTTTCAATCAATTCTCCCACGATTGGAGAAGCCTTTTTGATAAACTGGTAATTTTCCACATTGTATGTGCTGTTATCTGTAGCATCTTTGTTAAACATTTATCCACTTCCTTTACAGTTCCTATCTTTGCGGCAACGCCGTCAGATGAATGGAACTATTATACCATATCCGCTGTAAAGGTTTCAAGCGCTAATATGGAAACTTCATAAGCGGTTTTGATCAAAACGTCTCCATCATCACATTTTTTCTTGTATTGTCTGCTCTGCAGCCTGCCGTGAATGGCGATTCTATCTCCGACATCAAGAGTGCTGGAATAAATCGCATTTCGTCCCCAAGCGATACAAGGTATGTAGTCTGATTTATTGTACATGCGGTTCACAGCCAACATCAGATCGCAAATCTTTCTGCCCAACGGTGAAGTCCTCTGCAGCGGTTTTTTGCACAAAAAACCTTCCAGATAGATTTCATTTACCGCCTCCTCTTCTGGATCTGCCTCTGTAATATCCCTGGCAAAGATGACGATATTGAGCTTGTTGTGCCCTTCTATATCTTCGTTATAGGTTCTGATTTGCCCTTCAATGCTTACATACTGACCCAGTTCTATGTTCATGGTGCTCAAAATCCGTTCCGAAGCCATGACGATGATCTGATCCTCATAGCCACTATTGCGCAAAACACCTATTTCAAAAGTATAAAAAACTTCTCCGTATGTTCTATGGCTGAATTTAAGACCATCTATTATTTCCCCGCAAACATGGGCTACATTTGTACTGGTATTGCTGTCTTCTAAATTTATCATATTTTCCCTCCCAGAAACTCGCATTACTACATTCTATTCTGAGATAGGGAAAGTATGACATTCTGCTCAAAGAATGAAGTGATTTGCTAGGCAGAATTTATGCTGGCATTCCCCAGCCTATGGCTGGCTTGGAATGCGTCGTATGACATTTTGCTGACATTCATTAAGCGGCATTCCTTTCGTTGGGATTATACAGGTTTGGGCACTTTATCGTGATGACCAGGCTGTCCGCTTGTGATTTTGATATCGTTTCCGGCACTGCCCCGTAATAATGGTTCGCAGCCTCTTTGATGCCGTAACAGTTTTCACCAAAATAGATGCAGTTCAGGTACATCTCCAGAATTTCGTCTTTGCTGTAGTCTTTTTCAAGATGAAATGCAACAAAGACTTCGGCCACCTTCCTCTCAAAGTTCTTGTCGAAGTCAAAGTACATGTTTTTTGCCAGTTGCTGAGTGATAGTGCTGCCGCCCTCCACAAAGCTGCCTGCCAATATGTCATTTTTGATCGCCCGTATGATAGCAAGGGGGTCGATGCCGAAGTGGAACCAAAAGCGCTTGTCTTCGGATTTGATAATTTCATCCTTGAAATAATCCGAAATGTCGTCGAGTTCCACATAGTTGACGCTCCGTTTGATTTCTGCAACCTTCTCCGCGATGGCAGTTTCTTTGACCACTGACCGATAAAGCTGATATCCCTTATACACCGTCGGCGCACTGACAATAGCGCCGATCAACACGGTAACTAAAACGGTAATGGCAAAACCTTTGAACAATCTTCTCATCAAAAACACCCCTTTCCTTTTGATACTACTATTGTATCTCCGGAAACGGGGTGCTGCCATAGCTTTGACTTACAGGGTGCTTACAGTTTTGTAAGATTCGTTTCGCTCTTCTTGCGGCTTTTCAGTCGGTAAAACGAGGCAACGGTGATCAGCAGGAAGATGATATATGGCGATATCGGCAGGATTCCTTCAGGAATACCTGTAAGGGATACGATTCCGCCAATCCCTACAAAAGGACACGTCGCCAAAAAAGCGACTGGAATGAACCCATAGACAAGTTCGGGGCGATTTCCTTTGGTGAAATATACTAAAAAAGTCGATATCAGTAGAACTGCCAAAACCGCCAGCAGGAGAACAAAGGTCCTCTTTGGTTTTTGAGAATCTTTCTGTAACATTGCTAAGCTGATACAGCACAGCAGGAATGCTGCAGCTGAAACAATCATATTCCATGGTCTGATCGGGTTTGGCGCAATCATTAAATTTAAATTGCAGCCGAATGAAACCAGGGTTGCCACTGCGGCACTCCAAAGGATCGGTTTAGTTTTCATGAGCATCATCCTTCTTTTTTCTGTATTCATTAGCAGTAATTGCCACAACAAAAACGGCGCTTGCAATGAGCCATGAATCATAATTTACAGCCGTAAAACTCCCATATTTATAATACGAATATGCACATATACATATGATAAACGCGAAATACATCAGAATGTATTTCAACACAGCGGATTTCGTAATCTTTTTCATATTTACACCTCATTTCATCTCAGTCTAAATAGACTGGAAAATAGTCTATACAGCCTACACCGCAGAATACGATGACCAGCACCCATAAACCCCATGAATACTCCGCATCTCGTCTTTTTCGCGTATAGAGCCCCAACACAATGACCAAGATCACCATGACGGCGGTAAACACGCCAAAGACGATGTTCCTTGTGTGAACCTCTGCAAGTATTCTATCTGCGTATTTGCAAAATAAGAAATAGCCGAATCCCGCAAGCATCGAGGTCATTTGCAGAAAGCTAGGCTTTGAGCGTCTTCCCTCTGTGGCTTCCAATCTGTCTTGATTTGTGATACCGGTGATTCTCATGGCGAAACCTCCTCGTATAATATAATTATACCACTGTATTCAAAAAAATACAATTTATCTTATACAGAAAACGCCCCTTTCTCTCTGATACTATGGTGGTATCGCTGAGAAAGGGGGCGCTGTCATGGCTTAGACTTAAATTATATTTACAGTTTTGTAAGATCTGATAAAGCTACATCTGCCCATTATAAACGTCGAGTCCTATTAACTTGCTTATATTATACCATGACGATGTCATTAAAAATAGAATTGAACGTCATGATTCAATAGTTCCTACATCACGATGAAATCGTAAGATTGTGGAACTATTATACCATATGCGTTAACGCAGCCGTCATGAGAATTCAAAAAAACAAACCGGCGCCCACGGCAACCGATTTGTCTCAAAATTTAATTCCTATTCTCTTCTGTTTCAGCTGAAAGCCGCTTCTGTCTTCTTCCGTACAGAAACCGGTTCACATATTTGTTCACCACCGCTACAAAGACGAATCCCAGGGAGATCGCCAAAGCGATGATGATAGCCGCTGTGCCGTTTTCTACGAACATGGCGTCGTCTTCGCTGACCAGGCCGAACATGGTGTAGTACAATCTGCCGCCGGGAATCAGCGGAACTGCCGCCGCCGTCAGAAAGATGGTCGCCGGCGCTTTGTTGACCCTGGCCATCAGTTCTGCATAGACCGCCACATAGACCGCCGCAATCAGGTTGCAGATAAAGTCACTCTGCAGCTGCGCAAAGGTCATCAGGTAGATAAACCAGGTGACCAGGCCGCCAATGCCGGCGTACAGCACCTGCCTGCCTTTGATCTTGAGAATCAGGGCAAAACCCAGAGAGCCAAGAAAGGCTGCCGCAAGTTGCGTAATCATAGCACACCTCCCAAAGCAATAATTGTAAAGGCAAAACCACAGGCGATGGCCGCCGCCACCAGGATGGAGTTGACCAGCCGCAGTAAGCCAGAGGCGATGTCTCCAATCAGCATATCCCGGATGGCGTTGGTCATAGCGATGCCCGGAATCAGCAGCATGATACCGCCGATCATGATTTTATCAGAGTTGACACCCACGCCCAGCTGTACCAAGAGCAGGGTAGCAATACCGGCAGTCACAGAAACTGCGAAGTTATATACAATCTGATTTTTTTCCCGCGATGCCAGAAACAATTCCATCAAAACGATGACAACTCCCACAATGGCAGCTGCGATGCAATCCAGCCAGCCGCCGCCGAAGAAGACCGTAAATCCGCCGGAAACCAGAATTGCGCCGATAAACTTCAGTGCCAGATGCTGCTTTGGCCGATTCATGACCTCGTCAAACTTCTGCTGCATGGCATCGGGCTCTGGCTGATTCGCACAGATATAACGGCTGAGATCGTTGAGATAATCCAGCCGGTCAAAGTTCGCGTCATAGCGGACGATACGCCGTATATGGGTGAGAATCCTGCCGTCAGGCGCTTCCATGGTTACCTGAATATTGGAGGTGATGATGAAGACGTTGATTCGATCAGCACCGTAACTTTCACACATGCGGTAGATGCTGTCCTCTACGCGGTTCACCTCGGCGCCGCAGACCACCATCTCCTCACCGATATCGAGAATTCCCTGCAAAATTCTATCAAAGTCCATTATGCGATCTCCAGCTTCATCACCTCAGGATGACAGCTCACCTGATACTGCGGGCAATACTTACACTCAAAGAAGTTTGGTGCAGTGTCAGGATCTACAGCCACAAAACCGTTCTTCTTGAAGAACCCCGGCGCTCTCGCCACCAGATACAGTTCTTTGCCGCCCAGCTCCTTTACTTGTTCGACCACCTTCTTCAGCATGATCTCGCCCACCTTGCTCTTGCGGTACATTTTGTCCACTGCGATACCATCGATGATATAGCGTCCTTCCCGCTTGGCAAGAACCACACCGCCGACCAAAAAGTCTTCGTCACCGTGGGTCACCTTGTAGCACTTTACGATGTCGGTGTCCACCTCTTCATCGCCGTCAAACTCCAACTCATTTTCGACGAAAAACTTGACCAGTCTCTCGTACTCATCTGTCTCTTTCATGATTAAACGCATCATTTTATATCTCTTCCCCCATATTATCTTCTAAAGTACAGATTTTCAATCTGTTATGTAATACGTGAAACTCCAACGGAAACTTCTCACCGTGTTCGCCGTCGATATCCGTCGGCAGATCGCTGTCAGCCTCGATCTTCAGCTTGTCGGTCTGAAAATGGAGGACCTTCTTGCTGGACGGATGGTTGCCCTGCAGAATCTTCATAAACACGCCCGGCATCTCCAATAAAGTCATATTTCTAAACAGCATGACGTCCAGCAATCCGTCGTTGATTTCTGAATCCGGTGAAATCTTCTTGAAGCCGCCTGCCGATTTTCCATTCATGACCACCATGAAGTACATCTTCTCTTTGTAGACTCTTTCCGGCGTCGTCAGCGTCACTTTGATCGGCTTCAGATTCGGTACTTCAGAAAGTCCCTTCAGATAATATGCCAAAACGCCGATTGTATTCTTCAGTGTCGGGTCGGTCTTCTGGCTGACGTCTACCACCTGTCCGATGGCAGCCACGTTGATAAAGAATCGGTCGTTGACCTTGCCCACGTCTGCATAAGTATAATTGTTCCCCAAAGCGATGTCCAGCATTCTGTCTATCTCGTTAGGAATGTTGAAATAAAAGGCAAAGTCGTTGGCAGTGCCAGCTGGCATAATGGCCAGTGGAAGATAAATTTCGTTTCGAATCATAGCGTTGACACAGATATTGATGGTGCCATCTCCGCCAGCCGCGATAATCTGCCGGTATTCCTCTCTGTAAGTCTCCTTATCCAGATCCGCCAGGTAATCAAAAATGGCATGGCCGTGAGCCGCCCTGATGGGCACGACTTGGTATCCTTCATTTTGATATCGACCGATAATATTATCCAGGTTATTCTTGAACATGCCACTTCCCGAGCTCGGATTGTAGAACAAAATCACTTTCTTGACGTTCTTACTCATGTAGGTACCCCCTCATCTCTCCAATTAAATATAGTGACCCTGCAAAGAGAAGCAGGTCATATTCCTCATATCGCTTTTTCACATATTCCGCCGCGGCTTTTGGTGATTCTATTATAATACAATTCCCGCCCTTTGCGGTAATCATTTTTGCGAGATCAGCAGCCGGCAGTTTTCTCGGATTGTCCGGCTCCGTGACGACAAAATCTTTCGTGACAGCGAGGAAGTTATGCAGTACCTCGTCCACATCTTTATCCTGCAAAATTCCAATGGTCATTAGAATCTTTTTCCCCTCAAAATGGCTGCTGACCGCTTCTCGCAGCGCTTTTGATCCATCCGGGTTATGCGCACCATCGATAATGACAGAAGGATTTCGCCTCAATATTTCAAAACGTCCAATCTGCTTTGCCTTCTTAAACCCCTTCTTGAGCGCCTCCGTAGAGACAGTGATGCTGCCCTGCTCAGCAAGAAGCGCAATGGCGTATAACGCCGCCAAAGCATTTTGCACTTGATGCCTGCCTAACATGGAAATTTCTATATCATATTTCTTCCCCAGGATTTCTGTTTCAAAACAATAACCCTCTAAAGTCTGGTCTGTAATCTTATATGCCAGCTGCTGCACATCAAAGAAAGGCGCATTCAGTTCATCTGCCCTTTTGATAAAGACTTCTTTTGCATCCTCTCTGTCTGTTGTAGAAATCACCGGACATCCCGCTTTAATAATGCCCGCTTTTTCGAAAGCGATTTCAGGAATGGTTTCTCCCAGCCGATCAGTGTGGTCCAAGGAAATTGAAGCGATGATGGAAGCCAGCGGGTGTTTTACCACATTGGTAGAATCCCCTCTTCCGCCAAGGCCCACTTCTAACACTACATAATCGGCTTTCTGCTCTTTAAAATAAAGAAAGGCGATTGCCGTCACCACTTCAAACTCTGTCGGCGACTCATCTCCTTCTTTTACCATTTCTTCAGCCCTGGCGAGAACAATTTCGCTGCAGCGATTCAGATCCTCGTCGGAAATATAGGCTCCATCGAACTCGATCCTTTCATTGAATACCTCGATATAAGGGGAAGTATAGAGGCCGGTTTGATAACCGGCCGCCTGTAATACTTCGTAAACATATCTGCAGATGGAACCTTTGCCGTTGGTACCGGCCACATGAATCACTTTTAGGTCGTCCTGAGGATTTCCCAGTTTTTTCAAGAGAATGTTCATTCGTTCCAGTCCCAGGACACTGCCGAATCGCAAGAATTCGTGTATCTTGTTTATTGCATCCATATTATTTGTTCACTTTCTTTGCTACCATTTCCAGTCTGGCTTCTACTTTCGCCAGCATATCCTCGTACTTCGCCTGCTTTTCTTTTTCCTCATTGACCACCTTTTCCGGCGCTTTGGCGAGGAATCCCTGATTGGAAAGCTTGCCGGCAACTCTCTTTACTTCGCCTTCCAGCTTCTTCTTTTCTTTGGTCAATCGGTCAAACTCGGCGTTAAAGTCAACCAGATCATCCAGCGGAATAAAGATTTCAATACCTTCGATGACTGCTGACATGACCTCTTCAGGAACTTCTCCTTTGTCGGTTACGAACTTAATGTCGGTGATGTTTGCCAGGTCCTTGATATATCTCTCACCACTTTGAATGGTCGCAAGCTTTTCACCTTCCGCATAGATAACTGCTGTCAGCTTTTTGCTCGGCACGGCCTCTGCCTCCGCCCTGATATTTCTGATAGCGCGGATCGCTTCCATAGCAGTTTCCAGTCTGTATTCTTCCGCTGCAAAGCGTCTCTCTTCAGAAACCTGCGGCCACTTTGCTTTGATCAGGTAACAGTTTGGATTGTCTTCTCTCTCGCATTCTGAATGAGGAAGGAAGGACCAAATCTCTTCGGTGATAAACGGCATGAACGGGTGCAGCATCTCAAGCATGTTCTTCAGAACCATGACGAGAACGAACCTTACGACTTTCTTATCCTCTTCATCGTCACCCCAAAGTCTCTTCTTCACCAGTTCAATATACCAATCGCAGTATTCGTTCCAGATCAGTTCATAAACTCTCTGGCCTGCCAAAGCCAGATCGTATTTTTCCAGGGCATTGGTAACGTATTCTACCGCGTCATTGACTCTGCTGATCATCCACTTGTCTTCATCGCGCAGCATGATGTTGCTGAAATTAGTGGTGTCGCCGCAAGCCATGCCGCAACAGTCACCGCAGCATTTTGCCAGTTCTCTGAAATTGCCGTCCTCATCCTGCAGGTTCATGATTACAAACCGGGATGCGTTCCACAGCTTGTTGGCGAAGTTTCTGGAGGATTCCAGCTTATCTTCTTTAAATCTCATGTCGTTACCAGGCGTGATGCCAGTCGTCAGCATAAAACGCAAAGCATCGGCGCCGAACTGGTCGATGACTTCCAAAGGATCGATGCCATTGCCCAGAGATTTGCTCATCTTGCGGCCTTCTGCATCTCTCACCAGACCGTGAACGTAGACGTGATGGAACGGCGGCATATCCATGGCCTCGCAGCCAGAGAATACCATGCGGACAACCCAGAAGAAGATGATGTCGTAACCCGTTACCAATACGTCGGTCGGATAGAAGTATTCCAAGTCTTTGGTCTTATCAGGCCAGCCTAAAGTTGAGAACGGCCACAGTGCTGAGGAGAACCAAGTATCCAATACGTCTTCATCCTGCCTCAAGTTGGCAGAACCGCAACTAGGGCATTTGCTCGGATCTTCTTCGCTGACGATCAGCTCGCCGCACTCCTGACAGTACCAGGCCGGGATTCTGTGCCCCCACCAAAGCTGACGGGAAATGCACCAGTCTCTGATTTCCTCTAACCAGTGCAGATAGGTTTTTTCAAATCTCTCCGGAATGTGCTGCAGCTGACCTGATTTTGCCGCTTCGATAGCCGGCTTTGCCAGATCTTCCATTTTGACGAACCACTGATCGGAAAGCATCGGTTCGATGACGGTATGACATCTGTAACACTCGCCTACCGGGATGACCTTTTCTTCCGTCTTAACCAGGTAGCCAGCCTCGTCTAAGTCCTTGACCCACTGTTTTCTGCACTCGTAACGATCCATACCTGCATACTTACCTGCTAAGTCGTTCATGGTTGCATCCAGATTGATACAGGATGGTGATTCTAGTCCGGCACGCTGTCCTACTTCGAAGTCGTTCGGGTCGTGAGCTGGTGTGATTTTCACGGCACCAGTACCCTTCTCCGGATCTGGATATGGGTCCGCAATGATCGGGATTTCTTTTCCTACCAGCGGCAGGATGACTTTCTTACCGACCATGCCTTTATATCTCTCATCGTCGGGGTGAACGGCGATAGCCACGTCCCCGAACATGGTTTCCGGTCTTGAAGTAGCGACGATCATGTCCTGACCACCTTCTTCTGCTGCTGGATAACGGAAGTACCAGTAGAGGCCGTTCTTGTCCTCGTGTTCTACCTCTGCGTCAGACAAGGATGTACCGCACTGCGGGCACCAGTTGATCAAACGGTTTCCTCTGTAGATCAAGCCCTTGTTATATAATTGTACAAAGAAATGCTTTACGGCTTTGTTGCAGCCTTCGTCCATGGTAAAGCGCTCTCTGCTCCAGTCGCAGGAATCTCCCAGTTTGCGGCACTGTCTGGTGATTCTGCCGCCGTACTCTTCTTTCCAAGCCCAGGCGCGGTTCAGGAACTCCTCTCTGCCCAGGTCTTCTTTTTCCTTGCCCTCTTCTTCTCTGATTTTCTCAACCACCTTGACCTCTGTGGCGATGCTGGCATGGTCTGACCCTGGCAGCCACAGTGCGCTGTAGCCCTGCATTCTCTTCCATCTGGTCAGAACATCCTGCAGTGTCTGATCCAGCGCATGCCCCATGTGCAGCTGACCTGTAATGTTTGGCGGCGGCATCACGATGGTGAACGGCTTCTTGTCAGGGTTTACCTCTGCCTGAAAGGCACCGTTTTCCTCCCACATCTGATATATTCTGTCTTCAAAATCCTTTGGGTTATAAGTCTTTGCTAAATTTTTCTCCATGTTACTTCCTTTCTATTACTATTTACTATTTTTTCTTTATTTGAGATACTCTGACTGTACTGTAAGCGCACACTGCAGCACTGACCAGCATGACGATACCGGTTATCCGCACGATCCAGTCCGAAAGAGGGACTATGAGCATATGAAATCCCACGATCAGCAAGGTGATTACCAGTATGGTCAAAGTCATGATCTGTACTTTTTGAATTTGTCTCATCGTTACGCCTTCTTTCTTAGAACATCTTACTCGTCTTTAAAGGCACAGATATCTCTGCTGCTGATCACTGGCTTGCCCTGCCGATCAAGCAGCGGCGTCAATCCGGCACCATAACCAGTATTGACCATCAGATAGTTCACACCAGTCTCTTTGTCCACAATGACTTCAAAGGACTTTGCCAGTCCATTTGTATACGTCTCTCTGATTTCAAAGCGATTGTCTTTTTTGCTCATCGTAATCCTCCCATTATTAAATAAAAAAGTCCTCTGTAGGATTGCTCCTACAAAGGACGAAAAATTCCGCGGTACCACCTTTGTTCCGCAAAGCATAAACCTTGCGGCTCTCATTTACATCGTAAGACTCCAAAGCAACCTTCGACGGATACTGTTTCTCTAAGGTCTCTCAGCCTATGAACCTTATTCTCTGTAAAGGGTTTTCTCGCCTACTCCTCTTCTTCAACGTCTAAATATTAGCCTATTATGTTATTTTACCAAAAAAACTATTTTTTGCAAGTCATTATTGCACATTTGCATGAAGAATCTGAGATTCTGATACTGGTGCTGAATCGGATATTTTTACTAAAAAGTCTCTATCATACATCGTTTTGAGACCGGATGGAATGCAATGATGTTGCCATGCTCCACTTTATTCATTCTGATTTGATACCTCCCAAATCAGAACAATCTCTGTCATACGATAGATATCATTTTTATCATTAGAGTTCCATCTTGTTCTCTACAATAGAAAAACAGTAAGGTAAATGAAGTGAATTCCGTTTTATATTATTCCTTTTTATTGTATACTGTAAAGAAGAGGGGAGGAAATTGCAATGGCTTGTAAGAAAGAATTATCTGCCGTCATTTTAGCATCTGGGCACAGTCAACGTTTCGGAGAAAATAAACTGTTCTACCCAATTGACGGCATCGCTATGATCGAACACCTGTTCGCCGTCATGCCGACAGATTTATTCAAAAAAGTCATCGTTGTCTCCATCTATGAAGAAATTCTAGCTTTGAGTGAGAAATATGGTTATCTCTCAGCGTACAACGATGATAACACCGGTGATATTGCAAAGACGATTGCACTTGGTATTGATATGGCAAGTGATTCTGAAGACGGCTGTATGTTCTTCACCTCCGATCAACCTTGGCTCACTACAGCAACCATCCGAAGATTAGCCGGGCAATTTTATAATAAACCTGAAAAAATACATATTCCTATATGTCAGGGAGAAAGCGGAAATCCGGTGATCTTTCCGCGGCGCTTTTTCGCAGAGTTACGTACGCTGCCGCCTCATCATGGCGGTAAATATCTTGTAAAAAAATATCCCGAGGCGATTTCCTATCTGGCCGTCACCAACTCACAGGAATTAAAAGACGTGGATACAAAAGAAGATTTGCCGCCCACATCTATTTAAAGTGATTCTCGACCATAGCCCAGAAATAATTCTCCCTCCTTTTCATAGACTTTTATACCCGAAAACACCTGCCTAAGACTTTTCTCTACAGCATCCGCAGAGGATACCCCTTTTTCAATCTTTGCGCAGATTTTTCCGTCCTTTAATAAGTAGACTCTATCACAATAGGCCAAGGCCAACTGCGGATCGTGCAGCACCAACAAAGCGCCCAGCTTTTCTTCCGCTGCGAGTCTATACAAAATCCTCATAAGGTGATAGCGGTTATTCACATCTAAAGAGCTGTCCGGCTCATCAAAGAGCAGCAAGGGTGCACCTTGCACAATACATCTGGCAATCATCACCATCTGCTTCTCTCCCTCGCTCAGATACATGTAGTTTGCTTGCGCCAAATGCGATATGTGCAAGTAGTTTAAGGCCTCATGGGCACGCCGGATATGTGCCCTTGTCGGCGTCTGTCCAAACTTTAAATTGGGATTTGCTCCCATGAGAACGATATCTAATACGCCGGTATCAAAATACACGCCGAATCGCTGTGGCAGATATGCTGTGAATCTGGCTCGTTCTTTTGCAGAAAGGTTCTGTATATTTTTCCCCGAGAGCAAAATGCGTCCTTCTGCTGCGTTCTCTATTCCGCAGATAATCCGCAGTAAGGTTGACTTTCCTGATCCATTTTCACCTAGCAGAGCGCAGATTTCCCCTTCTTTCACTTCCAGATCCATACCATCTAGGACGTTTTTCTTCCCATAAGCAAATTCCAGTTTATCAACTTCTAATAAAATCGCCAGCCCCTCCTTTTTATCATCAGTATGACCAAAAATGGTGCGCCAATAAAGGATGTTAAAATACTGATTGGTATTTCTATATCAAAAAAACCTCGCGAGGCACAATCTGCTAAAATCATCAAGATTCCCCCTAAGATACAGGATAAGGCCGCAGTCTGCAAATTGCTCTTTTGCGTAAGCATTCTTGCCCCATGAGGTGCAACTAAACCGATAAAGGTAACTAAACCCGTTACCGAAACAATCGCCGAAACAATCACCGTTGTTGCTGCCAGCACAACACTGCGAATCACCTTTACTCTGACGCCTAATGCAGAAGCTTCCTCATTAGACAGGCCCAAGATGGTAATTTGGTATCGTACCAGAAACAAGACCAGCATACCCGGTAAAAAGAAAGGAAGCACCCAAAGCACCTTTGAGGCTGTGATAGCCGAAAGTCCGCCCATGGCCCAATATTCCAGCGGCGCCAATTCGCTGTTTGGATCTGCAAACAACTTCAGAATCATAATTGCAGCTTCCGCCATGGCGCTGATGACAATGCCTGACAGAACAATAGATGCCAGTGAATTTCTATGGCTATTATTTGCAAACAGCATTACGAGCAGAACCGCCAGGATGCCGCCGAAAAACGCATAAATGGGCACTAGTACGGAACCTGCACCCATGATGACAATCCCCAAGGCAGCGCCGGCATTCGCACCGCTTGCCACACCGATGATGTCCGGGGAAGCCAGAATATTTTTAAATAAGAGCTGATAGATATAGCCTGCCAGACTCAGCCCTACACCGGTGAGAACCGCCATGAAAGTGCGCGGCAGCCGCAGGGTCATAAACACATCGTAGGTTGCCTTGTCAACCTCTTGCCCAGTGAAAATCTTTACGATTTCTTGCATTGATATAGGATATTTTCCGACAAGCAGCGAAAGACCTGTGAGAAAAAACAGTAGTACGCAAAAAACACAGATCAGTTTATTTACTCTTTTTCTATTCATGACACTGTAAGAATCTCCTTATCTGCTGTAAATCCATAAAACCGATCATAGAAGTCTGCCACATCTTCCCGAAGTGTCTCCAGGCTGTAATTCTCTGGATGTAATGCAGCAAAAATCCACAGCTTTCCAAGAATCCCCGACGGTACAGGAGAATCCCAGGCTTCAAAATCTGAAGGCATCGTCAAAACATGATCCTCAGTCACAGCCTTTAAACTGGCTAGTTCTGGTACCGACTGCAAGTCCTCTGCTGTGTAGCTGGCTTCGGCTGCGATGATGATATAATCCGGATTCCATGCTAAGAGCTGCTCATAAGAAATCCCTACCCAGCTATCGCCTTTGATTGCTTCAGCGACGTTTTTTCCGCCTGCACTTCTGATCAAAGTGTTTTGATACATACCGCCGGGACAAGTACGCAGCATGTCACTATTGCCGGCCAGATAAACCGATGGTAGATCTGTCTTTTTTGTGCCGGCAGTCAGTTTTTCCTCTGCCTCATCGTAATAGTCCAACAAGGCTCTGCCCTTTGCTTCTTCTCCAACTGCACTGGCAATCAGACTGATTGCCTCTTGCAGAAGCACATCGCTTTCCGGATTGACGAGCAATACCGGAATGCCTAATTCTTCAAGGGTCTGCGCAGGCTCCTGTAATTTTTTCGGCAGAATTACCAAATCCGGTTTTAAGGCGATACAGGCCTCTAAATTAAAATCCTTCGCAGATCCCATGTTAGGCAGATCAATGATTTCTGGTGCCGCTAGTGCGTAGATATTTCGGTCCTTTGCTTTTGCTTCAATACCTGCAAGGCGGTCCTGACAGCCTAAAGCGAGCAGCAGAGAAGTTGAGACATAGTACCCACTTGCGATTCTTTGCGGACATCGAGAAATGGTCACATCACGACCTGCCTGGTCTGTCACCGTGATACTTTCCCATTCCTTATTCTTTGCGTCTGTCCCCTCTCCACCTGGATTACTGCATGCAGATACACCCAGCAGCAAAACAGAGATCATAAACAACGCGGCGATTTGCTTAACAAAGCTCTCCTTCACTTCTCTCTTCCTTCCTTTCTTTCCCTTCAAGAGGTTTCTTCAGCGCTGCCATCACGCGCACTGGCGTAAGTGGAATGCTGTTGATGAAGACTCCCGTAGCGTCAAAGAAAGCATTCCTAATTGCCGGCGCGATACCTACGATTGGCGGTTCGCCGATTCCCTTTGCCCCATAAGGTCCCAGTGCATTAGGATGTTCCACGATGATGGTTTCTAAGTTCGGCAAATCTAAGGCAGTTGGAATTAAAAAGTCGTGATAGGTATGATTTTTCATCCTGCCGTTTTCCATGAAATGTTCTTCCATGATGCCCCAGCCAATGCCTTGTGCCATACCGCCTTCCATCTGCCCCTCTACTGTACTCGGATTGATCGCTTTACCGACATCACAGGCAAGTACACAGCGCAGAATCGTCAGCTCTCCGCTTTCTGTATCCACCGCAAGTTCTACGCCGCAGGCCCCAAAGGTAAAGGCGTGCATCTGATCGTGGGTATTATCAGAGCGAGGATATACTCTCGGCGGAAACCAGGAGCCGATTGCAGACAGCGGAACTTGTGCCTTATACGCACTCGTTACGACCGTTCCCAATGGCACTGATAATTCCGGTCTCCCCTTTACATAAACCATATTTCCGTCTATGTCGACCGATGCCGTCCCGACCTTGAAGATTTCATCGGCAGCATGCTTGCTGAAGCGTTCTTTCAGCGTTTTACATCCTGCGATTACCGCATTTCCCATTAATGTCGTCGTACGAGACGATACTGTTGCCCCTGCTTCTAAGGAAGATGATGTATCAGAATAATCCACATAAACTTTATCAGCAGTAACACCCAGTGCTTCTGCCGCAATCTGTTTCATGGCAACAAGCAGGCCTTGTCCAAGTTCGTTAGAGGATACGCCGATATTGACAGACCCATCCCGCTGCACCTGTACGATACAATGTGCCCCATCAGGAGAACTGCCTGTTCCAATTCCATACATGAAACAAGCCACACCTTTGCCCAGTTTCTTTGTGCCGTCTTGCCTGCCACGTTTATCATCCCACTTCAGTGCATCTCTTACTTTCAATAGACATTCTTCCAAACCGACGCCTCTTTCACCTAACATGACTTGCCCTGTGTGGATTGCGTCCCCATCACGTACGATATTCTTGAGGCGCAGCTCAATGGGGTCCATGGACAGCTCATGCGCCAGCATATCCATCTGGCATTCTATGGCAAAATGTGCCTGCGGTGCGCCCAGACCTCTGAATGCACAGCCATAGGGGTGGTTGGTGTAAACAGAGTGGGCAGAAACACGAGATGAAGAGATCTTGTACGGACCTCCTGCGTATAGTAAGGTTCGATCTGGAATCGCATCTACAGACTGATAGGCGCCTTTATCTATAATATTAAAAACGTCTATGCCGAGTATTCTCCCCGTCTTATCGGCTGCAAGTCTGTGATGGAGAAATGTTGCGTGCCTCTTTCCTGTAGTGCGGAACACTTCTTCTCTCGTCTCTTCGTAAAAGACAGGCTTTCCCGTTTTCAGAGCCAGCACACCTGCAATGGCAGAAACGTCAAAAGTGGAGTCCTCCTTTCCGCCAAATGCGCCGCCGACAATGGTGCTGATTATGCGAATCTTACTCTGCGGCAGACCTAAGACACCGCAGAGGGCTTTTTTCGCTCCTTGAACGTTATGTTGCGGGCTATATATGGTAATTCCCCCTTGGACTGGGTCAGGTTCTGCGATACAGACATCAGGCTCAAGATAGGCGTGATCAACCATGGGCGTTTCAAAATAGTTGTCGAGAATCACATCTGCTTTTGCAAAAACCTTTTCAATATCGCCATGATCTATCTCTGCGCTATAGGAGATATTACTGTTGCCGGAGTACGGATGCTTTTCATGAATCAGTCCCGCTTCCCTCTTAAATACTTCTCTTGGATCGTCATATGCAGGCAACGGCTCATATTCCACTTTGATCAGTGAGACTGCTTCTTCTGCCGTCTTTAAGTCCCGAGCGGCCAAAATCGCTACGGCATCACCTTCATAGACCACCTTCTTTGCGGCTAAAACTGGTTTGTCATGCTCATCCAGCCCGTACCCGTTGCTGCTTCCTGGCGGCAGATCCTTGGCAGTCATAACAGCCTCAACCCCCTCCACGGCCTCAGCTTCGGACGTGTCTATAGACACGATTCTCCCATGTCCAAAAGGTGGGAATAAAGCCTTCGCATATAGCAAATCTGTGCGGTGAACTGCAATGTCAGCTGTAAACTTTGCCTCTCCAGTCACTTTGGCGGCAGTATCTGGTTTGACCATTCGTTGCCCGATAAGGCTGCTATCTTTTTTCATCATATTCTTCTCCCACTATACAAAAACGAGATGTATGGAACCATGTTCGTATCCTCTTCTTTCTAAACTATGCGTCCTGTTCCTGCATCCGCTTGGCAGCAAGCTGAATCGCCTCAACAATTTTTTGATATCCCGTACATCGACATAAGTTTCCAGAAATGGCTATTCTGATTTCCTCTTCTGTCGGGTTTTCATTTTCCTTCAGCAGTGCATATGCAGCTAATACCATTCCCGGAATGCAGAAACCGCATTGCACAGCATTGACATCTATAAAGGCCTGTTGGACTGGGTGCAAATGCTCCGTCGTGCCTAAGCCCTCTATTGTCATCACATTTTTACCTTCTATCATACCGGTAAGCATCGTGCAGGAACGTACTGCTACGTCATCTACTAAAACAGTACATGCACCGCAGTCTCCCGTACCACAACCTCTTTTCGTACCTGTAAGCTGAAAGCGGCTGCGTATGGTGTCGAGCAGAAGTTCATCTCCTTCTGCCTCGCAGCACACAGATTTTCCATTTAAAACAAAGGATACCCGCATCATGTCAAAACCTCCCTTTCTCAGCATCTGCAAGTGCGCAAGAAAATGCCTGTGCAATGATAGATTTCGTTACAGATTCCTTATATTCTTTAAAGTAAGATTCTCGCAGGCCTGCCTCTGCCGGGAAGTTTTCTTTCAGATATTGGTATGCCGTTTCTTTTTTCATCCCTCTTATCGCCTCTTCTAAACTGACTGCACGCACAATTTCAGCATTAAGCGCACCCAAAGAGATTGCTGCTTCTCTAACAATGTTTTTCTCTAAATGGACACGAACACCTGCAAGTACCTTCCCTATATCCTGTGCTTTACGGCGGGCAGCTTTGCAATATCCAGTACCCTCTCTCTGTCTGATTGCAGAGAAACGAATCTCACGAATGATCTCATCAGCTTGTTTTACCGTGCAGTTTCTTCCCGCGTAAAAGTCTTCTAAAGACACTGTTCGTTCTCTTTTACTGTTGGCAAGTACAACGTCTGCACCTAAGGCCATTAACATTGTAGCACAGTCTGCTGCCGGTGCTGCCGTCCCGATGTTTCCTGCCGGTGTAGCTACAGCACGAACCCCCGGACTTCCTAAATTGGCAATCGCTTTCATCAAACCTGCAGCTTTTTGGCAAATTGGGTCATGTGACATTTCTCGATAAGTCACATTTCCGCCCAGAGAAATAACGCCCTTTTCTTCACGGATATATCGTAATTCCGGCAGGTTACCTATATAAACGATGATGTCTGGCGCAATCTTCTTTTGACTGATGCTGATGACAATATCGCTGCCGCCGTTGACGATAGCAGCTCTTTCCCCATATTCTTTGAGAATTTCCAATGCTTCGTGTAAGTTATTTGGTCTAAAAAAGTCTGTCACGGGCTGATCTCCTTTCGCCGTATTGAGCAGAGGCTATTTAGTAAATCTTTTTCTTCTACCATAATAGCCCCCTTTCTGCTCTTTAGCAATCTTCTTTCTTTTGTCTCACAAATGCAAATTTATCCATCTGTTTAGAATGGTCCGTACTCGGTGACTTGTGCGATAATGATGAAGATGAGGCCCACTGCAAATTGAATGCCTATGAGAGGTAAAACCCACTTCGCCCATTTCTCCCAAGGAATCTTGGCCAAGGCGAGGCCAGCCATCAAAAATCCAGAAACCGGTGTCAGTACGTTGGACAGTCCATTTCCAATAGATAAAGCCATAATCGACGTTTGTCTTGTCACATCTACCAAATCGGCTAAGGGCGCCATCAAAGGCATTGTCAGTGCAGCTTGTCCAGAACCGGATACGACAATTAAGTTCAGCAAATTTTGGAAGATAAACATGCCGATTGCAGAAAAAATCGGTGGTAAAACACCTAAGACTGATGCCGCTCCATGTAAAATCACGTGCAGAATGTTTCCGTCTGTTAATACTACGACAATCGCCTTAGAAAATCCAACAATCAGAGCGCCTGTAGCAAGATCGGTCATGCCTTTTCCCAGCACTTCAGCAAAGCGGTTGAAACGCATTCTGCCAATGATTGCACAGATGATAGAAGCGCCAAGGAATAATGCGCTGATTTCATCCATATACCATCCCAGTTCAATCACACCGTAAACCAGTAATACAATCATCAATAGAAACACGACCAAAATTGCCTTTTCGCGGCCGCCGAACTTCGGCAAGTTATCCAAGTCCAAAGAATCCTCTCTATGTTTATCAAGTTCATACATGGGCGACAGTTGCGGATCTTTTTTTACTTTTCTGGCATATCGCATAATCCACAGAGAGGTTACGATTAATAATGCCGCAAACAGTGCAATCCTTAGTCCCATACCGGACAGAGGCGGCAGCTCCGCGATGCCTTGCGCAACTTGTAGACAGAACGGATTCATAAACTCGCCTGCCCAGCCGATGGCGCCGCCGACCATAACGATGGCCATACCGACAATAGAGTCATATCCCATGGCAAGACATAATGCGACAAAAAGCGGAACCAGCGGCACAGCTTCCTCACACATGCCAAAAATGGCACCGCCAATGCCAAATAGGAAGAGGACGATCGGGATGATGATCAAATCTTTTCCATTGAGGGATTTTGCTAATTTTCCAATACCAGCCTCCAGCGCTCCAGTTGACTGAATCACAGCCATGGCACCGCCAACGATGAAGAGGAAAAATACAATTTGTGCGCTCTCTTGCAGGCCTCTCGTGATGGAAGTCAGCATCTGCATAGCAGATACAGGCGTTTGGTCGATGTTGTGATAAGAATCCGGATCTACGACTGATCTTCCGTCCAAGTCCATCATCTCGTAAGTTCCCGCAGGAACGATATAGGATAATATACTGCAGACTAATATAATCCCAAAGAGTATGATGAATACATTTGGCACCGCAAATTTTTTCTTTTTCTTTTCCATTTTGTGCTCCTTTCATAATTTCAATTTATCAATGAAAATATCGCAGGAAACCGACTGCTAAATTCGTTCAACGGTTCCTTCCCAGGTATCAAGTTCTTTTTCCTCTTTTCTCACAGACTCCTCATACCAATGCTTCGTTACTGTTTTAGCTCTGGTATAGAAGCGGACGCCGTCCTTCCCCAGCACATGCAAATCACCAAAGAAAGAATCCTTATTTCCTGAGAATGGGAAATAGGCGGACGGAACGGGAATGCCAACATTGATACCCACCATGCCGCCGTCAGTCCGAATCTCAAACTCCCTCGCATAATATCCATTTTGTGTGAAGATTACAGAGCCATTGGCAAATGGATTTGCATTCATCAAAGTGATGCCTTCTTCGAAATCCTTCACTCTCTTGATGAGTGTCACAGGTCCGAAGATTTCTCTCTCACCGACGCACATACCAGGTTTTACATGGTCGAGAATTGTCGGTCCGACAAAAAAACCGCTTTCAAACTTTGGAACGACAATGTTACGGCCGTCCAGCACTAATTCAGCACCTTCTTCAATTCCCCTCTGAATCCAATCACAAATCTTGGCTTTATGCTCTGCGGATACGACCGGTCCTAAATTAGTCTTAGGATCATATGCACAGCCAACCTGCATCTTCATCGCTTTATCTTTTAATAAGGCAACAAATTCATCCGCTATACTTTCTTGAACAACGACAACGGGAAGGGCCATGCATCTCATGCCTGCGCAGCCATATGTAGAATTGATAATTGCATTCACCGTGCTATTCAGATCCGCATCTTCTAATACCAACGCATGATTTTTCGCCTCACACTGCGCCTGTACACGTTTTCCATGGGCAGCTGCCGTAGAATAGATCTGTTTACCGACTCCTGTCGTTCCAACAAAGGTAATTGCTTTTACCCTAGCGTCACTTAGAAAAATATCAGCCTCCTTTCTGCTGCAGGTTACAAGATTGACAACGCCCTTTGGGAATCCCCCTTCTTCATAAAAAAGTTCCAAAATACGCATTGCTGTAAGAGGAGTTACACTGGATGCTTTTAACACAACAGTATTGCCAGTGGCAATGGCTAAAGGCACCATCCAGCCCCACGGAATCATTGCTGGAAAATTGAAGGGCACAATACCTGCCACAACCCCCAGCGGCATGCGGTAAGTGGCCGTATCAAAGCCGCTTGTCACCTGAAGTGATGCGTCCCCCTGCATCAAGGTGGGCAGCGAACATGCGTGTTCCGTTGGCTCAATTGCCTTCAAGATGTCACCTCGTGCTTCTGCCAGGTTTTTCCCCAGCTCCTTTGCACACAAGAGGGTCAACTCTTCTAAATGATCAAGCAGAATCGTTCTCCATTTAAACATCAGCTGTGTTCTCTGACTGAGAGATAATTTCGACCATGCTGGAAACGCTTCCTGTGCAGCCGCAATTGCAGATTCGACTTCTTCTGCAGTACAGCTGGGCACCTCCGCAATGACTTCTCCAGTGCTTGAATCAGTGATAGGCATGTATTTTTTAGACTTTGATTGACGCCATTCACCATTCACGCAATATTTCTTTCTTTCGACATTCATTTTCGCATTCCTTTCAGTAAAACTATATTTTGAAATCTAATTTCATTTTAAATCGTTTTCTGAAAATTGTCAATATTATTTGAAATGCTTTTTCATTTTTATGCATTAAAAAACGCCGATGTTGAATTGTATCGATTCAACATCAGCGCAGATATGCTGTCCTTTATGATATTTTATCAGTGTGGATCTTCATAGCCCATCCTAAAAGAGATTTCTTTTGCTACCGCTCTCAAATCCGGCAGAATCACCTTCTGAATGTGCTCAAAAGACATCGTCTCTACTTTTCCAAAACAGCTTAACGCAGCCGCGATTTTTTTATGATAGTCATAAATTGGCACGGCAACACAACGCAGCCCCGGTTCACATTCTTGATCCTCTAAGGCATAATTGTTTTCTCGCGTACGGCGCATTTCTTCCAAAAGGCCTTCTTTCGTAGTGATAGTTTTTTCTGTCAGTTGAGCCAAGCCTTTTTTGCTGATCAATAAATCAATGTCGTTTTCTGTATACTCCGTCAAAAACATTTTGCCTGAGGAAACTGCATGAATCGGTGCTTGTAATCCAATGCGCTGCAGCGGGACCCCATCGCTGATACTGTCAGGGTCGTATACGCAGTCTAAATATACACATTCCATGTTTCTTTCTATAACAAGACAGACACCGAGGGAAAGTTTCACCGACAATTCACTGACTAAGTTTCCGGAAAGGGTTCTTATGGTCATGTGGTTTCTCACTAGCTTTCCATATTCGCAGATGCGCCAAGTCATCGCATAGCGGTTAGTGGCCGCATCCTGAAATACCAGCCCTTCCTGCATCAAAGCATTCAGATAACGAAAAGCTGTAGCAGTGGGTACGCCAATCCTTTCAGAAATATCTTGCAGGCGCATCGGCGTGCGGCTTTCAGAAATACAGGATATGAGTTGTATCAATTTAGATACAGTCTGATTTGATGTTTTTTTCTCCATAATGATTAAGACCTTACGTTTCCTCTTATATACAAATATTTCCACATATCATTTGTTTGCATTTACCAATATATCGTATAATTCCCCTTCTGTCAATGCCGCCAGCCCGTATCTATGGATAAGATTTTTTACAAAAAAGTCCGTACAAAGAGGTAAGATTGTACGGACTGCTGTCATCTCATATTCGCTTTTTTAATTTTTTCTTCAGGCAATACGCTCATTTTAGGTCGTCTAATAATTCTTTGACGGTCTTGCCCAACCCCGGATGTCTGACCCATGGCGCTATCTGTGATAACGGTTCAAGTACAAAATCCCGCAGATGCATTTCGACATGCGGAATCATCAGGTTCTCGCTCTCATAAATCAAATCATCGTATAGCAAAATATCCAAATCCAAGGTTCTCGGACCCCAGTGCACCTCCCTCTTACGATGAGCGGTTCCTTCAATTCCATGGAGTGCAGAGAGCAATTCCTCCGGGGTTAACAACGTGGAAATTTGTACACAGCCGTTGAGAAAGTCGTCCTGCTCCACGCCGCCATAAGGCGCTGTAGTAATATAGTCGGACACCCGCTCTACCTTACAATCCTCCATTTTGTTCAGTTCTTCTACCGCCATATCCAGAAATGCCTTTTTATCCCCAATATTAGAACCCAGGGCAACATATGCCTGATGCCAAAATCTCTCGATCTTCACTGATACGGTATCCAGCGGCAGTCCCACCGGCGCCCAGGGTTTTTTCAGTTCCACAGAAACGCCTTTTAGGAGGGGGAAGGTAAGCAGCAATTCCTCTGCCAAATGTTCCGCCGCTGCCTCGATAAGTTTATAAGTATGTTCTTGCAAAAAACGGGTGATGAAGTGGCTGACACTGCCATAATCTATGGATAAATTCAAATCATCCTTCTGTCCGGCCTTTTTCGTATCCACATACATGATGATAGAAACCAAAAACTTCTGTCCCAGTTTTGTCTCTTCTGGAAACACACCATGATTAGCAAAGATTTGCAGGTTTTCTATGCGAATTTCATCATATTTTTTCATGTAAAATTGCCTCCGTCATTTTGATAGCGCGATAGTTTTCCTTGATGTCATGAACACGGACGAAGGCAGCGCCATTGATTACGCCCAGAACCGTAGTAGCCAGGGTGCCTTCTACCCTTTGATCCGTCGGCAGATTCAACGTCGTTCCGATGACTGACTTTCTGGAAGTCGCCAGCAGTACGGGATAACCGAGAGCGCAGAGTTCCGCAAGACGATGGATGACAGTCAGGTTATGTTCCTGTGTTTTACCAAAACCGACACCTGGGTCGAGAATAATCTGTTCGTCTCTGATGCCAGCGAATTTTGCGATGCGGATGGACTTTTTCATGTCGCTCAGCATCTCCTCCATGAAATCGTCATAATCGGTGTTGGCGCGATTATGCATCAGACAGCAAGGCACATCATATTCAGCAATCAGTTCCCCGACGCGGCTGTCGTATTTGAGCCCCCAGATATCGTTGACGAAATCAGCACCAGCCTTGAGGGCAGCTTCCACAACATCGCTTTTGTAGCTGTCGATGGACACCGGTATATCAAAGTTTTCCTTAATCATCTGAATATATGGCACGACTCTTTCGATTTCTTCCTGGACAGATATCTTCACGTGGCCAGGTCTCGTCGATTCACCGCCAACGTCGATAATGTCCGCACCATCTCTGATCATCTCTTCTACATGTTTCTTAGCACGATCCAGGTCGTCCCACTTGCCGCCATCAGAAAAAGAATCCGGCGTTACGTTGAGGATTCCCATAATATAACAATTGTTTTTTATATCAAAATTCTTGTTGCCTATTTTCATTTTCAATCCTTTATATATGTATTTTTCTTTTCTCTGCTCCAATTGCACTCCGTCTCTGCTTTGCAGACAAAGCAGTTACGCGAAGCTTTGTCCGCCTTGTATAGAATGCCTGCAAGGTCATACCCCCTTGCCACATCAGCATTTCTATGGGCAGCGATTGCATCAACAATAACTTTCTTTTCACCCTCGCAAAAGCCGCAGTCCGTCAGAATCCCCTGTGCCAAAGCAGCGCTGGCGTCCTCGTGAGGAAGTCCCTTCTCATATTGCAGGCCTCTGCCGATATCGTGGAGAAGGGCAGCTGCGTAGATGGTTTCTTTTGATAAGTCGAGAGACTGCTCCAGATTCTCGATATACGCTATACGGGCAACGTGAAGAAAATGATCGAGATCATGCCGGCAGAAGTCCCTGTCCTTTTCTAACGCTTCGATCTGCTGCAGTGCACCTTTCCAAAGGGGATGACGGATGATACGATTCACTCTTTCCATCATGCTCTTTGTCCTAACATCTGAAAGAAGCGGTTCTGCAGCTTCTGGTCCTCTTCAAAAGCGCCTCGTGTCACAACAGTAACTGTCTTTGCTCCCGGCTTTTTGATGCCGCGCATAGTCATGCACATGTGTTCTGCCTCGATGAGCACCATGACGCCTTTTGGATTGAGTTCTTCCATAAATGCGTCGGCCACCTGTGCAGCCAGTCTCTCCTGCAGCTGAAAACGCTTGGCAAAAACCTCCACGGTTCTGGCAATCTTCGATAATCCCACAACTTCTCCGTTCGGAATATATGCCACCGCAGCATGTCCATAAAACGGAAGCATATGATGCTCACAGAAAGAATAAAAGGTAATATCCTTTTCTATGATCATATCGCTGTCCTCTACATGAAACCGTTTGGACAGATGCTCCGCTGCGCTGTCCTCATAACCGGCAGCCAGCTCCTCATACATCTTGGCAATCCGTTCCGGAGTTTCGAGAAGCCCTTCTCTGTTTATATCTTCGCCGATTCCTTCCAGAATCAGTCGTACACCTTCTTTAATCTTATCTTTGTCCATTAATATGTTGGTAATCCTTTCGATAGATTGATGTGTTTATTGTACCATATGCTCTAAGCTCTGGCGTCGCCATCGCTAAGAGGCACTAGGCACCTGTCGTACCTCGGCTCTGTCTGCGGCTTTGCCTTGCCAGTCGCCGGGTAAGGACATTGTACCATAATTATGCCGTGAACCTCAAGGATTATCGGGAAAAATCCGCTATTCACAGATAGGGTTGTATGCTCAGCTCGGTCTGCTCCCCAACCCTGCGGCTTACCAGTTCGAACAAATTCCTGCCTTCCCCTTGCGATCTTCTATCCATAAATAAGTTTGCATTGTTATCCATCTTTCTCTTACTATTTCATCCCTTTTGTTGTCAACGAATGAACCACCTGTAGTCTTCGCGGCAGTCCAAAATATATTCTACAAAGACAGTATCATCTTTGATTTGATAAAGGATTAGATACCATTTTTCAATGAACATTTTATGGTATTTGTTGGGCATAATATACATTTCTTCAAAAAATGGGAACCTATACGGCATCTGCTGCAAAGACCGCATCGCAGTCATAATCTCTTTCTTTTTCGCCATAGCGTCATCTTTATTGACCTTCGCCATGAACCGGATATGCATCCCCAGCATTATTTTTGCCCTATCAGAAACGATAACTTTGTATTTTTTGTTTTCTGTCATAGGTCATACCTCGGCAATCACTTCATCAAGGAAAGCATCTAGTTCATCGAGAGTGCAGCCTTTTTTGCCTGCAATTCTATCCTCTTCAACTGCCAAAAGTTCCTCTCTTAATCTGAGCATCTTTTCTCTTCTGTTATAGGTTTCAATATCCATGACGACCAAATCTCCCTCGCCGTTTTTGGTAAGGTAAACCGGTTCTGCAGTTTTTCTGCACAAATCAGCGATTTCGTTATAATTCTGGCGAATTGCTGCAGATGGGCGAATATTCATGATGTCACCTCCACACGTTTTCAACATAGTATAATTCTAACTCTATTATACTCATTTAATACCACAAGGTCAATATATTCCTATGAGCCTGCAGCGCCGAAATCAATAGCTTTTCAATGCCCTCGCAGCATCTCCAATCTCTTTTTCTGTCGGATCAAAGTAAAACTGTATTTCTGCGATGCGGTCCTTCCAGCAGACAATATAATCAGGATGGGCACGTGATCCGCGATACAGGCAGTAGACCTTTTCGGCCTGCCATAAGGACGCATTCTTTGCTATCGCATATCCATTGCTTGCCGACATTTCCTGATAATCTTCTTGATTCTTGCGGAATATTGCATCAAAACAGGCGTTGTAAATTGCGGAGACTTTGATCTTCGTCAATATGTAGCGAAGCTGTGGCGCATCTCCAACTGCGGAGTCTTTGCTTCTATCCTCCACCTCGATTCGGTCGAGAAAGCAGGAGTTGTCCCTGTCGTAGCGAATCTCATAATTTGCACGATCAACTTTTCTGAGATCACTGATTAAGAGAGGAGCTTTAGTTTTTGCTTCCTTCTCTGTGAGTGCATGGTCATCTCCGGCTAAGATACCCACAAATACGACGCTCCCCAAGAAGACGAAAGTCAATACGGTAACCGCCGTGAAAGTTGCGATGCGGTTGATTCCTTTCGGCACGCCCCAGTGAATCAATGTATTCCTTATCAAAAGACTTAGACAGATAACAACAGGCACCACTGCGAAAGCCATCCCGCCGATAATACCCAGTCTCGAAACAGCGATCGCATAGATCAAGAAGACTATGTTTAACACAAGCAAAAAAAGTGCTAATTTTCCAATCCACACTCCACTGGGCTTGTCATAAAAACTGCCGTCTAAATTGGCTGCTTTCTTTGCTCTGTAATACCACAGGAAATATCCCAAGACCTGTGAAATACATAGAATGGCTGCCAGGCTGCACGTGGAAATAGTTGAAATCATCATATTATTCGCCAGTTCGATCTCCGGCTCTGCAAAGACCATCTGCAAATTGCTGACAAGCTGAAAAATAGAGAGAAACAGCAACAGAATAAAAGCCAGTACCTGACTCTTCATCATCACCCGATGAATGTTGGTAACCTGGGTCGCAGCATCTGTCTCAATAGGAACAGGATCTTCTTCCCCGCTATAAAAGGCTTGAAACTGCGCAGAGTTTGCCGCCAGGTGCCAGCCCGCTTTCTGACAATACGCCAAATAAGCCCTCTGACCAGCAGGCAGCACAGGATCAAAGATTGAGGCTTCTTCAAAATACGTGATAGCAAAGTGAAGTTTAGCCGGCGTTATCCTGCGATACTGCCAACAGAAGCCTGTCAGCCTTGTAAGCATCCATCCCTGCTCTGCCATCTTTTCCAAATGCCGCTCCATCCCGCATCTGTCATAGAAAGCGAACCATTCGATCCGGCGTTTGGTATTTTTCATTTTGGTTCCTCCCCTCCAAAGCAGGCATCATAATCAGCCAGCTGTCTGCGAAGCCTTGCACATTCTCTATCTAACGCCACCTTACCCCTTTCGGTCAAAATGTAGCTCCGCCGCCTGCCCTCTTCTCTCGTAAGACAGATCATCCCCGCAGAGACAAACTGTTCCAACAGGTTGTAGAGTGTGCCTGGTCCTACGTTGACACGTCCATCGGTCATCGCTGCCACTCTTTCCATGATGTCCATGCCATAACACTCCGACCGCAGGCACAGTAAAATATAAAACATCTGCTCCGTCAGCGTCTGAAACTTCTCTCTCGGCATCAAAACCCTCCAAATATCGAATATCGTTAATCTTACCTCTATTATACTATCGATATTCGATAATGTCAATGAAAGACAACTCATAATTTTAGAGAAGGAACAAAAGAGCTTAGCTATCAGGTGGCGGGCTAATTCCATAATCCTGAGCTAGAATGCGCATGGCTTTATCATAGGATTCGACACCTGTGACAATGCAGTAACCAGAGTCCGACATCCAGCCTCGGTTCTGTGCCACTTTAAATGATAATTTGAACAAACCACGTTTTGATAGAAGATAGCCATAATGATAAAAAGCCTCGCCATTTTCTTTGAACTGCCAATCAGATTTATCATACATGTACGTTATCGGGCTACCATTCTCTACATTTATTTCCAACTGATCATCTACGATATAATCTGTCAGGTCATTATTTGATATGCGAATATATCCTTTATAAACATCCTTACAAAGACAGTTGACGTCATAAGTGCCCTCTAGTTTAACAGTAATTGGCTCAAGAAAAGACGAATCATCAAGCTTGATCATGACACCATTCACTTCTCGAGAAATATTCCAGGAGATATTATATAGTAAAATTAAAATGATAAATCCCATAGTTAAAACTATTTTTACGATATTATGTTTCATAACATATTGTTCTCCTATGTGCAATAATCACATAACAAGTATTATAATAGTGATTCTTAAATAAGAGGGTGAGGGTTATTCCTCATCCTACCATTGCCCCGTATGTACGGGGCTCGTATACGGCGCTACATCAATTATGGTTTCTTCCTCATTAATTTTTACTTTTCTACCTAATGGAAGAAGCTATATGGCCTTATCTAGATACAGTCAGAGTTCCGTTTTATCAATTGGCTTAGTTAGAAAACCAATCACATTGCTGCCATAAGCTTCTTTCATCGCTTCAGCGTAATTTGTTGCAAAGGTGATCAATGGGCAGTTTGATCTGTACATAAGACTTTCCTTCACTTCAATGCCGATGGTAATTGACATTACAGATTAAAATTTTCATATTATTCCTCCAGCTGTTAAAACATATCATTGGAATGGTATTCCAGCAAAGCACGAACTTATTTTATTTCTTATTCTATCACGCTTTTAATACAATACAACATTCCTTAACAAAAATTAAGAATTCTCAGTCAAATTTACATTGCAATCTTTTGTTATTAAAGACAATATTTTTTGTTCAAAATTGTTGACATAATACAACTTTAGAGTTAAGATAGAAGCAGAATTTTTGTTTTTTTATTATTTGTAAAAGTGTAAATAAACGGAAGAAAAGAGGGACCAAATATGAACTATGAATTTTCTATCACCAAGACGGCAAATCCAAAGCAGAAGCCTGATCCAAAGGGACTTCGTTTTGGTACTGTTTTCACCGACCACATGTTTATCATGGATTACAGCGAAGGCAAAGGCTGGAATAACGGCCGCATCGTTCCTTATGGACCGATTGAACTGGATCCTGCGGCAGTGGTGCTCCATTACGGTCAGGAAATGTTCGAGGGACTGAAAGCATACAAGACGCCCGAAGGCCGTGTGCAGCTGTTCAGACCATATATGAACGCAAAACGTACCAACAACACCAACGACAGACTCTGCATTCCAGAAATCGACGAAGATTTATTCGTAGAAGCCATCAAAGCTTTGGTCAAAATCGATCAGGACTGGATTCCAGAAGGTGAAGGAACTGCTCTTTACATAAGACCTTTTATCTTCGGTGACGAGGCGTTCCTCGGTGTCAGAAGATCTATGACCTATAAATTTATGATCATCCTCAGTCCTGTCGGCCCTTATTTTGAAAACGGTCTCGCGCCTACCAAGATGTACGTAGAAGACGTCTATGTCAGAGCGGTCAAAGGCGGAACCGGTGAAGCCAAATGCGGCGGAAACTACGGCGGCAGCCTGAAAGCACAGGAAATCGCCCACGACAAAGGTTACGAGCAGATTCTCTGGCTGGATGCTTATGAACAGAAATACATCGAAGAAATCGGTGCGGCCAACGCCTTCTTTGTCATCGGCGACGAAGTGGTTACTAGTGAACTCAACGGTTCCATTCTGCCTGGCATCACCAGAGATTCCATCATCGCCCTTTGCAAGAAAAAAGGCATCAAAGTCTCAGAAAGAAAAGTCTCCATCGACGAACTGGAAACAGCTTACAGAGCTGGCCAGCTGAAAGAAATGTTCGCATCTGGAACAGCAGCTATCGTCTCTCCTGTCGGAGAACTGCTCTACAAGGGTGAAAACATGGTCATCAATGACAATAAAATCGGTCCAGTCGCACAGGAAATGTATGATACTATCTACGGTATCCAGACTGGCAAAGTAGAAGACTTTATGGATTGGACGGTTCCAGTAGAATAAGCTATGGATAACACTTTATTTGATTTAAACAGACAGTTAAATGCCCTCTCCGTTTTTCGAAGTATACTTGAAACCGATGTTGTTTCGAGCCTTCAAAAACTTTTATATGCGATTGAAAAAAGCTCCTTAGACGAGCAACTCAATCTCTATGGAGCTTTTTCAAGAGCATTATATGAACAAGGTGGCAATTTAACAGAATTTGTAAAAACGTTTATCATAGAAGATGAAAACTTCTTTTTGATAAAGAGACTTAATAATGCCATAATAAGTCGATCTATTTACGAGTGTCTCGATGAGGAATTGCTTGTTTTGCAAAAACTAGCCAATATAACCACTCCTCAAATCAAAGACTTAATTAATTATGATGAATACCTTCCTCGTTGGGATACTCAGAAAATAGATTTGAAAAAAGAGTACGACGCGATGCTGGATTCCCTTTCCTCAAGAGGACATGGAATCTTTGCCAAGTACAGGACATTTAAAGTCGACGATGGTAAGCTTCTGCCAGTGAAAAATGCTGACCAGCAGACCATCGACCAACTATACGGTTACGCCAGAGAGCGCAACCAGGTTCTTGAGAACACCAGAGCTTTGGCAGAAGGCAAACCTGCCAGCAACGTCCTCCTCTATGGAGATGCTGGCACTGGCAAATCCTCCACTATCAAGGCCTGTGCAAATGCATTCTATGATCAGGGAGTACGACTTGTTGAGTTTGATAAATCTCAACTGTCTGATATCCCGGCAGTTATAGACCAATTGTATGATAACCCGCTGAAGTTCATCTTTTATATCGATGACCTCAGCTTTGGCCAAAATGACGACGCATTTTGTTATCTAAAAGGCATCCTAGAAGGAAATGTGACCAGCTATTCCAAAAATATTGCCATCTATGCAACCAGCAACAGGCGGCATTTGATCAAAGAGTCTATGGACGACCGACTGGGCACAGATCTTCATCTCAATGATACCCTACAAGAGACCATGAGTCTGTCAGCCAGATTTGGCCTAACCATCACCTTCTCCAAGCCAGAAAAAGACCTCTATCTGGAGATTGTCAAAAGCCTGGCAGCAGAGTACGGCGTAGCGATGGAAGAATCCGAACTGTACCGCAAGGCGGAAGCCTTTGCAATCCGTTCAAACGGCAGAAGCCCGCGGACGGCTAAGCAGTTCATACAACTCGTTAGCATTGGTATTAAATAATACTATGATAAATAAACTCCTTAAATTATAACGAAAACAGACAGCCTGACCCTTTCGGTCAGGCTGTCTGTTTTCATTTTCTAAACTCCCCGTCACCCCGAGAATTGGATCCCAGACATAATATTTACCGCCGTTCATCAGATGCTTTTCCCTTATTTGTAATAAATCACAAACTTTCCTTCTCGTTTTCACGCAGCCTGTGCAAGGATACCGCCATATAGATATCATAAGCCATGGGCATTTTAGCCAAGTCATAACCAAGCAGCATCCTGATTTTATTCAGACGATACAGCACTGTATTTCTGTGAACATAGAGCAGTGCGGAAGCCGCCTTCAATCCAGAAGACGCATCAAGAAGGTAACAGGCCAGGGTCTCCATCAGTTCTGGTTCTCTGTCATCCATAATTGGAGTCAAAAGATTGAGATAGTATTCTTTCTCTGCATCGATCGAGTTGAAAAGTTTCTGTACTCTGCGAGCATAATGCATATCCTCCTCGGTGAACTGCCTTTTATTAGGATAGATTTTCTGCGCTGCATCTTTGCCAGCCGCATACTCCTTAAAAACAGCACCCATTTTATCAAACAGCTGTTCTGAATGATAAGTAGTACAAAACTTTGCAGCCTGCCATCCTGTCAATTGATTTTGCAGTTCTTCCTCCAGCAGCATGTCTTTTGTCCCGTCTCCGTTAAAATACAGCATGATAATATGAGTACCTAAATGATCAGCAATCAGAGGCACCGCAAATTGCTCAAAAAGACCTCTCGTCTGTGTCAGCCATACTCCTATCTCTCGCTCCTGTGCAGTCTGCAGAAGTTCTATAATGACGGCTTCATTGTAGAGTTCCGCTTTGATCCCAGTAAACTGACAGATATGTCTCACCAGGTCTTCATTGCATTCAAAGAGTGCCGGTATCACAGACTCTTTTGCGGAGACGTTCAGATTATAGTTCCAAAGAGCCGTAAACAGCTGAATGACTTCCACGACCTCACTCATGATGCCGGAATAGAGGATGTCATTGTGGGTAACGGCGCATAACATCAGCTTATTTCCCGCTTTGCCCACAAAAGGCGTGCGAAAGTAAATGCCTTCTTCCCTATCTTCCATGACAGTGTTTTCTGTCAAAATCTTTTCCTCAAAGGTTTCCTTCACCCTATTAAAATCGAGAAAATTGGTTGCCGGCCAAAAAGATGAAGCGATCAGATGATAGCTCTCATCACAAAGAAAAAAACTAGCTTTGGCATAATCGCTGGCAATCTGCAGTGCAAGAGACGGGCTCCGCACTGCCTCTGAAGTCTGAGAAAGCCTTTCGATGGTACTGCTGACAAAATAGTTATTTACCTTCCGGTCATAGAAAATCGCTTCCATGACATCGCTGATCACGTCACTGTATTTCAGTCCCATATCCCTTTCTGGTAAAAGAATGATTGGAAAATTGAGCAGGTCTGCCATTTCGGTAAAACGGTCATCGATATGCCCCAAGATGACGTCAGAATAAAATAAGACCAGACCTACGTCTCCGTTGTACTTGCTCTTCTGCAAAAGCTTGCATTGTGCTTCGACATCATCCTTCATGGTGAAAAGCGCAGATATCAGTAGTTCATTCGGGGTCATGATATCCAGTTCATCTGTATCGTTGAATTCCAAAACGGATACAGTGGTTACGATGCTGTCAAGGCCCTTATGGCCTGCAATCACACGTCCCAAGCTGAGGGACGGCAGCTTGAGGCAATCTCTTAAAGTGATACTCATCTGTTTCTCCTCCTTAAGAGAATAGTAACATAGACGAGATACAGCCACAACCATTTTGTGCTTCGTCACAAATAATAACAAAATTCTTAGGACACTGCTCAAAGACAAAATAATCTGAAAATGATACACTCTGATTACATACTACTTTGAAAGGAGAAACAAAATGGAAAATAACAATAAGCACGTTGAAGCCAATGCACTGACTCCGATTCCTGTTGAGGAACGTCAGGGATGGATTTCCCTCGCCTTGGTTCAAGCTGGAATCTGCGTCTGTGCTTCCTCTTTTTTAGAGGGAGCCCTTCTGGCAGAGGCAATGCCTCTCGGGGAGGCCATTTTAGCAGGCACTCTAGGTAATTTGATCGTAGTAGTTTTAATGACAATCATCGGTTTTCAAGGTTCTGACCTGGGTATTGCCTCCTGTACGCTGTCTGAATCCTCCTTTGGCAAAAAAGGCGCCCGCTATCTGGTCAGCGTAGTCTTTGCCATCAACCTCATCGGCTGGTTTGGCATAACCAATGAAATATGCGGTGACGCGTTTACCAACTTCATGTCAGAGACCTTCGGTATTCAGATCCCCCTCATTGTCTCCAATATTTTATGGGGACTGATCATGTTAATTACTGCCGTATACGGCATGCGCGCGATGGAAAAACTCAACGCGGTTTCGATTCCTTTTCTTTTAATCGTGATGGCCGTTGGCACCTATCTGGCTATCCGGCAATACGGTTTTGATGCTGCAACGGCAGAAGTGGAGCGCAGCATGTCCTTCATGGCCGGCGTCAGTCTGGCATTCGACTTTTATGCAGTAGGCGTCGTAACAGCTGCCGATGTGGCAAGATTTCAGAAAAACAGGGTGGAGACGGCAAAGTCGACAGTCTTAGGCGTATTGCCGGTAGCTGTCATCACCCTCTCTCTCGGTGCTGTTTTAACAAAGATATCAGGGGAATATGACATCAGCTTGGTATTAATTCAAGTCGGACTTCCAATCATTGGCATTCTTTCCATCATCCTTTCCACGTGGACGACCAATTCGTCCAATATCTACAGTGGAGGTCTGGATGTGGTCATGGCCTTCAACCTGCCAGATAACAGAAGACGTGAAGTGACCGTCGTCGCAGGTATCATCGGAACCTTACTGGGCGCATTCGGCGTACTGGACCATATCGAATCCTTTCTGAGTTTTCTTGCCTTTCTGGTCTGCCCTGTAGGCGGTGCCATGATGGCTGATTATTGGCTGGTCGGTAAGGGGAAAGCAGAAAACTGGCATTCTGTCGATGGTGTAAATTGGGCAGGTATCATCAGTTGGGCCGTAGGCGCAGTCCTAGCTTATCTATCCGGATATGCATATACAGGTATTCTCTTCTCACTGGTCGCATATTACATCGCTGAGAAGTTTATCCCGTCAAAGTCCAGGGAGGTGAATAGAAATGAAAAGGTTGTATAAGGAAGATATCATCGACCTGCTCTACGGTTGTACCGTCCTTGGAACGGGCGGCGGCGGCAGTCTGGCACAAGGACTTGAAATCATGCAAGAGGATTTTGAGCAAAATCGTGTTCTAACTGTAGTTTCTCTCAGTGAAATACCCGATGATGCGATGGTGGCCTCTCCTTATGGCTGCGGCGCACCTTCAGCGGCTGCCACAGAGCAAGATCGTTTTAAAAAACTGCCCCATGTGAAAGGCTCCCCTGCTGTCTTGGCCTTTCAGGCACTGGAAGAGTTTTTACAGACGAAGATTTTTGCCATTTCTTCTACAGAACTAGGCGGCATGAACACGGCGGAAGCCCTCCACATCGCCTGTCTTCTGGAACTTCCTCTCGCTGACGGAGATCCCGCCGGACGTTCTGTGCCAGAGCTGATTCATTCCACCTTCTATTTGAAAGGCAAATCCATCACGCCTTTAGCTGTAGCAAGCAAATTCGGTGATGTGGCAATTTTAAAAGATGCCGTCAGTGATTTTAGGGCGGAAGATTTGGTTCGTGCCATGGCCTGTGCCAGCGGTGATGAAATCAGTGTCTGCGATCACCCTATGACAGGTTTGGAGTACCGTCAGTCCATCATCCCCGGCGCCATCTCCCATGCCTGGGAAATAGGCAGAATCCTACGAAGGGCGCGGCGTGAAAATATCGATGCCGCCTTGGCCATCGCAGACGCTATGGGCGGTGCCATGCTTTTTCGCGGCATCGTTACGGCGCTCCCCTGGGAATGTCGTGACGGTTTTGACTACGGAGAAATCCATCTGAAAGGCATCAAAGAATATGACGGCGAAGCATATAAAATTATCTTCAAAAATGAAAACCTTGCCGCTTATAGAAATGATCGCATCGATATCACTGTGCCGGATTTGATCTGCATGATTGATAAAGATGGAGATCCCATGACGACACCGGACTTTCGTGTCGGTGATGAAATGAATGTCTTTGCACTGCCGGCACCGCAGCTATGGACTACTGCTGAGGGGCTGTCCATCTTCGGTCCCCGCTATTTTGGCATCGACGCCGATTATATACCTTTTAAGCAGAACAGGAGGAACGACAAATGAGAGAATTGAACAAACAAGATATGATCGACCTGCTTTACGGCTGTGCCGTCTTGGGAACCGGTGGCGGCGGTAAAATCGACCACGGGTTTGAAATCATGAAAGAAGACTTTGCGCTGGGACGGACGCTGAAGCTGGCCGACTTAGACGAAATTCCTGATGATGGTTATATCAGCATTCCTTACGGCTGTGGCGCACCTGCAGCCGTTGGAGCAGAACTGCCCCCTGACCTGGACAGACTTCCCAAAGTGGAAGCTTCTGCTGTCATAGCATTTCAAACGCTAGAGGAAGAAATCGGGCACAAGTTTTTTGCTGTATCCTCCTCTGAACTGGGAGGCATGAATACAGCAGAAGCTCTCCATATCGCCTGTCTCCTTGATATTCCACTCGCCGATGGTGACCCTGCTGGCAGGTCGGTACCAGAGCTTTCCCAGTCTACTTTTTATATGAAGGGCTTAAGAAGCGAACCGATGGCAGTCGTTACCAAATTCGGAGAAGTCATGGTGTTCAAAGAGATGATTGACGACTTTCGTATAGAAACCCTGGTTCGCTCCATCGCCATCGTCAGCGGCGACGATATCAGCGTCTGCGATCATCCCATGACCGGCAAGCAGTACCGAGAAGCCATCATTCCAGGTGCCATCAGCTATGCTCTGAAAATCGGCAGAATTTTACACCAGGCAAAAGAAAGCGGCGATGATGCCGCATCACAGATTGTCTCCCAAATGGCTGGAAAAATGCTCTTCAAGGGAACCGTAACCGATATGCCGTGGGAACTACGCGATGGCTTTCAATACGGTGATATCTATCTGAAAGGCCTGAACGGCTATCAAAACGAGACCTATCAGATCAAATTTAAGAACGAAAACATCGCTTCTTACCGCAACGGAGAAATCGACGTTACAGTTCCCGATCTGATCTGTATGATAGATAAAGAGGGAAATCCGATGACCACACCGGACTTTTCCATAGGCGACGAGATGACTGTCTTTGCACTTCCTGCCCCACAAATGTGGAAGTGTCGTGAAGGTTTGGAAATCTTCGGTCCCAGACATTTCGGCATCGACGTGGATTACGTGCCTTTCAATCAGTAACATATCATTGAGACATTAAATTGAAACAGGGTTGGCCAGCTGGTCAGCCCTGTTTCAACAAATAGACGCCTCTGGCCTCCGCCTGCACAATCATATCCAGTTCCTCCAGCTGGTGAATCAGCTTCACAGCTTCTTGCCGATCGCAGCCTGTCATTTCACAAAGCAGAGCGTCCGTCAGTTTCTCCTGCAGATCCACCGTGTCTAGTACCCATATCAATAACGCTTTCTGAGATGGATGCATCGCGCTCTTTCTGATCTTTTCCTTCATCTTTTCTCGCCTGAATAACTCTGGCGCGGAATATTCACTTATGGTTTCATGAACATCCATGCTGTTGCTCCATGTTTTTATATCAGAGTACTCTTGATGATTCTGATTCCAGAATTTGATGGTGAATTGAATATCCGTTGAATAGAATTCCGGTGGCTTTTTGTCGCTGTAGAGACGCAGTATTTCTTTAATCCCACTTCCCCTGCGTTCCATCAGATGCATACGGCTTAAAATGTCTGCAATTACTGGATTTCTCCGCTCGGAGGGCAGTTCTGTCAGTTCCAGATTCTGAATCTTTTTGCCGTTGATCATGCCGCCAGGCGAACAGATCACGAGTCTGTCGTTGAACATGTCCACATGGATTTCACTGCCAAGAGAAATATACGAGCGATGAACCAGCGCATTGACTAACGCCTCATGAATCGCTGCCTCCTCATAGTCTGGCCATTCAATCCGCCCGTCTGCAGTCTTCGACCACCGCTTTTTAGAATTATTCTTGACAAAAAGCTTTGCGTTTTCCAAAAGTGACAAAATATTTCCTTCGTATTCCTTATCATCTAAGGCATCTTTAAACAGTGAGCCTGCCTCAAGTCCATCCCATCTGGTGCAGAAGATGCGGGACTGCAGCAAAGGGCACTGATCAGAAAACAGCAGACCCGCATTGGTCAATTTTCCGCTGCGATCAGCTAAACCAAAGGAAATATAGTCCCCTGGTTCTAAAGCTTTGTGCACGCGTTGTCTGTAGGTCGCTTCAAAAATTGAAAAACTAAAATCCGACTTATTATATTCGGTAATCATTGCGTCAAAGGACATTCTCTGACCCTTTAAAATCAGTTCGCTCAAAATGTTAGGAGGAGCCTGTACGCTTTCTTCTCCCATTCTCACATATGGAATCCTGTTACCATCCGAGACGTAATAATACGGAGCCAAAGTTCCTGCTTTGACTTCTAACTTTAAAATCGCTCTGCCATCATCAGCTTTGACTGGTGTCAATATAAAGTAAGCCGCAGGTTCTATCTTTGCCAGTATTAATTCGCTGATTTTTTCTGATGCATTTTGTAAATCCGACAGACCTTCCAAAGAACCATCACTGTTAATTCCAAAGTAAATTGTTCCGCCCAAACCGTTGGAAAATGCACTGACAGTTTTCAGCCAGCTCTTTGCCTTTTTTGTTTCTAATGCGCTCTTGAACTCATATTCTGTTGCCTCTGCAATTAAGTGATCAGTAAAGCTGTCCATGCTAATTTCCTCCAACTATACATTACCATAATTTTACATCAAAATTTGTAAAAATGCAAGACCAATTCCATAATTTTCCAAAATCTCAATCACCCGAGGAACTGTTTTGGGCTACTTCTTCTTTAAGCTTCCCAATCTCATAGATAATCACGCTGGTGCAGGTCACGATCAATCCAACAAAAAAAGATACCATAAAGAGAACTATGAGATAATCAGAAAAAACCATTCCTACGAAAACGCATGTTAAAAAAAATCCTACTGCCGCTACAAGTCCTGTCATAATACTCTGTCCCAGATTCATACTCTACCTGACCTTTCTTCATCAATAGTAACTTTCTTATATGATTCCATATTATCATATTGACTTGCGCATTACAATTCAGAGCTGAATTTCTTTAGAATTTTTAAGAATTAGAATAGACATCGTTCATATAAACGTTAAAAGGAGCGTTCACTCAAAAGTGATCCGCTCCTCTTTGATTTCTATATGTACTTTCAAGATTCCAATGACCACGACTTCATCATCGTCATGGTACTGGACGTTTCGTGTGCGTGCTTTAGCAGCCACAAATAAATTAAATCCCTCTTTTCTTTTTCACTCATTTTGTCACTCATAATTCCCTCCTGACAGGTAAGCCCTGTTTTAGATTTTTCTATAACCCCTTTTGACAGTTCAATTATACAGAAAATTTATGTAGTATATAGGTATGATTTTGTGATGAAATGGTGAACGATGTCTTACGAAATTATTACAGAGCTAATCTGTATAATATCGTAATCGCTCGATCACACTTTCTTTTTCTGTCTTTTTATACATCAAAAGCGGTACTGAGATACAGATGGCAAAAATTCCTGCGATGCAGACTGCCAGCCAGCCCCACGGATAACTGAATACAAAATAGGCAATTCTTTGGTTCATAATCCATTTGAGTGCAAACAGAAGACCGCTTCCAAAAATCATCGTCGCAACCGTCACGACAAGGCTGTAGAAGACCCCCTCTATCAACAGCAGCTTTCGCAGCTGCCGGCGTGTCAGTCCGATACTCTCCATGACAGCAAATTCTTTACGCCGTAAGGCCAGTCCTGTCATCGTAACATTGACATAGTTTACAAGGCCCATGAGAATCAAAATCGTGCAGAGCGCCCCCATGACAATTCTGCTGGATGTAAGGTAGTCCTTCGCTTCTTCCATGACATCTGACTTCGCATTAAACAAAATCATTTCCTTATCTGCCGTATGCTCGCCCAGTTTCCTCTTGGGCGCTATGGTCTTGTTGTAGTCGGCAATCAATAGGTTCAGCTGGTTCTTCAGCAGAGGCTCCAGTTCCGGCCTTACATTGAGTTCTATGCCAAAAGTCTGCTCCGTCAGGTTCATCTTCTGAAAGCCCTCTTCACTAGTGAGCAGATACAGGATGCCCGATCCATTCCACGTCGTCTTAAATTTCGGCAGACCTTTCTTGGTGAAATCCAAGTACCCGCTGCAGGAAAGCGTGCCCGTCTGTTCTCCTGCTAAATTATAGATGTTCAACGGCATGCCGATGGTTTTCTCACTCTTCTCCGTCATAATTCTGGACAAGTTGTGATAGTGGAGAATCATAAATCCATTTCCGTCTAACACGCGGTCCACGTCTACAGTCAGCCCCTCTTCTTCTGCAAAGGATTTGATCTGCTTCAGGATATCATCACTGAGCGCCTGGACGACGAAAGCGAACGAGGTCTTTTTGTCATAACCCCATGAGGCGATTCTCGGCGCCAAGGCCTTTTCATCACTAAAAACTCTGCCGTAGCCGCCGTGAACGACGACTTCTTCTTCAATACCTGCCAAGTCTTCAATCTTTTCTTTAAAATCGTCTTTTATAAAAACGTCGTCATCACTATAGTTTTCCACCTGCATGGCGTTCATATGAGATATGATACTAAAATCCGAATTCTCATAGTTAATCTGATTGGTCTGATCCGTTCCTTTTGAGAGGACAATCGCACAAAGAGAAATGGTGATACCGAGAACCAGGGATAGTACGGTGATACAGAACCGTCTGCGAAAGCGGAAAATATTCCTCCAGGCCATATGAGCAATAGCCCCGCCTTTCGTGGTCTTCTTTACTTTTTCCTTTGTCTCCGTCCTCTGTTCTGTAAACTTTGCCGCTTCTACAGGTGACATTTTGATCACTTTCCTCATGGCCATGGATGCACTGAGGAAAGTCACGACTGCCCCAAAAGTGACTGCAAAAATGAGAATCCATGGTTTAAACGCAATCATGGTCGAGGCGTTTCCCAGACCGTGGAGATACATGCTGGAAAGAAGTTTCGGTATGATCAGCAGGGTTACTGCGCTGCCGATGACCACGCCCATCCCACTGCCCCACAGGACGGTTTTTGTCACCTGACGATAGACGATACGCCTTAGCTGTCCTTTGGTAGTACCCAGAGTCTTCAGCAGCCCGTACTGACGGATATCTCTGTTCAGAGATATCTGCAATACATTGTTCAGCAGCAGATAAGCGCCCAGCAAAATCACAACAGTTAATAAAAATGCCGTGTCTAAACCTCCCGCCAAATCGTAAACAGACTGGTAGCTCATGGAATTTCCGCCAAAAAACTGCTGGGTATCGTCCCTCATCGGCACGTCGTCATACAGCTTCTGTTCTATCTGCTCATCCTCAAGGGTGTCGTTTTGCTGCATCAGCAGCAGAGAATTCATCTCGACGTCGACAGGTAAGCTGTCCAAGAACTGCTGAGAACAAAATCCTCGCGGCGGCGCTACAGAAGGGTCAACGTACTCCGTGTAGAAGCCGGAAAGCCGGAATTCTTTTTTAATCGTCTCTCCGCTGTCTAGTGTCAGTTTTACTGGGATTTTCATGTTCAGCTTGGGATTTTCAATGCCTGTCTCCTTCAGGGCACGAATCGGCAGCATGATTTCGTTTTCCTTTGACGGATAGTCTCCGTGAACATCGGTATAGGCGGGCAGCTGCATGGTCTCATATGCGTTTTTATCTAAAACTTCGCAGGTGAAGACGTCTGTACTGCCCAAATACACTGATTTCCCCGTTTCTTTTATATAGCTGAGGCCTTCAATGGTTTTAATCTGTCGATCCGTCGGTCTTTCTAGCGTCGTATAGGCTGATGTACCAGAAGTTCTCAAGTAAAGCAGATAATCCGCTTCGATTTTGCCGATGGAGAGGCTGAATACGCCGAAGAGGGTGATGACAACAAAGGCTACCGCTCCAATGAGAATGCGGTTGCGGCCTCTGTTCTCCTTATAACTGGCAAAGGCCAGCAGGCGGATGATTTCTCGGTTATTGTTTCTCATGGGATCACCTTACCTTGCCGTCTTCGATGCGGATCATCCGGTCTGCCATCTGCGCGATCTCCTCGTTGTGAGTGACTACCACGATGGTCTGGCTGAATTTGGCAGCACTGGCTTTCAGGAGTCCCACTACCTCGATACCAGTCTTGGAATCCAGATTGCCAGTTGGTTCATCAGCCAATATGACGGCTGGTTTCATGGACAACGCCCTGGCAATGGCCACTCGCTGCTGCTGCCCTCCCGATAAGGTATTGGGCATGCTGTACAGCTTGTCTTTCAGCTTCAGGCTGTCCGTAATTTGATCGAAGAAGTTCAAATCCTGTCCCATGCCATCCAGCTTCAGGGGCAGCGTGATATTTTCGCTGACATTGAGAATGGGCAGCAAATTGTAATTCTGAAAGACAAAACCAATATTTCTTCTGCGAAACACGGTCAATTCTTCGCTCGTAAGGGTCGTCAGGTTTCTTCCTCTGACGATGATATCGCCGCTGGTGGGATCATCGAGACCGCCCAGCATATTGAGCAGCGTCGTCTTGCCGCTGCCCGAAGAACCGATAATTGCGATAAACTCGCCTTCTGCTATAGAAATATTAATGCCGTCTAAGGCTCTTACCTCACCAGATGGCGTTTGGTATATTTTTTTCAAATCAGTAGTTTTTAGCACTTCCATCTCTAACCTCCTATTACTTTATAAGTTCATCATAGCAGCTAAGACTCACAAGGTAGTTACAAACAAGAAAAAAAGGCGTGGCGTCTCGCACATGCCTTTAAGCTGGTAGAAAAACTGAAATTTTCACCCCCTGCTCCAGAGCAGAGGCTTTCATAAATCCCTGATGCTGCAGTACGATTTCTCTAGTCAGATATAATCCCAGGCCGAAACCCTCCTGGTTCGTTATCTTTTTTCCTCTATAGAACCGCTTAAAAATCAGATTTTCTTCACCTTTTTCGATGCCCATGCCAAAGTCCCTGACCGAAATTTCTGCGAACATTTCGTTACACCGTACCTCTATATCGATATATGAATTGGGGGATGAATACTTGATACTATTATCAAGGAGATTGAATACCGCCTCACTGAGCCAATTGACATCATGGGCAATCTGTAAGTTTTCATCCATTTGCAGCCTGATCATAATGCCTTTTTCTTCTGCGCCGGCCTCCGCCTGTAAGATACTTTTCAGCAATGTATCTTTGAGAGGGGCTGCTTCTTTCTTGATTTGAATGACCCTGCTCTCCAGTCTGGCCATTTTGATAAAACTCTCTGTGAGAAAACGGATTCTCTTTTCTGATGCGGCGATAGCTTCGATATATGACAGTTCCTGCTCTCTGCTGTTTCCTTCTTCCTCCAGCAGCTGCAGATACCCTTCCATGTTAGCAAGAGGATTACGCAGCTGGTGGGCGATTTCACTGATCAACCCTTTGATTTCATCTCTGTCTTTGGTCAGCTGCGCTTCCTGCCCTCTGATCTTGTCAGAAAGGCGCAAAATCTGATGCTCGACCTTTGACGGCAGTGTATCCTCGTCGCGCAGAATCTGATCAGCAGATTCGCCGCTGATGAGTTTCTCCAGAGCCTGAGAAAGGACTTCCATTTCTTTTTTCCGCTGAAACATTTTCCCCCTACTTTCCAAAAACATAACCCAGTCCAAAAACATTTTTGATGAAAATTGGATTTGCCGGATCCGGCTCTATCTTTTTCCGCAGTCTGCTCATCGTCACGTTGATCGTGTGTTCTTCCACAAAGGCGCCGCTCTGGTCCCATACCTGGTCCAAAATCAATTCCTTTGTTACCACCTGCCCCTTGTTTCTGATTAGAATCGCAAGTAACTGGTACTCTTTGGCAGTCAGCCTGATGTCCCTGCCCTGATAAGTCACCTGTCTGCTGTCCAAATCCACGGCCAAATCCATATAGTGAAACAGATTTTTCTCTTCTTCTGTCCTTCTGAGCACAGCTTCCACGTGTTTGAGCAACACCTTCATAGGAAATGGTTTTACCAGGTAATCGTCTGCACCCAGGTCAAAAGCGCGGATCATGTCCTCTTCTTCATCGCGGGCGGTGAGAAAAATGACTGGAATATGGTTGTACTCATGGGCCCGTCTGCATAAATCCAGCCCTTCGCCATCCGGGAGATTGATGTCGATGATCATCAGGTCGGGATGGTCATCAATCAGTAAAAGGCCTTCACCAAAAGAAAATGCCCGTTTCACTTCATATTCCGCTTTCACGAGAAACTGGTATAACGCCTCGTTAAACAACTGGTCGTCTTCTATCATTGCTATTTTTTTCATGTCACCCTCCTCTGCTTTCTATTGTATCACAAAGAAAAGGTTCGTGACAAGAAACTCAAAATATGCTACCCTGTAACCATAAGAGAAAGGAGCCTGACGAATGGGAAATAGAATTTGTGCATAGCGAAGGCTGCTAGCACGTAACGAAAAGAATAACAGTGGCCTTTGCTAATCCTGAAAAATTACATTTAGGAGGTGCACAATGGGCTATCAAAATCCGATCGACTTATTGCCGAAAGAACTGCTCGAACAATTACAGGAGTATGTAGAGGGGCAGATTATTTACATTCCAAAAAAGAAGGAAAACCGAAAACTATGGGGTGAAAACACCGATACGAAACAATTTTTCTCTTCTCGCAATCGTCAGATATACGTAGATTTTCAAAATGGAATGGACCTTGGGCAATTGTCAGAGAAGTATTTTCTCACGGAAAAGAGCATACAGCGAATTATAAAACAGCAAAAATGAGATAGAAAGATGTGCCATGACTTTTCAGGCACATCTTTGTTTGAAGAGAAAGTATGAGGTTTCAGAGTTATTTCCCAGTTGATATAATGATTTTGAAAGAGGAGGTATACACATGGCATATTTTAAGTACCAGGATAAAAATATTTATTTCGAGGAAATAGGTTCCGGTTTGCCGGTAATGCTGCTGCATGGAGATACGGCATCATCAAAAATGTTCGAACTACTGCTCCCTCTGTATCAAAATTCCTTCCAGGTGATTCTAATTGATTTTTTAGGCAACGGAAGATCAGACAGAGTAAGCGCATTTCCGGCGGATTTGTGGTTTTCCCAGGCCAAACAGGTCATTGCACTTCTGGAGTATCTGCATTACGACAAAGTCAATTTAATCGGTACAAGTGGCGGCGCGTGGGCAGCTGTCAATGCAGCCCTTGAACGTCCGAATCTGATCGGCAGCGTCATAGCGGACAGCTTTGACGGAAGAGCCCTCCCCGATGACTTTGCCAAGAATCTGCTTGCAGAGAGAGCCGCGGCTAAGGAAGATGATTTTTCAAAACAGTTCTATGAATGGTGTCAGGGAGAAGATTGGCAGTCTGTCGTGGATCTCAATACAGAGGCACTTGTGGAATGCGCTGATAAGAAGCTGCCCCTGTTTCAAAAGCCGTTAGAAAACTTAGAAGTCCCCATATTATTCACCGGAAGCCTTCAGGACGATATGTGTCGAGAGGATATGGCGGGCGAGTACAAGCAAATGGCAGAACTGGTGTCAAAAGGTAAAATACATCTGTTTTCTTCTGGAGGACATCCCGCCATGCTCACAAATGCAGAAGCTTTTCTCTCTTTGGCGGAGGAGTTTTTTATGACATAGGAGATCTGCAAGAAAATGAGTCCCAAATCCTGACTGATTATTGGATTTAGGGACTCATTTTGTGGTATATTATAAGGAGCGAATATTTTCATTTACGACTAGCGCCTAGCCGCGTAAAGCCCTCTCCCTGTTTGTAAAGCAAACAGCGGCAGGTTGCTTGCGGGGTGCTATAGCATAAGGAGGACAAGAATGATTCGAAAATTTGCGAGATTTTATAAACCACATAAAAAGCTATTCATCTTAGACATGGTCTGTGCATTCATCGTGGCATGCTGCGACCTGTTTTATCCCGTCATTGCAAAGAACATCATCAATGACTATGTACCCAATCAAAACATCCGGCTCTTTGTGACCTGGGCCGTCGTGCTTTTGGGTATCTATATATTGAAGGCCGTACTCAACTACATCATTCAGTATTGGGGCCATATCGTAGGTGTCAGAATTCAAGGGGATATGAGGCGGGAGCTGTTCCGCCATCTGCAAAAACTGCCATTTTCTTTCTTCGATGAGCACAAAACCGGTTCCGTCATGTCGAGGATGATCAACGACCTCTTCGAAGTGTCTGAGCTGGCCCACCACGGTCCTGAGAATCTATTTCTCTCACTGATCATTTTGATCGGCGCCTTTATCATGCTGGCACAAATCAACATCGCTTTGACTTGCATTACCTTTGCAGTGCTTCCGTTCATGCTCTTCTTCGCATTTAAAACAAAGAGGATGATGAACGCCGCTTTTACAGAAACCCGCGTGAAGACCGCTGAAATCAATGCCAATGTGGAAACCGCCATTGCGGGCATTCGCGTATCAAAGGCTTACACTGCTGCAAAACACGAAAACGAAAAGTTCGACCAGGTTAACGAAAATCTGAAACGCTCTCGAGCAGGAGCATACCGTGCAATGGGAATCTTCAACTCTGGTATGGGACTGTTCATGGATCTGCTCTATCTGGTGGTCTTATCTGCCGGCGGACTCTTTTTCTTCTACGGAAAAATCAACACAGGAGAATTCGCCGCCTATCTTTTATACATGACGATGTTCCTAAATCCAGTCAACAAGCTGGTTGCCTTCTATGAGCAATTGCAGGAGGGTATGACCGGCTTCAATCGATTTTGTGAGATTATGGACATGCCGGAAGAGGAGGAAGATGCAGAAAACCTTCTGGAACCTGACCACCTGGACGGCAACATCTGCTTTGAAAATGTAACCTTTAGCTACGAATCCAGCGACAATGGCGAAGATAAGCCACCTGTCATCAGCAATCTGACCATGGATATCAAGCAGGGAAAAACCTTGGCTCTGGTCGGTCCATCCGGCAGCGGCAAAACCACCATGTGCCATCTGATTCCTCGCTTTTACGACATCGACTCTGGCCATATCACCATAGACGGCATCGATATCAGCAATATCTCTCGCTATGCCCTGCGAAAAAACATCGGCATGGTGGCACAGGACGTCTTCCTGTTTAACGGGACCATTCGTGAGAACATCGCTTACGGCAATCTGGATGCCACTGATGAAGAAATCATTGAAGCAGCTAAGAAAGCCAACATTCACGACTATATTCTGACGATGGAAAACGGTTATGATACACAGGTCGGCGAGCGAGGAATCAAACTTTCCGGCGGCCAGAAGCAGCGAATCTCCATCGCCAGAGTCTTCCTCAAGAATCCACCGATCCTTATTTTGGACGAAGCGACTTCAGCCCTGGACAATGCGACAGAAATGCTCATTCAGCAGTCTCTTGAAGAACTGGGCCGCGGGCGTACTTCCATCATCGTCGCCCACAGGTTATCGACCATCAAAAGCGCTGATGAAATCATCGTTCTCACCAGCGAGGGCATCGCCGAACGGGGCAGCCATGAAGAACTGATCAAAGCAGGCGGCATGTACGCCGAGCTGTATCAATATCAGTTTAGGGACTAGGTAGTAACTGACGGCAGCCGCTGACCGCCGCTGTACAATAAGGTTAGGTTTTTTGGCGGTTGCAGACAAATCTCGCGTAACTATTTTCCCCAAAATTGATTATTGGTTATTTTTTATAAAGAATTGAGCGTATTTATTCTGTTAAAATCCAGAGAAAAGTAACCTATTCACTGAATTTCAGTATTTCAACACAGAAAAAGACCGGGTGCTCTGAAAAATCGATGCCGCCCGGTCTTTTTTCTTCTTAAAATCCTTTTCAGTTACGCGAGTAACGCTCCAGGAACCCAAAAAACCTAACTCTATTGTACAAATCACACGCAGTAGTCATCAATGAGTTTTCCGATGTCCAAAGTGTTGATCCGTCCATCCAAGTCATCGCAGGTGAATACTATGTCATCGTAGAGTCTGTATCCATTGGAAAAATACAACTCCATCTTCTCCAGAGCATCATTCCGATACTTCTCATCTACAAGGAGGCCCAAGTGCTCCAAAAGTAGAAACTTGTTCTGGCTCTTCACATAAATTCGAAAATCCGGTGGGACCGTTTTCCCTCCAATGTTAACTTCTTCTTCATAATGATATTCAATGTTTTTTATAAAAAGCAGGTTGGCAATCAATGCCTCTGACTTGGATCTAACCTTCTCTCCTTTTAAGGTCTTGTGCTTCAACCCTGCGGGAAATCCTTTATATTTACGATATGGCATGTTGCCCCATTTTTTACGGTTATGAATTCCCGACATAGAAAAACAGCATTCCGGCGGCGTCTTATAGGCTCTCTTTTCTTCTGCCATTACCGCCTCGGGGTCTACGCTTTTATATCCTTTCAGCAGTTGCTCCATCAATGCACAATTTTGATCAATACGTTTCATAGAATTTTCGATAAATCTGCGCTTCTGCAATTGTGCTACTTCTTTACAATCGGCCCTTCCTATATACGTTTTCTTTCCGTCCAAAACCTTATAGTAGTAAGTTTGATTTTTAATGATCGAGGTAGACAATCCCCCTGTGGGGAGACCTCGCAGCTGCTGCATATACTTTTTTCGCAGCAACTGCTGAAAGGCCAGATCTTCTTTTACATATAAATTGCTATTATACATCTCCATCCTCCTTTTCCATTATTTTACATTAGATGTATGGGGAATACAATAGCAATCAAAAACTCTGCAAATCTAATAAATAAATTGCAGAGTTTTGATCTCTTTTACTTCAAATGCGACGTATTATAGACAACGGAAAATCCATCGCAAGGATATTCACTGATTGTTTTTCCACCTTCTAAATAGGTATGACCGACAGCGACCTCTCTCTCCCCTGCGGTTTCGCCATGGAGGATATGCGCCAGTGCGTCGGCTGTTTCCTGCAGCTTATGCCAGTCAGCAATAAAGTCATTGTGGGAGCAGTACAGTTTTACGTCTTGTGGAATCGCTGCAGTGAGGCGTTTCATGGTCTCATAATATTGCTGCAGATTTCCGTGGCCGAATTCAGCGCAGTCAAAGTGGGCGTAGAGTGCCCCCAGATAGAAGGTATCCCCTGTAAAAAGAATCTTATTGGCCTCATCGTAGAGCATGATGCAGTCGTTGCTGTGTCCCGGTGTATGTAATACCTGTATTTTGCGATCACCCAGATCAAATTCTTCGCCGTCTGCAACGTATTCTGTTTCATAAGGCCTGATGTAAAAATTCTCCGCATCCAGGGTCTGCGGGTAACCGAACTGGAACATTTCTTCGTCTAATTGGGCGCCCAGGGCCTCCTTTGGCAGACCATTTTCAGCCACATGCTTTACATAGTCATCCTCAAAGACGTGAATCGGCTGAAACTCATGATTGGAGGCGATATGATCGAAATGGAAGTGACTGTTGAAGGCGATAATTTCTCCATCATACAGCTCTTCAATCAAAGGTTTGATCGGGCAAAAGCCTTCACCAGTATCCAGCAGCAGCGCGCGGCTTTCTCCCATGATGAGAAAGAAGTTTACCTCTTGAAAATGCTGGGGTTCACAGATGGCATATACGTTTTTCGGCAGCTTGTAAACCTGATACCATCCATAGTCTCTCTGTACCTGGACTCTTTCATACTTTTGATAATACGCTCTTGGATAATTTTTTAACCACGTCATAATTCATCTCTCCTTAAAATTTATTACATCCTTCTCAAAAATGCTTCATAGCCTTTTTTTGTCTCGTAGATATCCGCTTTGCTGGTCACTTCCCAAGGGGCGTGCATGTTAAGGACGGATACGCCGCAGTCGATGACATTCATGCCAAAGTGTGCCAGGATATAGGCGATGGTTCCCCCTCCGCCCATATCCACCTTGCCCAGCTCGGCAAACTGATAGTGGACTTTTGCATCGTCCATGATGGTTCTGATTCTGGCGATATACTCTGCGTTGGCATCGTTAGAATTGATTTTCCCTTTTGTTCCCGTATATTTGCTGAATGTCATGCCTCTTCCGGCAAAGGCTGCGTTCTTCTGCTCAAAGGCATCGGCAAAGAGGGGGTCGTAGGCTGCACTGACATCAGAGGACAGCATGTTGGAGCCCGCCAGCATTCTGCGCAGCTTCAGATCGCTGTAGGCGCCCATTCTATCCAGGAGCTCCGCTGCTGCGTTTTCAAAGAATCTGGATTCCATCCCCGTGGCACCCGTGCTGCCGACTTCTTCTTTGTCTGCCAAAATGCAGCAAGTCGTTTTTTCTACTTCTCTTACATCCAGCATGGCCTTGAGAGAGGTAAACGCGCAGACTCGGTCATCCTGACCGTAAGCCATGATCATGCTGCGGTCCAGGCCCGCCTCCCTGGCCTTTCCAGCTGGAACCACTTCCAGTTCGGCAGAGAAAAAATCTTCCTCTTCCATCTGATATTTTTCCTGCAAAAGCTTCAGGATGTTCGCCTTCACCCCATCCTCCGCTTCACCTGTCAGGGGCTTACTGCCAAACAGCACATCCAGGTTTTCTCCTTCGATGACCACAGACGCCTTCTTTTCCATCTGCTTTGCTGCAAGGTGAGGCAGCAGATCTGTGATTCCCACTACGGAATCATCATCCTCTTCACCGATGACAACATCAATTACCTGTCCGTCCTTTCTGACCACCACGCCGTGGATGGCCAAAGGCTGTGCTACCCATTGGTATTTCTTCACTCCGCCATAGTAGTGGGTATCCAGATATGCAAAGCCTGTGTCTTCGTATAAAGGATTCTGCTTCACATCCAGCCTGGGTGAATCGATGTGTGCACCTAAAATATTCATTCCCTCTTCTATATTTTTCTCACCCAGATGAAATAGGACCACCGCTTTTCCCATACAGACCGTATAAACCTTGTCTCCTGCTTTGAGAGTCTCACCGTCCTGTGCAATCTGTTTCAAATCCCTGTATCCGGCTGCTTCTGCCATGGAAACGGCCAGGGCGGCACACTCTCTTTCTGTCTTTCCTCTGTCCAGAAACGCTCTGTACTCCCTGCAAAGGGCTTCCAGCTGCAACAGTTCTCCTTCGTCATAACTTTGCCATGCACTAGCTCTTTCCATCTATTTTACTCCTTATATTCTTTTCCTGCAAAGAGAATAACCTTCTTTGCCAGGATTTCCATTGGGTCAGCAAACCAGCTGTTCAAATGTTCCTGCTCCTTAATCACCGATAGTTCTGTGCAAGCCAGCAAAACGCAGTCACAGTCTGCATTCCTATAATCTTCTTCTATTCGTTTCCAGCTCTGTCGATCATAAAACCTTCCTGCCTTTACCCGCTGGTAAATCTGATACATGATTTCCTTCTGAACCGATGCTTTTGGAATGTGTGGCTCTAAACCACAATCCGACAGAGCATGCTGATAAAGACCTGTTTCGATGGTTCCCTGGGTCGCCATAATGCCGATTTTTCCCTGGGGATAAAGGCTGCTCATTTCAAAGGCCGTTTCGCGGATCATGTGGATCACTGGAATGTCCAAAGCCTGCTCTATAGAATCCATGAAGAAATGCGCCGTATTACAGGTCACCGCCAAGGCCCTACAGCCGCTATCCTGCAAAAACAAGGCATCTTGCAGCATCTGCTCTCTGAGCTTTTCATCCTCTCCATTGACAATTGCGGCAGTCCGATCCGGCATGGAAGTATCACTGAGCAAAATCATTCTGATGTGCTCCTGGTCATAGCTGGCAGAGGTATGGGTTGTGACCATTTTATAAAAAAGTTCCGTGGCCATAGGTCCCATACCGCCGATAATTCCGATTGCTCCATCCATATCTATCTCCTAAAAATCCAACTCAATGCCCAGTCCCGGCTTTTCTGTCAATGTGAAAACGCCCCCCTGTCGGGTAAAACCGCCTGGGATGCCGTCGTCATCTCCTGGAAAAAACATAAAGCTGTCGCAGTCCGCTTCTACGATGGCCTTCTTCGCAGCTACCAAGCTGATACCCGCCGTCAAGCTGATTTTGTTCTCTTGCATACAGCCTACCATGCAGCCAACGCTGGCATCTTGGGCGATGTCTGCAATCTGCACGCCGTGATAAAGGCCGCCGCACTTCATCAGCTTGATATTATAATAATCTGCACATTGCAGCTTTATCGCCCTTTTGGCATCATAGGGAGAATGGATCGATTCATCCAGCATCAAAGCTACGGTCGTTTCATTTCTGCGTTTCAGCTGGGCCGCCCCATCAAAATCCCACCACGGCAGTGGCTGCTCCATGGCCTCGATTCCCAAAGCTTCCAGCTCTCTGCAGGCCTGTAACGCCGTTTCCATGTCGTATCCTTGATTGGCATCCACACGAATGCGTACCTCTTCCCCTACCTCTTTGCGAATCTGTCTCAGTGCTTCTATATCCTGCTGCAGATCAATACCGGTTTTCACTTTCAGAATGTGAAATCCCTTTTCTTTTACGTATTTTTTGGCTTCTGCACACATCTTTGCCGCTTCATCGATTCCGATTGTGATATCGTTATAGACCGCAGGGTCCGTTCCGCCCAGCAGTCGATAGAGGGGCAGTTCTTTCTTTTTGCCTATGATATCGTAAAGGGCTGTATCCATGGCACATTTTGCAGACCCATTTCCGTAGATCAGGCCGTCCATCAGAGCGTGAGCGCCCTTGATGTCCATCGGGTCGCAGCCAATCAGCGCCTCTGCAAACATCTTCAGAACCAGATAACAGGTATCCATGGTTTCTCCCGTCACAAAGGCCAGCGGTGCCGCTGAACCAAGACCATAAATCCCCTCATCGGTCATCACTTTCACCGTCCAGCTTTCGCTATCGGTGATCAGTCCGAAGGCCACCTGAAAAGGCTCGGTAAAGGGAATAGAAAACTTTTCTATTTGTATATTGGTTATCTTCATCGTCATACCTCACACTAAATTATCGCTTAAAACAAAAAAGAAAAAGCGGAGCACTTCATACCAGTCCTCATGGGTAAACGCCACGATATGACTTCCCTTTTGAACCGCACCTGGATAAAAAGAAGCTCCTCTGGCCCGCAGGTGATTACGAAAACAGATTTCTGTCCGAAAAACTTCTGACATCTTTGGAAAACACTTATCCTTAGGAATGGACAGAGCCCTTTGGGCCGCCTGCCTGATTTCTTCGGCTACGGTACGGGGATGTCTGCTGCAGGAGGCGTTTCCTGTATAAGTAGTGGCAATCACTGTCTCTGCCGCTGGAATTTTCTCTTTCATAAATTCACAAATTCCTGCATCACCAGTAACGAGAAGCGTTGGAATCCCCACATAGGCCGCCGTCAAGCTGTTGATATAGGCCTCTCCTGCGATTTCTCCGTTTATTTTTACCCAGCAGTTCTTAGAATTGTTCGTATGGGCCAGAGGACTAGTATCCATCCCCCCTGCACTGTGACAGCCGGTCAGAAAGACACCGTCAAAGTCTGGCTCGATGCCGAACATCATGTGGTAAGGATGAAGCCCCCAGCCTCTGATCAGCTCTGTATCTTCAGGCAGTTGATCTGGCAAAACATTGTTCCCTGCTCCGTGGGAGTCCTTTATTATAATCCGCTCTGCGCCTGCTTCTTTCGCACCACAACAGGCGGCGGTGATTTCCCTGGTCATCTGCTCTGCAAAATATCCATGGTAAAGAGGCTCGCTTTTTTTCAGCTCCAAGGGATTTTGAATGTTTGCAGTGCCTTCGATATCTGCACAGATAAAAATCTTACTCATGGTTCCTCCTTTCCCCTTTCGTTATAACAGATCCCGGCTTTTCTCCTGTCAAAGCACCATGGCGAAATACAATTTTTCCGCCTACCAGTACGGTGTCAATGCCGCAGCTGACTTTGCACGGTTCTAAAATCGTCGCCTGATCCCGTATCTCTTTTGGGTCAAAGATGGTGATATCAGCGTCCATTCCGTCAGCAAGCAGCCCCTTTCCTTCGATCTGAAAGGTCTTAGCCGGCAGAGATGTCATGCGGCGGACCATCTCTTCAAGTGGCACCAGTCTTTCATCCCGTGTAAATAAGGCGATGCTCCGGGGAAAGGTGCCAAAGGTGCGTGGATGGCCGCCATCTGAGGGAGAATCAATTGCGCCGTCGCTGCCAATCATGACCCTGGAATCCTGTAAAATTCTTCGCATGTCCTCCTCGCTGATTTCTTCAAACATGGCACCCACTTCCCCCTTATTTTGCAGAAGCAGTTCAAAGAAAGCATCAAAGCCCTCATAACCGTGGGCTTTCCCCCACTGAGCTACACTTTGCCCGATTGCATCCTTTGTCACAGCACAAGCAGCCACAATCATTTTTTCAAAACTGCCGCAGGACTGATAGATATTATCGAAGCCATCGTCGTGTTCTAACCGTTCTCTGACAACTTCACGCCCTTTGCGGCTGTCAATCAGCGTCAAAGCTTTCTCTATACCGCCATCCATCAAATCTGGCGGCAGACAGAAAATCAGCTGTGTGCCAGAGGCCGTGTAAGGATATGCATCTGCGGAAATCTGTACGCCGTCTCTGGCCGCCTGATCCAGCATCTTGAGAATCTCCCCGGAGAGGCCGAAGTTTTTCAGGCCGCAGACTTTTAAATGAGAGATATGTACTTGGCAGCCCGTCTCTTTGCCGAGCCAGATCACTTCCTTTACGGAATCCACAATATGTCTTCCCTCATCCCGCATATGGGTGGCATAAATCCCACCGTATTTCTTCAAAACTTTGCAAAGCCGGTACAGTTCCTCTTTTTTCGCATAGGCTCCCGGCGGATAGGCCAGTCCTGTGCTCATGCCAAAGGCACCGTTTAAGAGAGCCTCCTTTAACATTTCCATCATATCCTTCATTTCCTCTTGAGACGGTTCCCTCTGCGCAGCACCCATAGCCGATTGCCGCAGAGTCTCATGACCGACAAAAAATCCGACATTTTCCGCTGCAGAAATGGTCTTCATATAATCCCGATACTTGGCAAAGGAGGTATGCTCACGCAAAGGCCGCTCAGGGTAGTTAGAAAGGCCGATGGCATCTGCCACCTCTTCCATCCGCTCCTGGCAAAGAGGGAAAGCCGACAAACCGCACTGCCCGCCCAGATGGGTAGTAATCCCTTGAGAAACCTTCGCCAGGGAATTGCAGGAACGACCGTAAGGAAAGTCCCCGTGGGAATGGGTGTCAATAAAACCTGGGGAAACCCAAAGTCCGCTTCCGTCAATCATTTCTTTTGCAGCAGCGCAAATGCCAGATTCCAACAGATAGACCTGTCCATCCTTACAGGCCACGTCCAGTGTTTTTGCCGCCGCACCTGTGCCGTCTGCTACCATTCCATTCTTAATCAATACATCGTACATTTGTCTCTTCCTTCCCATTTTATCTGCGTACAAACTCGATTGGCCTCTCTAAATCCACTTCAAACCAGACCCTTAACCCTCTTTGTGGGCAAAATTCGGCTCTGGTTAAAAGCGGCCGATTCGGCCTGCCGATGTCCAGCAGATAGGTATTTCCATAACTGTGAGTCAAGGGATAATCCCAGCCGCCGTATTTGATATGCAGCCGATCCGCTGTCTGACATACGTGTAGGCTGCCATAACCACTGTTTTCATATTCTCCTGAGAAAAGCGAGGGCTCTGGCACAGGCTCATTTTTTCTCTCTGCATCGGTGCGCAGAATTTCCTCGTTATGTGCCTCATAGGCCTTATCCGTGTTCCGCTGATTTTCAGCATATCGCTCTTCCCAGTTCACATAAGGCAGTCCCAGCACCGCATCAAAGAGGTGATGGGCCACAGAATGAGTGAGAAAACTCTGCTCTAAATTGGACAGCAATACAACCCCTGTCCGCTCATAGGGCAGAAAGGACATATAGGAGGTGAAACCATACAGACTGCCCGCGTGGCAGAAACAGAGATTCCCTCGATATGGCTGAATAGTCCATCCCAGGCCATAACAGGCGACCGGCATCTCCGGCCATTTATAGTCGTATCCGCACCAGTCGATGGTGTGAGTAGCAAAAATTTGCTTTCGCATCTGTTCAGAAATCAGTCCCTCACCCTTCTTCGTCTTATGTTCTGTCAAAAATCCCATGTATGCAGCCATGTCTGCCAAGGTGGAGTTCACATTGCCCGCACCAGAGAGGCTGTCGTTATGGAAACTGCGTGTTTCAACCACAGCACCGTCTTTCAAACGAATATAAGGCTTCGCCCTGTTGTCAGTGTCCAGCATATCCTGTGTGCAGGCGGAACTATCTTTCATCCCTATGGGTTGAAAAAGCCGTTCTTTGAGAAATTCGCCATAAGGCTTTCCCGATAAACGCTCGATAATCAGGCTGCAGGCCATGTACATCAGATTGATGTATTCAAACCGACTGCGAAACTGCCGATTCATAGGCAGCAATTCGATTCTGCCCACCAGCTCCTCCAGAGATTCCTTCTCTTCACCGATTTGGAAGGTGAGCCGATCATGCCTGGGAAGTCCCGTCATATGGGTAAGCAGATCGCGAACTGTAGCATGTTCACCTGCATAGCTGTCCTCCAGCCCGAATTCCGGCAAATACGTCTTGACTGGTGCTTTAAAACCGAGCTTCCCCTCATCTGCCAGCATGCCCATGCAGAGGGCTGTCATCGACTTTGTCAAGGAACAGATCGGATACCTGGTATGTAAATCTGGTTTCCTGCCAGTTGACAGATCCGCAGTGCCAAGAGTTCCAGTGTGAATCAGCCTTCCTCTTTCAATGAGAGCATAACAAAGGCTGGGAACACCAAATCGTTCCATCTGCTCTGCCGCATAGTGATCAATTGCTTCTAAATTCATCTTTTTCACCTGTTTCTATCTGTTCGCAGGAAATCTCCGCAGAAAAGGGTTCCTTGCCAAGAAATACGATGTAGCCTTTTTTAGTCAGGGGGAAAACACGGTCACGGCGTTCATCGTAATAGGGCAGCAGATCTTCATCAAAGAGAAGGATCTTTACATGCTGCGGCTTATAGACCGTGATGCAGCAACCTGCATCAGTGCGAAAGGCGGGATTCTTTTGCGGCTCGCAAGAGCTGATCGTCTGAGATGTCAGTTTCGGCAGTCTGTCGGTATCGATGTAGTGCACACCGCCATCGTAGAGGATTTCAACACCAGACTCCAGTTCAATAAAAGGCGCAAAGGTATCTCTGCAGCCAAGACCTCCCTCTCCGTCCAGCACGTAATCTGTCTCCCAGTCGCCAGCAGGTATAGCTGGCATCATCCGAAAACCGCCTGCCTCCTTTGCACAGAAGAGAATCATAGTCTTTTCCAATTCACTTTCTGCATCCTCGGCGCGATAAAGGGTGATCCCATTGACCATATCACCGATATCCAGATCGCAGGGATGTCCGTTGCAGATGAGATAAGACTTGCCGATTCGTTGTTCCCAGCTGGTTTTGCTTTTGCTTTTTGCTGGCAGAGCATCTTTCCCCTGGAATTTTTGAGCCAGAACCAGATCTGCCCCGTGCCATTTCATCATCAAATCCACAGCTTTTCTTCTCTCCTTAAAAGAAAAGTCCTCACCGCTCTCTGCAAAGGATTTCCAGCCGGCTGGTGTAAATTCATCGACAGTAAAATCCTCTTCCTTTGAGGAAACCCGGTACAGACCTCTGTTTCCAAAATACAGTCCAGCGATTTCCTTTTGTTGTTCAGCCTTTGATCGAACCTCCTCCTTTGATACGTCGATTCCATTGCTTTTGAGGAAAGCCGCGGCAATCGCAAAAACCGCCTCAGAGGGGATCATTTCAGTATCTTTTGTGGCGGAGATGGCTGCCGACAGTTCATACTGGGGACTGACCAGCAGATAGGAGGCAAATTGACTTGTACCGCCGCTCTTGCCCAAAGTCCCTGGTCCAAAATCATAGCTGCCTGTAACGAGGGAGACCGTATCCCAGCCTAATCCATAGTTCAGAGACTGGGGATTTCCCGTAATTGATTTTCCCTGCGGAGAGGTCATCTCACTGCTCTTTTCTGCCGTAAACATCGCTCCAAACTTAGCGCAGTCGGTGAGATTGGTCACGATTCCGCCTGATCCGACACAAGCCAGGTATTCCAGTGGGCAGCCTTCTTCTCTGACCAACTTCCCTGGCAAGTCTTCTGACCCGCATCCTGTTGAGTCTGCACCCAGGGGTTCTAAAATTACCCGCCTGAGATAGCTGCCGTAAGGCTCCCTTGTTATCTCCTCAATGGCAAAGGCGGCCAGATCAAAACCGTCATTGCAGTAGACGGAAAAGCTGCCCGGGTCGGCCTTTAATCGTCCTCGAGACAGGTATTCAAAAAACGCAGCTTTAAATTCATCGTAGAGAAATTCCGTCTGAAAGGCCAGCTTCATTCCCGTTCCCGGCAGCCCTGACGAATGATTGAGGCACATACGAAAGGTAATATCACGATAGCGGTGGTCTGCCATATGAAACCTGGGAAGAACTTGACTCACCTTCGTGTCCAGTGTGATTTTCTTTTCCTCTGCCAGCTTCATTATTGCAGCCGCGCAGTAGACTTTTGATACGGAGCCCACATTAAACCTGTCACTGATCTCTGCTTGCACGTCTTGGCCGCCTGCCGCGGCGGCTGCCGCAAGTTTTCCTTTATAATAAATGGCTGCGCTGACTTCCGTTCCGCCGCAGCGAATGCTGTCGCTTAAAATCTGTTGCAACTGTTCCTGAAACATATCTTCTCCTTGTCAATTTTCGGTCTGTACACAAGCGACCTGGTGGCCTCCTCCTATGTCCCTTAACGTAACATCTGCTGTCATGCATCTTTCTGTGCGGTACGGGCAGCGAGCTGCAAAGCGGCAGCCAGGCGCCGGATCGATGGGACTGGTCACTTCGCCGTGAATCACATCGCGCAGACGTCCTCTTTCATTTAGATTCGGTTTTAAGACGGCAGAAAGAAGGGCCTTGGTATAGGGATGCTGAGGATTTTGAAATAATTCGGCTGTCGGTGCCTTCTCCACACATTGACCCAGATATAAAACAGCAATCTCATCGGAGATGTGTTTTACTGCACTGAGATTGTGCGTGATAAATAAATAAGTCAGCCCCATTTCTTCTTGCAGATCCATCAGCAAGTTTAGAATCTGTGCTTGAATCGATACATCCAGAGCGGATACGGGCTCATCACAGACGATGAATTTTGGCTCCAGAGACAGAGCGCGAGCAATGCCGATTCTCTGTCTGCGGCCGCCGTCCAGTTCGTGGGGATAGCTGTAAGCCAGACGTTCTGCCAGCCCTACCGTATCCATCAGTTCATAGGCTTTGGTGTAGATATCGGACTTGGAACACTCCTTTTTATTCACTAGCAAAGGCTCGGCAATGAGGTCCAGAACACACTTTCTGGGGTCCAGACTGGAAAAAGGATCTTGAAAAATGATCTGTATGCTCTTACGCAAATCTTTCAGCCCTTTCTTGGACAATTTGCAGATGTCCTTGCCCTGAAAGAAAATTTCTCCTTCTGTAGGTTCTGTCAATCTGAGAATCGTCCGTCCCAAAGTGGATTTTCCGCATCCCGACTCTCCAACAATACCCAGAGTCGTTCCTTCTGTGACCTGTAGATTGATGTCATCCACTGCATGGAGACTTCCCTTAGATGTTTTGAAATACTTTTTCAGATGTACGGTTTCAAGCAATGGGCTACTCATTTTTTCATCTCCTTTTTCTCACTAAATAAATGGCAGCGAATCATATGGGTACCGGCTGCATACTGCGACGGTTTTTCGGTTCTGCAGATTTTCATGCAGTTCCTGCATCTGGGATGAAATTTACACCCCTCTGGCAGTTCCACAGGGTCCGGCATCAAGCCCTCTATAGGATGCAGCCTTCGCTCTTCCCTGTCTATATCGGGGATCGAGCCAAAAAGTCCGTCTGTGTAAGGATGTCTTTTTTCACTGAGGAAAAGATCATCCACAGTGCCCGATTCAATAATCTCTCCTGCATACATTACAGCAACCTCATCGCACATTTCTGCGACAACGCCTAAGTCGTGGGTGATCAAAACCATGGACATGTCCAGCTTCTGCTTCAAATCCTGCATCATGGATAAAACCTGGGCCTGTATGGTAACATCCAGGGCTGTGGTCGGTTCGTCTGCGATGAGCAGCTCCGGCTCACAGGCCAGAGCCACAGAAATTCCCACTCTCTGCTTCATGCCGCCAGAGAACTGGTGAGGATATTCATTTTTTCTGGAGCTTGGGATTCCAACCAGTTCCAGGATCTCATCCACCCGCTTTTCCACGCTCTCCTGCTCTTTGCCATTTGACTGGTGAAGGCGAATGGCCTCCGCTATCTGTTTCCCCACTGGAATGACAGGATTGAGAGACGTCATGGGATCTTGAAAAATCATGGAGATGCGTTCCCCTCGAATCGCTCTCATATCGGCTTCTGTCATGGAAAGGAGATCCTCGCCGTCAAAGAGAATCGAACCACTGGTGATTTTTCCTGTTCTCTCTGGCAACAGTCTGAGTACAGAAAGTGCCGTTGTGGATTTTCCCGCTCCAGTTTCTCCCACAATTCCCAGTACGTCTCCCTTTTTAACAGAAAAGGCCACATCATTCACCGCTTTGACTTCTCCGCTTTCTGTGCGATATACCACATGTAAGTCTTTTATCTCTAACATCGATTTTTTCATACTATCATCCTCAATCCTTTAATCTTGGGTCAATTGCATCTCTCAGTCCATCTCCCAGCAAATTCAGGGATAAAGCTGCCAATACGATGGCGAGTCCTGGGAAAAAGACGAGAGTCGGCTGATTCATCATAAAATCTTTGGCATCGGAAAGCATCGCCCCCCATTCCGGCTGTGGCGGCTGTACGCCCATGCCCAGAAAGCTGAGTCCTGCGATGGAAAGAATGGTCCCTGCCACATTCATGGTAGCCTCAACAACAATGGGACCAATCACATTGGGAAGGATGTGGGAAGTGATGATCTGAAAGTCATTCATCCCCCCTGCCCGTGCTGCTTCTATGTACTCTTCTCCGATGACGGTAAAGACGTAGGATCTGATAATTCGCGTAAAGGCCGGAACCGAAGCGATGGTAGCCGCAATGACCAAGTTCTGAAGGCTGGTTCCCAGAGCCGCAATAATCGCCAGTGTCAGCAAAATGGACGGAATGCACATCAGCATATCCGCGATACGCATGATTACACTCTCAATCAGTCCGCCGTAATAGGCCGCCGCTGCACCGAGGAAGCCCCCAATAGAAAGGGCGATCACCGTGATCCCCAGTCCCAATGCTAAAGAGACTCTCGTGCCGTATACGATTCTGGCAAACACATCTCTGCCCAGATAATCGGTTCCAAACCAGTGCTCTGCGCTGGGACTTGCCAGTCTGTCCCGTCCTCTGCCCAGGGCATCTGCATCGTAATCGACGATGACGTCAGCGAAGATGGCTAGCAGAAGGAAGACGATGAGGATGGTCAGACCGATCATGGCCAGCTTGTTTTTCCTCATTCTGTGCCAGATTTCACGAGCCTGACTTTTCCGCTTTCTCTTTTCTGTTTTCGTAGTCTGTATTGTATTCATGGTGTCCTCCTATTTCACGTATTGCGCTTTCACTCTCGGGTCAATGAATGCATAGAAAAGATCCATCAGCAAGAGAATCAGACAGAATAAGACGGCGAGAAAGATAACAGATGCCATGACCAACGGAATATCTTTCATTCGGATTGCATCTACAATCAAAGTACCCAGTCCCGGGAGACTGAACACCGATTCGATTACAATGGTACCGCCCAGCATTCCTCCAAACTGGATTCCCAAAGAAGTGATCACTGGAAGAAGGGCGTTTTTAAGAGCGTGATGGAAAATAACCCGTTTTTCACTGGCCCCTTTAGCCCTGGCCGTTCTGATATAGTCCTGCCTGATGGTCTCCAGCATCATGGTACGGGTGATGCGCACAATCAGCGCCGATCCAGTGATACATAAAGTCAGTGTGGGCAGCACATAATTTTCCCAGGAGCCTGTGCCACTAGGCGGCAGCCACCCCAGCTCCAGAGAAAATACCAGCATCAGCATCAAACCCAGCCAGAAGGATGGAATTCCTGCCATAAAGAGGGCTAAGGTGGTACTGCATCCATCTATGAAGGAATACTGTTTCACCGCTGACAAGATTCCAATGGGAATGCCGACGATGGCCGCAGAAATGACACTGAGGAAGGCGATAATCACAGTCGTCGGAAACCTTGGAAATATTTCATCAAAGACTGGTCTTTGTGTATTATAGGATACGCCAAAATCTCCGTGCAGGGCATCGACGATGTAATCAAAAAAGCGGACTAAAAAGGGATTGTTAAATCCAAGTTCTTCATTTAGCTGATTGATCGCCTCCGGCGTAGCGGACTGGCCGAGAATCAGTTTTCCCGGTGTGCCCGGTGTCAGAGATAAAATCGTATATACGATAAACATGACACCTAATACTGTCGGTATTAAAAGCAACAATCGCTTCCATACATATTTGGTCATTGCAGTTCTCCTCTCGAAAAACGAAAGGCTGAAATGATGATTTTCAGCTTCAGAATCATTTCAGCCCTTTCGTTTAGATTAATTCCAGTGCATATCATAGACAAATTGAACGGACGGTTCCAGCACATCAATTTTCAGATTTTTATTATAAGCATAGATATTTATTGGAACGTATACTGGTATATAAGCAGCATCTTTTCCGATCAGGTTAAAAACTTCCGCATATAGTTTCAGACGTTCTTTCTGGTCTGTAGTTGCTTTTGCCTGAGCAAAGAGCTTGTCTGCCTTCGGATTGTTATAACGAGCGGTATTCATACCGTCAATCTGATCAGAGGTGAAAAGAATGGAATAGGAATCCGCATCTCGCAAAAGACTGATCTGACACCAGGCGATTTCATAATCACCAAAATCGGTTTCATCATAGAACTTGTTCTGTTCTAAGATCTCAATTTCCACTTCCAGTCCGATTTCGGAAAGACACTGCTGCAGAGCTTCTGCTGCATTCTTGCCATCGCCCTCAGGAATCTTAATGGTTCCGATTTTCATCGGCGTTTTGATGCTGGCTTTCTTTAACAGCTCCCTGGCCTTATCTGGATCATAAGTGTAGGTCTGATCGATTTCATCTGAGTAACCGAATACAGAAGGCGGCAGCATGACCGAGGTAATCTTTGACAGGCCATTAGTCTCAACTTCTGCGATATACTCTCTGTCGATAGCATAATTGATTGCCTGTCTTACAATTGGGTCGTTAAAAGGAGCGACTTCATTATTGACTGCAAAATAGTAGAGGCTGTTTGCACTCCAGTCGGCCACAGTCAGGGTCGGCTCATTCATCACTTCATCATAAGATGCTCTGGCAAAACTTCCCGCATCCACATCTCCAGTGCGAAGATTTACTGTAGCCGTGTTATCATCGGTGATAATTTGGTAGTTCACATCTTTGATTCTCGCAGCGCCGCGGTAATAGTCGTCGAATCTGGTCAACTTGACTTCTACACCAGCCTTGTAGGAGACAAATTTGTATGGGCCTGTTCCCACTGGATGATCAGCGTAGGACTTGCCTGCTTCTTTCACCGTCTTTTCATTGACAATCATGATGATCTGGATTTTCTCCAGGAAAGACGCATCCACATCAGTCAGGTGGACTGTAACTGTATTCTCGTCAACCGCCTCAGCATAGTCCACAGAGTCTACATAAGCAGAGGTGTACGGGGAATCCTGTGCCCGTTCAATGGAATAAACCACGTCGCTGGCCTTGAGTGCTTCCCCATTGTGGAATTTCACGTCTTTTGCCAATTTAAAGGTATAGGTCTTTTCATCGTCCGATACCTTATAGCTTTCTGCTAAGCGCGGCTCCACCTCAAATTCCTCGTTCATATGAATCAGAGAGTCATAGATCTGGAACATAACTGTGTTGGCACTGCTCGTAGAGGTACTGACTGGATCAAAGGTCTTCGGATCAGATTTCAGGCTGATCACAACATCGTCTCTTTCAGAGGCTTCTCCGCCGCCGTCTCCAGAGGAGCTGCCGTTCTTACATCCGGCAAAGGCTCCTACCATACACAGAGCCAGCAATAATACAATGATTTTTTTCACAATTTCAACCTCCTAATTAATTATCACAATTTTTCGTTTTTTTAACTTGATCAAATCATAGCACATCGGTTTGTACTTGGTGTGTACCTGGTTTTCTTTTTTATTGCTTTTTTATAGGAACTATTGTAATTTTTGTGGATTTTGGTAAACTGAATTCAGAATGTTACGATTTGAGAAAGGGAGAAATATGAATACTGTACTAGTCGTCGACGATGAAAAGAAATTCAGAGAACTGATCAGTCTATATCTGCGCTCAGAAGGGCTCAATGTCCTGGAAGCAGCAGATGGAGCCTCTGCCATAGAAATATTCCAATCTAAAAATCCAGACCTGATCGTCCTTGATGTCATGCTGCCAGATCTAAGTGGATTTGATGTCTGCAAAAAAATACGTCAGACTTCAGACGTGCCCATTCTATTTCTCTCCGCTTTAGAAGATGAAGGCTATCATATCGTGGGGTACCATGCCGGCGCCGATGACTATCTGGTAAAGCCATTTCAATCCTCTATCTTTGCCTTAAAGGTAAAGCGAATGCTGGCCAGAGCCAACCATGAACAGTCTGCCCACACCTTGCAGTTTTCTGATATTCTTCTCAATTTGGATGCCTACACCTGTACTGTACACGAGAAGGCTGTGGAACTGACACCAAAAGAATTTGCTCTTCTCCGTGAACTGATGGAAAACATCGGACGAGTCTTGACAAGAGAATACCTTTTGGAAGAAATATGGGGCATGGACTATGTGGGCGATATCAGGGCTGTAGATACTTTGATTAAGAAAACCCGCAAAAAAATAGGCGACAAGGCGCCTTTAATCAAAACCGTAATTTCCGTGGGCTACAAAATGGAGGAATCCCTATGAGAAAATCCATTACGATGAAGATCTTTGCAGTAGTGACTGGCTTATTTCTCGTGATTCTGGCGGTACAGTGGATTTTTATCAGTAGCTTTTTTGATCGTCTCTATATCAAGAATATCAATGCAAACATCTATTCCAGTCTGGACGAAGTAACTGAGGGTTTTCATGAAGCTGGTTCAGAGACGTACTACAGACCCTTTGAGGAATATTCATTATCAACCGGTTCTCCTGTTTTGGCGCTAAGGGATGACTTCAAGTTTGCAGACACTGGCTTTTTCAATAAGCTGACCACCCTCAGAGTGCAATGCGACGAAAGTGGAGAAATCTACACCATTCCGGTCTTCTATCTGACACAGCTGGATGAAGATGTGCTGCCCTCCATCAAACACGGTACCAAAATCCAGGCCAAGTTAGTCCAGGTAGGAAATAGCGACCTCTACGAACCCCTCCTGTTGACCATAGAAGGCGTTCCCTATTCCAATCGCAGCAGCATGCATGAATACACCGTCTCTAACAGGGACGTTAATATCATCAAATGCAATGCTGAAGTTCTCTCCTTCAGGGACTATTCTTCAAACCCTTCCACGCAGAATCAACGGGCAGAATTGATCTATGAACATGTCAAGGACTGTCTGATTGCCAAAAGCAGTCTGGCAGACTTTATGTCCAAGAAAACCGGAAAATCTGAGGAGCTGAACGGCTCTTCTTATTATTTTATTTCCACATCTGCAGCGAGAGATGGAATCCACTATTATTTTTTGACACTGCACAACATTATCGTTACTGGCTATGAGAGCGCCTATCTGGGCGATATCTTCAAAGGTTCTTTTGTTGTTCTTGCCGTTATCTTGATGGCTGGCGCCTATATTTTAGCACGTCAGATCTCTAGGCCGATGCAAAATCTCAACTCTGTGACCGACAAAATCGCCCATCTGGATTTCAGTGAAAAAGCCACTTATGAAGGGAAAGACGAAATCGGTCAGCTTTCCCAGAATATCAATACCATGGCCTCCAGCCTGGAAAGCGCACTGCAGGAGCTTCAGGCAGCCAATCAAAACTTAGCAATCGCCTCTGAAAATGCAAGAAGCAACGAAGAACGGATGAAAAAGCTGCTGGGTGATGTCTCCCATGAATTCAAAACACCTTTGGCTTTGATCGGCGGTTATGCCGACGTCCTTCGGCGCGGCATTAATGAGCAGGAGCCAGATTACTATCTGGACATCATCATAGATGAAACGGCCAACCTGACCGATATGGTCAATGAAGCCATTGAGCTGACAAGGATACAGTCTGGATATTGGAGCATCCATATGGGCGAATACTCATCGAAGGATATGGTGGTTTCTGTTTTAGACCGTTTCTCCCGCCGGCTGGAAAATTTGGGATTTACAGTGGAGACACAGCTCTGCGACGTCATGGTATCAGCAGATGCGCACCGCATTGATCAGGTTCTTTCCAATTTTATCAGCAACGCGATCAAATACGGAGATGCTCGTCATCTGCTTTCTATCCGCATGGAAGAAAAAGATAAAAGCCTGACCATCTCTGTTGAAAACAGCGGCACAATCAGTGAGGACATCCTGCAGAAGATATGGAATCGTGACTTTTCCATTGATGAACACACCCAGGCGCGTCTTCCAAGTCAGGGAATCGGTCTGGATATTGTAAAGAGCATTCTGGATGCCCATCATAGTCACTATACTGTATCACAGAATGAAGCAATGGTCTGCTTTTCTTTTACACTGCCCGTTATTCAGTAAGTTGCATGTCCATCTGGTTATGCAAAACCTGATATTTTACAGTTCAATTTTAATTTGGCTCCAGTATTTGCTTCGATTTGCATAATATGCTGCCTCTGCGTTATGCAAAAGCTAGGTAAAATCACTGCCTAAATGATTTTCTGCCTGTTTTCTCTCCAATTTGCATAACCAGACCTCTAACCACTGCAAAAAAATAACAGCAAGACGGTTTGCCTTGCTGTAAAATAATTAAATCATGACGCTGATCAGTTTCGGATCGTACCCGATCTTCTTCAGTGCTTTGATGATTTTGTCTTTGTGTTCTGTTCCAAAGGACTCCATGGTGATTTTCAGTTCCACCGCCGCATTTCTGTTGGTGCTGACGAACTGATTGTGATCCAGTCTGATGACATTTCCCTGCTCCTGAGCAATGGTGTTTGCCACTCTTACCAGCTCACCCGGTTTATCCGGAAGCAATACTGAGATGGTAAAGATTCTGTCTCTCTGAATCAGCCCGTGCTGCACGACGGAAGACATGGTGATGATATCCATGTTCCCTCCGCTGAGAATGGATACGACTTTCTTGTCCTTGACTTTCAAATGCTTCAGCGCTGCCACAGTCAGCAGGCCGGAGTTCTCGACCACCATCTTGTGATTCTCTACCATATCCAGAAAAGCAACAATCAACTCGTCATCGTCCACTGTGATGATGTCGTCGATACTTTTCTGTAAGTATGGGAAAATTTCAACGCCTGGTGTCTTTACTGCAGTACCGTCAGCAATGGTGTTGACACCATCCAAGGTTACAGGCTTACCTGCCTCCAAGGATGCCTGCAGACAGGCCGCTCCCGCCGGTTCTACAGCGATGATTTTGATTTTGGGATTGAGCATCTTTGCTAAAGTGGAAACCCCCGTTGCCAGGCCGCCGCCGCCCACTGGAACCAGAATGTAGTCCACCAGCGGCAGTTCTTTGACAATTTCCATAGCGATGGTGCCTTGCCCCGTAGCGACCACAGGATCGTCGAAAGGATGAATAAAAGTATAGCCTTTTTCTTCGGCCAGCTTCTGTGCATGTGCTGCCGATTCATCATAGACGTCACCGTAAAGCACTACTTCTGCGCCATAACTCTTGGTTCTGTTCACCTTCATCAAGGGTGTCGTCGTCGGCATTACGATGGTTGCCTTGCAGCCATAAGCTTTCGCCGCATAAGCTACCCCTTGCGCGTGATTTCCGGCAGAAGCTGTAATCAATCCCTTCGCTCTCTCCTCGTCAGTCAGTGTGCTGATCTTGTAATAAGCTCCTCTCAGCTTATATGCGCCTGTCTTCTGCATGTTCTCAGGCTTCAAATATACTTTATTTCCAGTCTGTTCACTGAAATAGTCACTATATAGCAAATTCGTCTCTATGGCAACTTTTTTCACCACCTCAGTGGCTTCTTCAAATGCATCTAAAGTTAACATATGTTTTTTCCTTTCCTATGTAAATCTTACTTCTCATTTTACCACAAAAGCATAGAAAATGATAGTCGTCACCGATACATATACGCCGTCTTTTCAAAGGAATACATCAGTTTTTTGTAGATAGGCAAAAGCTGCTTGCTGGATACGGGTACCCCTCCATATCCAGTTTCGATACAGACATAAGGAATGCGGTATTCATTGATGACGTAGTGCTCCAGATCACCGTAGGTAGCTTTGGTATAACTCTCGTCGATCAAATAGTATCCGGTCATCTGCTTGAACAGCTTTGCCAAAGCATAGCTCTTTGACTTGTAAGATTTATTCTTGTATCCCCAATAGATGACTTGTCCCATGCTGTGATAGTTCAGGCAGGCCTTCATGTTGGTCATGGACTTCATCAGATCGCGGACGGCTTTCGTCTCACTTTCCGAAAACCTAGACGGCCCTGGATAGTTATCACTGGCAGGCTTCTTCTGTGGGTGTTTTCCGGCATACATCTTGTAATTATGATTCAGATCCACGCCTCTGGCATTGGACTTCCAATTGCTGTAGCCGCCTCTCCTCGGCATCTTCTGCACTTTTTTGCGGAGCGCTGCATCTCTGATGACGCTGGGACCAAACTCACTGATGGCAATGCCGTCAGGATTGACCATCGGTATGATGTAGACAGCAACTTCATCAAAGAGCTGGCGATAGGTTTTGCCCTTATATTTACCGCCATAATTTCTGCAATAGCGTTCTACCATCATCATCACAACCTGGCAGTTGATGTATTCGCGAGCATGCATTCCCGCTGTAACAAAGATCTGCTTCTCCGCCTCTGGATTTCCCAGGCAGAGAGCGTAGATGTTTCTGCCGTCGGCACTCTCTCCCAGAACCCGGCTGGTCAGCCTGTCCGGATACTTGGCCGTCAGCTCTTCAATGTCCTTCTTCATATCCGAATAGCTGTATTTCTTGTCGCTGCGGCTGACGATGTAGGATGTGGCGGCCGAAACCGGCTGTGAGATTGCCGTCATTATCGTCAGGAAAACAATCAAAATCACTGCAATCCTTCCTTTGCTGCTCGTGTTCATTATCTGCCCTCCCCTACTGCTCTGGCACTACAGCAAAGAAAATTAAATCTCTATCGCTGTCATTGATCAAGCTGTGTTCATGGCCTTTGGGACAGTAATGGCACAGACCAGCCTCTACCTCTTCATAATTCCCATCAAAAAGGGCCTTACCCCTTCCTTCTAAAATATAGATGATTTCGCTGCTGGTATCATGGGTGTGAAGACCGATAGATGCGCCTGGTTCCAACTTTCCGCGCATGATTTTACAGGCTGGCTCCACAAACATCCTGGACCTGGTTTCTTTTTCACCGCCACGGAAGTGAGGAATTATCGTCTCCTCAATTTGATCAAAATTGATTAGCATGACTAGTACCTCTTTCTTAATTTCATATATTATTAGTGTAAATTCAATGTCTGATTTTGTCAAATAGAACTATTCAAGAGGCTCTTTCATCATACCCCCATACCCTATATGTACTGTTCCTGTCAGGGTTTGAGCTATGATAAAACTACAAAAAGACTGCCTGTGCAGGCAGTCTCTTAAAAGATGTCAAAGAAGTTATTTTATTGCTTTGTCTTTAGATAATTTCGTTCTAATCTGGGCAAATGCAATCAGGAAGATAAACGGTAATCCCAACGCACCATAGACGGTAAACATGTAATTTGTCAGGAAATCAAATGGAATCAGCATGGTCACGATGGTCACAAATACCCCTGTTCCAATGGAAATGAGCATGTACTTCTTTGTCTTCTCTTTTGCAAAGGTTGCAACAAAGGTAAACATTCCTGGTACTGCCGAGGAGTATATTCCAAGGATAATCACACCTATGAAAAGTACGGTAAGGAATGGTGACATCTGCTGTGCCAAATATAAAGTCGGTACGAGAACCTTTGAAACGCCATCAAGATCACAGAAGAACGCTGCTACCATAATGAACACTGCAAGCATATAGCCTACGTTTCCTACAATCATTCCGGTGATACCTTCTTTTTTTGTGTCGATGGTTTTGGCCGTTGTAGTCAAAAATGGTGCGGCCATCAGCGGCGCCCATGTCGCAAAGTACACGCCGCCCATAAACCAGTTGTCTCCAATGCTCAACAGTTCCATCTCTTCAGCAGCTATCGCACCTGCCTTCAATCTTTCCCAATTGCCAATTAAGTAAATTCCGCCGGTTAACAGCGATACGATGATCAGTAACGGTCCGATTGTTCCAATGATGTCAGCAATTCTATGCAGTCCCAGCATAACCGTCAAAGTTACGATCGTGCCCATGATGATGCTTCCTGCAACCATAGGGAATCCTGTCAGCTGATTGATTGTAGCGCCAAACCCGGAAATCATGACAGATGGCGCAAACAAGGCATAGACTACGGTCAGCGCTGCCACCAATTTGCCAAGGTACTTTCCGCAGAAATAGTCGAAAACACCCATAGGGTTCTCAAACTGCATGGTTTTTCCTAGTGACATGTAGGATGTGGTCACATAAATGTGAATCGCAATGCCGACTAGTATGCCGATAAAGCCCTTCATGCCATAGGCGACAAAGTATTGCATCATATCCTGGCCGGTTGCAAATCCTGATCCGATACAGTAGGAAATCCATACTCCGGCAATTTTAATTACATTTTTCAAACTGACTGTTTGCTTATTCGTATCCACGTGTTTCCCTCCTTTTCAACATTAAAATGATTCAATTAATCTTCTCATCACTGCCGGCGTGTGAATTTCCAAGTCGGGAAGATAAACTCTCTCTGTTATGGTGTGATAATCTTTGCCCCATGGTCCACAGATAATGGATGGGAGTGCTATGTATTCTGCCTCTTTCAGTGGAATATGGTAAACTTCCTGCGGCGTGACCATACTCTTTAAAGCCTCTAAATCTTCTGTCGGGTCCACACATGAAATATAGCTGTTGTCAGAAAGTCCCATGAAATAAGGCACGACCTCGACGGTAATTCCATACTTTTTCAACTCGTCGCGGACAATATTGATGGTGCCTTCTCTGTCAAAATTCTGAAAGGCGTGATTGTTCACAGCAGGTACATAAGGTGCCATCAATCCGTAGACAATCATCGGGTCTGTAATGTTGGACTGTTCAATTTCCCACTCCACGATGTCAAAGCCCGTCGCCAACTGGGTAAGCGAATCTCCCCTGTTCACAATTTCGATTTGCTCCTTGACAAAGGCATCTTTCTTCTCCTGGTAATTCTCAACACTCTCGCCATTATGCGCCTGCAAATCTGCCAGGGACATCACGCGCACGTTATGATTGGGATTGGGATGGTTTGGCTCCATAAAAGCGTAAGCCTTATTGTAAGTTTCCACTGCTTCTGCGGCCGATTCCTGGCAGATATGGTCAATGGAATCGAGAATTTTTAAGGCATTATTTGAGTTTGTAAACAACGTATTGAGATACAGATTCGTATAGAGCGGAACGGATACGTTGTAGTATTTTTTGTTGTCCTTCATATAGAGCACTGTCGGCGGTACACATTTCTGACCATAATCCTCGCTGCAAAGATTCGTGTTCAATTCAATACGTCTGACGATATTGGCGGCAATCAGTGACCCGTTTAGCCCCTGCATCAGATTGCCCACGTGGACAAGCTTACTCTTGATGACGATAAAAGGAAGTCCTTTTCCAATGGATCCGTCATAATAGGTGTATTTATCAGGGCTGTCTTTAGAAGTCGGTTCCCCATTGACGAGAAGCTTATAGTCAAAGTCATATTTGTCCTTCAGTTCCGTAAACAGTGCAACACTTTGAAATATCCCTTCCGCCGCGGTTTCTTCATCGTGAATGCCTACATAGAGAAGGTTCAGTTCTGGATTTATATGGTTTGCAGCAACTTCGAACAGCTGGCAGAGCATGACGGCGGTGCCGCCCTTCATATCAGCAGTTCCTCTTCCAAACAACCAGTCTTCGGAGTTCAGATCTTTCTCCACATCAGGATCACTCCACTCCATGGTCTTCATTTTTTCTTTTAACGTATCTGGTGTCAATGCAAATTCTTTTAAAGTACCATAGCAATCGATTTCGACACAGTCGAAGTGTCCCGAGAGAACCAGACATCTGTTAGACGTTCCTTTTCTAAGTGCCCAAGGTATGAGACGCCCCATCCGATCATTCCCATCATAAAGCCCGCAGTACGCGGAGTTCTCTTCCCAATAGTCCTGTCCTTTGATTACTTCCAAGATATGTTTGGCCATATCTATCTCCAAAGTAGTGTATGTATCACTTTGTACCGAAACTAAATCAAGCAGCAATTCTTTTGGAGTCCATTTTTTACTCATTTTTTCGCTTCCCTTCTATAAATTTTAACTAAAATTGTCTCTGCGGTAACTTCTTTTCCAAAAGACAGGAGATATAAGATGACTTTATGCCATCAGCTCATTGGCCAGGTCAACGGCAGAAGCTGCATCGTAGGAGAATTTTGCGCCGATTTTTTCTCCGAAATCAGCAGTTACAGGCGCCCCTCCAATCATGATTTTGACATGATCATACTTTGGGTCAGCTTTTATGGCTGCAGCAACTTCACTCATCACCGTCATCGTCGTCGTAAGCATGGCGGACATCCCGACACAGTCGGCCTGGGTTTCATCAAGAGCCCCTAAAAATCTTTCAGGGGTGACGTCAATGCCAAGGTCGATTACCTCATACCCCGCACCTTCTAACATCATTCCGACAATTTTCTTGCCGATGTCATGCAGGTCGCCTTTTACCGTGCCGATGACAATCTTCCCTTTCATTTCTCGCGTTTCTCCAACCATTAGCGGCTTCAGAATGTCATTCCCCTCCTGCATTGCGTTTGCAGCCATCAACACTTCTGGTACAAACATCTCACCCGTCTTAAACAGTCGTCCTACTTCATCCATTCCCGGTACCAGACCCTGTTCCAAAACATCCAGCGGCTTTACGCCCTCTGCTAATGCCTTTTCTACCAGTTCACAAACAGCATCATCATCGCCTTCAAAAACTGCGTTTCCAATCTTTTCTAATAACATTTTTCTCCTCCTCTTATTAATACTCAATCGCTAATTCTTTCGCCCTGTCTTTGATGATTTCGTCAAAGACTTTTGCGGTCCGCTCGTCGATATAGCTATACTCATCCTCTTCAATCATCGACTTCACTGCATTGTCCAGTTTTTCATTGAGCGTAAGGCCGCCTTCGCTTTCCCATGCCAGATACTGCTTCCTGTTGAAGAACTTCGGATAGAACACCTCGTTCCTAAAATTCTTTGCCGTATGTTTTTGAGATACATAGGCACCGCCGTAGCCGACCTTATCGATCAAATCGATGGCAAGAGAATCTTCATCATAGTTGATTCCCTGCACAAATCTCTTTGCAAAGCTGATTTGTTCATCTACCAGTAGAATCATTGACAGATTGCCGATGGCGCCCACGCCTGTATATGCATTGTCGTGGACCAGATTTTCTCCGGAAAGTGCTGCGCACATGATGCTGTACATTGCCTCCGTACCCGCCTGTGCATCCACTTCAAGTGCATCTGTACAGCCTGAGGTTCCATAGACAGGCAGATCATAATATTTTGCCAGATCCGCCATCACCGCATGGACCATGCCCAGCTCCGGTCCGCCGTAGACATTCATCGTCGTCATCATATCCATGGCACCAAAGATATAACCATAAATGAATGGAGCGCCCTTCTTAACCAGCTGATGCAGGACTAAACCTGCCAGACACTCTGCGTTACTGCATACGATCGATCCTGATAATGTAACCGGAGAGGTTCCGCCTGACACACCGCCTGAAGCGTAGGTCGTTGGAATTCCATACTCGGCACAGAGCATCAGCTTCTGGATTGCCTCCTCACTATTCATCAGAGGAGAAACTGGCTCGTTGTAGAGCATCAGCGTAGGATTGCGTTTCAGCTCCTCATAACCGCCTGCCATCTCCGCGCACATATCAATCAAAGCCATCAGGTTTCCTTTGTCTGTTGCCGTACAAAGATTCGGTTTGCTGCAGTACGTTCTCATGGTTTTCAGGGTAATCATATCGTGGAGATGCTGCGGAATATCCTGGGCCAACCCCTGATTGGAGACATATGCAAAATTGTCAGCTTTGTCCACGACCTTTGCAATGTTTTCTATGTCTTTGAGCATCGTAGGCCGAACCTCTTTTGTATAGGGGTCCATATGGGTAGGAAGATCCGTACCTGTTCCAAAATACACGTTGTTTCTTTCAAGAAACAGGCTTCTCTTTCCCTGTGGATTTGCTATCACAATTCTGGAAGGTGCAGATTGAATGGCCGCTTTAACCATTCCTGCCGGTATTTTGACAACCTTAGAATCAAAATCTACATAGGCGCCGCCTTCTGCCAGAATCTTCAGCGCTGTCTCTTCATAAATTTTCACACCGGTTCGCTCTAACACCTCTAAACTTGCGTTGTGAAGCCGTGTCAGCTGTTCATAAGAACACATTTTGAAATCGTGGGTGAAATTACCAGTTTGGTTTACATACATATTTTTAATCTCCTTTCGTGTGTTGATTTATACTTTTTATTTGTAGTTAAGCTGAATAGTGGGATTCATGTTCTTCTATGATGGCATCAAATTTTGCCTCCAATTCCTTCGTAAGGAAAGTTGGAACATCACCCTCTATGATCTCTTTTGCTTTTGCGGTAAGCTGATCAGGAATATTGGGACAGCCATCTGCAGCCCAGGCAACGTTTCTTTTACGGTTCAGAAATTCTGGTAAAAAGAACTCTTTTCTGAACTTTCTGGCCGTCTCCTTTGTCTGAAGATAATTACCGCCGATGCCGATTTCCTTGATCAGATTGTAGCCGATGCTTTCCTCTGTGATCTCTATGCCCTGTACATAACGCTTCACAAAGGACAGCAATTCATTCGCGGCTAAAATAGATTGCAGACAGCCCATCTGGCCAATGCCCATGTACCCGTTGTCATGAACAAAATTTTGTCTGCCATAGATAGCAGTCATCATGCTGTAGATCATCTCCGCGCCCATTTGGAAGTCGACTTGGTTTGCATCCGTGGCGCCGGAAATGCCAAAAGTAGGGAGTTTATAAAATCTGCCCATTTCGCCCACAAAGGAATTCATCAGCCCGTACTCCGGCCCGCCATACATGCATACCGTGGTCTTCATATCCATAATAGAGGCTTCTATGCCATACATAAATGGCGCACCCGGTGCTTTCAGCTGGTGAATCACCAGACCCATCAGACACTCCGCACTGCCCACTGCCAAAGTTCCTGCCAGGGTCACAGGGCCAGTCGCGCCTGCTGTGATTCCGGCCGTATAAGTAACCGGGATGCCATACTCCGCACAGAGAAGCAGTTTCCCCAAAGATTCTTCAGAATGCTGCAAAGGGGAAATCGGTTCAGCGTAGTGAACAAAGGTCGGTTTGGCCTTCAGTTCCTCGTAACCTCCAGCTTGTGCTGCCGCCATATCGATGATCCCTTTCAGGCTATATGGGTCCGTTGCCAAGGTAAGAATTGGTTTGCTGCAGTATTTACGCATTGCTTTATAATGGTATACATCTGCTACCCTTGGATTTTTATCGTTAGCCAGGGCATAAGGCGCTGCCCAATCTATTGACTTGCAATGCTCAGCAATCTTAGCAGCGTTTTCACAGTCTTCCAGCTTGCCAGGCCTGATCTCGCCTGAGTATAAGTCGATAAACTCCGGCATATCTGTTCCAGTCCCAAAGGTCACTACATTCGGGGCAAGACAAAAGCTTTCTGTCCCATCGACGTTATATATGGAATACTGTGACGGAGCACTCTTCAGTGCTTCGTCAACCAAACACTCCGGTATCTTCACTAAATTTCCATCAACCACAGCGCCAGCATCCTGAAGGAGCCTTTTGGCCTCCTCATGGAATACATGCATGCCGATTTCCGAGAGAATTTTAATTGAGGTTTTATGAATCATTTGTTTTTCCTCATCACTCCATCTCTCAAACCGGCCTATGGTTCCATCTGAATCAAACTTTATCATCGTGTGCCTCCTTTATTTACTTAACCTTCAATTTTCAATTCGACACTTTTTGAATTAACGAATCTTAATGTTGAGAATATTCTACCACTTTCATCATGCGAAGTCAACAAGATAACCAATTTGCTAAAATATTTTCACAATTTCATTTTTATTTATTTTTTTAAGCTGACCTCTTTCATCTGCATAAAAAATAAGTGCAATTTCACTCTCTGCAGGCGTCAAATTGCACTTATTTTATCCTATATTATTTTTTACGACTCCTTGAAATAACCAACTAGCTGTTGTCCCAACTGCGCTAAAGCCTCCTGGTTCACTTCGTAATAAACGTATTTTTTTATCGCTTTGTTTGTCAATATGCCAGCAGCTTTCATCACTTTCAGATGGGTGGATACCGTGCTTGGAGCCATCCCAAGCATCCCCGCAAGATATTGGGTGGTTGCCGGTGCTCCCCACAGTATCTTTGCTATTTTCAGCCTAGTATCATCACCGAGCGCCTTAAAGATTTTGCATAACTCTTTCCCCTGCTGCCCTACGTATTTTGAATCCATCAGGTTCAAGTTGTAGTAAATCACCAACGATTCGTCAAAGGTATCGATAAGTAATTCTTCTCCCGAAAAAGTAGATGGAAAAACATGAACTTTTTTCACGTGATCCAGATCTATCATATAGGGAACATCCTTTTGAATATAGATCGTCCCTTTCGATACCTTGATGCTGCTATGCACATTGGCTATATACTGCGTTACATCACCCAAAAGACTGCACTCATAGTTTGCCGAATCGATTGTTTTGTCCAGGCTGAGCTCTATCTCGTTCCAAACTGACTTGAAAACATCGTTCCAATAGATAGTCAGCAAATCCCGCAAATCGTCCTTCAGCTCTTTTATATTTCTAATAAATATTTTCACATCCTTCTGAGAGATGTATTGTCCTATGGTCTTAATGTCCTTTGATGACATCGTATCAGGGTCTTTAAGCCAGCGAGCCGCGTCACTGCGTTCATATCCCAAAGCCGGCATACCTAAGAAGATATTCAAGTATGTGACAAGATCGATTTTCTCATACTCTTTCATTGCCGCATCAAAAGTCAAATAGGTCTCTCCTGTTTCTTCGTAATGCATGGAGGAGATGTAGGTGGCGATGTCCATGATCAGGAGCCACCCTGCATAGCTTTCACCATACTTCCATAAACTGTACTTGACACTTGGAGCCAGGTCATTCAATTGATCTTCCAGGTTTTTCAAACTGTGAAGTTTTTCACTTTTTTCAGCATATAAGCTGTGCAGACTTGCAATCGTTTCTACAAGCTCTGATTTGTGAAAGACAACGGTTCGCACCCCGTCACAAAAACTGTTTTTTTTCTTAGCTGAAATCATAATAATCTCCTCCGTTAACGTTTATCCTTAAGAACTCGTCGATATTTGCCGGGCGTTTCACTATAATGCTGCTTAAAAGCTCTGATATAGTAGCTCTGACTGGCAAATCCACAGCGTTTTGCCACCTGTTCCAATGACAAATCAGTCTTTTTCAACAGTTTCACACTTTGATTCAATCGAATCATATTCAGGTATTGTGAAAAAGTCATGGATGTTTCTTTTTTGAACAGGGAAGACAGGTAAGAAGAATTGACATGAACCAGATCGGCTACCCCTTTTAGCTCAATATCTTTTGCGTAGTGTTCTTCCAAGTAATGTATTGCCTCCTGGATTACATTTGACGAACCTTTGTATGCTGGCATTCTATCGTCATCATCTGTCATAAATACGATAATTTTCTTACATGCCTCTTGTACTGCCTCGACCGTCGCAGCATCTTCAAGTTCACCTAGCAGCGTTTCATATCCTTCTGCCGAGAGATAACTTGACGGGAAATGCTTTGATAAAGAGGCAAGATAGTCTGACAGATACACTTTGATCAAATTTAAATTTCCCCCGTTCGCTATATATGCGTGTTGGAAAATGATGTCCATGGCCGCGGCTGCACTATATAAATCTTTTCTTTGAAGGGACTGTAATAAGTGGTCTACAGCCGCATCATCTGAGGCCTGACTGTTTTCCATCAGTTTGTGAGAGAAAATACAATCACAAAACACTTCATAAATGCAGGAAACTTCAAAGGCAGTCCTTATTGGGTTTATTTCAATTACATCAAAGAGTTCATTGACATGATTTCTAAAATCCGGCAGATTCTTAAAAATATGTTTCAGGGCATTCTCTCGATTTTTTCCCATGATGATGGGTCCTGCAATCATGGTTCCCTTGAGAGCATTCTCTATCTTCACCGGATAAGCGATTTGGGTCAATCTGGATGCACACATGAAGACATAGGGTTCATTGAGATTTTCCGCGGCTGCAACGGCGCGCTTCAGGTTCTCATCGCATTCACGGTTTCGAATATCATAGGTCATAAACATTGAGCAGATTCTAAGCTCTGGACGGCATTCCCATAAGATATTCAGATCATTATCATATAGCGTAACAGGAACATTTGCAGTATAAGCAAAGGCTTTCATTCCTCTTAAAAGTCTCTGTTCTCTCCTATCGTTGTGATTGCCTTCTCGTCTATTGTTGTTCATGATCGTCTCTTTTTTAATGCGTCTGTGATTCGTCATCAGTCAAAACATCGAATATATTTTTAGTCTATCATAAAAATAGTGCTCCTGCAATTACAAATCCTTCAGGTTAGCGATCCAGGCTTCGATTGCCTCTGCCAATATCAGCTGCTGCTGCAACACAGCCATACCTGTTTCCGGTATCTCCGGCAGCCCTTCTTTTCTGTCGATGTTTTCTTCTATATATGACTTTAACGTTTTGATGTTGTCCTCAATGCTGGCCAGGCAGACTTTTTGCTCTTCCATCGACAGGCTGGTCAGATTGACGATGACAGCATTAAAGTCTAAAAAAATACGGATCGGTTTTGCGGCGATTTCCAGCATCAGTCGCTGAAATTCTTTATCTCCGGCATCGGTCAACGAATAGACCGCTTTTTCTGCCATTTTTCCCTCTTTAATATCGCTTTTGATGTATCCCTTACCTTCCAGTTGAAGCACCTTCTTATAAATCGATGGGGTGCTGATCTTCACCCATTTAGAAATATTGCGATACTCCACCAATTTTTGAATATCATAAGCGCTCAAAGCTTCTTTTTTCAATATTCCCAGTACAATCAAATCAATTGTCGCCATTATGACCTCCTTTTTTCTCTTGACAACTACTATAATTTATAGTAGTATATGCCACATGATTCTTTTACTATAAACTATAGTAATATAAATTACATCTATTGTCAACAGAGGGGAGTATTTCATATGAATGAACAAAAGAAGAAAATGGAGTTATTGGGGAGCGCACCCGTGCCAAAGGCTTTGCTGGCCATGGGGCTGCCAACCATGATCGGAATGCTTATCAACGCACTATATAATCTGGCAGACACTTACTTTGTGGGCGGGTTGGGTACCGATCAAATGGGAGCGGTCACGGTAGCCTTTCCCCTTGGGCAGGTTATCGTCGGTCTGGGCCTGTTATTTGGAAACGGCGCTGCCGCTTATCTTTCAAGGCTCCTTGGATGCGGAGATAAAGAGACTGCAGGCAAAGTAGCCAGCACCGCCCTGTACAGCAGTATCCTCGTCGGCGCACTCGTCATCGTCTGCTCGATTATTTTTCTAAAGCCAATTTTACGACAGATCGGCGCAATGGAAAGCGTTATGCCCTATGCGACTGTCTATGCCAGCATCTATATTACCTTTTCGATTTTCAACATATTCAACGTTGCCATGAATAACATCGTTTCCAGCGAAGGTGCCGCTAAAACAGCCATGTCTGCATTAGCAGCAGGTGCGGTACTAAACGTGATATTAGATCCCATCTTTATCTACACATTACACCTTGGCGTTGCGGGTGCCGCTATCGCAACCGCTATATCACAAGTCGTTTCCACACTGGTCTACTTCGCTTATATTTTACAAAAGAAAAGTGTTTTCAGCTTTCGCATGAAAGAGTGCTGTTTTTCTAAAAGCATCATGTCTGAGATTTTAAAAATTGGGATTCCCACACTGCTGTTCCAGCTTTTAACCAGCCTGTCTATCAGTATGATCAACGATGCAGCAAAAGAGTTCGGCGGTTCCGCCCTAGCTGCCATGGGACCAGTGACAAAGATCCTGTCCATGGGAACTCTGATCGTCTTTGGATTTTTAAAAGGTTTTCAGCCCATTGCCGGATTCAGCTATGGTGCCAAAAAGTTTGATCGCTTGCAAGAGGCAATCAGGACCTCTATTTTATGGTCTACTTTATTTTGTCTGATTTTCGGACTCGCAGCTGTCGTATTCTCTCAGCAGATCATCTCCCTGTTTACAAAAGGAGATCTGGAGATGATTAAGATCGGCGCGACTGCTCTGCGGGCAAACGGTCTCTCTTTCATTCTCTTTGGATTTTACACAGTATATTCCTTCTTGTTTCTCGTCATGGGAAAGGCAAAAGAGGGCTGTATCCTCGGTGCTTTACGGCAGGGCATCTGTTTTGTACCAGTCATTCTAATCATTCCCACCTATTGGGGACTGCATGGAATTCTCTATGCGCAGCCCATCGCTGACGTACTCGCAGCTGTCATCACTGTTTTCATGGCTGTACATCTTCACAAGGAATTGGCTGCAGCAAAGGCAAATACACTGCATAAAGAGCAAGCTCTCCGTTGCACTATGCCGCATATAAAATAAGGGCAAGGTTTTACCCGTCAATTGGACTTTTTTTCTCAATAGTAAGCAACATTAAGACTTAGCGAGACACGAACGCACTAAAAAGGAGTTATTCAACCGAACTGGTATGAATAACTCCTTTCAATTAGATTCTCTTAAAAACCTGGTTAGTCTTCTTTCATTACAGCGCCTTTGCTGGACGGTGCAACCATCTTGGAGTATCTGTATAGCCATCCGCTCTTCACGTTTGGCTCACGAGGTACGTAAGTCTTGCGTCTTTCGTCAAATTCTTCATCAGAAACCTTGGCATTGATCTTTGCTCCAGGAATATCGATTTCGATGATATCCCCCTCCTGGATCAGACCGATGTTTCCGCCGCTGGCTGCTTCTGGGCAAACGTGTCCGATAGAAGCTCCACGGCTGGCGCCGCTGAAACGTCCATCTGTGATCAGGGCGACGGTCTTGTCAAGCTGCATCCCTGCCAGTGCGCTGGTCGGATTGAGCATCTCTCTCATGCCTGGACCACCCTTTGGACCTTCGTAACGAATGACTACAACGTCTCCATCCACAATCTTGCCTTTGTAGATGGCATCGATGGCATCCTCTTCGCAGTCAAAGACTCTGGCAGGACCTGCGTGAGTGAGCATTTCCGGTGCAACAGCGCTTCTCTTTACAACGCAGCCCTCTTGAGCGATGTTCCCCCACATGATAGCAAGACCGCCTGTCTCACTGTAAGGTGCATCTACGCTCTTGATTGCATTGTCATCCTTGATATACTTACCTTCGATATTTTCTCCCACTGTTCTGCCGTTGGCAGTCATCAGTGAAGTATCAATCAGTCCTTTTTTGTTCAGTTCCGCAATGACTGCCTGCACGCCGCCGGCGATGTTCAGATCATGCATATGTGTACCGCCTGCCGGTGCCAGATGACACAGGTTCGGTGTTTTTGCGCTCATTTCGTTGAACAACTCGAGATTTAATTCTACACCTGCTTCGTGAGCGATAGCTAACAAGTGGAGTACACTGTTTGACGAACAGCCGAGAGCCATGTCACAGGCAAGAGCATTTCGAATAGATTTCTCATTGATAATATCTCTCGCTTTGATATCCTTTTCAATCAAGCCCATGATCGCCATACCTGCATGCTTTGCCAGCATGATTCTGCCGCTATGTACTGCTGGAATTGTTCCGTTACCTGGAAGTGCAATACCAATTGCTTCACAGAGGCAGTTCATGCTGTTCGCGGTATACATTCCTGAACAAGAACCGCAGCCAGGGCAGGTGTTTTGCTCAAATTCTTCCAGTCCCGCATCATCAATCATGTCTGCCTTGCGAGCGCCAACTGCTTCAAACATCTTTGAGAGTGAAGTTTCAACGCCGTCTACAAGTCCGCTCATCATCGGTCCGCCAGAGCATACAACTGTCGGGATGTTCAGTCTCACTGCTCCCATAACCATGCCTGGTACGATTTTGTCGCAGTTAGGAACGAGAACCAGTCCATCAAATTGATGAGCCATGGCCATGGTCTCCACACTGTCCGCAATCAATTCTCTGCTTGCCAGGGAATATTTCATGCCGATATGTCCCATTGCGATGCCATCACATACCCCGATAGCTGGAACCATGATTGGTGTTCCGCCTGCCATTCTAACACCAGCCTTGACGGCTTCGGTAATCTTATCCAGGTTGATATGACCCGGCACGATTTCACTATGTGCTGACACGACTCCGATCAGCGGTCTTTCTAATTCTTCCTTTGTGTAACCCATAGCATAAAAAAGGCTACGCATCGGAGCCTTTTCTATACCTTTGGTTACGTTATCACTTCGTTTTGACATAATAACATAAACCTCTTCTTATAACATAGGGAATATTGCTTTGCAATATACTATTTCTTTAACCAGCTCATCATCTCTCTCAGTTCCTGACCAACCTTACAGAGCAGATGTGATGCTTCTTTCTTTCTAGTAGCCAAGAATCTTGCTTTTCCGCCTGCATTGAATTCCTGAACGAATTCGCTGGCAAATGTTCCATCCTGGATTTCTTCCAGAACCTTCTTCATTTCTTTTCTGGTGTCTTCTGTGATGATTCTCTTTCCAGTTCTGTAATCACCGTATTCAGCAGTGTTGGAGATGGAATATCTCATCTTGTCGAAACCGCCTGTGTTGATCAGGTCTACGATCAGCTTCATCTCGTGGATACATTCAAAATATGCCATCTCTGGTTCATATCCTGCTTCTACCAATGTATCAAAACCAGCTTTCATCAGTTCTGTTACACCGCCGCAGAGAACTGCCTGTTCACCGAATAAATCTGTTTCTGTTTCTTCTTTGAACGTTGTCTCTAAGATTCCTGCTCTGCCAGCTCCGATACCAGATGCATATGCCAAGGCATAATCCTTTGCTTTGCCAGATGCATCCTGATATACTGCGATCAGTGAAGGAACGCCTTTGCCTTCTACATACTGGCTTCTTACTGTGTGTCCAGGTCCCTTAGGAGCAACCATGATAACGTCGATGTCCTTCTGTGGCTGAATCTGCTGGTAGTGGATATTAAATCCGTGAGCAAACATCAGTACGTTGCCTTCCTTCATGTGCTTCTCGACCTGTTCTTTGTAGATCTTAGCCTGCAGTTCATCTGGAGTCAGCATCATTACCAGATCACCAGCTTCTGCCGCTTCTTCGATGCCTACAACTTTCAGCCCAGCTGCTTCAGCCTTTGCAACATGTGCAGAACCTGCTCTGAGACCAACTACGACGTTGACGCCGCTTTCATGCAGGTTCATGGCATGGGCATGACCCTGGCTTCCAAACCCAATAATTGCAACGGTTTTACCGTCCAATAATCCTAAATTACAATCCTGATCATAATACTTCTTAATCATTTTTATCAATCTCCTTTTTATAAATAATCGTTTTTATTTTTTACTACTTTACTTTCAATTCCTGTGATACCTGTTCTGCATACCTCTGAAATGTCATAGTCCTTGATGACATCCATAAATCCGTCAATTTTCTCTGGAGTCCCTGTCAGTTCGATAATCATGCTGTCTGTAGATAAGTCTACAATTTTGCCTCTGTAGACATCGACAATATCCTTGATTGTCGACAATTCCTCTGGGGTAGCATTGACTTTCAGCAGCAACAGTTCTCTATAGAGGCTGTTCTCTCTGTTTAATATGTAGATGCTTTTTACGACTTCCAGCTTCTCTGTCTGAGTGATAATCTGCTGCATTGACTGCTCTGTCGCGCTGAATACGATGGTAATCCTCGAAAGTGCAGGATCATTGGTAGCCGATACAGTCAGAGAATCGATATTAAAACCTCTTCTTCCGAAGAGACTGACTACTCTCGTCAGAACATTTGCCTGATTCAGAACAAGAACGCTGACGATTTCTTTCTTAAGTGGTTTATACATGTTTAGCGTCCTCCTTCCCTAATCGATAATCATATCTTCGACGGTCTTTCCTCCCGGAATCATCGGCAGTACCCGCTCTTCTCTCGAAATCAGACAGTCGATCCAAACAGGACCTTCCGACTGCAGCGCTTTTTCCATGGCCGCCGTGAATTCCTCACAGGTCTCCGCTCTATAACCTTTTGCGCCAAAGGCTTCTGCCAACTTGACAAAGTCGGTCTTTCTTTCTGGCGTCGTATTAGAATACCTGTTTTCATAGAATATGGTCTGCCACTGGTAAACCATTCCCAAAACCTTGTTGTTCATGATAATTGTAATAATCGGCAGATTCTCACTGACCGCCGTACAGGCTTCGTTCAAGTTCATATGGAAAGAACCGTCACCAGTGATGTGGATGACTCTGTCCTTTGGACATCCCATCTGTGCGCCAATTGCCGCGCCATATCCGAATCCCATGGTTCCCAGGCCTCCGCTGGTGATGAACTTCTTCGCTTTGTTATGTTTGAGATACTGTGCCGCCCACATCTGGTGTTGTCCAACGTCAGTTACATAAATCGTATCCTCATCGGTCATATCGCAGATAGTAGAAAGAATCTCCTGCGGATGAAGCTTGCATTCTGGTGATTTGACAATCCGTTCTTTCTTCTTCCATCCCACAACACGTTCATGCCATTCTGTATGGTTCTGCTCCTCAATATATGGCAGCGCCCTGGTGATAAACTCTTTGATATCACCGACACAGCACTTGTCAACCATGACGTTCTTGTTGATTTCGCTGCGGTCGATGTCAATCTGTACGATCTTCGCCCGCTTAGCAAATTTGTCCGGATTCAGGGCAACTCTGTCACTGAATCTGGCGCCAAAGGCAACGACCAAATCAGCCTGGTCGATGGCTCGGTTAGCAGCCACGCTGCCGTGCATTCCGATCAAGCCCAGATTGAGATCACTGTCGTATCCCACGACACCTGCGGCCATCAAAGTATAGGTCGCCGGAATGTCCGCCTTCTCCAATAATGCAGTCAATTCTTTGCAGGCATCTGACGCCACCACGCCGCCTCCTATGTATGCTACCGGCTTTTCTGCCGCATTAATCAATTTGACAATTGCTGCAATATCGTCCCGTTCCATCACCGGACGCGGTTTCAGTTCTAACGGTGTTTTTGATGTATATTCAATGCTCGCGGCAGTTACGTCCTTGGTAATGTCCACGAGGACAGGACCCTTTCTCCCGCTATTTGCAATCTTGAATGCCTCTCTCAGAGCAGGCTCAAGATCTTCGATTCTATTTACAAAGTAATTGTGCTTTGTAATAGGCAGTGTGACTCCCGTAATACAAATTTCTTGGAATGTATCACGACCGATCAGGGAGTCAGGCACGTTGGCCGTAATAGCGACCATCGGAATGCTGTCCATAAATGCCGTCGCAATACCTGTTACCAGATTGGTCGCACCCGGACCGCTGGTAGAAAATACCACACCGGTCTTACCCGTAGCCCTGGCGTATCCGTCGGCAGCATGTGCAGCACCCTGTTCATGCGCAGTGAGAACATGCTTAATCCTATCGCTGTATTTATATAATTCGTCATAGATATTCAGAGCTGTTCCGCCTGGATATCCAAAGACAGTGTCAACGCCATGATCAAGCAATACTTCTGCCACTACTTGTGATCCTGTCATTTTCATACTCTCTCTCCTTTTTTCTAGCATTAAACGGGCTAACGCAGTAGCCCATATATCTATTATAGTCTTTGCACTATAAAAGTCAACTCTTTTTGTTATTTGTTCACAAAAAAATGCACCAATAATTAAGATTGAGCACAAATTTAGGTTGACATAGGGCGCTTCTTCATTTATATTATTATCATAGCATAAATTTTAAAAGTTGCAATGACGGGAATAAATTATAAGCAAAGGTTTTTCAGAGAGCGTCCGGTTGGTGGAAGGCCGCAGACCTTTTATAATGTCTCACCCCCGAGCGACAAAAACGAGAGGGCATATAATTTAGATTATGTCAAAAAGAGTGGTACCGCGGAAGCAGTCAATAAGAATTGCATTTCGTCTCTTTAGTGATTTTGAGAAAATCGCCGAAGAGACGATTTTCTTGTTACTCAAATTGAATGATCAATATTATATGAAATGCGGAGGTTATTACAATGAAAAATTACGACAAGTATAGGGTGGGCTATTTTAATCCCCCTATGGCCGAAATGGAATGGCCAAACAAGGATCACATCGAAAAAGCGCCCAGATGGTGCAGCGTAGATTTACGTGACGGCAATCAGGCTCTGATTGTACCCATGAGTTTAGAAGAAAAACTGGAGTTTTTTCAATTTCTGGTTTTCATCGGATTCAAAGAAATCGAAGTCGGCTTTCCTGCAGCATCAGAAACAGAATACGAATTCTTAAGGCGCTTGATTGAAGACGATATGATTCCTGACGACGTAACCGTACAGGTTCTGACACAGTCAAGAAAACACATCATAGATAAAACATTTGAAGCGCTGAAAGGCGCGAAGCGTGCCGTCGTACATCTGTATAATTCCACTTCTTTCGCTCAGAGGCAGCAGGTATTCAGAGCTTCCGAAGAGGAAATTATTCAGATTGCAAAAGATGGCGCTATATTAATGAAGGAATATGCGGAGAAATTTCCTGAAACGCAGTTCCAGTTCGAATACTCGCCAGAAAGTTTCACTGGTACTGAAATGGAATTTGCAAAAGATATCTGCAACGAAGTAATAGATATCTGGCAGCCAACGCCAGACAACAAAGTCATCATCAATCTGCCGGCCACTGTTGAGATGTCCATGCCCCATGTCTTCGCTAATCAAATCGAATACATGTGTAAACATCTCCATCGCAGGGAAAATGTCGTTGTTTCCCTCCATCCCCACAACGACAGAGGCACCGGCGTAGCTGACGCGGAATTAGGTCTTTTGGCAGGCGGAGACAGAATCGAAGGAACACTCTTCGGAAATGGCGAAAGAACCGGAAACGTAGATATCGTGACTTTGGCAATGAATATGTTCACCCACGGTGTCGATCCAGAGCTGGACTTTACCAATATGCCGCAAGCCGTTGAAATTTACGAGAAGTATACCGGCATGAAGGTAAACCCTCGTCAGCCTTATGCTGGGGATCTGGTGTTCGCCGCATTTTCTGGTTCTCACCAGGATGCCATCGCCAAAGGTATGAAGTGGAGAGAAGAAATGGATCCATCCAGATGGACCGTGCCATACCTGCCGATCGACCCTCATGATGTGGGCCGAGAATATGAAGGTGACGTCATCAGAATTAACAGCCAGTCTGGCAAGGGCGGTATCGCATACATCATTGAACGTGATTACGGATATGTAATTCCAAAAGCTATGAGAGCAGAAGTGGGCTACATGATGAAAGATATTTCTGACAAACGTCACGAAGAGCTTTCCCCTTCCGAAATCTTCACAGCGTTTGAAGCAGAATATATCAACGATTTTGCTCCAATCGATATTACAGAAGCCATGTTCAGTCACTTCTCATCGACGAAATCAGAAGAAGACAACAGCGTAGGCGTAAGAATGAGAGTGGTCATCGACGGAGAGTCTTTCAATCTGGAAGCTGAAGGAAACGGACGTCTTGACGCAGTAAGTAACGCACTCAAAAAGACACAATATCACTTTGATTATAAGTTCATCACCTATTCAGAGCACGCTATCGGATCTGATTCCAACTCCAAGGCCGCTGCCTATGTTTGCATCGCCGATAAAGCTGGAAATCAGTACTGGGGTATCGGAACCCACGCCGACATCATCCTGGCGTCCGTCAATGCCCTGGTCAGCGCCCTGAACAGAATGAATAAGAAAATACATTTTGTAAAGTAGAGGTAAAAATTATGGGAATGACAATGACACAAAAAATTCTGGCGGCTCACGCCGGCCTTGATAAGGTAGTCCCCGGTCAGTTAATCACTGCCAAAGTAGACATGCTTCTTGCCAACGACATCTCCGGCTCCGTATCTGTCAACGTATTTGATGATGCCGGCTTTGAAAAAGTCTTTGACAAGAGCAAGATTGCACTGGTCATGGACCACTTTACACCGAACAAAGATATTAAAAGCGCAGAGCAGTGCGTCACTTGCAGAACCTTTGCAAAGAGATTTGATATTGATCACTACTATGATGTAGGAACCATGGGTATTGAGCACGCCCTTCTGCCAGAAAAAGGATTGGTAGCAGCAGGCGAAATCATCGTAGGCGCTGACTCTCACACCTGTACCTACGGCGCTTTAGGAGCATTCTCCACTGGAGTAGGTTCCACTGATCTGGCTGCCTCAATGGCTACGGGACAGACTTGGTTCAAAGTTCCTAGTGCTCTGAAATTTCATCTTACAGGAGAACTGCCGGAAAACGTCAGCGGTAAAGACGTCATCCTGCACATTATCGGCATGATCGGCGTGGACGGCGCGCTTTACAAATCCATGGAGTTTACTGGACCAGGCGTCGCCTCCCTGTCCATCGACGACAGATTTACAATCTGCAACATGGCCATAGAAGCAGGCGGCAAAAACGGCATCTTCCCTGTGGATCAGATAACCAAGGATTACATGAAAGGCCGTGTCGATAGAGAGTACACTGTCTACGAGGCTGACGCTGACGCTGAATACGATCAGGTTTACAATATCGATCTCAGTGCCCTCAAACCGACTGTCGCCTTCCCTCATCTGCCTGGTAACAGCAGAACTATTGACGAGGTCGGCGATGTGCCTATTCAGCAATCTGTCATCGGTTCCTGCACCAACGGACGTCTTTCTGACATGAGAATTGCCGCAGAAATTCTCGAAGGGAAACGGGTTCATCCCGATGTAAGATGCATTATCGTCCCTGCAACCCAGCAGATTTATAAGGAATGCATCAAGCTGGGCTACTTGGAAACCTTTATTGACGCAGGCTGTGTGGTCTCCACACCTACTTGCGGTCCTTGCATGGGTGGCCACATGGGCATCTTGGCTGAAGGAGAACGCTGTGTTTCAACTACCAACAGAAATTTCGTCGGCAGAATGGGACACACGAAATCCGAAATATATTTAGCAAGCCCTGCCGTAGCCGCCGCTTCTGCAATTGCGGGAAAAATTGTGGCACCTGAAAGGAGAGTTTAAATATCATGGATGCAAAAGGAACAGTACATAAATACGGTAATAACGTGGATACAGACGTTATCATTCCGGCAAGATATCTCAATATTCATGACCCTGAAGAATTGGCCAGCCACTGCATGGAGGATATCGACGCTGACTTTGTAAACAAAGTGAAGGTTGGTGATATCGTCGTTGCCGGCGAAAACTTCGGCTGCGGTTCCTCCAGGGAACATGCGCCTGCCACCCTAAAAACCTGTGGTGTCAGCTGTGTCATCGCCACCACATTTGCAAGAATTTTCTATAGAAACGCGATCAATATCGGTCTGCCGATTCTGGAATGTAGCGAGGCCAGCCAGAAAATTGAAGACGGTGATACAGTCGAAATTGATTTCAATACAGGTATCATCAGCAACATCACCAAAAATGAAACCTACCAAGCCCTGCCTTTCCCTGATTTTATCAAGGACATGATCGCAAAAGGCGGCCTGCTGAACAGTATCAAATAGACATTGGCAAACGCCTGACACAAAAAGACGTAATCATGCGCTGGATTTTTGCGTCAGGCAAGGCGTGGGTTGCAGCGAGGAACGGAGCGTACTCAGAGTACGTGAGTACCGAACTGTAGCACACAACACAGCCTGACACAAAAAGACAAGCAAATGGAGGAAGATATGAATTATTACATAGCCGTAGTTCAAGGCGACGGCATCGGTCCTGAAGTGGTGACCGAAGCCATCAAAGTGCTTGACAAAATCGGCGAAAAATACGGACACACTTTTCACTATAACCGAGTCCTGGCAGGAGGCGCGGCCATCGACGCTACGGGTAAATGTCTGCCAGAAGATACAGTAGATATCTGCAAAAGCAGTGATGCAGTTCTGCTCGGTGCTGTCGGCGGTCCCAAATGGGATAACCTGCCTGGCGACGAAAGGCCAGAGAGAGCGCTTCTCGGTCTCAGAAAGGCCTTGGGGCTCTTCGCCAACCTGCGGCCCGCCATGGTCTTTGACGAGCTGGCTGACGCTTCTCCACTGAAACCGGAAATTATCGACGGTGGATTGGACATCGTTGTCGTCAGGGAGTTAACCGGCGGTATCTACTTCGGCGAAAAAGGTACGAAGATGACCGATATGGGAGCTGCTGCTTACGATGTCGAGCAATACTCTGAAGAAGAGGTCAGAAGGATTGCGGAAGTCGCCTTTGACATGGCCATGAAGAGAAATAAGAAAGTGACCAGCGTAGATAAGGCCAATGTTTTGGAAAGTTCAAGACTTTGGCGAAGAGTTGTTGCGGAAGTTGCGAAAAACTACCCCGAAGTAGAACTAGAAAATTTCTACGTGGACAATGCCGCCATGCAGCTTGTGCGCAGCCCTAAACAGTTTGATGTCCTAGTGACCAGTAACATTTTCGGCGACATCTTGTCCGACGAGGCCAGTCAGATTACAGGCTCTATCGGCATGCTGCCATCCGCCAGTCTGGCTACTGGCAACTTCGGTATGTACGAGCCGGTTCACGGCTCCGCTCCGGATATTGCCGGACAGAACCTGGCTAACCCAATTGCTACAATCCTGTCCGTTGCTATGATGCTGCGGTATACCTTCGAGTTATCTCAAGAGGCAGATGATATCGAAGATGCCGTCAAAAAATTCTTAGCTGCAGGTTATCGGACACCGGACATCTGCGCAGGAAAAGAATCTATCGGTACAAAAGAAACTGGCGATAAAATCGCTTCAATGATTTAAAGAAAACAACCTTATAAAAAAACGGACAGAGGGTCGTGGCAATTTTGCCACGACCCTCTGTCCGTTTTAATAAGAGAACGAAATTATCGGGTTATTCCATAATTACTGCAAAGCAGGTAAATCAGATATATATTCTTTGATCAGCCTGACCGCCTCTTTTAAATCCTCCATAGAACAACAATAAGAGATTCTGATATAATCTGTCCATTGTTTTCCAAAAGACTCTCCCGAAGCCGTTGCGACGCCTTTCTTATTCAAAAGCCCCAGACAGAAATCTGCCCCGCTCTGTCCCGTTTTGCTAACATCGATGAATACGTAGAATGCCCCTTGCGGTGTGTAGAAAGATAATTCATCAATCTGACTGAGTTCTCCGATGATGTATTCCCTTCTTCTCTTGTATTCAGCGACCATTTCCTTTGTCTCCTGCAGTTCCTCTGTATATGCGGCGATTGCGCCTTGCTGCGCAAAAGATGTCGGACAGATCGCCAGATGTTCGTGGACGTTCTGCATGGTCTCTATGAACTCTGCTGGAGCAAGTACATAACCCACTCTCCAGCCGTCCATGGAGAACGTTTTCGATGTTGAATTGACTACGAATGTGCGTCCTTTCATGCCTGGCAGCGTCGCGATGCTCTTAAACTCACTATTGAAAACAAAGTGATCGTAACATTCGTCAGAAATTACTAAGAGATTATGCTTGATAGCGAAATCTGCAACAGCCTGCATTTCTTCATCACTCATCACATATCCGGTCGGGTTATTCGGTGAATTGATCATCAATACCTTTGTTTTATCTGTAATTCTCGCTTCAAATTCTGTCATATCGTACTTGATCACCCCCTCCTTTAGGACGGGCACTTCTATATACTTCGCATCTGCTGAAGCAACCTGATATACGTAAGAACCATAGTAAGGACTTGGGATCATGACCTCTTCATCGTTATCTAAAAATGCACTCCATACCAGATGGATGGCTTCACTGGCTCCAACCGTAATCAGGCACTCCGTTTTCGCATCATAATCCAAGCCATATCTTCTCTTTGACCAGGCGGTGATGGCTTCCTTCAGTTCATGAATTCCTCCAGGAGGCGCATAGTGAACTACGCCGTCCCCAATGGCTTTTATGCCCGCCTCTTTAATGACGCGCGGCGTATCAAAGTCAGGTTTGCCTATCTCCATATGTATAATCTTTTTTCCCGCCCTTTCTAGTTCGGAAGAGATTCCGAATATGGCGAAGAGTCCTTTATCGCCTGAGAAAACCTCCATCTTGGAGCTTAAATATTTGTTCATCATTACCTCCATTCAATCCGTGCTCATCCAACCAACAAGAAGAGATAGTGAGCGGCAACACCTGCGCACAATCCTGCTACAGTGTGTGAAATCAGTGCAGAAGGAATCAGCTCTCTTCTGCCAAGGGCATCCATCATGGAAACGTGGGTGCTCAGATATCCTGACCAGCACATACCCATTGCAGTAAATACTGCAATTTCATTCGCTCCTACAAGGCCGTTTGTAACCATCTGCGGAATCATGCCGATGGCTGCACCTACAGCCCCCAAAGAAGTAATGGGAACCACGATATTGCTGCCGTCCTGGAACCCGAAGAGCACTTTTGTCACTGGAGAAATCAAATCCCCCAGCTTAGGAAGGATTTCAATGCCCTCATAGGCTGCTCCAGTATATGCAGCAACTCCGTCCTCGCCTGTTCCCGGACCAAAGGTCAGAATCATGACGAGTGTACAGATACAGATAACACCTGGCGTCGTCGCAAAACATATCTGCCATCCCAGTTTTCCGCCTTCCAGAAGGCAGTCCATCACTCTGCTGAAAAGACCTTTTTTCTTTGCCTCTCCTGTCTGCGCCTTCTCTTTCTCCTGTTCCGCAGAAGAAGCCAGTTCCTCCATCTCCAGCATTTCCTCCCAAACGCCCTTTTTAACATAATACCGTTTCGTGAAGAACTGCATCAATCTGGTAGAAATGATACTTCCCACGACACAGCCTCCCAGTCCTGCACCAACGGCCGGGATAAACTCGGTGCCAAGTCCCAGCATAAAGGTGCAGACGATCATGCCCATTCCAAAAGCAGTACCCAGGTTACACAGAGCCGGCGTCTGATATTTTTTGAAATATTTACGTGTCTTCGCGTCCTGCGACAAAGCCAGTATTGCCGGATTATCCGAAAGGAAGGTGGTTACGATGCCCAAAGACGCAGCGCCGGGCATATTATATAACGGTTTCATAATTGGATTGATCAGCCACTGGGCCAGTCCTACGACGCCAAACTCCGTCAGCAGTGCCGATATGGCACCCATGATAACACAGATTGCACAGATGTAAAGCACGGTTTCAATCAGTACGCTGTACGCTGTGTTCAGCAGGGTTTTAAACATGGGGCCTATGCCCATGACGGAAGCCATATAAGCGATGGCGCCAATCAATATGATCAGGAAGATAAAAGTTCCTACGCCAAACTCTTTCTCACGTTTCTCAGGTATTCTGCCTGTATTCTTTTCCATAATTTCCTCCGTAATTGTCATAAATATTGACTATTATTTGAATGCGATATCCCACGGCTGCATGGCTCCGCCTTCGTCAGCTGGTCTGCAATTCTCCGCATAGATTGCAAGCAGTCCCGTCTTGACCTTTGCCTCAGGGCAGACCCAGTTCTTTCTCCGCTCTGCGATGACCTCTTCAGGCACGTCAAGGTTAATCGTTCCTTTGACAGTGTCTACTGTAATGATATCGCCCTCTTCAATCAAAGCGATCAGACCGCCTTTTGCCGCTTCTGGAGTCACATGCCCAACGATTGCACCGTAATTGAATCCAGAGAATCTTGCGTCAGAAATGAGGCCGACGCTCTTATCGAGTCCCTTTGCGAGAAGGGCGTCAGTAGACGACATGAGTTCTGTCATACCTGGTGCGCCAACGCATCCTTCGTATCTGATGACGATAACATCTCCCGGTTTGATTTCACCACGTTCAATGGCATCCCAGGATTCCATATCACTGCTGAAGACTCTGGCCGTTCCAGAGAACTGTTTCATTTCCTTCGGTACGCCGGTCGGGCGAACGATAGACCCTGTCGGAGACAGATTGCCTTTGAGAATTTTCAGCCCCGGTTCCTCAAAGAGAGGATTATCGAGGGTTCTGATGATATCTGAACTCTGCACCTCGATTTTTTCAAGGATATCCTTCCAAGTGCGGCCATCCATCGTCGGCACGTCAGTATGTAATTCTTTTTCAATCATCTTCAGCACCGCCAGCGGACCGCCTGCATAGTGAAAGTCCACCACCGTATAAGGACCACTTGGAATGACGCCGGTAATACAAGGAATTCGGCCTGCATATTCGTCAAAGTCATCCAAGGTGATTTTGACGCCCAATTCGTTGGCAATGGCAATGAGATGCAGTACGATATTGGTCGATGCAGCGGTAGCCATGGCAAAAGCGATTGCATTCTGAAAAGTCTTTTTGGTCAGCAGATCGGACGGCTTGCGGTCTGCAATAGTCATCTCCACGATTCTTCTTCCCGCTTCTCTGCATTTTCTCAATTTCAAGTTGTCGATGGATGGAATCGTTCCTGTTCCCGGCAATACCAGATTGAGGACTTCCCCAGTCATCTGCATGGTGTTGGCGGTACCCATGGAAGGACAAGCGCCGAAGGATGGACATACGCACTCTTCCATTTCTCCCAGCTCTTCTTCACTTTCCGCACTGAGAGCCGCAACGTCAAGCTGTGCCTGTACCATCTTTTCGCCCTTGTAAATGCCAGCTGTCATAGAACCGCCGGTTACGCACAGTGCCGGTAAATCCAGTCTCGCCATTGCCAGATAACATCCCGCTATGATATTGTCGCAGGAAGCCACAGTTACCAGTCCGTCAAAGTTGTGAACCTTTGCCACGAATTCGATGGAGGCAGCCACGATGTCCCTCGCCGCCTGTTCGTATTTCAGTTCCGGGGCACCGTTTGCCACGTTGCCGCAAGTAGCAGGTACGCCAAACTCCACAGGGATTCCTCCCGCTTCCCAGATACCCTGCTTGATTTTTTCTGTCAACGTGCGCAGATGGGCTGTTCCAGGCGAACCTTCCATAAAGGTATTCGCCACACCGATATGCGGTTTTGTTCTGATATCTGCGTCGCAGTATCCCGCTCCCTTCATCATCGTACGTCTGTGCACCGCCTTTTTTCCGTTCCAATAGCTTCTGCTCTTATCCATTTTGAATCTCCTCTCATTTACATGCCGCTTCTCCTGCGGCTATTTAATATAATCTGAAGAAATAACGATTTTCTCACTTTTTGCTTTGCTCTTCACCTGAGAAATAAAGACATCCGGCTCTATTTCTTCAACAGAGACAGAAATACTGTCCGGTTTCCATAAAGCTGTATCGACTAAGCACTGCTGTAAACTGTGACAGGCGGCCTCGATGTCTTCTCCCTTTCTCCCCGGATACAGGGATAAACTGATATGTGGCATGTATACCTCCCCCGCCTCTGTCAGTTCCACTGACTGCCGACATCTTCGGCAACGGCTTTTTCATAGATTGCTTTTGCAGTAATCAAATCCTGCATTCCAATTCCAACAGTTTCAAAGACGATGATCTCATCATCACTTTCACGGCCCTTCCGCTTTCCTGCCAGTACATCACCGATTTCCCCGGTAATATCTTGTTCTTTGATAATTCCCACAGACAGAGGTTTCAAGATGTCTCCCGATTCCTCCAGTACCGCTGATTTGGAATCTAAAAAAATCTTGCTGGCACGGGGAAGGATGGCCGGATCCATTTCCTGCATATCAGGCTGGTAGGCGCCTACACAGCTAATTGTGATGCCCTTCTTGCACTTCGACGCATCAAAGACAGGCTCTTTGGAAGGTGTCACGGTAATCAGCAGATCAGCGTCTTCAACTGCCTCATCAGCAGAGTCCGCAGCGACAATCTTCGTCTCATAGTCTGCCAGCTTTTCATTCATCTCTTTTACAAAAGCTGTGGTCCGTTCTTTGGAAATATCGTGAACTCTGACCACATCCAAGTCTCTCACGGAAACCATGGCTGCGAGCTGCGTCTCCGCTTGACCGCCTGTTCCGATCAAGGCGCCGATACGGGCATCTTGTCTGCCCAATACGTCAAAGCATACACCGGAAGCAGCTCCTGTTCTAAGCTGCGTCACATAAGTGCCGTCTAAAATAGATAGGATTTCACCTGATCCGGCATCTATCAAGACCACCTGTGCAAAACTGGTGGGCCTGTCTTTGCTGATGTTCTGCGGATAGATGTTGATAATTTTCAGGGACGCATATCCTGTTTCTTCCGCATAGGTCGGCATAAACAGTAGATTTCCCCCGTATTTTTCAGCAGGTATCTTCGTCCTAAGCGGGTTTTCCGTCTTACCTTGTGAATAGAGCAAAAATGCTTCCTTGACAGATTCTACAGCATCCTGCATCGAAAAGACTTTGACGATGTCCTCTTTATTTAATAATCTCATCACTGGAGTTCCTTCCTTTTCTTTGGTTTAACCTAACGCGAATCCATACTTTACAGGATCGTCAGGATCAATCATAAATTGGCTGTAACCTGTGATATAGGCACTGCCAGTTATCTCTGGGATGATCGCCGGATACTCTCCTACTCTTGTTTCTCTGATCACCCTTCCTGTGAACTTCGTCTTCAATACGCTTTCATATGCAAAGTCCTGGTTCAGACCCAATTCTCCTTTTGCATATAGAGCGGCCATTTTGGCGCAGGTTCCTGTCCCACAAGGGGATCTGTCGATTTGATTGTCGAATATGGTGATGTTCTGCATGTCTGCTCCCTGCGATTTTGCTGGTCCATAAATTTCACAGAGGTCAATGGTGTTGATATCGGGCAGATCCGGATGCTGCACCTTGATCTGCTGATTGGCTGCTCTGATAATGGACATCCCGATTTCTACAAACTTCGATCCATTTTCCGGACAGATTTCCAGGTTCAGCTGTTCGTGGTTTACGATGGCAAAAAAACTTCCGCCAAAGGCGATGTCCATTTTCAACTCACCGCAGCCGGGAACGTTGACAGACACGTCTTTCTTATACAAGAACGCCGGTACGTTCTCAAATGAAACTTGCTCTGCCCTCCCATTCTTCACTTTAGCTCTTATGGTTACTAATCCGGCGGGAGCCTCCTGGCGGATTACGGTTTCAGGTTCTCTTGCCTCGACGATGCCTGTTTCGATTGCAATTGTCGATGTGGCAATGGTTCCATGACCGCACATATTGTGATAACCCTGGCCATGCATAAAAATGACGCCATAATCAGCCTCCGGAAGAGCCGATGTAGTTATAATGGAGCCGAACATGTCCTTATGTCCTCTAGGTTCCAACATGATGGACTTTCGTAAGTAATCGTAATGTTCTCTGAAATACTCCTTTTTCTCCATCGTCGTGTTTCCATCGAGTTTCGGTATACCTCCGACTACACATCTGAGCGGTTCACCCATGGTGTGGGATTCCACTGTAAACAGGGTTTTTTCTGATTTCATTTCACTCTCCTCCAACGTCTTCGTTTTTTGAATTGTTTGTTTATTTATTAACAGAATACCCTATCAAGTGTTCATCGTCTATTCGCACTAGCTACAAGGATTTCTTCTCTTTTTCTGCATGATTCTATACAAAGCTCTCCCCATTTATTGTGCATTCTGCACAATCGGCATTTGAAGCAAATAAAAACACAGCGCATTTTATCGCTGTGTTTTTGGTGATTTCTTATAGATGGACCTTATACTAACATTTATTCAAACGGAAAGAGATCGCAGATCATAAATGCGTTGATAAAATCTCTCCTCGTATGAAAATCTTCGATATCAAAATCAGTAATGGACTTTATCCGTTCCAGCCTGTACTGCAGCGTATTTCGATGGATAAACAGCTTCTTTGACGTCTGCATCATGTTCCCGTCCTGTATCAAGTATTCGCGCAGGGTGTCCATTAGTTGAGACGAACTGTCCTTATCCGCTTCATTTAATTTCTTTAAAAATCTGTCCCTAAAAACGCGTAGTTTCGCCTTATCTTCCACATAAAACAGCATTTGATAGCTGCCGATATCTCCAAAACCCAAGGAAGATGTCTGGAAGACTTTTTTTCTCAAGAGATTTCCCGTAAAATATGCTTCGTTTAAGCCCTCCAATATATCATAGCTCTCTACTGTATTGCTGAAAGAAAGACAGATGTCACAGTCTGGATATACCGAATTGACGTTGTCATTGATATTTTTTAGGGATTCTGCAATCATCTGCAGTTCTGCTTCTTGATCGGCATAAATCAGATAATCTATAGAATCCAGATTCACCTTATATATCGTACTCAAACCTAACTGCTCAAAAAGGACTGTGATGTATTTCTGTAAAGACCTTGAAAGTCTGAGCAGCATATCTGCCCGGTCAATGGTGTGTTTGTTCAGCTGCATATCAGTATTGCCAATGTTAAAGACAGCCAGTCTGAAATACGAATCCGGTGAAATGCCGGTTCCGTAAAACAAGTTGTCTATCTCCTTTTTGCTCATGGATGCTGCGTTAAGCAGCTTGTCCAGCAGGGATACGTTCTTAGTCTTCAGATAGCGGTTTTCCATGATGAAGTCGGATACGTCGTGAGTGACGTCGACAAAGCTGATCACGCCACGGACAAAGAAAAGCGGCAGTTCCTTTTCGTCCGCCTTTTTCATCACACTGGCAGGCATTTCCTTAAAGTTGATTCCGCCTTCTATGAGAACGCCAGAGCAATTGTTTGCGGAAGCCTCTTCGACAAGCCTCAGCAGTTCTGCCTCATCAATGCCGTATTCATATCCTGAAACCAATATGAATTCTCCTCCGTGAACCCATTCAGTAATCGTCTTGGTATGCTTTGCATACACCCAGGATACCCTTCGGTCAAGGCCCTTTCTGCCAGCCTTCAATTTTATATTATGAAAAATATCAAGTTCCATAAGCTGTCTGCAGGTAACCATAATGACCTCCTTAAGTCGTTTTTCGGTCTTCTTTCCCTCTGAATTCTATTAAATCTGAAAGCCCGTGTTCTTCTATCTGTTGGAGCAGAATGTCTAACTGATCGGCTTTTTCTGCCAATTCGGCATAAGTCTTCATGGATAACACCACTGCTGTCGGTCGGTTATTCTTCAGCACGATATATTCCGAATCGTTATTCTGTATATCGTCAAAAATCCCTGCAGTTTTCCCTTTGCTGAAATCAGAAATAGAAACCAGGCTTTGGGCAACCTTCAGGGTATCACCTTGTATGAAATCTCTATATTTCATCTACCCACCTCATTCGCTTCTTATTTAGCTTTAGTGTAACCCAATCAGACAGGCTCGTCAATAAATTTACCAATAAATTTTTATGAAAATATATATAACTTTTTTTATATCATCTTTACAGTGCACAAAACCCTTACAAAAAAATTGTCAATCGGAAGAACTTTCACTTCCCATCGCCATGGTCAATCATCTTGCTTGCATAAAAGCCAATTTTTCGTCAAAAGATACCTTAAGAAATATTAAGAAAAAACTCCAGATGAATCTATTGATTTTTACTTTTTTTTTGCTATTATTATATAGGTAATCTTTATTTATGTATTTGAAAGGGAATGGGAGAAATGAGAGCGAACACGCAAACGAAAAGAACACATGGGAAAAAATATCTGATCTTTATCTTAGTCTTACTGATATTGGTAAGTCTATTTTTTATAAATTTTATGAGAAAGAATAGTTCTGCGGACTACAGTTCCAAGACCATTAATGCAAATCTATCGGCGATTTCCACCTTTGATTATTCCAAGGTAACTACAGTAGAATCAAAGATCAAGAAGCTGGAAACTACAGAAGCCAGAGGCACTTTTGATGTCACAAAGAGACTGACAAAAGCGCAGTACAGAAGAATCTTCAGCACCAGTGCCATTCTGGGCGATTCAATCACAGAAGGGCTGGTAGACTACGGTTATCTGGGCAGCGACCAGGTTTTCTGCAAAATCGGAGCGTCGATCATCTCGGGAGATGATTTATTCTCATCGGCAGCAAACACATATCCTAAATTCGCATTTATGTCCTTCGGCATGAACGACATGGGGAACTACTCGGGAAACGCAGATTCTTTCATCGAAAAATACTCTGAATTGATCAAAGCGTTTAAAAAAGTCTCTCCTGATACGAGAATCTTAATCAATGGAATCACTCCACCGTCAAAAGAAGCCATCGCTAAGAATTCAATCTTGTCAAATTACAAAAAATTCAACAATGAATTGAAAAAGATGTGCAAGGACTTAAAATTGACTTATATTGACAATAGTTATATCATTGAAGATCATCCAAACTATTATGCAGGAGATGGAATTCATGTCGTATCTGAATTCTACCCTCTCTGGATGAATAACATGATACTGAAAGCGGGGTTATGATGACAAAGAAAATAGTTTTCGTCGTTGTTTTGGTCGGATTCCTTGCAATGGTTTACGCCAATGGAAATGCAAAGGATCTGCCGATGGAGGATATAGAGAATCAACTAATAGAAAAAACAAATATAGAGAAAATGGCCAAGTGTGACAACCGCAATCTGATGCAGTTTTTCGGTCTTGACTATGAACAATACGAATCCCATATTTTCTATAAAGGAAAAGAGGCTCTCAGTGTAGAAGAAGTGTTAATCGTTAAAGCACACAGCAAAGAGGATCTGTCATCTGTAAAAGATGCTGTGGATGCGAGAATTTCTTCCCAGATCAAAACATTTGAAGGATACGGGCCGGAACAAGTAGCTATGTTGAAAAATGCCATTGTGACCACAAAAGGCAATTATCTGTTCTACTGTGTCAGCAAAAATCCAGAGAAGTATGAGGAGGTGTTCAAAGATGCTATTTAGCAGCATTGTGTTCCTCTTTTACTTTTTGCCTATCGTGCTGCTCGCTTATTTCGTAGTACCGAAAAAAGCGAAGAACATCGTGCTTCTCATCGCCAGCATCTTTTTCTACAGCTGGGGTGAACCGGTTTATGTATTCTTAATGATCTTCAGCGCCATCTTTAACTATTTTATGGCCATCGATATTGGAAGAGCAAAAGTTCATCAGAAGTCTGGCAAATCGACCCTTGTTTTCACGGTGATCGTCAATCTGTTTGTCCTTTCCTTTTTCAAATATTATGGATTCCTGATGGATACTGTCAACGGAATTCTCGGCACTGATATCAAGTACACTGCCTTAGCGCTGCCAATCGGTATTTCCTTTTATACCTTCCAAGCGCTCTCCTACATCTTTGATGTTTACAGAGGAAATGTGAAAGTACAGGTAAACCCTTTGAAGTTTACCCTCTATCTTGCTCTTTTCCCTCAGCTCATCGCCGGACCGATTGTAAAATACAAGGATATTGCTGAGCAGCTGGATGAAAGACATGTAACACTGGAAAAGTTCGGTGATGGAACAATGAGATTTCTCCTCGGGCTTGGCAAAAAGGTCATTCTTGCCAACAACCTGGGAGCGATTTATACCCAGATTATGGCGGTATCAGACAGCCAGGTCTCCGTACTCACCTACTGGATCGGCATCATCGCTTACACCTTACAAATATACTTTGATTTCAGCGGATATTCCGATATGGCTATCGGCTTAGGAAAGATGTTCGGTTTTGAATTTATGGAGAATTTTAATTATCCTTATATTTCCAAGACCATCACAGAATTCTGGCGCAGATGGCATATGTCTCTCTCCACCTGGTTTAGAGAGTACGTTTACATTCCCTTGGGCGGCAACCGCGTTTCCATGCACAGGCACATCATCAATCTCTTAATCGTATGGTCCCTGACCGGACTATGGCATGGAGCCAGCTGGAATTTTGTCGTATGGGGTCTGTATTATGGTCTTCTCTTGATTTTAGAGAAGTACCTGATTGGAAAATATATCGAAAAAGCACCGGCCTGGGCACAGCATCTCTATGCCATGATCATCGTTATGATCGGTTGGGTCTTTTTCAGCAGCGTAGATCTGACAGCCGCCATAGACTATCTCAAGATCTTATTCTGCATGGGGGGCGTTCCATTGGCCAACACCTACACCCTCTATCTACTGCGCACAAATCTGCTTCTGCTGGCCATCGGATGCATTGCCGCATCGCCAGAGCCGATGAAACAGTTCAACATCCTATGCAAAAAAAGTGCAGTTATTGCAATCATCATGATACTACTGGTACTGGTATTGGCGACGGCTTATCTGATTTTCAGCAGCTACAATCCATTCCTGTATTTCAGGTTCTAAGGGGAGGAGGAATTACAAATGAACAAAAAAGCGATGTCATCAATTCTTGGGCTATGTTTCATCATACTCCTTGCAACGATTTTTATCGTCAACCTCTTTACACCTGATAAAGGCTTCTCTGAAGAAGAAAATCGGGTATTGCAGGAGAAACCAGAATTCTCTCTCTCTAATTATATGGAGGGGCGTTATGAAAGCAAACTGGAGACTTATGTAAACGATCAGTTTCTTCTGCGAAATGCTTTTATCAAAGTCAAGGCGACCGCCGACGTTACCGCAGGAAAGCTGGAATCCAACGGAGTTTATCGGTGTAAAGACAATTATCTGATGGAAGAACTGACGGTTCCCAGTGAAAAAACAATGCAGAACACTCTTGCCAGTTTGAAACAGTTCAAAAGACATTACAAGAAACTGGACGCCTTTTTTCTTCTAGCTCCTAATGCGGGTAACATTTTAGAAGATAAACTGCCCAATTTCACTAAATTAAATGATCAAAATCAATATATGGATCAATTTTTTAAAGAAATTAAGAGTTACGGTTACACACCTATCGATGTAAGGAACGCTTTTAAGAAGGCGAGTGAAGACACACAGCTGTATTATAGAACAGACCATCACTGGACCACTGACGGCGCTTATCTGGCCTATCAGCAGGCAGCTAAAAAAATCAAATTGACAGACAATGTGACTTACAAACCGTATGTTGTCAAAAACGATTTCCGCGGTACATTGGCCTCTAAGAGCGGTTTTGTCAACGGTGTCAACGACGCAATCAAAATCTACATGCCGTACAAGGATAAAGATTACAATAACTCAGTTATCTACTACACTGACACCAAGACTAAGACGACGGAGTTTTACCAATTGGATAATCTCGATACCAAGGATGCTTACACCGTCTTCGGCGGCAGTAATCACCCGATGTATACCATCAAGACGCCGACAAAGTCATCTGAGAAACTGCTCTTGGTCAAAGACTCCTATGCCAACAGTTTTATTCCCTTCTTAGCACAGGGGTACAGAGAAATCGTCGTCGTAGACCCGAGATATTTCTTCGATAACATCGACGACATCATCAAAGCAGAAGGCATCACGCAGGTGATGTTCCTCTACAACGCTAACACGTTCTTCAACGATAATTCGTTAGAAATGATGCTCAACTCATAACATTCTGCCCAAAGAGCCGGTGGCGATTTGTCTGGCAGAATTTATGCTGGCGTTCCCCAGCCTATGGCTGGTTTGGAACGCGTCGTATGGCATTCTGCCCAAAGAGCCGGTGGCGATTTGTCTGGCAACACTTCGCTCCTCCAGGAACTGCGTTCCCTGCGCTGTCCGTTTTGCCTAGCCAAGCAAGCTTGGGGCAAAAAGGCAGAATTTATGCTGGCGTTTCCCAGCCTTATGACATACACATGCAAAACGCACACCTCATTTCATGAAGTGTGCGTTTTGTTTATAATTTCTCATACAGGCAATCGATGACGCCATTCTTTGCCACGTTCTTTACCAGATGCAGCTTGATTTCTTTGTTATTATCGCCGAACAATCTCTCGCCGCCGCCTAGAATAACAGGATGAATCGTCAAATGATACTCGTCCACCATATTCTCCCTGATGACCTGGTTGGCGACATCAGAACCGCCGCAGATCCAGATATCCTTTCCGTCTTTCTGTAGCAGCTCCTGCAAGAAAGTGCTCATTCTGGAATCCACAAACTTAATGTTTTCTGTGTCCTCTTCTGGCAAATGGGTGATGACATAAGTGGTCATATCCCCGTAAGGCCAGTTGGCAGCGCCCTCCTTGTCCATGATTTTTTTATAAGTATTCTTGCCCATCACAACAGTGTCAACGATAGACAAAAAACCACTCTTGCCATAGTCTCCCTGATAGAATTCACTTTCGCCGTTTCGCCAGTTGGTACCGCCGTCTTTATCCGTAATATATCCATCAAGGCTCACTGCCATGTACAAAATTACTTTCCGTTTCATATTGATTCCTCCGTTTTATTTATACTGTGTAGTATTTTACACCATAAATAAATTCTCGTCAATACGAATTTTTATGCAAAATTCATTTTACTGTTCTTTCAGCAGCTTCTACCAGATGTTTCATCAAAAGGGTGGTGGTTACGCTGCCCACGCCGCCAGGAACTGGCGTAAGGGCAGATACGATATCGCTGACAGGCTCAAAATCCACGTCTCCGCACATTTTTCCCTCTTCATTGAAGTTGATACCTACATCGATAATTACTTGTCCAGAGCTGACCATATCTGCCGTCAAGGTCCCTGCATGACCTGCAGCAGCGATAATGATGTCCGCACTTTTGCAGATTGCTCTCATGTCCTCTGGCGGCGTCTTTGTGTGACAGATGGTGATCGTAGCATTTTCTTTGAGAAGCATCATCGCTACAGGCCTTCCAATGACCATGCTCCTGCCAATGACCACAATTTTTTTCCCTTTTATTTCAATTCGATAGTGTTTGAGGATTTCGATACAGGCTTCTGCGGTACAAGGCGAAAATCCTTCCTCCTGTCCAAGAAAGAGGCGGGCAAGGGAAGCGTCAGAAATACAGTCCAGGTCTTTTTCCGGGCAGAGTGTATTTCTCACCGCGTCTGCGTCGATGGATTTAGGCAGAGGCTGTAAAAGCAGGATACCATGTATTTTTTCATCGTTGTTAATCGCTTTGATAACTTCAATCAGATCCTCCTGCGCAATATCGGCCGGACAGATAAATTTTTCCGGCTGGAGCCCCAGGGTCTTCGCCTTTTTGACTGCTCCGTTTTCATAAGCGATGTCACTTGGGTTCTCGCCTACTCTGACAATGGCGAGAGTCGGCACAATGCCTTTCTCGTACAACGCCGGTGTCCGCTTCAAAATCCCCTGATTGATCGCATCAGCTGCATCTTTTCCTTTTAATAATTTTTCCATAGTGTTCCTTTCTAGTCTATCTTCTCAGCTCATGAAATACAGAGGCAAAGATTTCGTCCGCTTTCATGGTATATTCGCGCAGCATCTCATCCGCTTCACGGTCAATTTTTTCTGCTAGTTCCCGGTCTTTCATAGACTTGGTATTGATGAAGACATTGAGACTAGCGCCTTGCAAAGCTGACTTACAGAAAATCACGCCTACGCCTGCATCACTGACAGCCAGACGGCTGCCCTTTGCCGCAAACTCTCCTTGCAGTTCAATAACCTGACAACACTTCCTCATGATTTCCAGCGGTACTTCTGCCGCATCCCTGAGAACCTGTGCCATGACATTCTCTTTTTCAGCTTTTTCTTCTTCGGTTTCTTTCGGCATGCTATAAGCTTTTGCCAGTGGTTCAAAGACCTCGGCATCTTTTTCAACTAAAATCAAAAGCTCCTCTTGCAATTTGGACGCTTTTTCCATCAGTATGCTGATGTCTTCTTCTACATCGGCATACTTTTTCTTGCCCAAAGTCAGCTGCCCTACCATATTTCCGAGGGCCGTTCCCAAAGCACCCACTAAAGCAGACGCTCCTCCTCCGCCGGGGACCGGCGCTTTGCTGGACAAAACTTCTACAAATTCTCTGCAGCTCTTATCTGTAAAATTCATCGTTTCACCTCTCTAGATTCGAAAAGACAAAGTGTACGATACGTACACTCTGCCTCTTCATTGAAAATTTAGAACAATCCCGTAATTTTTCCCGTATTATCTACATCAATTCTTTCTGCCGCCGGTACCTTTGGCAAACCCGGCATAGTCATGATATTACCTGTCTTCGCCACGATGAAACCCGCTCCGGCGTCAATTTTCAGATCAGTCACTGTAATCTGGAATTCTCTAGGCGCTCCCAGCAGAGCCGGATTATCCGAAAAGCTGAACTGGGTCTTTGCCATGCAGACCGGCACGTCGTTGAAGCCTAAAGCTTCTAACTGTTTCAGCTGCTTTTTCGCATTTCCTTCAAAGATCACGCCATCAGCTCTATAAATTTTCTTGGCGATCATCTCGATTTTTTCTTTGATAGATACATCCAGAGGATATACGAACTGGAAGTGATTTTCTTTCTCGCAGAGTCTCATCACTTCTTCCGCCAAAGCGATGCCGCCTTCGCCGCCTTTGCCCCATACCTGGCTCAATACTACGTTAACGCCCAGTTCTTTACACTTATCTTCTACTAGCTTCAGTTCCGCCTCAGTATCTGTCGGAAATTCGTTGATGGCAACCACTGCTGGCAGACCGAAGTGCTGCGTCACGTTTTCCACGTGTTGTAACAGGTTCGGCAGACCTTTCTCCAGAGCTTCCAAATTTTCAGCCGCCAGTTCCTCCTTTTTGACGCCGCCGTGATATTTGAGAGCCTTTACGGTAGCGACGATGACGCAGGCAGAAGGTGTCAAACCCGCTTTCCGGCATTTGATGTCCACAAATTTTTCGGCGCCCAGGTCGGCGGCAAAACCGGCTTCGGTGACTACATAGTCCGCCAGTTTCAAGGCCATTCTCGTAGCCATGATGGAATTACAGCCGTGAGCGATATTGGCAAAAGGTCCGCAATGGACGAAGGCCGGTGTTTTCTCCAAAGTCTGAACCAGATTTGGCTTCAAGGCATCTTTGAGCAAAGCCGCGGCTGCCCCCTGCGCTTTGAGATCACGCACAGTGACCGGTTTATCGTCATATGTATAGCCGACGATGATGCTGGCTAATTTTTCTTTCAAATCATCAATATCTTTGGACAGACACATGATGGCCATGACCTCACTGGCAACTGTAATTTCGAAACCGTCCTCCCTGGGAACACCGCTCATTTTGCCGCCCATGCCATCTACGATATGTCTCAGCTGCCTGTCATTCATGTCCACAGCTCTCTTCCAGGTAATTCTTCTAGGATCAATCCCCAACACATTGCCCTGTTGAATATGATTATCCAGCATCGCAGCAATCAAATTATTAGCTGCGCCAATAGCATGAAAATCCCCAGTGAAGTGCAGGTTGATATCTTCCATAGGAACGACCTGGGCATATCCGCCGCCAGCAGCCCCTCCTTTGACACCGAAAACGGGTCCCAGGGAGGGTTCTCTGAGGGCAGTCATGACGTTTACTCCGATTTTGTGCAAAGCATCAGCAAGACCGACAGACGTAGTCGTCTTGCCTTCTCCGGCCGGCGTCGGCGAAATAGCAGTAACCAAAATCAGTTTGCCGTCAGGTCTATCCTTTTTGTCATCCAAAAGGTTGTAGTCAACCTTCGCCTTGTAATTGCCATACTGTTCCAGATATTTATCTTCAATTCCGGCAGCCTGGGCAATTTCTTTGATATTGGCCATTTCGACTTCCTGTGCAATCTGAATATCACTTTTGATTTCCATATTTTGCTCTCCTTTTCCTTACTTATCTCTAATAATATTTTTTAAAAATGACTTTCGATGAATGGGAGTTATCCCGTGTTCCTCAATACCCTCGTAGTGGGTCTTGGTGCCATATCCCTTGTTGCTGTCAAAACCATAATGCGGATATTGTTGATGATAATCAATCATCTGCCGATCTCTGGTCACCTTCGCCACGATGGATGCCGCCGCGATAGATATGCTCTTACTGTCTCCTTTGATCAGCGACTGCTGCGGTTTCTCCACCGCTTCAATCTTCATAGCATCAAAGAGAACAAAATCAATCTCTTTTCCAAGTTTATCCTGCAGCATCTTTTCCGCCGCTTCGATGGCTTCAGCCATGGCTAGTTTGGTTGCCTCCAGAATATTGACATCATCTATCACCTGGTGATCTTTCTGTCCGATTCCATAGCAGATGGCTTGCTCTATGATTTGGTCAAAGAGCTCGTTTCTCTTCTTTTCCGAAAGTTTCTTAGAGTCGTCAACGCCCAGAACGTTAAACTCCTCCGGTAATACCACCGCTGCTGCAACCACTGGTCCCGCCAGCGGGCCTCTGCCAACTTCGTCAACGCCGGCTATGTACTGAAAACCTTCTGCACGCAGTTGATTTTCTATGGTTTTCAGTTCTTCTAATCTATTTTTTAAAAATATCTCTCTTTCCGCTTTTTTCACGTTTAGCACCTACTTTGATAGTTTTTCTAAAGTGATGCTGCCGATTTTGCCACTTCTGAATTCGTCCAGCACCGTACGGCCGCACCGCTCATAATCGATGCGTTTTCCCGGCAGAATAAAGCCTCTTTTTCCCGCGATGTCTTCCATAGTCGCAAGAGGCGTTTCGGATATCTCTGTCAGCTTATATCGTTCCATCAACTCCTGCGGATATTCCTTCTGCAAAACGCCAATCAATTCCAGCGCCAATGTAGCTGTGTCGAGAATCTCATCTTTGATAGAACCGCAGAAAGCTAAATTCAGGCCGGCTTTGGGATCTTCAAATTTGGGCCAGAGTATGCCCGGCGTATCCAAAAGCTGCATATTGTTAGTCAAGGTCAGCCATTGTTTGCCTTTTGTAACACCTGGTCGGTCTCCCGTCTGCGTGCTCTTACGGCCGGTCATTCTATTAATCAAGGAAGATTTCCCTACATTGGGCACCCCTACAATCATCATGCGGAGCGGTTTCTTTCTGATCTGTCCTTCGTTTTTCAGATCCTGTTCTTTCCCCAGCAGCTTGTATAGCTGATTGACGCCTCCTCCACTCATGCAGTTCATAATCAAAACCAGACTGCCCTTGGCTGCGAAGTAATCTGACCACTTTTGATTCTCTGCTCGATCAGATAAATCGCTTTTGTTCAAGATGATGACTCTCTTCTTATCCTTGACGATGTCATCAATAATCGGATTCCTGCTGGAAATGGGAATTCTGGCGTCGATAACCTCGATAACCAGATCAACCATCTTCAGATTTTCCTGAATCAGTTCTCTGGTCTTCTTCATGTGGCCGGGATACCAGTTTATATTTTCTATCATAAATTTCCTTTCTAAATCGCTGTTTAATCAAATCGAAATCTCTTTTAGTATACCACTTTTCGTCACTTTATGGCTATATGATTTTCGGTTTTATGGACAAAATACAAAATGATGTTAAAAGTTCACGCCTATTTAAGAAATAATGAAAAGCAAGGCATCTGCCGCTATCGCCAGCGCAGCCTTTTGAGTCTCACTGACTGCCCTATGATATCTCACGTTTACTCACGGGATTATGCCTGCACCAGGCAAGAAAAAAGAGGAACCTGACGGTTCCTCTCGTAGACATGATTATTTTGCTGTCTTAATTTTTGCTGCTTTACCAGTTCTGCCACGCATATAGTGAAGTCTTGCTCTTCTAACACGGCCTTTTCTAACCACTTCGATCTTCTCTACCCATGGTGAGTGCAGCGGGAATGTCTTCTCGACACCGATGCCGGAAGCGATTCTTCTAACAGTGAAAGTCTCTGCGATTCCGCCGTTCTGTCTCTTCAAAACAAAACCTTCGAAAATCTGAATTCTTTCTCTGTTACCTTCTTTAATTTTAACGTGTACCTTGACAGTATCTCCCACGTTAAATGCAGGGACATCTTTCTTTAAGTAATCCTGTGCAACTGAATCTAAAATATTCATTGTATAGTTCCTCCTTCCCTCCAAGACGTTCTTGCCACTCATTTTCTGTATGCAGAGGACCGCCCGTAATTACAACGTAAATATTATATCACAGACAAAGTGGACTTGCAAGCACAAGTTTTTTAAAATTTACCAGTCTTCACTCGTCTTTCTCCATAATTTTTCCTTTTCCTGTCAGAATGCTGATTACAAATGCCAGAACAAGAAAAATGGGATGAAAGGTGTATTTTACAATGCTCAGAAAAGAAAAGTCATCCGGAATGCCTTCTATCTCTGGTCCTATGCTCAGTGCCAGAAGATAAGGTGTACAGAACGGTACAAATCCACAGGTTGCACAAGCTGTAGCATCTAGCAGATTGGCAGAACGAGTGCCTGCAATCTTAAATTTCTTAGCAATTTTATTTGCCATTGGACCGACAAATGTAATTCCAGTAGAACTTCCGGCAGTAACAATTGTGCCAAACACAGAAGCGATCATAATGATAAATTGAACAGATCGTATACCTTTGCATAATTTCAACAATCCGTTGCTGATGCTATCCAGTGCCCCGCTTTCTTTCAGTGACTCAATAATAATGAAGAACAGGATACAGAAGACGATCATATCCATCATACTGTTAATCCCGCCAACAACCGGCCCTTCTGCATTCACCATCTGAGCCGGACTTATCAAACCGAGTGCCAGATTGATGGCAATTGCAAGGGTGTCACAGATAATCAATGTTCCAGCCAGATCCCACCCTTTTTTCATCAAAACAATCATGATCACCGGTACAATCAGAAGGACCAAGGCGCGAACTGTGGACCCATCTGCGCTGATAACAGTAGAACCGGCATTCGCTGTCAGCTTTCCAAAAATGATAAAAAGTATAGCGGAAATTCCTCCGGCAATCAGAGCATACGGCAGTCTGGATCTCACAACGTCGTTAATTTTAGATTCCTGTGTAAGCGCTGAAGCAATGGTCGTATCAGAAATTGGCGCAAGATTGTCACCAAACATTGCTCCGCTTATCACTGCACCACATACAAGGGAGGCATCACATCCTAAGTCAATTCCGATCGGAAGTATTACCGGCAGCACTGCGACAATTGCCCCCGATGAAGTTCCGCATGCTGTTGAAATCAGCGCACATATAATGAAAGAGACCACCGGGATAAATCCCGGATCCAAGTTAAAGACACTTGTAAGATACACCAGAGCCTCAATCAATCCACTTAGGCGCAATAACTTTGACAAGATGCCTGCCAGCAGAAATGCGATAATCAGAATTGATAACATGGAATCCTGAAGTCCCGCAATCGCAACATCCCCAAAGCTCTTCTTTTTCTTAATCAAAAAGAAAGCAATCAAAATTGCACTTAAAGTCAGTAAATTATAGACGTAGAAATCGGTTTTATTTAATATGACCACAGTAACCATTCCAATAACAAGAATGATAATCGGGATCCATGGACCAAGTTTTCCTCCGAAAAACTCAATTTTCTTGTTTTGTTCGTTCATAAAAACCTCCCGTATAACATATAGGGGTATTAACTTCTTTTGCTGTCCAGAATTTCATTTGTGACATTTAAGAATCGGTCAATCTCTTCTTCTGTATTACAATGCAGAGGCGATACTCTGATGATACCGTCCAATCCAAATGATTCTACTATTCTCTTAGAATATAGACTCTCTGCCACCCTTTCGTAGACGATGATGCCGCGTTTTTCATACTCTCTGACCGCTTCAGCATAACCAAGGCCACTTAATTTCATAGGGAGAATAAGATCCCTGTCAGTCAGGTCCGTGTAGTCAAAAAAGCAATCTACACCATCTAACTCCATTAGCCCTGCTTTTCCTTCGCTGCCGAAAAGCATTCTTGCCAGCAATGCCTGTTCTTGAGAATGAATGCGGCGCATTCCTTCTTCGATTTGTTTTCTTTTATCTTTAGAATCTGTGTAGCATGCTCCAATCCAAGCGATATAGCTAACAATTTCACTAATGACTGCGTAATGTGCCGGAACGATGCTGCCAAGCTCCCAGATATCCTTATCGTCATCCAAAATCCTGCAATGAGGCAGTGATTTTACACGATCAGAAACATATCCGAAGGAAATCCCTCTGTTACCGAAAAATTTATATGGAGCGATGTTCATTCCATCGAGCTGCAAAGCCGCTACATCAATCAGCGCATGGGGTGCATGCTGGACAGCATCGGTTACGACATAAATATCCGGATTAATTTTACGTGCTTCTGTCACGATGGTTTTAAGGTCCGTGATTGCCCCAGTCATATTCGACGCAGCAATCACATTTAAAAGAACCGTATCTTCATCTATAAGCTTAATTACATCTTCTGCAAGCACACCTCCGGTCTTCCTATCTGATGGGGCAACCCGCACTTCCTTGCCATATTTTTCTCCAAAATATCTGCATGCATCAAAGGCTGATGGATGCTCTAAAATGGAGGTTACGATATTTGTCCCCTTACCATATTGTACAATGGGTTCAACAATCTTAAACATGAGGCTGGATGCGGTCAGATCTGTAACGATGGCTCCATCCTGAGCATTCAGCAAAAGCCTCAGATCCTCCCGTCCCTTCACCTCATATTCATGAAGCACCAACGACGACTTATGATTTCGCGCATAGCAATCAGGATATCGATTCAATTCGTCACTGATTTCCACTGCTGATTTCAGCCGTAAAGAACCGCCGGCATTCTCAAAAAATAATCGATCGCTTCCGTCTGCATCAACATCGATACGACAAAATTTATCCCTGATTGCTGAAATTGTCTTTTCATCAAACAATAATCCCCTGTCTACTTTTCTATCCATAGATTTACCTTTCTCTACTAAAAATTGGCTAAAATAGGCCTTTCTCCGAAATATAACGTTCCAGTTCTTCCAATCTTGACCTTCCCTTATCGTCAAGATTTTTATGTACTGCTGCCATGAGGATTTCCACGATTACATTTGGAGCCACATAAGAGTTGTTAATCGTTGCACTGTCAACTTCTGAAAGCAATACTACATCTGAATGCGCGGTAATGGGTGCCGTTAATTTGTCTGTCAGCACGATGATTTTCGCATTGACCTTCTTTGCTATTTCTATTGCCGTATATATCATGTGCGCATACCTGGGATAACTTATCACAATCAGACAATCCTTTCTGTCAATATCTAAAACGGCTCCGATTGCACGAGAATCTGCATCAATAACTGTGTGCACGTCCTTGAGAACGTCATTCAAACAGCCTCCTAGCAATTGAGCCACGCTTGCACAGCCGCGAAAACCCATGACGAATTTTCTCTGTGATGATAATATAATCTCTGCAGCACTAGTAAACGCATCCTCAGCATTTTTCTCAAAGATTGTATTGATGTTATGATTGATCTTTTGCATGACTTGTTGGTATAAATCTGGAGCGTTAATCAGATCTCTTTTTTCGTCAAATCTTGCAGCCGGCGGTAGAAAGTTGATACCACCGCTTCGTGCGATTTCTTCCTGCATCGTACTGGCGAGAAAAGCCTGCATATCAGAATAACCAGTAAACCCCAGTTTTCTCGCAGTACGAATGACAGAAGTATCACTTGTCCCTATTTTTTCACCTAAGGACAAGGCCGACATTGCGCAAACATTTACGAAATTTTTCGAAATATATTCTGCAACCCTTTTCTCTGTTTCTGTTAGAATGGCTTTTTTGATTCTATTATCAATTTGTGTATTCATTTCCTCCCTTTCTATTTGTATGTACAACGGAAAATAGCTATCTTGTTGTTGTAACAACATCGTACTCGTTGTTGTGTTTGTTGTAAATACATAATTTTTAAGTTTTCTCTTGTAAAAATTAGAAAGTAAGACCACCGGCCTTTCTAGAGAAGAAATCGAAAAATTATAGCCTGAGAACCCTATATGAATGAACAAAAGGGAGGCGGCAAATCTTCCTCTCGAAGGATTGCCGCCTCCCTTTTTGATACTCCGTCATTTCCACGTTTTTCGCTTTCAGATTACGCCCTCGGATGGGTTTTATCGTAAACGTCTTTAATGCGATTCTTTGTAACGGAAAGATAAATCTGTGTAGCCATGATGTCCTCATGCCCCATGAGCTCCTGCAGGGACTTAAGATCTGCCCCGTTCTGCACCATATGTACGGCGAAAGAAGTACGTAGAATATGAGGGGTGATTTTGTTTTCCAATCCCACCCTTCTTCCATACTGCTTCAAAACTTTCCAAAAACCCTGTCTGGAAAATGGTTCCCCTACGTAATTGACGAACAGGGCGCTGTCAGGGCTATCGTGATCTTGATCCTTCATCAGGAAATTACGGCTGTTCAGAATATAATTATCCAGCGCCTTTCTTGCCAGAGTTCCCATCGGGACAATCCTGGCCCGCCCATGTTCTCCATTACAAGTGATAAAACCCATCCGCAGATTTACATCTTTCATCTTCAGTTCAATGATTTCGGTTACACGGATGCCGGTGGCATAAAGAACCTCCAGCATGGCGCGATCACGAATCCCTTTGATGGAATCATCCGGCGCAGTTAACAGTTCTTCTACTTCTTCGATTGTCAGATATTCCAACTTCTTTCTTTCAATTTTCGGAGACTTGATATCCTCTGTGGGATTTACACTGATCAGCCCTTGCTTTATCAAAAACTTGTAGAAAGTCCTGATAGAAGAAAGCTTTCGATTGGCCGTCGCTCTGGATTTCCCGCTGTTTTTTAACTCCATCAGATAAGCCACAATGTCAGTATTTGAGGCTTGTTCTAATTGCTCTATGCCCCTCGCCTTTAAAAATCGTTCAAAGGCGGCTAAATCCCGATTGTAAGCTTCGCAAGTATTTTCTGAAGTTTTTTTCTCTTGTCTCAAATAGTCAATGAACGCATTCAGTTCCATATTCGTCATCTCCGTTTTCATCCTGTCTTATTCATGTCATATTTATTCTAAAACAACATATGCTTCTAGTAGCAGTCAGCCCTTTGCCAATCGAGCGGGATTTTCATCTGCTCTCTTGGAGGGTGTTTGCATAAGGTCTGTTCATCAATTTGTTTCACAAATTGGGACCAGCACCATTAAAGGGGAGGTTGTCTATGAATAAAAAGTTTATATTTTTCGCTTCGTTGTTTTTAATCATCAGTTTTTCTGCCGGTGTTTTTACAGAAATCGCCGTACCTTCAGAGAAAATGATGATTTCTACAGAACTGCCTGGTCTTGCAGCCAGTCTCGCAGATTACATAAAAAGTGATATCATCACCATCCTTGCTGCCATGATTTTTTCAGCATTGTTTTTTTTAATGCCTCTAGTGATACTCATGGTAATCGGCAAGACTTTTTCCCTCGGTTTTACTGCCGCATACATCTTGTCTTCCCTTGAGGAAAAGGGATTCAGCCTGGTAATTGCAGCGCTTCTGCCCCGCGGCCTATTTAAGCTTCCGGCTTACATCGCCCTCATCATCGTTTCTTACGAGACGGCACGATTCGTGAAAAAAAATTACCACAATCCAGCGGCGCTAAAGGGCCTCAGGCCATATCTGTTTAACTTTCTGTTTTGTCTGATAGCCCTGATCGGTTCAAGTATTCTTGAAACTTTCCTTCTGCAAGCAGTCCTTTGACCATTAGAATCGCCACTTGGGACTTGCCGTCTTCAATCTGGCCATTCATGACCATCTCGTATAAGTCGTCGATATCGTATTCTTCGATATCGATGGCCTCATTATCGTCGAAAGCAGTTTCCCCCTTTGTCAAGCCTGTACAAAGATACAGATAGAGCAGTTCTTCGGAATATCCTACTGAAGGGTACATCTTTGTCAAAAGCCTGATGTCAGCTGCGCTGTAACCCGTCTCTTCTTTTAACTCCCTGAGAGCCGCATCAGCAGCTTCTTCTCCAGGATCCAGCTTTCCGGCGGGAACTTCTAACATAATTCTTTCAACTGGTTTGCGAAATTGCTTTACCATAAGCATCTTACCGTCATCCTTGACCGTCGCAATGACGGCACCACCTCTATGTTCAACAATCTCTCTCTGAGACTCTCCATTGACAACAGTCACGGTATCTCTCCTCAGATTGATAATCTTGCCTTCATATATTCTTTCACTTTTCAGTGTTTTTTCTTCAAAAGTCATGAAACCACCTCATTCATCATTTGGATATATTCTACCACGTTACTTTCTCAAATTAAATAGGGAACTTGAAAAAATAACTCTCCAAGTTCCCCATGTATTATCTACCTGGCGTTTACCGAGGTTCTACAATCAGCTTGATGGCTGTTCTTTCCTCACCGTCGATCTCGATATCCGTAAACGCTGGGACACAGATCAGATCAATGCCACTAGGTGCAACAAAGCCTCTTGCTATGGCTGTGGCCTTAATTGCCTGATTCAATGCGCCTGCTCCTATGGCCTGGATTTCTGCACCTCCCTTTTCTCTTAAGACCCCTGCTAGAGCACCTGCTACCGAATTCGGATTTGACTTAGCTGAAACTTTTAATATTTCCATCAATATTTCCTCCCTTAAAAAATTTATCATTTTCTCTATTATACTTGTGGTTATTCACAAAAAGTGACCCTATCGTACAACAAAAAAATCTTTTTTTCATTTTTTTCACACTTATACTTGCATTTTTCGACTAAATTATGTATAATTCAATTGTGGTTATCCCCCTGATAACCTCATTAATCTCTAATCCCAATACCCCTTTTGAACAAAGTAGACTGCACCCCTGCGGTCTATTTTGTTTTATACGCAAAAGATAGGAGGACGCAGATGAAGAAAATAGTAGATCATCTCCATATAGATAGATATGTGTCAAAGACCTTTAATATGTATTTTAAAAACAAAAGCTTCGCTGTTTTCGATATAGAAACTACCGGACTTTCTCCGGCCTACTGCAAAGTGATTTTATCGGGCATCCTCCTGGCAGAAGGAGACGAGTGCCAGGTGATACAGTTTTTTGCAGATCAAGTTGGTGACGAGAAAGAAATTCTGCAGCAAACCGTTGATATTTTAAAGTCGGTGGATTATATCATCACTTATAACGGTCGTCATTTTGACATTCCTTTTATGGAAAAGCGCGCCCGCAAACATAAAATAGATTTTGACATCTGCCCTTACAACTTGGATTTATATCTGATTGTCAACGGTCATTCTGAATTGAAAACAGTATTGCCCAATCTGAAGCAAAAGAGCATCGAAATCTTTATGGGGTTAGCCAGCGGACGTGATGACGAAATTTCCGGAAAGGAAAGTGTAGACCTCTATCATCGCTACATGACAACCAAATCCTTTGATTTGGAGCGGCAGATTCTGCTCCACAATCACGATGATTTAATCCAGCTCTACAGAATTCTTCCTATCATTTCCAAAGTGAATTTTCACAAAGCCATGTTCAAGCTGGGTTTTGTCGCCGGCAACGTTTTGATTCAACGAGTAAATATGGCAGGACGCGATCTTCACGTCTTCGGCAGCCAGCTGAAATCACCGATAGATTACATCTCTTTTCCAACAGAAGATACGCCATTTTCTATAACCATGGACAGTGCCAGCAGAGATGTTGAACTGATTGTCCCTGGACAGGCAGAGGCAGGCGCCATTTATTTTGATGCCCAGGCCATTCTTGGAGAAAATGTAAAAGAAATAGAAAAATACCCGTCTGTCACAAACGGGTATCTGATAGCGGAAGAATACGGCAAGATTCATCACATGGAAATTAACGCCTTTCTCCTGTCTTTTTTTGAAAGGTAAACGATCATCCATTTCCCAGTTTACGCCATAACGTCGTTCTGCTGATGCCTAAGTATTGACAAAGTTTCTCTTTATCCTTATTAAAGTAATTCAGCAGATAGCGGATATAGTCTGCCTCTAGGGTCTTGAAGTCATTCGTGATGGGCATAGAAAACTCTTTTTTAGGACCAGTCTTGTATTTTTCCTGCATCATTGAATGAACAAAATCCCTCGACAATTTATAGGATTCCGCCAATAAGACAATACGTTCAGCGAAATTGCGAAGTTCTCTTACATTGCCCGGCCAATTATATAAAAGCAAGTCGTGAAAAATGGAATCATCCTTCCAATATATCGACTTGTTTTCTTTTTTCGCCGCATCGTGAACAAATTCCTTGAACAATGGGATGATATCCTTTGGTCGTTCTTCCAATGACGGAATGACCAATTCGAGAACAGATAAGCGGTAATACAAGTCCTCTCGGAAGTCCCCTTTCTCCACCATGCTGCAGAGGGTTTTATTGGTGGCCACGATGACTCTGACATCAACAGGTATCATCTTCTCTCCGCCGATTCTGCGAATCTCCTTTTCCTGCAAAACCCTGAGCAGCTTTGCCTGCATACTGAAAGGTAGTTCCGCAACTTCATCGAGAAATAGGGTTCCTCGGTGGGCAAGTTCGAAGAGTCCTCTTTTGCCACTTGCAAGAGCTCCTGTAAAAGTCCCCTTTTCATAACCGAAGAGTTCGCTTTCGATCAGCGATTCTGTAAAAGTGGCACAGTTAATCGCCACAAACGGACCGTCGGACCGCAGGCTTTCGTTATGGATGCTTGAAGCCATCACTTCTTTTCCCGTTCCTGTGGCTCCACAGATCATGATGGTCGCTGAAGATCTGGCATATTTTTTTGCTGTCTCCACCAGCCTGATCATTTTTTCATCCTGAAAAATCATATCTTCGAACCGTTTCTTTGCAGAGAGGCCCTTCTCTTTATTTTGCACTCTGATGGACAGTTCCATCTTTTCGATATAGCTGACGTTATTAATCATAGCGGCGTATAACTGCACTTCGTCGATGATCACTGGAATCAGATTTACGATGCACTTTTTTTCCTGAATCGTCACTACACTATTGGCCGGCATAAGAAGGATCTCCTTCATCTCCATTTGAAAGAGTGTCGAAAGATTGCCCCAGCTTTTCTCACTGAAGAACATCTTACCCGCATTCTGATTATAGTCGCGAATTCTGCCCCCTTCTTCCACGATGATAATCGCTTCTGTCACCAGATTGGTAATATCTTCTATGAATTTATTCTTTGATTTTTCCATTATAGAAGACGTCGTGGCAAATAGAGCTTTCACGATGGTATTTCTGTAGCAGTTATTATCGATTTGAAAAACCATATTCGGTATGCCATACTCCTCTGCAATATCAATGGGCTCCACATCGCCGAGGATGCAGTCCACCTGCTTTTCTTTCAGCTCTAAAATCGTATCCTGCAAATTTTTGTTACTAAATAGCTTATAATAAACGCAGTAAAAATCACCCAACGTCATTTCCGATTTTAATTTTGCAGTTTCACTTTCGTTTCCCGCATTGTAGCCGATTTCCACCATGCCAATTCGCTTATATCCCCGTTTACCGCAGGCAGCCAGCAAATCCAAGATATTGGTCAAATCATATTCCAGCTGAAAGATGGGAACCTTGACGTCGTGACGATATAAATATTGCGCCAGACTGCCTCTGGTGAGAATGCCGAATATTGTCTTCTTTGAAATAATCTCCTCGATTTCTTCAATCAAGGTTTCGCAGGGTTTTGATACGATAAAGCTGTGGATATAGCGCGTAATTTCTGGGCAGTCTTTGATGATATGCCGCTCTTCTGGTACGATGACTAAAAATTTATGGTAAAGTTCCTGGTTCATCTCAGCCTCCTTTTTACCTAATCATACAGCAAAAATTTCAAATTTGCAATATTCATTCCATATATGGAACAAATATTGTTTTCAACAGTAAAGAAACACTGCTAATATCCCTGTTTCCGTCTGTACCGTTTTGGCATGTTCTTTGCATTTACATAGTTTACAAAAGCCAAAGGAGGTGAAAGCTTGACACATTATGTACTATTCAAATTTAAGCCCGGTATTTCTATCGAAAGAGTTCTTCATTGTTACAATAACACCTATCTGAAAATGAAATCCCAATTGCCAGAGGTGGAGAGTATTTCCTTTCATGAGAATTGTATCGATAGAGATTCCAATATGGATGTCATGATTACAGTCAAACTGAAAAGCAAAGACGGATTGTGTGACTATCTCAATCACCCTCTTCATCTTCAATTTATTTCTGACACCAATGATGATATTATTAACCGCGTATCATTTGACTGTGAATCATACGCTGAGAATGGAGGTTATGACAAATGAACGGAATTTTGCTCGACAAAGCAGACACGGTAGTTACCGTTACAGAGGAGATTGCGGCAGGTGTTTCTGTTTCATATCTTTTCGAATCCGCAGAAACACAAGTAACAGCGATAGAAGATATCCCTCAATACCATAAAATAGCTATCGTGAATATCAAAGCCGGAGAAAATATCCTAAAATATGGAGAGCCCATCGGGTATGCGACACAGGATATTTTTGCCGGACAACATGTTCACACACAGAACATGGATAATCAATAGGAGGTAATAACGATGAAATTTAAAGGATTTAGGCGCAGTGACGGCAGCGTGGGTGTTCGCAATCACGTGGTAATATTGCCAGGCTGTATTTGCTCTGCCGGTGCGGCGAGAAAAATTGCAGCCTCTGCAAAAGGCACAACCTATCTCTACAATCCTAACGGCTGTGCGCAAAATACCCAGGATACCGCCCTGACCTTAGAGATTCTTTCCGGCATGATTGCTAACGGCAACGTATACGGCGCGCTGATCGTCGGCCTGGGATGCGAAATCATCCAGGAAGAAATGTATATGAAAGCCATCAGAGAAAAAACAGACAAGCCCATACATTATATCAGCATCCAAAAGGAAGGCGGCATTGCAAAGACAGTAAAGAAAGGGGTAGAAATCGCAGAAAAGCTATGCCTGGAAGCCAATCGATGCCAGCGAGAAGATATTGATATCGGAGAATTGATTCTTGGAATGGAGTGTGGCGGTTCGGACCCTACCTCTGGATTCTCTGCCAACACCGTCTTGGGAAATACTTCTGACAGACTGGTCGATCTAGGCGGGACAAGCGTACTCAGTGAAACGCCAGAAGCTATCGGGGCGGAAAATATTTTGCGAAAACGCGGAATCACGCCGGAAATTGGTCAGAAACTCTACGATACAGTCAAACGCTGTGAACAGCTTTATCTTGACGCTGGCGAAGACATACGCAATACAAATCCTTCTCCGGGCAACAAAGCTGGCGGAATCACCACTCTGGAAGAAAAATCTATCGGCTGCATCCACAAAAGCGGCAGCAAACCATTCACTGACGTTATCGGCTATGGCGAAAAAATCACCCAGAAAGGATTGTTATTTATGGACAGTACCGCTTACGATGTCGCTTCAACTGTTGCCAAAATCGCAGGCGGCGCGCAGGTCATCGCCTTTACCACTGGCCGTGGTACGCCTGTCGGCAACGCCATTGCACCAGTCATCAAAATTACAGGTAACCACGAGACTTTCACCTATCTCAACGATATGATAGATTTTGATACAAGTGATAGCTTCTCAGGTCATAAAACGATCGAGGAATTAGGTGAAGAACTTTTGGAATATATTCTGCTCGTTTGTAACGGAACACTCGTCAAAGCTGAAGAAAATGATATTTCAGACATGGCTATCAATCAGCTGCACAGCTACTGTTAGCGTATTTAAGAATCAGAAAGGAGTTTAAAATGAAAATATTAAAAACAGTGCAAAAAATACCAGGCGGACTCATGGTAATCCCACTTTTCCTCGGTGCAATCATCAATCTTCTGTTCCCTGAAATCCTGGATGTAGGCGGTATGACCACGGCTACTTTTAAAACTGGTGCATCCTCTTTTATCGGTGCCAGCTTGATGTGTGTAGGATCGCAGATTACCATTACCAAAGTCGGCGAACCTCTGAAAAGAGGCGCTGTGCTCTTGCTTGCCAAGTTCCTGGCGGGCTTTCTTCCCACCCTTCTGGTTTCTCAATTATTTGGTGCGGCAGGCATCCTCGGCATCACGCCCTTGATGCTCCTTGCTGCTGTCACCAACAGCAACGGTGGTATGTATTTAGGATTGATGACTCAATTTGGAGATGAAAACGATTTAGGCGCACAATCTTTACTGGGTATCAACGATGGACCTTTCCTGACACTGATCGGCATGGGGCTGGCTGGACTGGCCAGCTTTGACTACATGGCGCTCCTCGGTTCTGTCGGCACACTGTTTGTCGGCATTCTTCTAGGCAACATCGACAAAGATATCCGGGAATTCTTAAAGCCCGGCATCATGTTTACTCTGCCCTTCCTGGCCTTCTGTCTAGGTACTGGCTTGAATCTGAAAAATATCGTAACTGGCGGCTTAACTGGTATCTTCTTAGGTGTTTTAGTCGTAGTGCTGACAGGGTTGTTTACCATCTCTGCTGATAAGCTGATATTAAAACGTCCTGGCTATGCCGGAGCGGCTCTTTGCACCACTGCCGGTAATGCTGTCGCTACACCGGCAATTCTGGCCGAAGCTGCACCAAATCTGGCAGGACAGGTGGAAGCTGCTACAGCAGCCGTGGCTACGGCTGTCATTGTCACAGCAATCCTCTGCCCAATCGTCACCAGTTTAGCTGCTAAGAAATTTGGCAGCCCCGGCGCACAGAGACTTCCCAATAGATAAGAAAACGAAGGAACAAAAACGGGACCGAAACTGGTCCCGTTTTTTAATAAATCAACTTCTCTCTGATATTCTCAAATGCCTCTATGGAGATATTTTTTACCTTTTTATTAGCTTCTGACAGCGGTGCGATGTAACTGACGATGACACTAGTGATGCCTTTTTTATGTTTGAAATAGCCAGCCTGCTCACTGATGCTCTCCACATTGCTGGTCTTTACGAAGACCGTTTTCTTCTTAAATCCGCCGAATGAGAGAGATACATTCTCATCATTGCCGTAGATGGCGGCGTTTTTGTACTGCATGATGATGCTGGCGATACTCAGAAGCACGAGGATAACACCGATGACCCATACATCTCTGCAGAAGACGATGGTCTGTGAATAGTAAATAGATAGTAAAAGCAATGACAGGGAAAAGAGCAGACCTGCGTTATAAAAGAAATAGCGGAGGCTTCCTTTCTGCGGCCGCACGTATTCCGACTCCCTCTTCATCTCTGGCAGAATTTCCCCGATGACCCGTCGCATGGGGGCAGTTTTGATCAGAGGAAACAGAATCGGGTCTTCGCTGGATTCTTCATCACCCGAACCTCCGTATCCGATTGCGAACAGATGAAGCGTCCCCATTCCAATCCATCTCATGAACAAGGATTGCTCGTAAGAAAAACCACTGATTTTTTTCTTCTGTATTGTATAGCGCTTTTTTGTTAAAAGGCCGTATTCAATTTTGATTGCCTCTCCATTATCAAGAACATGGAATCCATAATACCTGATCAGGCAGCCAACGCTGCCGCAAATGACCGCTAGAAGAAGAACTACGGCAATCATGGTCATAATGATCTGCAGCAAACTCATGCTGGCGAAAAGCCTCCCCAGCCCAGAATCAACTACGGTCTGTGTTACGTTAAAATAGGCTGAACCCGCTGATAGCAGCCCGATTAGCTGCAGAAGGAAGATTCCCTTTGATTTGATTGCTCCCATCAAAAGCAAATCGATCCCTTTCACCTGGTACGCCTGGCCCTCCTCTTTCCTTCCTTTTTGGTCATCTGCCGCCAGATTAAGACCATCCAACCCCTTCCTGCCGCTGAGCAATAGGAGTCTCACCTTCACGGCATCTTCTTTAGAGAAGGTCATCCTGATCTTTGTCTTTTGTTCACTGATATTGCTGGCGTTGTCGATATTCAGTCGATAGGCGCCAAAGATCTGGTGCAGAATTTTTTGAGAAAAGTCCACCGTGGTAATGGTAGAAATGGGAACCTCCAACGTTTTCTTTGATAGGAAACCGCTTTTGACGATGAGTTTTTCATCGTCGATGGAATAGTACGTAAAGAGATACTGCGCGACTCTGCCGACAGGTCCCACCAAAACGATGATGAGTAGAGGAATATTCTGCGTAATCACGCTCATATCCCCTTTCATCAAACCTATGAGGACAGCGATGACAAGAAGCCCGAAGTCCTTGATAAAGTTTTCAAAGATAAAGAGCAGATGGCCGCGTTTGGGTCCGAAATTCATCTACAAAACCCCCTTCTCAGAAACTCTGTCATATAACCGGTTCTTCAAGTTCTCGCAGATCCCGTCTGCTGTTTCCTGGTCAAGCCCTTGGATCTCGAAGCTGCCGCTGGCCAGTGCCATCTCCACCTTATATAGCCCTAACGCTCTGTTGACAGGACCCTGCGAGATTGTAATATTTTGAATCCTGATGATGGGAATTACTGTCTGTTTTACAAAGAAAATACCATGCCTTATGATCACTTTATCCTCTTCAACGAGATAACCCCACTGCTTATATTCAATCTGCGGAAAAATAGTCAGCGCAACAATTTGGTAAAGAGCCAGCAAAATCAATCCACCTATAATGACGTATTTCCAAAAGGATTCCCATCCACAAACGACTAGATAAATCGACAGAGGTATCGTAATCAGCAAAATAACCCCCAAGGCGATGGCCTCTCCAATTCTCCAGCTCTTGATTGCTTTTTTGTCTGGTTTCTTAAACTCCATTCTCTTCTCTCCATTTGTTGTAGCGAACTTCTTTTTCCGGCCTGTCAAAAGGCTGCCCCAGCTGATAACAATCGATGACATCCGCATCCTTGACGATTTCTTCAATAGGCGAACCGACCTCTTTTTTCAGGCTGTGATTTTTCACTGCAAGTGCAATGATTTCAATTTCCTCCTCGTTAAAAACGCCAACCTCCTGAAGAAAGCCTCTCACTGGCTCATAACCAGCTTCTGCGTGATTCTTTTGTTTCCCTGTGAGAATGCGGCCATAATCGTGCACCGCTGCCGCACAGGCGGCAAGCTCGGGTTCTACTCCTCTCTGCATAGCCAAAATCCATGCACATCTGGCAGAGGAAGCCATATGAATCCTTTCCCAGTCCAAAGTCTCGTCCCTGTCGATGAATTTACCTTCTTGCTCATCAATCACCTTATTCAATTTTACTTCTAATTTTAATAATCTGTTCATGTTCTATATTTTACCTTGATTTTCCGCCCAATGCAATGTATAATTACAATAACATTTACTTCCATTTATAATATTATTTCCCATTTCATAAGGAGGTATATTATGAATAGAAAATTATTTATTACAACGATTGCTTTACTGCTTGCAGTCATCATTCCTGTTACAAGCTGGGCGCTAAGCATGCCTAAGGATCTGCTCACTTACACAGTTTCGCTCACCCCTTCTGGCAACGGCCAGCTCTATTGGAACTATGGCAAGAATATGGAATTTTTCCTCTGCAATGGAAATGATTCCTATAACCAAAACTGCAGAATAAAGAAAGGAGTATCTTACAAGTTTTCCACTCTCGTAGACCGCGGAATCGTACCAAAGGCCGATAACGGCTGGTACTTTGACGGCTTCTACGATAAGTCAGGAACAAAATTGCTCATGAAGCCAGTAAATATTGACGTGATCCGTATCACCACAAATGGTTTCTATGTTTACGACTATCTATTATCCTTTGACAATACAGCCTATAAGAATTACACTGAGAAGAGATATCAAGACGAGATGAAAAAGTATCTGCGCAATCTTTACGGTGTCAGCCGCTATAAAGTAATGTTTCAGACAAAGCTTTACAGTGTTCCTCCAAAGACGGCCAATCTCTATCCTCGTTTTAAAGAAAAAACTCTGCGTAAACTGACATTTCCAAAGGATATGAACAAAATGTACGGCGACCCTTCTTTTATCTTCTGGTCCGATTGTCCAAAAGATATCAACGCGTCGTATAAATCCTCAAATTCGAAAATCTTATCCGTAGATAAAGCCTCCGGTCTTTGCAAAATAAAGGGTGAAGGCGTTGCAACAATCACCATCACCATTCCAGAAACGGAGCGGTATCTGGCAAAAGAGATAAAAGTATCGGCGAGAATCAAACCGATTGGCATATCCATTTTATCTGCTCGCAAAAAAGATACAAAGACCGTAGAGTTGAAATGGAAACCCGATGCAAAGAGTTCAGGCTGTGAAATTGAAATAGCCTCTGACACAAAATTTTCAAAAATCATTGCAAAAAAGACTGTCAGCTCTGCTAAAACTGCTGCAACAAAGATTACGATTCCCAAGAACGCGGTTTGTAAAGCCATTCGCATCAGAGCCTACAAACGCTCCTGCGGAGAAAAGCTTTATGGCGCCTACAATACTTACCACTTTTAAAAATGAAAATAATCTGTAACGAATTGCTGCAGAGTATCACTAATTGATAGATTGATATTAGTATTCTAGGAGGAAACATATATGGATGCCATGGAACAAATTTATTTAGAACATGCCAAAACAGTATATGGTTTTCTCCTGTCCAGAACCCATGACCCTGATTTGGCTGAAGAACTGACCCAAGAAACATTTTTTCAGGCAGTGAGAGGTATTGACAAATTTCAAGGGAATTCCAGTATCTCTACATGGCTCTGCGCAATTGCAAAAAATCTCTGGCGGGAACATCTGCGTAAACAGGCAAAGGAGAACACCATCCTCAATGCTGAAGATGTCCCGCCTCCGATTATGGAGGATGGCTCTACACCAAAATGGGATGATTTGGAGGTTCTCAAAGCGGTGCATCGGCTCAATGATCCCATGCGTGAAGTCATGTATCTCAGGCTCAGCAGCAACTTGACATTTGGTCAGATTGGTGAGATATTGGGAAAAAGTGAAAACTGGGCAAGAGTAACCTACTACCGAGGAAAAGAAAAAATCGTTGAGGAGGTCAACCATGAGTGAATACAAAATACCTTGTGAACTAATCCAGGACTTAATACCGCTATATGTAGACGGTCTGACTTCAGACGTCACTAACAGTTACATGCAGGAGCATTTTCTGGTTTGCGCGGTCTGTCAAAAAAAGTATGAGATGATGAATCAGTCTATCGCATCCGAAGAAGAAGAGATGAAAATCGAAGAGCAAAAAGAAATCGACTATTTAAAAAAGGTAAAAAAAAGCAATCGGAAAAAACTATTTATCGGATTTATCAGCGCTGTTTTAATCATCTTAATTGCCATTTTTGTCAAAGTATATATCTTCGGCTATGAGACAGACAGTTATACCATCACGAACTTCGAACTGGATCGGCAAAATAGCGCTGCCGTTATTGAGGGCAGTTTTGATGGTACAAAAAGTGTCTATTGCCGCTACAAGATAGTTTCACAAAAAGATGGCACCCAAAAAGTAGTCATCTATGGATGTCCGCCTTCGCCTTGGCACAAGGAAAAAGACTTTCAATTCGATATTCCGATCGATTCTATAAAGCAAGAATTAAAGGTTGACGATGCCACCATCAATTATCACGGTATACTTGTATCGCCTCTGGCTCGCAATCTAATCGAAGCGCGGAACCCCTATGTCGGTGACATGCCTGCCAACGAGCGGATTGCCCAACTTCTGAACATCGAAGACTCTCTCGGTTCTTACGAAAACGAACTGCAGACAGATAAATCACCTTACTCCTGGACCCTCAAGTTCAAATCTGTCGTCACTGACTCTCACGCCTTCGACAAGCGGATGGAGTCTTATGCCAGCCTGTTGATGTTCTCCATTGACAACCTAGAAAAAGTCAACTGGACGTATGAGGAAAAATTTCCAAATACCATCAGAACCCATAAAGCTTCTATTACCAGAGCTGAATGCGCAAAATTTGTCGGTGAACTTGACCCGAAGATAAAATCGCCATATTTCTGCCAGGAATTGATAAACTATCTAAACGAGGCGAAATATCCCTCCAATTAACAAAGAGGCCGGTCTTTGAACCGGCCTTTCCTTTGTCTCTGTTTTTCTTTACATATTAAATGAAGGCGGTTTTACATCTACATTAGGAAAATCTGTTCCTGCTGGTGAAGGTGTGGACATATTGAAATACATCTTTGCTGCCTTTGTTGTCCCAAAATCACGGTTTGAACCCGTATCCTGGACCTTGTTAAAGGCTTCTCTGAACATGGCGTTATGAGCCTCTTCACGATTGAGAAGAAAATCGATTGTCTCTTTCACTTTCTTGTCATCAATCTGTCTGTACAGATATTCATATACCACTTTCGCTCTCTGTTCAGATGCAATATTAGACAACAGATCTGCGCATAAATCGCCCGTCACTGTTACATAATCAGCAGTCCAGGAATAACCTGACGCGTTGATCAGCCCTGGATTAAGACCGAGAATAACATGAGACTGGATTTCCCCTGCATCTACAGCAGCCGCATCGACGTCGTGACCATTGAGTAAGTTAATTGTCTGTGCCACCATTTCCATATGACTCAGTTCTTCTGCCGCAATGTCCATAAACAAATCCTTGATTTCCGGATCTTTGATTCTAAAACTCTGTGACATATACTGCATTGCCGCTTTCAGCTCACCATTTCCTCCTCCAAGTTGTTCCTGCAGCAGTGCCGCATATTGTGGATTTGCTCTTTCAACAGCTACCGGATGAAATAATTGTTTTTCGTGTTTAAACATAATTTGCTCCCTTCTATTTTTATCTTTAGAAGCGAATACTTTCGCTTCTACTTTCTCTATTTAATATCTGTAAAATGCGTACAAATATTCAGAAAGAAGCATCACATATTTCATAAAATTTTTTTCTTAGCCATCAAAAAGGATAAGAGCAGAAGTGCTAATAATAGATTTACAAAAACTAGCAGATTTGCTTTATCTCCCGTTTGCGGAACATCAGATTTCACTCTATTTGCTTTTCCTTTTGTCTCCTTTAGAATTACGGTCTGCTCCTTATCGTGGATATCCCTATGCACACCTACAATACTGTCATTTAACTTTAGTGTTTCAAATGCGACGACCGTCTTTCCGGCGAGTTCTTTTTCTTTAAAGTGAAATGTAAGTTCTACGTATCCGCCTGCACTCTTTGGTATAAACTTCCTTTCTGCAGTGACAACCTTCCCATCAGAAATAATTGGTTTTCCTGTAGCTCGATCTATTAAAACCCCTGTTACTGTATAGTTTCTCTCTGGCAGCAGATTTGTATATTTGACGACGTCCGTAATCATGCCAGTTGTGGTATGGGATGCACTGGTTTTTACCTTTGGAACATATACGGTCTGCTTTCTATCCCCGATATCTTTATGCGTTGCAACTTCTACGCTGTCATAGCTCAAGCTTTCAAAAACAACCGTGGTTGTTCCTGCTAGAAGAGACGCATCGAATTGGAATACAATTTCGACAAATCCGTCGCTCTCGTCTGCAACAAAAGTCTTCGTTTCTATGATTTCTTTCCCATTTACTTTAATTGGTTTACCGGTTTCCTGATTCATCAGAATGCCAGTCGCTACATATGTCTTACCAGATATTAAGTTGCTGTATCTAACGATATCAGAAATATTGCGGTCTTTTTCCGCTCTGGTAACATGGTCTTTAGTATCTAAGTCTTTTGCTTCTGTTTTGATTGACGGAAAAAATACAGCCTGCTCTTTATCCTCGATATCCGCATGTTTCGCAATTTCCTTTTCGTCCTGACACAGACTTTCATATACGACAATCGTCTTTCCTGCCAGTCTTGAACCGTCAAAAGTGAATTCCATATTGATCTCCCCGTCTCCAGTCTGCGGCGTGAAGGTCTTTTCTGCCGTGATTTCTTTTCCATTTACAAGTAACGGTCTGCCCGCATTCTTGTCCATCAAAATTCCCTTCATAGTGTACTCTCTGCCTGTGGTTAAACTGTGGTATGCCACGGTGTCCACAATCGTCACTCTCCTGTCCGCTTTTGCGATATGATCTGATGTCTCGCTGTCCTTTGCTGTCGTGCTGATTGACGGCTGTCCCGGTGTTGGCACATTCGGTATGTCCGGCACATCAGGCACTTCGTCTGCCTCGTTCTTGACAGTACCCGCATTGATGTCGTCTATCGTGTTAATTTTCACCTGCACAGTCTTCGTCGAACTGTCCTGTCGGGCAGTGGTGATGCTCTTTACAAGATGGAACCCCGCCTTCGTCGCTGCGCCGTCTACGGTCAGCTTCGGTTCGTTGTCATCAGTCAGTGCTGCGGCAAGGGTATTGTTTACGCTGACTTTCAGGTTCCCTTCTTTATCCATGGTGACGATGTAAGTCGCTTTATCGTCCGTCTTCAGAATCAGCTTTTTTCCTTTCTCAAGCCTGATCAAATTGTCCAGGGCATCGATGTCGATGCCATCCTGATCCAGCATTGCGCTGACCAGGGTACCCGTCGTCACAGACACCTTCACATAGTGGTCAAAGACAGGATTACCGTCCTGATCGATCACCTCAACCAGATCTGCCGGGTCATCAGGATGTTCCGGATTCTGCTTCATCTTTTTCTCGTGAACGGTTGCAGCCGTAATTGCAGACGCCCCTTCCGCCGCGGAAAGGACCAGCGTCCTGTCAACCGGTTTTTTCAAATTCTCCTGCTTCTCCGGCAGGGTGTAATAGGCATAATACCCGGTGTTTGTCACGGTCGGGATATAGGTGCCCTCCATTCCGTCATAGGTGTATGCATAGGTGTTGCCTGTCACGGTGAGGGTCAGAACCTTGCCGTTTGATAGGGTGATGGTCGCCGGATTCTCTTCCGTCACCGTGACCCTTGTCCTGGACATGTCCTTGTACCGTTTAACTACAGCATACGGATCGTCAGCATCCTGATCCAATACGTAGGTTTTTCCATTGACAATCATAGATGCTGCAGGGAATTGATTTAATGTTTCAATTGTAATCGTCGCCTGGCCGTAGCCGTCCATGACTGCCTTTGCCGTCATACCGTCGGCATCCATTCCATCGGCATCCTTGCTGATGTCTAGCGGGGTAGATTTCACACTGTCACCTGCCACAAAATAGTATGGTGTATCATTCAGGATATAACCGTTCCTGGTCGCCAGTTCCTTCAGATAATATACGCCTTCTGGCAATTTAGTCCTGCTTAATGCCTTCCCGTCGTCTCCGACTTTTAGGGTGTCTACCAGGGTTTCCGCTTTCAGGGTTCCATTGCCATAGCAAATCGGATCTGCATTGTAAATACCGAAGACTGCTCCGCCGCCTGGAATATACACATCCGTATTGTAGCCTGTCTCAAAGACCTTGGACAGGTCAATCTCTACTCTGACGTATTCGTTCTTCGCTTTAACAGCCTGCCATACAAGAGGGGTATACTGGTCCTTGTACTGCAGGTTCACTTCCCACGTCTTTTCGGTATCTGCTATGTAGCCATTCGGTGATGACAGTTCCCTGACGATGTATTTCCCAAGGGGTAGTTCTTTGCTGACCGCTTTGCCGTCATCGCCGGTGGTGATGGTCTCCACCAGGTCAGAAAGGGCTGCGGTAGACGTCTTGTACACGCCGTCCATGACCAGGACGCCCACGTCGTTGTCTGCTGAAGATTTATTCTTGTAGACTCTGGCTGTATAGCCGTCGGGGTAGGTGATCTCAAACGGTCCGTCGCCTTCGCCTGTCGTCTGGTCGGACACAATCTCCACGGTGTAATAGACTTCGCTGTTTTTATCACCCTCATGCCTGACTGCCTTCACTGTGTTGCCATAGGCACATTCACGGTTATATACCGGAGTGTCCGGTGACAGTTCCCGGAACCAGTCCACGATTTCACCGGTACGGGTGAATGTGATGGACGGAATCACTTTCTCGTAATTTCCTTCCACAGCCATCATCGGGATGGTCAGCAGCGTCCTGGTAGAACTGCCGAAGTAGTACATCTCTGTCCTAATGCCTTCTTCGCTCAGAAAGTACAGCGGCGCAGAAGGCTCTTTCGCTGTGAAGACAGCAGTATTGCCGTCGGTTTCATGGGTATAGCCGATGCCAGTTTCAATGACAGGCGTCACATCGTATGGGCTGTCGACCACAGTCTTTGCCGTGCCGCCTGCGAGGGCTTGTGAGGAGATTGTGATGCCGTCTAGTTCAAAAGTGAAGCCGTTTTCATTGCCCGCCTGCTGCGTGTAACTGGACTGGTATTCCTCCACTACCATCTTCTTAAAGTTCCCTTTGGCGTCGCAGTCCTGCCAAGTGCCGTCTTCCAGCAGCACCCTATAACTGGCGCCCTCATCGTCCATCTTCATGATGATAGCATGGTGAGTGTTCTTGATAGTCACTTCCCCTTCATCTACTTCGATGTCAGGGATGTAGAGGATTTCCATCCATCCGTCAGGAACCTGGTATTGCGCTTCCGGCATGCCGTCCTGGTCTGAAACTACCCAGTCGTAATTGGCAGTCAGCACCTTGTAAACACCATCACCCATCTTTGCAACGGCCTTACCGTCCTTTGCCGAATCCACCAGGGTCACGTCGTTTTCCCATTCGAATTTGGTTCTGGTTTCCTTAACCGGCGCTTTTTCGCCGTCTTTGTCGTATTTGCCGTCCCCGTCAAGGTCGATGCCCGGCTCGGTAATACGCTCTTCTGCCACGATATCGGCTGCAGTGAGCTGATAGAACTTGTAATCTTTGACAGTATACCTTTTCGTGCCGATGTCCGCAAGGTCTGCAGTCAGACTTCCGTCGGTGTCATAAACCTTGATTCCGTCGGCCTCATAGGTGTAAACCTGCTTGTTGACGTCGAAGACGTTGCCACCTGTATCCCCCACGTTGATGGCAGGGTTGTACATGGTGCCGCCCACGACGGAGGTCGCCTCCGTGGTGGGGATGTCAGCTGCATAGCCTGCCAATACGCTGGTTACCTTGGTAATCCTCATTTTGGTATAGTTAAGGCCTCCCGCGTTATAAGTCATGTCAGCTTCGATATCGTAGCGGTACTTGAAGCCGTCTTCCGTCCGCTCGATGCTAGTCTTATACGTGGTCGGCTTCTGCTCCGGCGTGGTGTAGATGCGAGTGTAACGGTTATCGATGGACGCTTCGCGTCCCAGCTGATAGTATAACTTTGCGCCGCTTTCATGGTCAAAGGTGCCTTCCTCGAAGATTTTCCCCTCCCCGTTCACGCCGGAGTGGGTCTTTTTGTCCGTCGGTATTTTGATTTCCTTGCCGCTTTCCCCATCATAAATCTGGGAACCGTCGTTGCCGTCTGCGAGCCACTGGTCGATAGCGGCATAGATACCAAATACTGCATCCTTCAATTTACCCCAGACGTATTTCGGCGTCCAGACGGTGAAGCCATCCTTCTCGGTCTTTTCAAACCCTGCCAGGACTTCGCCCTCTTTCTCAATTTCAATCTTCCCCTTGACCGGGTTGTTCTTCATGGCCACAGCCTTGTAATATTTGATGTATTCTTCGCCGTCCATGTGACCGTCCTGCTTCTCCACTTTGAAGGTGTAGAAGTTGAAGATGTCCCCTGCCTTATATTCCACCTTGTTGCCCTTCTTGTCATAGACGGCGACCAGGTCATTGGACGGGTCGCCGTCCTTTACCGTCTCCCAGGACATGTCGGGCTTTGCCTTGCCGTCATCGTCCTTACCGTATTCGCCGGACTCCCCGTAGTCTGCATCATGCCCTTGACCGTCTCCGTCATATTTCCCGACGAAATAGCCGTCAGGCAGGAGGAACTCCTCCAGTCGGTAGGTGCCGAACTCCAGGTCATAGGGCAGCACGATCTCGCCATAGGAATTGCAAGTGAAGGTGTAGTCTTTTGATGTGGAGTTGATATTGGCAGCGTTTGGCAGCAGCCTGCCGTAGTTGTCGGATTTTGTCGGATCTGCAAGGAGGTGGTTTCCCATGTAGCGGATGTAGAATTTGGTGCCCTTCATGTTGACCGGCTTTCCCGTCTCCGCATCAGTCTTGACCACCTTGATCACGTTTTCTTTCTTTTTATTGGTGATGCTTTTGCTATGTTGTTTCATATCCTGTTCTATGTTCACCTGAAAACTTTCCAGTACGAAACTCTCGTCATCTGCTTTTACCTCTTCGACAGTATATGCGCCGTACGGGATATCGACGATGAAAAGAGAACCTGTGTCGGACACGGTCATATCGGTCACGGCATTGTCATAGCCAGAGTTATCACGTACTACCCTGTACTTTTTTGCCCCGTCTTCAGTATGTCCGTCTTCGATAAATCTGACATAAGGATGGTCTTCATAACCGCCGGAATTCAGGTACATCTTCCAGTGCGACTTTGTTGAAAGATTCAAGCTGCCAGAACTGCCCTCCTCGTTAAATACATTCTCCGACTCCTTCTGCTTCTTGATCAAAAGCTTTCCCCGCCAGTTGTCATTGATCCAGGTTTCCTGGTTCATGGAAAGCTGGTCCTCGAGGTAATCACCGGTTCCCAGGGCCGTCTCATCTCCGGCATTGGTTCCTTCTGTAGTCTTGTAATTTACAGCGTATTCAATATTTGACCATGCCGGTTCCTGGGTCACGCAGGTACGGGAATCGTTAGTGATGGCATAGAAGCTTACCTCATATTTTCTGCTGCCGGTTCCTATCCCGCTTTCTTCCTCTGTAAACCTGGCATATGCCGGTATCTCTTTTATCTTGTATTCCACCTTCTCCGTGTTGCGCCATTCCAGGCTTGTAGGCGTTACAGTGCAGTGGGTGGACATTTTTCCGTCTGCATCGGTTTCCGTATGGGTATATGTGCCGGAGGCGGTCTTGGTCAGGTCCTCTGTGTTAGTCCATGGCTGGTCGGTCATGACTTCCGTAGAACCGTACTCGTCCAGTGTCACTCGGTCTACTTCCTCGCCGTTTCTGTAAAGGACAAAGGTGGAAGCCAAGGTCGCATCGCCCATGGGTGTGCAGTGGTCGCCGTCCCAGCCCGGATTTTTATCGTCCTTATGTACAGGAAATTCAAAAGTTGGCCAATAGTCCGGTTCAGGCTCTCCCTCTTTTGGGATTTCCTCCTCTTCTCCGCCTGAACGGAACTTAATATACATGGAAATCGGATTATCTGGAACGCCTGTGGCAATAGCTTGCCGCAAGCTTCCACTTGATGACCAAGACCAAATTAACATTTTGCTGCCGTTAAAGCTTTCCTGAATTGGAATCATTTTATCGAACTTGAAAACCAAACCGTCTTTATCTAGTTTTTTACCTTTATATATAAAGGTATATGCATTTCCATTTTTCTTTACTTCCCAATTCTTAGCGGAAGTACCGCTGGCTTTGATATTCACGTCAATTTTATTGCCTTCTTTCAGAGTACAGGTGTAATATCCTGTGGCAGAATCTTTTTTCATCAGCCACCCCTTAGAAGTTGCCGCTGCCTCTTTATTTTCTTTTGCAAAGCTGGCAATTTTCCAATGCTTTTTAATACAAGCTGTCATATAGTTGTAGATATCTGATGCTGCCCTGCCACTGATAATGTTATAATAATGATTAGCTGCAACTAAACCATTTGCCTCTCTTCCATGTCCGCCTTTGATGGAATCTGTTCGAATCAGCTGCTGATATTCCCATATAAGTACCTGGGTAGCAATATACCAGTCATCCAGAGTATAGCTGCCGGCGGTCTTATGCCAGTAACTGCTTTTCGAAAAGCCATTATCATTTAGATCGCTGATATGTCTGCCTGGCTGATAGCCATAAATCAAGGCATATTCAATACCTCGTTTTGAGGACTGCGGATATGCACCAGTATGTGTCCAGCCAGACAGACCTTGTTTTCCTGATAGATTAGTAGTCGTATCTACACGAATTCCATGAGCAATACAATATCCAATCATCGTCTTACTGCCTGTTTTGATCGTGTATTTTTCAATCCCTGCTGTGGAACTTTCATAAGTTGCTGCTTGATCAGCAATTCTGTTCCCCCTTGCATCCCACCAATAGGCTGGTGCCATCTGGCTTTTTTTCCAATTATATGTTTTGCCTGCGGCATCTCTAATCGCACTTCCATAACGGAAAGTTCCAACCGTCGCACCATAAGCGATACCGTTGCCAGTCAATAATGTCAGTGGCATCATTGTGAGCAGTAAGGTCGTAATCAGTAATATCAACCAGATTTTTTTGAAGAAATCTGTCATTTGTTTGTTCATCTTCTAGTTCTCCTTTCGCCAAACAAAAAAGACTACAGTCGCTGTAGTCGTCTTGAGTAATATATATGAAATTTGTGTATATAAAAAGGCGTATCTTCCGATACGCCTTGAATCGTCTTGCTGTTTGCCAGCTTTGCGCTGCCTGCAAAACACTTAATTACACTTATTTACAGTAATATATTACCACATACTTTTTCCCCTGTCAACAATTAAATCATACCGATCACGGTCGCGCTCTCAGGGTTCAAGTCCCTACGATTACATAAAAAAATCCCTTACACCAGAAGGTGTAGGGATTTTTTGGTGCGCGATAAGGGACTTGAACCCCTACGGTCGCCCGCTAGAACCTAAATCTAGTGCGTCTGCCAATTCCGCCAATCGCGCATAAACATAAAAAAAAATGGTGACTCCACCGAGAATCGAACTCGGGTTACCGCCGTGAAAGGGCGGTGTCTTGACCGCTTGACCATGGAGCCACAGAAACCGGCAACGACCTGCTTTCCCAGGCGGCTGCCCGCCAAGTATCATCAGCGCTGGGGAGCTTAACTGCTGTGTTCGAGATGGGAACAGGTGTGCCCTCCCCGCTGTAGTCACCGGATTTCTTCATTTTCTTCTGTTGTCTGGGTACCCCCAGGCCTGAATAACGCCTAACTTGCAAACCTTCCTTGAAACCACTGGTCAAGTGCTCGACCTATTAGTACCGGTCAGCTCCGCATGTCGCCATGCTTCCACCTCCGGCCTATCGACGTGGTAGTCTCCCACGGGTCTTACCTTAAAGGAGGAAATCTCTTCTTGTGGGGGGCTTCGCACTTAGATGCTTTCAGCGCTTATCCCGTCCATACTTAGCTACCCAGCCGTGCCCTTGGCAGGACAACTGGTGCACCAGAGGTATGTCCATCCCGGTCCTCTCGTACTAAGGACAGCTCCACTCAGATTTCCAACGCCCACAGCGGATAGGGACCGAACTGTCTCACGACGTTCTGAACCCAGCTCGCGTACCTCTTTAATGGGCGAACAGCCCAACCCTTGGGACCTACTCCAGCCCCAGGATGAGACGAGCCGACATCGAGGTGCCAAACACCCCCGTCGATGTGAACTCTTGGGGGGTATCAGCCTGTTATCCCCGGGGTAGCTTTTATCCGTTGAGCGATGGCCCTTCCACTCGGAACCACCGGATCACTAAGCCCGACTTTCGTCCCTGCCCGACCTGTATGTCTCGCAGTCAAGCTCCCTTCTGCCTTTGCACTCTGCGCGCGATTTCCGACCGCGCTGAGGGAACCTTTGGGCGCCTCCGTTACTCTTTGGGAGGCGACCGCCCCAGTCAAACTGCCCGCCTGACACTGTCCCAGTGCCGGTTCACGGCACGTGGTTAGAACCTCAACGTTACAAGGGTGGTATCCCAACGGTGACTCCGCGAATACTGGCGTACTCGCCTCTCAGTCTCCCACCTATCCTGTACATGCAACGCCGAAGCTCAATATCAAGCTGCAGTAAAGCTCCACGGGGTCTTTCCGTCCTGCTGCGGGTAACCGGCATCTTTACCGGTACTACAATTTCACCGAGTCTATTGTTGAGACAGTGCCCAGATCATTACGCCTTTCGTGCGGGTCGGAACTTACCCGACAAGGAATTTCGCTACCTTAGGACCGTTATAGTTACGGCCGCCGTTTACTGGGGCTTAAGTTCTGTGCTTCTCCGAAGATGACACTTCCCCTTAACCTTCCAGCACCGGGCAGGCGTCAGCCCCTATACGTCAGCTTTCGCTTTTGCAGAGACCTGTGTTTTTGGTAAACAGTTGCCTGGGCCTTTTCACTGCGGCCTGCCGAAGCAGGCACCCCTTCTCCCGAAGTTACGGGGTCATTTTGCCGAGTTCCTTAACAATAGTTCTCTCGCTCGCCTTAGGATTCTCTCCTCATCTACCTGTGTCGGTTTGCGGTACGGGCACCTCCGGCCTCGCTAGCGGCTTTTCTTGACAGCGTGAAATCGACTGCTTCCGGCTCAATTGCCACCCCGTCACGCCTCAGGATTGCCAGAACGGATTTGCCTGTCCTGACTCCCTCGACGCTTGGACACGCTCTACCAACGGCGTGCTCAGTCTATCCTTCTGTGTCCCCGCTTCGCTCGGACGGCCCTCGGTGGTACGGGAATATCGACCCGTTGTCCATCGCCTACGGCTTTCGCCCTCGGCTTAGGCCCCGACTAACCCTGAGTGGACGAACCTTCCTCAGGAAACCTTAGATTTTCGGCGGGCAGGATTCCCACCTGCCTTACGCTACTCATGCCAACATTCTCTCTCCTATGCAGTCCACCCGTCCTTCCGGACGAGCTTCAGCCCGCATACGATGCTCCTCTACCATACATAAATGTATCCAAAGCTTCGGTAGTAAGTTTCAGCCCCGTTTATCTTCGGCGCAGAGCCACTCGACTAGTGAGCTATTACGCACTCTTTGAATGAATGGCTGCTTCTAAGCCAACATCCTAGCTGTTTGTGCAGCTCCACATCCTTTTCCACTTAACTTACATTTTGGGACCTTAGCTGTTGGTCTGGGCTGTTTCCCTTTCGACTATGAAACTTATCTCCCATAGTCTGACTCCCGCATATGATATTCCGGCATTCGGAGTTTGATAGTTTTCGGTAACCGGTGAAGGCCCCTAGAACATTCAGTGCTCTACCTCCGGATATCTTGCTGCGAGGCTAGCCCTAAAGCTATTTCGAGGAGAACCAGCTATCTCCGGGTTCGATTGGAATTTCACCGCTATCCACAAGTCATCCCAACCTTTTTCAACAGATATGGGTTCGGTCCTCCATAACCTATTACAGTTACTTCAACCTGCTCATGGATAGGTCACCCGGTTTCGGGTCTACAGCATGCAACTCAGCCGCCCTCTTCAGACTCGGTTTCCCTGCGGCTCCGTTGCTCCAGCAACTTAACCTCGCTGCATACCATAACTCGTTGGCCCGTTCTACAAAAAGTACGAGGTCACTTGCGCTCCCTCTGCTTGTAAGCATAAGGTTTCAGGTTCTATTTCACTCCCCTCCCGGGGTTCTTTTCACCTTTCCCTCACGGTACTGTTCTCTATCGGTCACTGGGTAGTATTTAGGCTTGGGGGGTGGGCCCCCCTGCTTCAGACCGGGTTACACGTGTCCGGTCCTACTCTGGATCCGCCCTGCATCTTGTCGGTTCCGCCTACGGGACTTTTACCCCCTGCGGTCTGCCTTTCCAGGCATGTTCGGCTACCGACGCCATGCGTGATGGGCGTCCTCAACCCCATGGACGAGTCCATGGTTTGGCCTCTTCCCCTTTCGCTCGCCGCTACTCAGGGAATCGATGTTTCTTTCTCTTCCTCCGGGTACTTAGATGTTTCAGTTCCCCGGGTTGCCTTCCACACGGCTATGTATTCACCGTGCAATGCCCAAGCATTACCTTGGGCGGGTTCCCCCATTCGGACATCTGCGGGTTGACGGATATTTGCTCCTCACCGCAGCTTTTCGCAGCTTGTCACGTCCTTCTTCGGCTCCCAGTGCCAAGGCATCCGCCTTATGCTCTTCTTCACTTGACCAAGTGAACTGCCGGTTTAGCGTTTAAACCGGTCTTTTGAGAATCTACCTCTATTAAAAAACTTCAGTAAATTGCTTTTTTCTGGTTTCTCGGTTGAAATCATAGATCATACCCTCCGCATTGCCTCTTAAGACCTTGCTTAGTTTGTATTTTCTCGATTTCGTTATTTCTGTGTTTGTTTGTTACACGTTATTCAGTTTTCAAGGTACTTCTACGAACCCCTGAAGGCTCGTGGTGGAGAATAAGGGGCTCGAACCCTTGACCCCCTGCGTGCAAGGCAGGTGCTCTCCCAGCTGAGCTAATTCCCCATATATCAAAACCCCCGATTCTGTCGAAAGGAAGGTTTTGATGAAACCTTTCGGTTATAAAACTCATAGTGCAGAAACCTTCGTCTCCTTAGAAAGGAGGTGATCCAGCCGCACCTTCCGATACGGCTACCTTGTTACGACTTCACCCCAGTCATTGGTTTTGCCTTAGACAGCATATCTCCCTGCCGGCTTCGGGCACCCCCAACTTCCATGGTGTGACGGGCGGTGTGTACAAGACCCGGGAACGCATTCACCGTGGCATTCTGATCCACGATTACTAGCAACTCCGGCTTCGTGCAGGCGGGTTGCAGCCTGCAGTCCGAACTGGGACCGGTTTTTGGGATTTGCTCCCCCTCGCGGGATCGCTTCCTGCTGTACCGGCCATTGTAGCACGTGTGTAGCCCAGAACATAAGGGGCATGATGATTTGACGTCATCCCCACCTTCCTCCGAGTTGTCCCCGGCAGTCCCATTAGAGTGCCCAACTCAATGATGGCAACTAATGGCAAGGGTTGCGCTCGTTGCGGGACTTAACCCAACATCTCACGACACGAGCTGACGACAACCATGCACCACCTGTCTCCCCTGTCCGAAGAAGGATCCGGTTAAGGATCTGTCAGGGGGATGTCAAGTCCTGGTAAGGTTCTTCGCGTTGCTTCGAATTAAACCACATGCTCCGCTGCTTGTGCGGGTCCCCGTCAATTCCTTTGAGTTTCACACTTGCGTGCGTACTCCCCAGGCGGAGCACTTAATGCGTTAACTGCGGCACCGAAGCCTTGCGGCCCCGACACCTAGTGCTCATCGTTTACGGCGTGGACTACCAGGGTATCTAATCCTGTTTGCTCCCCACGCTTTCGTGCCTCAGTGTCAGTAACAGTCCAGAAAGCCGCCTTCGCCACTGGTGTTCCTCCTAATATCTACGCATTTCACCGCTACACTAGGAATTCCGCTTTCCTCTCCTGCACTCAAGTAGCCCAGTTCGCAGGGCGAACAATGGTTGAGCCATTGCCTTAGACCCTGCGCTTAGGTAACCACCTACGCACTCTTTACGCCCAATAATTCCGGATAACGCTCGCCCCCTACGTATTACCGCGGCTGCTGGCACGTAGTTAGCCGGGGCTTCCTCCATGGGTACCGTCATTTGTTTCTTCCCCAAGGACAGAGGTTTACGACCCGAAGGCCTTCATCCCTCACGCGGCGTTGCTGCATCAGGCTTCCGCCCATTGTGCAATATTCCCCACTGCTGCCTCCCGTAGGAGTTTGGACCGTGTCTCAGTTCCAATGTGGCCGATCACCCTCTCAGGTCGGCTACTGATCGTCGCCTTGGTGGGCCGTTACCCCGCCAACCAGCTAATCAGACGCAGGCCCATCCCGTACCGATGAATCTTTGGCCTCCCCCTCATGTGGGGGGGAGGCGTTATGAGGTCTTAATCATCGTTTCCAATGGCTATCCCTCTGTACGGGGCAGGTTGCCTACGCGTTACTCACCCGTCCGCCGCTTTCCACCATATCCTTTTACCGAAGTAGCAGTCAATGGCTTCTCGCTCGACTTGCATGTGTTAGGCACGCCGCCAGCGTTCATCCTGAGCCAGGATCAAACTCTTAATCAAATGGTATATGAAGGCTCTCGCCTTGATATCTTCTTAAGAGATCCGTTAGGATCAAACGCTTTTGCGTTCGCAATTTATTTCTTTCGAAATTATTGTTGTTTTTAAGAAATTGTCGGAAACATCCATGTACATATTGTCTACCAATTTGCATCTGATTGTTTCTTGTTAGTTTTGAGAATCAAGATTCTCTTTGACTTAATTTCTACACTATGAAGTTTTCTAGGTTCT